>NZ_JAFCXI010000002.1:0-802187 GCF_049898245.1 Brevundimonas sp. TSRC1-1
CGGAACCTATTGAAACCAACCCAGGAAAGCAAGAAGTTTCTCAACTCTTTCTTCCCCTCAAAACCCCCGAAACCAAAGCTCCGAAGCCCTCAGGGCCGGCCCGTTTCCGAGCGAGGCGGCTCTATACGTAGGGGCCATTTCGTCTGCAACAGGATTCTGACATTCCCGCGAAGATTCTCGCCAACTCCCGATCGGCGAACAGCCGCGCTTGCCGCAGGGGCGCCCGCCTGCGCGGCGCTGGAACCGGACTCCTTTCAGATCGTTCTTGATCCGAAGCGGGGCCTCAATGCTGTCGAACTCCATGCCTGCGCCCCCTGAGGCTGCGGCCGACGCGCCGCATGTTCTCGTCGTTGAAGACGAGTTTCTGATCCGAATGCTGGTCTCAGACCACCTTCGTGATGTGGGTTTCGTCGTCATCGAGGCCTTCAACGCCGACGAGGCGGTCGCGATTCTGAAGTCGGGCGCTTGTATCGACCTGATCTTCACGGACGTACGCATGCCCGGGTCGATCGACGGCCTCGGGCTTCTGGCCTACGCACAACTTGGTCAGCCGAGGATTCCCGTGCTCGTGTCCTCCGGCCACCTCGAGCCCGAGACCGCCTATGCGGGCGGTGCCGCCGGTTTCCTGCCGAAGCCCTTCGACCTTGACGTTCTGGTCGTCGCGATGAGGACGGCGCTCGCAGCCGCCGCCTAGCAGATCGGCCTTCTGGCGCATTCAGCCTCGGCGACGGCTCTGGCCTTCTCGCGACGATAGTCCCTGCATGCCCCGCCGACCGAGGTCGGCCCTGTCCGCCCGGATCAAGGCCGTGCGCCTGAACGGCGCGTCCGTGCGACACCCTCCGTGCGGACCCTGGGCGGAATCACTGTGGCTTAATGGCGATGGCGGAAAGATCGGTCTGTGGGTCCAGAGGGACGCCCGCAGCCTTGCGCTCGGAATAGCGGTCGACCAGCTGGGCCGCGTGGGGGCGCAGCAGGATCGTGAAGCGCACCAGTTCCTCCATCACATCGACGATCCGGTCGTAATAGCTGGAGGGCTTCATCCGGCCGTCGTCGTCGAACTCGTTGAAGGCCATGGCCACGCTGGACTGGTTGGGGATGGTGAACATCCGCATCCATCGCCCCAGCAGGCGCAGGGTGTTGACGGCGTTGAAGCTCTGCGACCCGCCCGAGACCTGCATCACCGCCAGGGTGCGGCCCTGGGTCGGCCGCATCCCGCCCAGGCTGAGCGGCAGATGGTCGATCTGCAGCTTCATGATCCCCGAGACCTGACCGTGCCGTTCCGGGCTGCACCAGACCATGCCCTCGCTCCAAAGGGCGTGTTCGCGCAGTTCATGAACCGCCGGATGGTCGTCCGCGACATGCTGGTCCGTCAGCGGCAGATCGCGCGGATCGAAGATCCGGGTTTCGCACCCCATCCATTGCAACAGCCGCGCCGCCTCCTCGACGCACAGGCGCGAATAGGACCGGTCCCGGAGCGACCCGTAGAGCAGCAGGATCCGGGGCGGCGGGTCGTTCGGCCCCAGCCCCGCCGCCGGATCGCGCGCCAGATAGGCCAGGTCCAGGGCGGGCAGATGATCGGGGTCCGGCAGGGGCCGCAGACGGTCGAAACTCATGAAATGGCCTTGGTCATATAGGCGGCGGACGCCGGGCAGAGCGCCGCGAACTCGCGCGTCCGAAGGATGGCCTCGGGGGCCGCCTCACGCGCGCCGCGCGCAAATCCTCGTCGAGCGAAGAAGGCCTCCGCCGTGGTCGTCAGCAGGTGCAGGGTCTCCGCCCCCAGATCCCTGGCCACGTCTTCTGCGGCGGTCAGGAGGCGCGCGCCTGCGCCCCGCGCCCGATGATCGGGAAGAACGACCAGCGACCGCAACAGCAGATGCCGCCCCTTGCCTTCCAGCCCTGCGTAGCCGACCAGGGCGCCGTATTGGGTCGCGCCGAAATAGCGGCCGGCGCCAGGCTCGGGCAGGCCGGCCTCAGCCAGGGCTGCGATCAGGCCGCGATCGCTGGCGTCAACCACACGCAGGGCGACCATCAGGCGTCCGCCGGCGGGCCGTGTCGGCGAACCAGCGCCGCCCCATCCACAGGGCGACCGACACCAGCAGGATCAGCACCGGCACCTCGACCAGGGGGCCGATCACGGCGGCGAAGGCGACAGGCGACGTCAGGCCGAAGGCGGCGATGGCCACGGCGATGGCCAGTTCGAAATTGTTCGAGGCGGCGGTGAAGGCCAGGGCCGTGGTGCGCGGATAATCCGCCTCGATCAGCTTGCCCATCAGGAAGCTGACGACGAACATCACCAGGAAATAGATGGTCAGCGGCACGGCGATCTTCAGCGCATCCAGCGGCAGGGCCACCACCTCGCCGCCCTTCAGGCTGAACATGGCGACGATGGTGAACAGCAGGGCGACCAGGGTCATCGGTCCGATGCGCGGCAGGAACCGGGTCTCGTACCAGGTTTCGCCCTTGCGCCGGATCAGGACCAGGCGGGTCAGGAAACCCGCCAGGAACGGCACGCCCAGATAGATCAGCACCGCCCCGGCTATGGTCCAGAAACGGATCGCGATCACGCTGCCCTCGAGCCCGAACAGCGGCGGCAGGACCGACAGGAAGAACCAGGCGTACAGGCTGAAGAACAGGATCTGGAAGATGGAGTTGAAGGCGACCAGGCCGGCCACATACTGGTTGTCGCCGCGCGCCAGCTGGTTCCAGACCAGGACCATGGCGATGCAGCGGGCCAGGCCGATCAGGATGACCCCGGTCATATATTCCGGCTGATCCCTCAGGAAGATCACCGCCAGGGCGAACATCAGCACCGGCCCCAGCACCCAGTTCTGGAACAGGGACAGCAGCAGCACCCGCCTGTCCGCAAACACCTGCGGCAGGGCCTCGTAGCGCACCTTGGCCAGGGGCGGATACATCATCAGGATCAGGCCAATGGCGATGGGGATATTGGTCGTGCCGACCGACAGCCCGTCCAGCCAGGCCGGCAGGCCGGGAACGAAGGCGCCCAGCGCCACACCCAGCCCCATGGCGACGAAGATCCACAGAGTCAGCCAACGGTCGAGGAAGGACAGCCGCCGGGGCGCGGCCGCAGAGGCTGGGGCGACGGGCGTATCGACCATCAGCGAACCCTCCGCCCCTCGGCGTCGATCACCACTTCGCCGTCTTCCTTGACGAACGGTTTGAGCCCGTCCTCGGGCAACAGATCCAGCACCGCCTCGGACGGCCGGCACAGGCGCACGCCGCGCGGCGTCACCACGATGGGACGGTTCAGCAGCACCGGATGGGCCTCGATGGCGTCCAGCAACTGGTCGTCGCTGACGGCCGGGTCGCCCAGACCCAGCTCGGCGAAGGGCGTGCCCTTCTCGCGCAGGAGATCGCGCAGCGGCGCGCCCGTCCGCGCGGCCAGGTCCTGGATCAGGGCGCGGCTAGGCGGCGTCTTCAGATATTCGATCACATGCGGCTCGATTCCCACGTGCCGGATCAGCGCCAGGGTGTTGCGCGACGTCCCGCAGGCGGGGTTGTGATAGATGATGACGTCCATGGGGTCCTCAGTCGCGGCAGGGCGCGAGTTCGGCGAGCCTGGGCTCGCAAAGATCGGCGCGACCCTGGCAGCAGTCCTCCAGCAGGAAGACGGTCAGGTCGCGCAGTCGGCTCAGATCGGCGCGATAGATGATGGACCGGCTGCGCCGCTCGGCCGTGATCAGTCCGGCCCGCGACAGCACGCCCAGATGGGTCGACATGGTGTTGGCCGGGATCGCCAGCCGATTGGCGATGTCGCCGGCGGCCAGTCCCTCCGGCTCATGCCGCACCAGAAGCCGGAACGTCTCCAGACGCGTGTTCTGGGCGAGCGCGGCCAGGGCGAAAATGGCGATCTCTGATTCCATAATTCCACTATAATGGAAATATTAGGGCGGACAAGCGACCGAGGCCTGGCGATGTCGCCGATCGGCGTGGTCGTCCTGCTCGTTCCGGCCATGCTGACGCCGAGTCTCCGAACCCGACGGCGGTGATTCCAGCCCGCCCGCGAACAAAGGCGGATGCGTGCGCAGCAGATGACGTTGAAAGCTCCGCAGACGGATTTAGCTCCCGGGCGGCCGGCTCAGCGGGGATCAGGACCGTTTGGCTGCTGCGGGATACGAATCTGCAGTTCGCTGCGTGGGAAGTCGAGGGCGTAGGCGTCGAGGTTGTTCAGCAGATCGGCGCCGAGGATCAGGCTGGGACCGCCTTCCGCCCCAGCGTCGTCCGCCTCGCCCGCGATGAATATCAAGGGCGCATCGCGGAAATTCACCGGACCCAATCTGATGCGGCCGACGACCCCTTTCAGGACGACCGTCCCATGCTGCGTCGCACCCCGGATCTCACCCGCCGGCGTGAGCCGCGGATCGGTTTCCGCCCAGCCCAGCGCACGAAGGGCTCCGCCCGACGCCACGGAGACGGCCGCGCCGGTATCGACGAGGGCGGTGAAGGTCACCCCGTCGATCTCGACCGGCACCGTCAGGAGGCCGCTGTCATCCAGACGGCCCGCCACGGCCACGAAGCCGTCGGCCGCCGCACCGGAGCGTTCGAGGCTCAGGCGGTTGGCGGCGTGATCAAACAGAAGACGATCTCCAGTGAACCTCTCCATGCCGATAATGCCGCGCGCCTCGGTGACGCCGGCGTTCGGAAGGGCGAGCATCCCGACGCTCTCGACGTCGAACAGGGGGGTCTTGAAGCGATCAACACCATACAGGCCGGCTTGCTGCTGGCCTGCGACGCCGCCGATATTCATCTCGCCTATGGCGGGCAGTTTCAGTTCGTCGACCAGGGGCAGGGTGACGAGACTGGTCTGGGCGGCGGTGTCGACCACCATGCGGAACGGCCCCTTGCCGTTGATCTCGGCGTCTAGGGTCGGCCGACCGCGCGTGTCGCGGGTCAGGACCGCGATTCTCGCCCCGGCGGGCGCCGCTTCGGCCTGCGCGGGCGGCAGCTGCGGCTCCCCGGCGGCGGCCTGCGTGCTCAGGGCCAGACTGGCGATCAGGATCAACGCGTGCATGAAGGGCTCCAGGACAGATCGACCTCTGTACCGGACCAAGCTGATCGGAAGCTGGCGCCGTCTGCCCAGGACCGGATGCGTTGCGTGACCCTTCCCCAGGGCCGAGCCTCAGGGCCGGGCCGGAATGTTCGGATCGAAACGCAGCGCCACCTCCGCCCCACCGCCGGCGACCTCGCCGATCACCACCGCGCCCTCGTGGCGATCAACCACCGCCTTGACGATGGCCAGACCCAGCCCATAGCCGCTGCGTCCGGTGGAGAACCGGGTGAAGGGCTCAAACAGCGTCTTGATCTGTTCACTGGGTATGCCCGGCCCCTGGTCGCAAACCCGAACCCAGCCGTCCTTGTCCAATCGAACGACGACACGCTGGCCCTGCGCCGAAAACGACAGGGCGTTGTCGATGACGTTGCCGATCGCGGTCTCGACGAGGCTGGGATCGGCCCAGAGCCCATAGCGGGTCACCTCCCGCTCGAAGACGAGATCGAGACCGCGACGAGCCGCGACGACCTCCCGCTCGCCCACCGCCCTGCCGGTCAAGGTCACGAGATCCGATTCCTTCAGCGGCTCCGGAGCCTCGCCGATGGTCATCAGTTTGAGCAGCTGATTGGCGAGATTCGTCAGGCGCCGAACGTCGGAGATCAGCTTGTCCTTCAACTGCCCGTCGTCCATGATTTCCAGCCGCGTTCTGAGCACCGTCAGAGGCGTGCGCATTTCATGCGCCGCGGCGGACAGGAAAAAGCGCTGACGCTTCTGGGCCTCGTCGACGCGCACGATCATCTGGTTCAGCGCCGACACGAGCGGCGCCACTTCCAGCGGCAGACCCTTTTCCGGAAACAGCTCGCTCAGATTGTCGGGATCGAGATCGCGCGCCATGGCGGCCACCCGCCGGATCCGCAACACGTTCGCCAACAGGATTATGGTGAAGACGACGAAGGCCGCCCCTACGGTAAACAGGAATATCCCGCCGTAGCTCCATATGAACTTGCCATAGAGCCGGGCCGAGCCTGCGGCGGCATTGGTCGTGGCGTGTTCGATCCCGGCGTATTCATAATAGCTCGCCTGTCCGCCGCAGTCCGAATAGGCCAGGAAACTGCGACCTGGGCCGCCGGGATCGCTGTTCGTGTTGGTGAGGCAGAGGCCTGAATAGACCTTCGTCAGATTCTGGCTCTGCAGCCGGTCGAACGCCAGGCGGATGAAGAAGGGCGTTCCCTCTCCGGAGCGAAACTCCCGCCCCTGCACCCGAACAAAATAGCGGAACTTGGGATTGTGCGCCTTGATGTCCCGCAAGACCGGATCGGCGTCCAGGTCGCCGCCGGCTCCCGCCTGCTCGCGTTCGGCGAAGGCGAAGCGGCTTAAGACCTCGGATGCGCTGGCTGCGGTGACCTCCAGAGGATCAGCGACGCCGGTCGGCTCGACCGACAGCAAAGGACGCAGGGTGAAGAAATAGACGCCGAAGCCGACGAACAGGATGGTGATGATCGCCAGTTGCGCGAACATGGACCGGTGCAGGCTTCTTAGCTTCAGGCCCAATCCATCCTCCTCGCCCCAAGGCGTCCCTGCCCCACCCTAGCCGATGCGCGCGCCGCGTCGAAGCCGCAGATCGGGCCTTGGTCCGCGAGGTCAGTCGGCGGCGGGGGCCAATGCTGCGAAAGGAGCCATCACGGCAGGGCTGGCGGCCTGCCGTTGGGCCAGGCGCGCCAGATCGCCGCGTATCCGTCGCGCCGCCCCCTGATCCGGGAAGGCCGCCAAAACGGTCAGAAACGCGGCGGCGTCAGGAGCCGGATCCCCCGGATCGGCATAGTCGCGGCGGGTCGGATAAAGGCTTTGCAGCAGGGCGGCCTGAAGCAAGGCGCCGGCAGTGGCGCTTTCGCCCGCCCTCCCATAGGCGCGTGCGGCGGCCAGCCTCATCCCCGCTGACGGCGACATGACGAAACGAAGCTGCCGCGTCAGACCGGCCAACCGCTGTTCATCGAGCGCTATAGGCGCGCCCTGCTCCAGGGCGAGGAAGAGGGCCAGGTCGTGCAGCCTGACGGGCGGACCGCCAAGATCGGCGGACAGGGCGTCCAGGCGCGCTTGTCCGCCCCCCTGGCTCCACTGCGCCTCGGCGACCCGGTCATAGAGCCGCATCTGTCGGCCCTGCATCGCCCCGGAGAGGCTCGAAAGCTCGTCTTCAAGCTCCTTGATGACGGCAGGGTCGCGCGTGACGATTGCGACGACAGGCGCGCCGTAACCGGCCGCCGCCGGATCCGCGAGGCCGTCGATCAGCATTTGACGGTTGTTGGCGTCCCCGTCCTGACGGCCTTGCGGAACGGTCGCACGCCATAGCCCCCGGAGAATATCGCCTCGAGCGACGCCCGGCGTGTCGTCGGCGGCCAGGCGATCCAGGGGCCTCGCGACCGTCGCCGGCGTAAACTCCGGGTCCTGTACAGCCAGAGCCAGCACGGCCGGCGCCTGGGGAAACCGTTTTTGGTAGGCGGACCATATCGGTGCGAACGCGCTCGGCATGTCGACCTCGCCGGCCCGCGTCGCCATCGCTCGGCTTGTGAGCTGGCGGATCCACTCGGGGTCGTCCAGATCCACGCTCGCGGCTTCGGCCGTCCGCGCCGCAGCGTCCGGATCGCCCGTCAGTCGATAGGCCAGACCGAGCAGGGTCCCCAGCACCTGATCGTCAGCCCGGGTCGTCGCGAACGGGGCGGCGGTCGCGACGAAGGCGGAAAAATCGCCCGCCCTGGCCTGGATCAGCAACAGAGCCGCGACATAGGCGACGTTGTCGGGTTCGACGGAGACAAGCTTGGCGTAGGCCGCGACGATCCTGGGATCGACCGCCGCCTTGGTCGCTTCGCCGCGCAGGAAGCGTCTCTGGAAACGGGCCGTCTCCTCCCGGTTCGGCCGGGAGGTCGCCAGGAACGCGTCGAACGCGGCCTCGCGCTCAGCCCCAAAGCGCTGAGCCAGCAGCGTGCCGAGGCTCAACGGCGGCTGCGCCATCGCTTCGGTCATTGCGGTCAGCGCCTCGAAGGCGCCTGCGCGGTCGTCGGCGAACCAGGCCGTCAGCACCTCAGGCGTTCGTGCGCTGTCTGCATACCGAGCGGCCAGGACCCGTGACGCGGCCAGCAGGACTTCACGGTTCGCCGCAGGTGCGTCGAACCGTAACAGCAGGGATGCGAAGACGCCGCCGCTGTTGTCCGACTGCGAACGTTCAGCCCCGATGTCACGGATCAGCACGGCCTGGAGACGATCACGTTGCGCGTCGCTCAGAGGTGAATCCAGCAGATGAGCGGCGATGGCCTCCTGCAGGCCCGAGGCCGATCCGGTCCGCTCCATCCGCTCGACCAGAGCTTCGTACAGGTCCACGAGTCGATCGGGATCGAACCTTTGGGTCAGCAGCTGCAGCGGCGTCGGTCCGCCTCGCGCCCGCCCCGCCGCCCCCGCCACCGGGAGCGGGTCATTGCCGCGCGAGACGAGCAGCGGGATCAGGACGTCATCGGACAACAGACGACGACCGGCGGCGGCCTCCAGCTTCGCAAACCGTGCAGGATCGACGCGATAGACGTCATACAGCGCCAGGGCGTCGAACGAGGTGTCGGCCAGAGGCGCGAGTATGTCCTCACGAACGACCTCGGGACGCCCCAGGTCCGCCGCCTTGAGCAACAAGGACACCAGCATGGGCGGTTGATTCTGGGTCACGCCCTTTTCGCGTCCGGCCCGCCACGGAGCATCCGCCGCAATGGCCTGGTCGGCCAGGGCGCGAATACGCGCGCGGTCGCCGGTCTCGAAGGCCAGGGCGAGCGCGAGATCGAAGTCGGCGTTTGTCGCGGCTTGACGGCCCAGATCCACGATCGGCCAATCCTGGCCCGCCGCCGTCGTCAGGCCGGCGGCAGGCGCATGCACGTCGGCCAAAGCGCGTCGGGCCTCGGGGTCGTCGCGGAAAGGCGCCAGAAGGGCGTCTTGCGTCGTTTCCAGCTCATCGTCGTTCAGGAAGGTCGCAAGCCGCTGATTGATGGCGACCACAAGGGCCAGGCGCGGAAAGTCCGCCAGCCTGGTCGCCGGGGCGGCCCCGACGGTCTGCGACCGCTGCGCCGCGGACAGCGCCGTTTGACGCCAGAGCGCGATCCGCGCCTGGGTCTCGCCTTCGGGCCAGGTCAACAAGGCGCCCTCGATCAGGGTGGGGGCGTACTGCGCCGCATCGAGCGCCTTCAGGGCGTCGCTGGCCTGTTGCGTGGGCTGGCGCTGCACAAGGCTGTTGAGGCCCTTCCAATAGAGGGCGCCGGCCTCGGACGCCTGCCCCGACTGTTCCATCAGAACCGCCGTGTGCGCGATCAGATCGAGATCGTCCTGATCCTGCAGCAGGGCCACGCGGTAACGGGCCAAGGCCTCTCGCGTCATCCCGGCCTCGGCGTAGGCCTGGCCCCGCAAGGCGTCGACGTTCACCAGTCCCCCGATGTCGCCCATCAGCGCGAAGGCCCGCTCGGCGCCGGCGACATCGCCCGCCTTCAGCAAGGTCTGGGCGATATCCGCATAGACTTCCGGCGGATAGGGTTTGCGCATCGCCACCAGCCGGCGGCCGTAGATCGCCTTTCGGACGGGATCGCCCGCGCCGGTTTCGCTGGCGGAGGTCAGGCTGATCAGTTGGCGCAGAACCGCCGGCTTCTGGTCGCCCGCCACCGCGAGCGACGCCTGGAGCGCGCGCAGCTGCAGCTCCGGATCCCCGCGATCCTGGCCGATGTCGCCGACCAGGGACGACAGCCGCACATCATCCCCGTCCTGCAGAATACGCTCCAGGGCGGCGCGCCTCGCCCAGCCCAGCCTCGCCTGGGACAGATCGGCCGGAACCCCCACGCTGTTGGCGTCTCCGGCGGCCAGCACGTCCAGAAGCCCGTTCAAGGCGGCGACAAAGGCCGCGCCGCTCGGCGCCGTCTCGGCCTTGAACTGCAACAGACTGGCGGCCTCCGCGACCCGTCCTTCCGCTTTCAGCCCGCCGGCATATTCCAGCAAGGCATCGACATCCGTCGGGGCCAAGGCCAGAGCGCGGCGATGTTGGACAAGCGCTTCGGCGTTTCGATAACCGGACGCATAGATGGAGGCCGCGAAACGCGCGGCCTCGACATCGTCGAGTTTTCCGGCCGCCCGCATCTGCGCCATCAGGGCGTCGACCCGGCGATTGCGATCCGCATCGCTTTCGGCCGGATCGGGGAAGCGAAGCACATTGATGATCAGGCGGCGCAGATAGGCGTCGGCGTTGGCCGGGTCGACCTGGGCCAACCGGGCCAGGCTCGCGTTAAGACCGGCGTAGTTCCTGAGCCGGGCCTGGACGGCCGCCAGTTGCTCCAAGGTTCGCACCTCGCCCGAACGTGAACGCTCGGCATAGCGGCGCACCGCGCGTTCAGCGCCGGCGCCGTCCTGCTGCGCGATACGGATTTCGACCAGAAGACTGACTTCGCCCTGATCGGCCGCGCCCGAAGCGATCCGCGCCTTCAGTTCAGCGGCGATAGACTCCAGCTGACCCGTCTGTTGCGCAGCGCGAATGATCTGCCGTTGCAGGAAGGCCTTGCGCGCCGGAAGCCGAGTTCCCGCCCAAAGGGCGCGCCAGCGGGTCAACGCCTCCGCCGGCTGACCCGCAGCGAAGGCGAGATCTGCGATATGGGCCTGCTGGTCGTCGTCCAGGACCCCGCCGCGCGCCTGGACGCCCAGCAGGGTTTCGAGGGCCAGATCCTGCCGGCCCAGACGTTCGTAGTTTTCGGCGACGGTGACCAGGGTCGCCGTGTCGCCCTGCGCCGCCGCCGAAAGAGCGCGCAGGCCCGCCTCTGCGTCCGCCTCCCGGCCCTGGTCGATGGCGGTTTCGACCTCGAAACGCCGAATCGCGACAGCGACGGCGGGCGTCGAGGCTGCATCGCCCAATATCCGGGAGGCCTGGTCGCCCATCCCCATGGCGATCATCTTGCGCGCCGTCTCGATCTGCACGTCCGGCCTGGCGCGGTTGGCGACGGCCAGGCTGCGATAGACCGCCACCGCCTCATCCGACCTTCCCTGCTCGAGATAGAGGGCCGCCAGACCATCGGCCCAGCGCGGATCGGCCGGCTGGGCGCGGATCAGGCGCCGATATTCGGCCTCGACTTCCGTCGTTCGACCGGCGGCGCGAAGCACGCCCAGCAGTCGCTCGCGCAGCGCGGCGTCCCCGGCCTGTTGAACCATGGCCACGGCGTCGTCGTAACGCCGCAACTCCAGCAGGACGTCCAGCCGCGCCTGATCCACCTCCGGCCCGCGCGGCTTATGCGCCAGGAAAGCCTCCGCGCCCGCCAGCTGATCGGCTGTCCGATAGGACTCCACGACCAGGGCGAGGGCGTAGAGCCGATCTTCCGTCGTCGCGGCGGCCTCGACCGCGCGCCAGGCGGAGGATGCAGCCGCGTCCGGCGAACCCTGGCCGATAGCCCAGTCCGCCAGCCGCACGGCGTCGCTGTAGCGCACGGCGGCGTCGTTTCGAGGACGATACAGGGCGGCGGCGTCACCCGGCCTCCCCAGGAGACCGAGCACGGCCGCCGCCCGGTTCGCCACGGCCGCATCACCCGAGCCGGCCAGTTGAGACAGGGCGTCGGGCCTTCGACCCGTCACGCCGATGATCGCCAGGCGACGGTCCAGCAGGGCGCGCTCTTGCGCATCGTCCGACTGCGCCCGCGCGCGTTCGTACCAGACGGACGCCGCCCCGGCCTGATTCTGGATGTCGAGCAGCCGCCCGCGCAGCAGCATGGCGTCCGTCGTTCGGCAGCGGTCGAGGGCGGCGGAAACCGTGTCGGTCGCCGCATCGACATCGCCGTCGCGCCATTCCAGCACGGCTTTCAGAACGGCGACTCGACAGGCGCGATCGGGATCGGCCCCGGCCGACAGTTGATCCAGCCGGCCATAGACGCCGCTCAGGTCGTCGGCGAGCACGGCCTGGGCGTACAGCCGATCCGCCGCAGCAAAGTCGAGACGCGCGCCGGACAGGACGGCGTCGATCAAGGCGCGTGCGCTGGCGTCGGTCCGTGTCGGCGTGTTCGAGACCTCGCCGGCAGGCGACGCCGCCTGCGCCGTCACGGACGGAGCGACCGACACGCCGAGGCTGAGGCCGAGCGCCAGAAACAGGGAGCGTGATCGCAAAGTCATGATCTCGATCTCAAACGGCGAGCCGCCGGGGCGGCCAGCGACGATAGACGATGTCGGCGACGTAAAGGACCAGGGCCAGCCAGCAGAGCCAGCCCCACAGGTCCAGAGCCGTCGCCGGAGATCGTCCCTGCGGAAGGGGGGCGGCGCCGGCGCGGGAGGGAGTCTCGATCACCACCCCGCCCGTCAGGCGGGCCAGTTGATCCAGCGGGAGTCCGTCGGCCTGAGAGGCCGGACGGTCCGCTTGTCCGCCCCCGAGCGCCGGCAGGGCCGCGCGGGTCACGCCGCGACCGTCGCGAACCTCGACCCGCACCGGCGCGTCCATCGACGCCGCGCCTTCGGCCGTGAACAGACCCGGCGCCCGTTCGACCGCCGTCAGGGCGGGCCCGGCCTGGCCGGCGGCGTTCAGCACCCGGATTTGCGGCGGACCGCCGGCGGCCCCGCGAATGCGCTGGGCCACCACCTTGACCCGGCCGCCGACGCGGCCGAGGCGCACGTCCCACTCGGGGCGCGGATCGGCCGTGCGGGCGACCAGCCGCTGCATCCAATCCCCGTAACCGGCCCAGTTGCGCCAGTTGGCTGTTCCCTCGCCGACCGGCTCTGTCATCAGCGCCGTCACCCGACCGGCGCCCCATTGCCAGGAGGCCAGAACCGGCTCGCCCGTCGCGGTGCGGATCAGGGTCTCGGCGAGCGGCTTGACGCCCGCCTGGGCATAACCGTCCAGCCGTCGGGGCGGCGCCGCCGCCAGATCGCCCCATCCGAAGGACGACGCCGACGGGGCCAGGGCGAAGCCGCCGCGCTTGATCCCGGGCTGGGGCTTCTGCTGGGGCTGTTTGAGATTGATCTCCACCAGGCTGAACTCGTCGCCGACGACATAGAAGCGCCCCCGACCGAGCCGGGCCCACTGCGCCATACGGGCCTCGCCTTCGGTGCTGCCGCCGACCAGAACCGTGGAAACCGTCACCTGGTCGTCGGCGATATGGCGGATCAGCTGAGGATAGCGATCCGCCTCCACCCCGGCGTCCGAGATCACCAGGATATGGCGATAGCGGGCCTGGGTGTTCTGCAGCCCGTAATAGGCCTCCTGCAGGGCGCCGAAGAGATGTTCGCTACCGCCCTGGGCCTGAACGCGACCGATGGCGCGCTCGACCTCCGGAATGTCCCGCGCCGGCTGCATCGGCGTGACCCATTGCCGCCCGCCGTAGAACTCGACCACGCCCACGCTGTCGGCCGGCGTCAGCTTGCGCACGGCCAGGCGCGCGACCTGCTTGCCCAGATCAAGCGGCGCGCCCAGCATCGAGCCCGAGGTGTCGATGACGATGGCGAGCGCCACGCTGGGATCCTCGGTCTGCTCTTCCTGACGAAGGGTCACCGGCAGAGCGGCGGCGAGCGGCGATCCGGCGTAGCCGCCGGCCGCAAAGGCGCTCTCTCCGCCGGACACCATCAGACCCAATCCGTTCGAACGAACCGCCTCCATCAATCGCCGCTGCGTCGGGGCCGCCAGCGCCGAGGCCGGCACGTCGTCCAGCAGGACGGCGCGATAGGCCGACAGATCGACGCCGGCCAGGTCCGCCGGCGCCCGGCCGTCGATGCGCAGGCCTTGACCCGCCAGCCGCTGAAGCACACCCGCACCTCCGGTCTGACGCCCGTGCACATAGAGGACGGCCAGCGGATCCTGCACGGCCGCCGCCGTGTCGAACCGGCTGACGACGGAGCCGCCTCGCGCCAGTTCGACACGGATGGGCATATAGCCAGGACGATCGACAGGGATCTCGACCGCCACGGCGGCCGGGCCGTCCAGATCGAGGGGACCCGCGCCGCCGATGCGCCGATCACCGCTGAACACCGCCAGCGACAGATCCTGTCCCACCCCGTCCAGTCCTATTCGCGCCGAGACATGCTCGCCGGCGCGGGCCGTCGGTAGCGAGACGTCGGCGACGAAGGCCTCGTTCCGTCCGGCGCGGATCGGGACGGCGTCGATGACGACGCCGCGCGCCACCAAGGCGTCGACCGCCCGGCCCCAGGCCCGGTCAGCGCCCAGGCCGTCTCCGATCACGGTGACTCGCCCCTCCGCCCCCAATGGAAAGGCGGCCAGCGCCAGATCGAGGGCGTGAGGCATGGCGGCGGCCTGACCGGCGTCCGGCAGGGTGATTCGCCGCGTCGCCTTCAGAGCCAGGGGGACGCCGCCGCGCTGGATGACCACCACGGGACCGTTCCGCTCCGCACGCGTCAGGACCGCCTTTGCGGCCGAGGCGGCCTGGGCGCGCGAGACAGGCGACAGAGCATCGCCCTGATCCACGATGATCACCGACGTCGGGTCGCCCCGACGCATGACCAGACTGGGTTGCGCCAGGGCCGCCACGAGCGCCAGGAAGACGGCGGTGCGAAGCGCGACCCGCACCCTGGCGGCCTTGCGCGCCCACCACAGGAAGCCGGGGATCAGGAGCAGGAGCCAGCCGGCTTCGGGATGAAGAAAGGTCAGGTGCACGACGCGGTCCTCAAGCCATCGCCCCGCGCTGCTGCAGCCGCCATTCGAGCAGCAACAGCAGGCCGGCGATCACGACGAGCAGGATGAAAAGAAGATCGACGCTCGGGCCTTGCACCGGGGTCACGATGACGTCGGCCGGCACGGCCCGGGCGGCGTCCAGGGTCAGGGTGCGGTCGGTCAGGGAGACGGCCACACGCAGGTCGCCGATCCGGGCCTCGCCCGCCTGATCCAGGAACAGGTCGCCGTTCAATGCGCGGTCGGCGATCCGGCGGTCGGCCGCCAGACCATAGAGGTCCGACTGGTCGGTCAGATCGGTCCCGGCCTGGGCATGCGGAATCCAGGGCGGCGTATCCGCCAACCAGGACAGGGTGCGCGACACAAAGACGGGGAATTCCGAAGCCGCCGGGAACCCGCCTCTCTCGTCGAACAGGGCCGACCAGACGGCCACGCCGCGCTGCTGGCCCGGACGGGTTTCCGCAGACACCTCGCGCCGGGTGGTGCGGGCCAGGGTCTGGGTCTCCACCGCCGATATCCCGAGGGACGCCAGGGCTGCGGACAGGTCCGGCTCGGCCTCGTCGGCGCCATAGGTGAACACGAAGGCGCTCTGCTCGCCGGCCTGGGTCACGACCAGGGCCGGCCGGTCCTCGCCAAACCGCTCGCCGGCCCGCCGAACCACGACCTGGGCGTCCTTCGGCGCGGTGACGGCGAAGGCGGGGTTGAACCGAACGGCGCGGGCGACGGCGGCCGGCGCGCCGGACGACAGGGCCACGCGCACAGGACGCCGGTCCGGCAGTCGCAGGCTGGCCTGATCATCGGCGGGAAAGGCGTCGGATCGCGCCAGCCGCACGGCGAACAAGCCGCCGTCCGCGACTGCGTCCCGCACGATCAGTTTCCCGTCGGGACGGGCCAGGATATCAACCACGACATCGCGTCCGTCTCGGCTGAAGCGCAGAGCGTCGGTCGGCACGGGCCGGCCGTCGGCGCCGATCGCCTCTACGAGAATATCCGCACGCCCGGCGTCGCCCGAGGCCGCAGGCGAGGCGCCCAGGGCGACCACGCCGCTATTGTCGAGCGTCGGCTTGGCCAGGTACCCATAGACAAGACGCTGACCGGCCGGGGACGCGACGTCCCGGGCGCCCGACCATGCGCCGTAATAGTGGACGACCGTAGGCCGCCCCGACGCCGACACGCCCGCCAGCTCTTGATTGGCGACGGCGTGGGCGAAGCTCGAGGGCGCAAGGCGGGCGCGAACCCCGTCCAGGCGCCGGCTCAGCAAGGCCGGGTTTTCACCCGGCTGCAGGAGAGGCGCGGCGACGGGGCCGTCCAGATAGACGGTGCGACGGGCGGGATCGGTGTTTCGGACATCGGCCATCAAGGCGCGGCGCGCCTGGGCCAGGTCGTCGCGTCCCGTCAGGCCGGCGGAGGCGTCCAGATAGAAGATGTGATCGACGGCGTCCCGGCCCGGCGTGATCTCAGGTCGCGCGCCGGCCGCCCAGAGCAGCAGGCCGATCGCCAGGATCAGCAGATAGGCCAACCAGCGCTGGAACCGCTGGCGGAAGACGCGCAAGGGCGTGACCCTGGCGGCCTGCGCCCAGAGCCCCGCGGCGGCGATCCGCACATGCTTCTGACGCGCCTTCAGAACCTGAAGCCCGAACAGGAGGGCGGCGAGGCAAACGGCGCCGGCGATGACGGCCCAGAGCGGAAGCGACAGGAAACTCACAGCTTGACCGCGCCATCGCCGAACAGCGCCGACAATTGGTCACGCACCGGCTTGTCGGCGTCGATCTGCACGAGGCCCGCGCCGCGGGTCCGTGCGAACTCCGCCAGGGCGTCGGTGAAGCGGCGGTAGGCGGCCTTGTAGCGCGCCATGAGGTCGGGCGTGATCGTGACCGAAGTCGGTTGGGCGTGTTCACCGTCTTCCAGCAGGATGTCCCCGCTGAGATCGGGATGGCGTTCGGGGTCCGCGTCGTAGGCCTTGACGATCTGCACCAGCAGAAGCCGATGCGGCAGTTGCTCCAGCCCTCGCACCACGGCTTCTATGCCGGCCTCGTCGAAGAAGTCCGACACCACGATCACCAGACCCTGGCGCAGGCGAAGGCCGGCCAGGTGAGCCAGAGCCGCCGCCAGCCCGGTGCCCTGCAGCGCCGAATATCCCGCCAGGCTGTGCGCCACACGCGCCAGATTGCCCTTGCCCGAGACCGCGCGGAACTCGATTTCAAGGGTGTCGGAAAACGGAAACAGACCCACGGAGTCGTGCTGGTCCAAGGCCACGGCCGCCAGGGCCAGGGTCGCTTCCTGCGCGGCATGGATGCGGGGCGGCCGTTCGACGAACAGGCTGCGCGACCGGTCGACCAGGAAATAGACCGGCATGTCCTGGCTCTCCTCGAACACCCGCACGAACAGGCGGCCGAGACGGCGATAGACGTTCCAGTCGATGGCGCGCAGGTCGTCGCCCGCCACATAGGGTTTGAAATCGGCGAACTCCGCGCCCTGGCCGCGCGCGTTCGTCCTTTGCTCGGCCAGGCGGCCGCCCTTTTGGGCGCGTGAAATCCGCAGCGAAAAGGGTCGCAGCGCCGCCAGGAAGGTCGGATCGAACAGGGCCTCGAACGTCAACGGATCGGCCAGACCGGAAACGGCGGCAGGGGCGGCGGCGACGCGCGGACGGCGACGAAACAGCATCATCGGCCGCCCCCGTTCCGCGCGTTGAAATAGTCGCGGGTCGCACGCTGTTCCTGAGCGCTGGCGGCCAGGGGCGCCGTCCGCGCCGCCTCGCCTCTCGCCATGCCACGATCCTGCGCCCGGACGCCGTTCGCCGGCAGAGGCTGCGGCGCCCCGTCCCGCGTGGTCGTGCGGATGCGGCCCGGGCTGGCCATCCCGCCAAGACGGTCCTGCATCGGGGTCGCCAGCATCAGGCTGGACACGCCGCGCCCCTTCTTCAGCCCCGTCTCGGGGCCGCTCTGACCGCCATTCTCGCCCTGGCCTCCGCCCTGCTCGCGGCCGGACTGGTTCTGGTCTCCGCGACGACTGCGCCCCGGCTGCTGGCCCTCCCCGCTCTGGGATTGGCCGGAGCCGGAGTCCTGAGGCTGGGGCCGGGCGGCGGACGGGGCGTTCTGCCGGGCGCCGGAGGACTGACCGCCGGGCGCCTGGGACGCAGGGGCGTCGGTCTCGTCCTGAGCCATCGCCTCGCCGGGCGTCTGCTCGTCATCCTGCGGCTGTCTGGCGTCGCGATCCGGACCCGCCCCGCTGGACGAGGCGCTGTTTCCGGCCGCGCCCTGACCGCCACGCCCCCGGCCCTCTCCCTGGCCCGCAGCAGATTGGGACGGCGCGCCCGCGCGGGCGGCGGCGTCCTGTGCGGAGGCCGCGGCGCTGCGCGACGGCGAAAGGCGCGCCATCAACCTTTGGAAGGCGGCGGCCAATCCGGCGCCGGGCTTGTCCAGGCCCGGGCGCGTCGTCACCTCGACATCACGACCCGGCGTGGTCGGGGACGCAGCGCCTGCGATCGGCGTCGCGTTTTCGGAACGCGCCTCTGGCGCGGCGACGGCCGCCGATCGCGGCGATATCTCAGCCGCCGCCGGATTCGCCGGTGCGGCCGCTTCGGGCCAGAACTGAGGAACGGCGAAGGCCGCCGCCAGACACAGAATCCCCGCAGCCGGCCATAGCCACAGCCGCGAGCGGCCCAACCTCAACGCGCCGTCGTCGTCGCCCACGTCGCTGTCCTGCGCCCGCGCCACCCAGGGCGCAGCCTCCTGCAAGGCGGCGTCGTGGAAGGCCGTTCGGCGATCCAGTCGTTCGAACTCGTCGGACGTCTGCAACCGGTCGTTCAGGCGCAACCGATGATCGAGCAGCGCAAGAGCGGCGGTCCGGGTGCGACTGGTCGCTTGGCGAGCCCGCATATAGCCGAACACCCCTGCCGCGAGGGGCGCGCCGACTGCGGCGATGAGGACGCCCGCAACAGTCGGGGCGACGAACGGCGCGGACAGGGCGAGAAGGAGCGGACCGGCCGCCGAGGCGGGAGCCGCCCAGGCCAGGGCCCGCCGCACCGTACGTCGGCGCGTCGTCGTCAAAAGGGCATGCCGTCCGCGCGTCTCGAGGCGATCGAGGCGACGACGCAACCCATCATCGACGCCCTGGATCATCCGTTCCATTTCGACCCGCGCAAACTCATCAGAACTGTCACATAGGACCGGTGGCTTGCACCAACCTTACAGTGTCCTCGTTTCATTGCCCCGCTATTTCGCCTTGCGTTCCAATAGAGAAGCTGAGCGCGTCAGGCTGGGGCAAGCTTCATGTGATTGGTGGGCGACAAGCGACATCGGCTTGTGAGGACCGACCTTGACGACCTTCGGAAAACCTATCGTCGGCGCCGTTCTGGCTGTCCTTCTGTCCTGCGGCGCCTCGAACCTCGCTTTGGCGCAGGCAAGGCCGGAATTGGGCCAGGTCCGCATCCCCTACGAAACCTTCACCCTGCCCAACGGCCTGACGACTCTGGTCTATACCGACCACACCGTTCCCACGATCTTCGTCGGCGTCTGGTACAAGGTCGGGTCCAAGGACGAGCCTGGCGGCAAGACGGGCTTCGCCCATCTGTTCGAACACCTGATGTTCCAGCCGACGGTCAATCGGCCGACGGAATACTTCCCCCCGCTGGAGGCCGTCGGCGCTACCGGCATCAACGGCAGCACCACCGCCGACTACACCAACTACTTCCAGACGGTGCCTGCCAACGCCCTCGACCGGGCGCTCTGGATGGAAGCCGATCGCATGGGCCACCTGACGGACGGCATGACCCAGGCCCTGCTCGACGAACAGCGGGCCGTGGTCAAGAACGAGAAGCGCCAGAATGAACTCGGCCCCGGCCGTTCGGCGGAAGCCCAGTTCCTGAAGGGCTATTATCCGGCCGGCCATCCCTATGGCCACACGACCATCGGCTCCATGGAGGACATCGACGCCGCGACCCTGGAGGACGTCAAGGCCTGGTTCGACGCCCACTACGGCGCATCGAACGCGGTGCTCGTCCTGTCCGGCGACATCGATGTCCAGACGGCGCGTGAGAAGACGGCCTTCTATTTCGGCGGCGTCCGCCAGGGCGAGCCGATCAGCCGCCCCGACCGCTGGACGCCCTCGTTTGCGGACATCCGACGCGACATCGTCTACGAGAACCTGCCGGCCGCCGTAATCTCCCGCACCTGGCCGTTGAACAACGGATCGCCACGCGACAACACGATGCTTCAACTCGCCGCCAAGGCGATGGCGCGGGGTAGAGGCACGCCGCTCCATGACGCGCTGGTCGAGAATCTCAAGATCGCCGACGGCGTGTCGGCCGGCGTCAGCGAGAGCCAGCTGACCAGCGCCTTCAATCTCTCGGTCGCCCTGAAGCCGGGCGTGACGCCCGAGGCCGCCAATGCGGCCATCGATCGCGAACTGGCGAAGTTTTTCCAGACCGGCCCTGACAAGGACCGCCTGGAAGAGATCGTCACGGCGAGCGACATCTCGCTGTTGCAGACGATGGAAAGCAGCGCCGCGATCGGCGCCTGGCTGGCCAGCGGCGCTGTCACCCACGACGACCCGGTCTATTTCCTGAAGCAGCGGGAATGGATCGGCGACGTCGACGCCAAGGCCGTGACGCAGTTGATCCAGGCCGCCCTGTCGCGCCCCTATTATGAACTCGTCCAGCTTCCCACGCCCGTTCCGGCCGCGGCGCCGACGGGCCTGGCGGACCCGACCCGCATGCCCGATCCCAGCCCCGCGGACGCGGCGATCGCCTTCCCCAGCGTCTCGGAAGCGGTTCTCGCCAACGGCTTGAAGATCGTCGTCGCCCATCGTCCCAATCTGCCCATCGTCAGCGCCAGCCTGCAGTTCTCGACCGGCTCTCTGGCGGAGGACGCCTATGGCAGAGGCACGGCGAGCCGCGCCTTCGCCATGCTGACCAGCGGCACGCGCCGCTACGACGCCGAACAGCTCAAGCGCCAGGCGACGAGGGCCGGCGTCAACATCGCCGCCGCCGCCCAGGCGCGTGAAAGCGCTGTGATGTGGACCATGCTGAGCAGCCGCCTCGACGACGGTTTCAGCTTCGCCTCGGAGGTGGTGCGCCATCCCACCTATCCCCAGGCGGAGATCGACAAGGCGCTGGAGCGGGTCGGGCCGCAGTTCGACGCCTATGAACGCAATCCCCTGCAGTCGGCCGGCCCCGTCTATGGGCGGGCGATCTGGGGCGAGGACCATCCTCTGGGGCGGATCGGCGCGCGCGATGACGCCAACGCCATATCGCGCGACGCGATCCAGGCCTTCCACGACCGCGAGATCGGGCCGAACAACGCGACCCTCTATCTGGTCGGCGACATCACGATCGACCAGGCCAAGGCCCTGGCCCAGGCCCACTTCGGCGACTGGCGCCGCGTCACGCCGACGCCTGTGAAAGAGCGAGGGGCGGCGACCGCGACGCCGGGCCGCATCATTCTGGTGGACGCCCCCGGCGCGGCCCAGACCAGTCTGACGGTCGGCGAGCTCACGACCGCGTTCGACGCGGACCAGGCGGCCGCCGGCGATCTTGCGGATGGAATCCTGGGCGCAGCCTTCAACAGCCGCCTGAACATGAATCTGCGAGAAGAGAAGGGCTGGACCTATGGCTTCACCGGCGGCGTCGCGGACACGCCGGTCGGCCCGCGCACCTTCACGGCGTCAGGCACGGTCGAGACTGACCGCACCGCCGACGCCATGAGGGAGGTCCGCAGAGAGATCGCCGACTATGTCGCCGACCGGCCCGCGACTCTCGAAGAGCTGGAGCGGGCCCGCACCGCGCGCATGCGGGCCCTGCCCTCGGCCTTCGCCGGCAACGCCGCCTTCCTCTCGGCGATCACAGGCGCCGCCGCCTATGGCCAGCCCTATGACCGCGCGGCCACGTCCGGCGCGCGGTTGGCGGCGGTGTCGCTGGATCAGGTTCAGGCCGTGTCGCGCACGACCTACGATCCGACGCGCCTGACCTGGGTGGTGGTGGGCGATCTCTCCAGGATCGAAGCCCTCGTCCGCGCGCTGAACTTCGGCCCTGTCGAGGTCTGGGACATCTACGGCCACAAGGTCCGCTAAGCGCGCGCCGGAAACAGAAAAGGGCGCCGCGGGCCATGCAGGATCCCGCGGCGCCCTCAAGCACCCTCGCAAACGGCCCAGATTGGGGACTAGTCCGTCGCGTAGGGCCGCTTCACATGGGCCAGAACGTCTCCCAGGAGATCGTCGGCCGAAAGGGCGTTGGCCTGGGCGTGGTAGTTCAGCACCAGGCGGTGGCGCAGCACCGGCATGACCACAGCCGCCACATCATTGGTCGAGACCGCGAAACGGTCGTCCAGCAGGGCCTGGACCTTGGCGGCCAGCATCAGGCTTTGCACGCCGCGCGGCGAGGCGCCCAGCGCCACACTGCGGTTGATGCTGTCCGGCGCATAGTCGCTGCCCGGCTGGGTCCCCATGACCAGACGAATGGCGTAGGCCTTGGCCGCCTCGGTCACCGGGACCTGCCGCACGACCGCGCGCATATGCTGCAGGGTCTCGGCGTTGGTGACGGCGTTCAGCACCACGTCGTGGCCGCTCGTCGTGCGGTCGATGATGGCGTGATAATCGGCCTCTGAAGGATAGCCGACCACCAGCTTGAACAGGAAACGGTCCAGCTGGGCCTCCGGCAGCGGATAGGTGCCTTCCTGGTCCACCGGGTTCTGGGTCGCCATGACGCAGAACGGTTCGGGCATCTTGATGGTGCGGCGGCCCACCGTCACCTGTCGTTCCTGCATCACCTCCAGAAGCGCGGACTGGGTCTTGGGCGTCGCGCGGTTGATCTCGTCGGCCAGGACCAGGTTCGAGACGATCGGCCCCTGCTGGAAGGTCAGTTCATGGCCGCCGCCCTCGGCTTCGGTCAGAACGGTGGTGCCGACGATGTCGGCGGGCATCATGTCGGGCGTGAACTGGATACGCGAGAACGGCAGGTCGATGGCCCGACTGATCGAGGAGACCAGCATGGTCTTGCCCAATCCCGGCACGCCTTCGAGCAGGACGTGGCCGCCGGCCATCAGCGCCGTCAGCACGCCGTCGACGACGTCGGCCTGCCCCACGATCATCCGCCCGACCTCGGCGCGGATCTTGATGAAGGTTTCCTTGAACGCGGCCGCGCTCTGGCGGGCCAGTTCTACGTCGTCAGTCGAAACCATTGAAAATCCGCACACTTAGATTCAGTCAGACAGGGTATGACACATAAGGCTTGCACCAGTCTGGCAGGCTTTCGAATGACGCGGCGTCAGCCTTCGTCCGCCAGACAATAGCCCAGCCCCCTCACCGCGCGGATACGCACCCGGTCGGTGCGCCGCGCCAGATTGGTGCGCAGCCTTGAAATCTGCGACTCGAGCGAGTTGGCGTTGACGACCTTGTCGTAGCCGTAGACCCGCGCCTCCAGCGTCTCGCGCTGGATCACCGCGCCGGGTCGGGCCATGAGCGCCTCGAGCACCAGGGCCTCCGTTCGGCGCAACGTCAGCGGAGCCTCGTCGATGAAGAAGACGCCGCTCTCGAGATCATACAGCAGCGGTCCGAACTGACGGGTCTCGCGCCGACCCTCGAGAGAGCGGCGCAGGGCGATGCGGATTCGCGCCAGAAGCTCGCGGGGCTCGAACGGCTTGGCGATATAGTCGTCGGCGCCGGACTCCAGGCCTTCGACCCGATGGTCCGGCGTCGCCATGGCCGTGAGGATGATGTAGCGCTGACGCCGGTTGCGATGGGCGGAATAGGCGATCAGCGAGACGCCGTCGCCATCCGGCAGTCCCCGATCCAGCAAGACCAGATCGAATTCATTGGCGTCCACGGCGCTGCGCGCAATGGCCAGGGACGGCGCGACATCGACGACGAACCCCTGGCGTTCCAGATAGATGACGAGGGTCTCGGCGACATCCGCATCGTCTTCGACCAACAACAGACGCATCAGAAACACCTCGCTGGATCGAAGGCGTCGACCCCGTCGGCAATGCCGCACGCTTCTCCTTTAGCGAACCTGACGGCCTGGGCGCCAGCGTCGGGGCGCGTCGCGTCGTGACGCGCCCCGACTCCTTCAGAACGAATACTGAAGTTCGAGGGAGAAGGTTCGACCCGCCGCATTGTAGCGCGCCGTATCGTATGGACGGCCCTGAACCACGACGAACGGCGGAGCTTCGTCCAGAATATTCCGGCCGGCGAAGTTCAGACGAATGTCGTTGTTGATCCGCCAGGCCGCCGTCAGATCCATGATCAGCATGTCATCGACCGGGATCAGACGGTTTTCATACATGTTGACGCCGGCCGACCGGAAGATCTCGTAGTCGTTGGTGTATTCAGGCGTGTAATAGGCCCAGAGAGACGCGTTGAAGTCGTGATAGTACCAGCCGAGCGACCCGACCACCTTGTAGTCGTCCGGTCCCTGCAGAAGGCCCAAGGCGGACAGCGGCTCGCGATCGGGGAAGGCCTGGCGTTCGGCCTTGATGTTGTCGAGCACATTGATCTTGGGTTCGAACGTCCCCCAGTTCGTGTTCCACAGATAACTCAGTTCGTAGTTGATCGACTCATACTCCGACCCGACGATGTTGAAGGTCATCTGGCGCGCCTCGATGATCTTTCCGTTCGCGTCGCGCGGATAGAATTGCGTCAGGCGAAGGATTTCATCCCGGCGCAGGAAGGTCTGGAGATCGTTCTGGTTCGCATATTCGCTGTCGATCTTGGTCGAATTGTACGCAACGTCGAACGTCAATCCGTCCAGCATCCCCTTCGGCCGCCACGTCAGGCCATAGGACACCTGGGTGGACTTCTGAGGTTCAAGGTCGGGGTTCGGCGCAACGACCCTCGGCACCACATAGGTCCCAGGCCGCGAACAGTCCGTCGTGCACTTGTACAGCGGATCGTCGGAGATGGTCGTCGTCGTGCGCTGCGTGCCGAGCGGATTGAACAGTTGGGTATAGGGCGGCGCCTGGAAACCTTCCGTCCAGCGCGCGCGCAGGGCCAGGCCCTCGAAAGGCTCCCAACGCAGGCCGACGGCCGGCGTGGTGTTGGCGAAGGTGTTGGAATCGTAGAGCAGTTCGCCGCCCATCGAATACGGCACGTTGTTCACCGTCCCGATCGGCCCTTCTGTCGTATAGCTGTCACGACGGGCGGCGAGGCTGAGCAGAAGCGACCGCGCACCAGTGTAGTTGAAGTTCTCGCCGAAGATCGGAACCCTCAACTCAGCGAAATAGGCATGTCGATCTCGGGTGACAGGATTGATGGTGCGAATCCGCACTTCCTTACTATCGGTGTCGTCAACCGTCATCTCGGCGCCGACCGCATAGAACAGCTTGCCGGCCGGCAGCGTCCACAGGACGCCGTTCATACGCGCTTCCCAGTTCTGGGTGCCAGACGCGCGCGCTTCCGTCACGGGGATATAGTAGAAGTCAGCGACGTTGGACCCGCCGCCGTCGGCGGTGGACTTCCATGGATTGAAGGCGAGAGTCGGATCGCTGCTGGTCAAGGCCAGGCACTGGCGATCAAACACACCTTGAAGATAGTCACGGTCGGCGCCGGTGACGCGATTTTCCGCCAGATCGCGATTGTAGCACTTCACCCCGCTCGGCGAGGTCGCATCCGCTTTGAAATCCACGATCGAACCCAGGTTCGGGCTCTGACCGGAGGTGTCGGCCTCGGACCGCGAATAGAGGAGCTCGATCTTGGTGTCCGCGTTGAACTGGTAGCTCAGGCCAGCATTGATGTTCCACTGGGTCGCGGTGTTCGAAATCCGTCCAGCCGGCAGTTGTCCAGCCTCGACCTCCGCCTGAGGATTGTAGGCGACGATCGGCCCCGGCGTGAACCTGTCGAAAGGATTGGCGGGGAATGGATTATAGGCCTGACCCGGCGCCAACTGAACCTCAAGCCCCTCCGCATAGAGGATGTCCTGCTCGCTCTTGGAGCGCGTGTATAGCGCATCCCCGAAGAACGTCAGCTTGTCCGTGATCTTCTGCTCGAAGTTCAGCGTAGCGCTGGTGCTTTCCGACTCCGGTCCGGCGAACTCGGGCACGTAGTCGGGCAGGGCTTCCGCGCCGACAGTGATGAAGTCGTTCAAGCCGGGCCGGCCGACGAAGCCAGGTCGCACGGTCAGGCCTTGCGAAACGTACCCGCTTTCGAACGTCACCGGATCGAAGCGATAGAAGCTCCGATCGATCACGCCGGGCTGCAGCCCCCGACTGAAGGACCGCGTATCGAAGGCGGTATCTCCGCCATAATAGCTGGAGTAGTTTTCGGTGACGTATCCGCTCTTGTGGTTGTTGACCGGTTTGCGGCGACTGAAGTCCAGCGTTCCCGAGATGTTTCCCGATCCCCAGGAATAGCCGGAGAACAGGCTGATGCGGCTGTTGTCGGCGTCATTGCTCGACACCTCGTGCTGGACCGTCAGCGTCGATCCGACGAAGTCCTTGCGCAGGATGAAGTTGATGACGCCGCCGATGGCGTCAGCGCCGTAGACAGCCGAGGCCCCGCCGAACGAGATTTCCACGCGCTCGACGGCGCTGAGCGGAATGCCGTTCAGATTGGCGAACCCGTCCTCGATGCCGGCAGCGCCCGCGACCCGTCGACCATTGATCAGGATCAGGGTGTTGCCCGCACCCATGCCGCCCAGGTTCGCCGCCGACACGCCGAGCGAGCCGATCTGCGAGACACCGACCTGCCCCCGATTGGAGAGGGGGCCACGCGCCCGTTCGTTGGTGACGGCGCCGATGGTGGCGACGTTCTGCGGCAGTGTGCGGATCAACTGCTCGACGCTGGTCACGCCGCGCGCCTGAATCTCCTCCTTGGAGATGACGATGACGCGCGAGGTCGGATCCCCGCTCCCCAGTCGGCTGCCCGTCACCTCGACCGAGTCCACGACGGCGGCCTCGCCGGCGGTGTCGATGGCCGCCTGCTCGGCGCGCGCGCGTTCCTCATCCGTCTTTTGCGGCGCCGCCGATTGCGCCCAGGCGCCGCCAGCCGATGCACAGAGCATCAAAGCCAACATCGAAGTGCTCATCGTCCTTGTCATAAGTCTCTCCCCCTGCCGGCTATGCCGGCGCAATTTCCACCTCCGTTGCACGGTGAAAGGAATGACGCGGTGTTCAGTGACCGGCAGAAATTCCGCAGCACGTTGCAACACCGTCATGGTTACGTCGCCAAGCTTGCACCAAACTGGCAGCACCAACGGCGTTCTGCTGAATTCGCCGATTTCAACACCCGCAAGCAATAATATTGCCCGGAGTGACGACGGAGACACAGCCCGTGCATGATCGAGCACAGGATCGGCCCATACCAACAATCCCTTCCTTCCGACAGGGCAATGGGAACACCACGGGCGGGCGGATTTCCTACGCCCGTTCCGACGGAGGCGCTGTGTCCGTTGGAGGCCGGACGGGTCTTCAGCGGGGACGACCGCCTCTCAAGTCATCCGGGACGCCCCCCGCGGACGGGAGACCGATCTAGAGGGGCAGGTGCGCGCAATATCGGGCAATATAGTCGTCCTGAGAGGGAAGCCTGGACGACGCTTCGCGCACCATCCTGCGCAGCCGCTCCAGGCTCGACATCAGTTGGGTCGCGCTCACTGCGTCGACGAGCGGGTGATGGCGTCGAGGCAGGATGTCCTGCCCCAGATAGACCGCGACCCAGCTCGGATGCAGGAACAGACCTTCTCGATAGTCTTGAACGACTCCGCGCGCGCGGAATAGCTCGATCTTCTCCGAGAGCGTATCCGGCAGCGGCATGGTGCGGACATAGTCCCAGAAGGGCGTGTCGTTCCGGGCGGTCGCGCAATAGTGCAGGATGATGAAATCGCGGATCCGGACGTATTCGAGATCCATCTGGCGATTGAACTCCGCCTCCGTCGCCGGGTCGATCACGGCGGTTGGCCAGAGTTCGATCAGCTTGGTGATGGCGATCTGGATCAGATAGATGCTGGTCGATTCCAGCGGTTCGATAAAGCCCGAGGATAGTCCCACGGAGACGCAGTTGGCCGCCCAGTTCCGCGTCCTCTGACCCGCCGTGAACTTCAGGACGTTCGGCGCCTTGAGCGGCTTGCCCTCAAG
The DNA here is from genome assembly GCF_049898245.1 of Brevundimonas sp. TSRC1-1. Taxonomy (NCBI): domain Bacteria; kingdom Pseudomonadati; phylum Pseudomonadota; class Alphaproteobacteria; order Caulobacterales; family Caulobacteraceae; genus Brevundimonas; species Brevundimonas sp. TSRC1-1. The sequence goes on from NZ_JAFCXI010000002.1 coordinate 27,728, forward strand.
GCGTCCGACCAGCCGATCCAGCGCCGCAGCATCGTCGATGAAGGCGCTCGAATAGACGTAGCCGTTGCCGACCCGGTGCTGCAGCGGAATGCGGAACTGCCAGCCCGCTTCCAGCGCCGTGGCGCGGGTATAGGGGACGGTCGGCTGATCACTCTCGCACGGCAGGGCCACCGCCCGATCGCACGGCAGCCAGTGCGACCAGTCAGTAAAACCGGCCTTCAATGTCTGTTCGATCAGCAGCGCCCGGAATCCGGAACAGTCGACGAACAGGTCGCCCTCGATCTGACGCCCATCATCCAGCGTCACCTTGGTGATCGCCCCGCTCTCGCCGTCCTGCGCCACATTCTGGATGCGCCCCTCGATCCGGCGCACGCCCTCCGTCTCGGCCATGCCCCGCAGGAAACGGGCGTACAGGGTGGCGTCGAACTGATAGGCGTAGCGGTACGTCGACAACAGCGAGCGGGGATCATCGGACGGCGGGGCGAACCGACCTTCCCGCGCCGCCACGACCGGCAGCGAATAGTCGTCGATCGGTCCGACGTCCCCCAGCTCGCGTCCCCGCAGCCAGTAGTGATGAAAAGGCGCCTCCCCGCCCGGCGCGCCGTAGTCGCCGAAGGGGTGAATGTAGCTGCCCCCTATCTGGCCCCAATTCTCGAATTGGATGCCCAGTTTGAACGTCGCCCTCGTGGCCTTCATGAACGCCGCTTCGTCGATGCCGAGTCGTTCGTTAAAGGCGCGGATGTGCGGCAAGGTGGACTCCCCGACGCCGACCGTCCCGATCGCCTCGGACTCCACCAGGGTGATCTGGACGCCCGAAGGCGCCACAAGCCGCGCGAGCGCCGCCGCCGTCATCCAACCGGCTGTTCCGCCGCCAACGATCACGACCCGTCGTACGGCTGTTGCGGATGGGATTGCAGTCGTCATCGCCCGCTCGTTTCAGGCGCAAACGCGCCGCATCTTGAGGTCCGGCACGATGGCCCGACCGGAAGGCCGCGACAACACCCCCGTTGTGACAGCGCTGTCAAGTGATAGACTCGCCGCTCTAATGCGGAGCGGATCGAGCCGCTCGCCTCGGAGGAAACCATGACACCCAAAACGCGTCTGTTGGCGGCGGCCGCCGCGCTTGCCTGCTTGCCCCCCGCGACTGCGACGGCTCAAAACCTCAACGTCATTCGATTGAATCAGGCGGGCTTCGAAACCCACGGCCCCAAGACGGCGACCGTGCCGAATCCTTCGCGCCAGCCGCTTGACTGGCGTGTGCTGGACGAAGCCGGCCGACAGGTCGCCGAAGGCCGGACCAGTGTCTTCGGAGAGGACGCCGCATCCGGCGAGCACGTCCACACCGTCCTCTTTTCCGACATCCGCACGCCCGGATCCGCCTACCGACTTGTCGTAGGCGATCACGAAAGCCGGCCGTTCGCGATCTCCGATCATCCGTACCGGTCGCTGCAATACGACGCCCTCTCCTATTTCTATCAGAACCGCGCCGGCGTCCCGATCGACGTCAAGCATGTCGCCCGCCCCGATCTCGCTCGGCCGGCCGGACATGAGACGGAGACCGCCACCTGCTTTTCCGGAACAGACCAGTTGGGCACGGCGTGGCCCGGGTGCGACTACAGCCTCGACGTCAAAGGCGGTTGGTACGACGCCGGGGATCACGGAAAATATGTGGTGAACGGCGGCATAGCCGTGTGGATGCTGCTGAACGCCTATGAAAGAGCGCAGGTCAAGGGCGGCCAGGGCGCGGTCGCCTTCGCGGACGGAAGGGCGAATATTCCGGAAGCAGGCAACGGCGTCGACGATCTGCTCGACGAGGCGCGTTACGAGATAGAGTTCCTGCTGAGGATGCAGATACCGGAAGGAACCAGGGCGATGGTCCCTGTCGGCCCGCAACGGCGCGATCATCCGCTCCAGCTGACCGAGATCGACGCCGGGGGCATGGCCCATCACAAGGTCCACGACGCGTCCTGGACGGCGCTGCCGACCGCGCCGGCCGACGACCGGGAACGCCGCCTCCTCTATCCGCCCAGCACGGCCGCCACCCTCAATCTCGCGGCGGTCAGCGCGCAGTGTGCCCGGATCTGGCGCTCGATCGATCTTGAGTTCGCTCGACGCTGCGCGACCGCGTCGCAGCGCGCCTATCGGGCCGCGCTGCGCAACAGGTCGATCTTCGCGCAGGATCGCTTCCTGGGCGGCGGCGGCTATGGCGACGAGGATGTATCGGACGAGTTCTACTGGGCCACGGCGGAACTTTACGCCTCGACCGGCGCCGCCGCCTATCTCACCGCCCTGAAGACCTCGCCCTATTACCTGGGCGCTCCCCGGTCTGGCTCGACCGCCACGGGCGATCCCAGCTGGTCTTCCGTCGCCAGCCTGGGATCCATGACCCTGGCCCTGGTCCCCTCCCCCCTGCCCGAGGAGGACCGCGTCAGGGTTCGAGCCAATCTGGCGGCGAGCGCGCGGGCCTATGTCGAGGAAGGCTGGCAGTCAGGCTATGGCGTGCCTTTCGGCGGGGCCGATTATCCCTGGGGTTCCAACGGCGCCATCCTGAGCCGCGCCGTCGTCCTGGGCCTCGCCTTCGACTTCACCGGCGACTGGAACTACCGCAACGGCGTCATCCAGGCGCTCGACTATGTCCTGGGCCGCAACCCCCTCGATCAATCCTATGTCAGCGGGTACGGAGCCCGGCCGCTGCAGAACCCGCATCACAGGTTCTGGGCGCATGCAGCCGATCCCGCCTATCCGGCGCCGCCTGCGGGCGCCCTGTCAGGCGGCCCCAATAACCAGTCCATGACGGACGAGGTCGCCAAGACCCTCATCGGACGTTGCCGGGCCCAGACCTGCTGGGTCGACGACATCCGCGCCTACGCCCTGAACGAAGTCGCAATCAACTGGAACGCGCCTCTGGTCTGGACCGCAGCCTTCCTCGACGACCACTGAGCAAAAAAAGGCGCGCCGTCCGGAGACGGCGCGCCAGGTTCGCTCAGGAAGCGATCGGGGAGAGGCTTTAGAAAGTCCCGCGGACGACGAAGGAGAAGCGACGGTCATTGCGGAACCACGACCGCGGCGCCTCCTGCAGACTGTTGTCCAGCACCTGAAGGGTCTTGGTCGTTTCGTTCGTCAGGTTCACGGCCTGGACGCCGACCTTGATCCGATCGTTGATCGAATAGAACAGCGAGCCGTCCAGCTGGCCGGTCGCATCGGACATGATCGGCGAGAAGGGAACGATCTCGTCGCGCGTCGTCAGCAGGAACTCCGAGCGCCAGCTGTAGGCCAGGCGCGCCGAGATCTTGGCGTTCTCGTAGATGGCCGTGAAGTTGGCGTTGTGCTGCGACAAGCCTTCCAGAGAGAGTTGGCTGGTGTCGATCGCCGTCTCGCTGCCGCCGGGATTGGCTTTACCCGCGTCAAGGTTCTCCTGCGGGACCCCCGAGCTGTCGATATAGGTGTAGTTGGCCTGTATGCCGAAGCCCGACAGCCAGCCAGGCAGGAAGTCGTAGAACTGCTGGTAGGCCAGTTCCAGACCCTGGACGGTCCCTTCGTCCGAGCTGTTCATCGGTCCCCGGACATAGACGTCGAAGGTCTGACCGTTGTTGGTCACCGAGCGCTCGTAGAAGCCGTTGGTGATCACGTCTTCCAGGGTCTTGTGGAACAGCGACAGGGTCAGGGATCCGGTCGGCGCGAAATACCATTCGCCCGACAGGTCGAACTGGCGCGACTTGATCGGGTCAAGGAAGGTATTGCCCGCCTGCGCTTCAAAGCCGAGGAAATCATTGTCCACGACGCGCGGCAGGATCGGCACCTGATCGCGGGTCAAGCCCAGGTCGGACCGGCGGATCGCTTCCGAATAGCCGAAGCGCATCAGGAACTCCGGCGTCAGGCCGAACTTGACGTTCAGGCTGGGAAGCCAGTTGCCGTAGCTGTGTTCCGCCGTCTCGGGGATCGAGGCGCCGGTGGCGAAGGCCAGGGCGGCGGCCTGCTGTTCCGGCGTCAGCTTGCAGAAGGCCGGCAGTTCGCCGCCGCCGACCGGCGCAGCGCAGGTCCCGCTGAAGACCTGGTTCGCCGTGGGGAAACTCAGCGCGCCTTCCGCCGAAATCTTGGTCTCCACATAGCGGACACCCAGGTTGCCGGTGATCGCGATGCTCTGCCCCCACACCGGCTCGGCGCCGTTGTTGAACTTGACCATCAGATAGGCGGCGGCGGTTTGCTCGTTGGTCGAGTTGATCTCGCCGGGCGTGAACGGCGTGCCGGGCACGACATTGGATCGGGCCGCCAGAGGAACCCAGCCGTTGCCGCCCCAGATGGCGTTCATCGACTGGACGAACGCAGTGGTCTCGGCATAGGAGCGGGCCGGGTTGCCCGCATAGCCGAAGGCGGTCACGGGAACGCCCATGCCGGCGAAGCTGTAGGGCGAAGCATGGTCGAGGCCGCCGGTGAAGCGCGGCGTCGCGACATCGCCCTGATCGAGCCAGACCGGACCGGTCGCGCCGTTCCAGATCTCCGACGTCACCCCCCAATTGTAGGCGGAGTTGCGGGTGGTCTGGTCGCGTTCGGCGAACCGGCCGCCGACCTTGACCGATTCAAGCCAGCCCGCGTCCAGATCATATTCGGCATCGGCCTTGAAGGCGTATTCGTCCCCTTCGCTTTGCTCGATGTGATCCATGGCGTTGCGCCAGAAATAGTTGGCCGGATCCGCCAGGTAAGGATCGATCGGGCTGCCATCGGGCGCCAGCAGGCTGAGCGACGGAAGGTCGCCCGTCAGATCGAGAACATCGACGGCGAAGAAGGAGTTCGTCAGCTGGAAATCGACCGCGTCCACGGTCGAGTCGACATACTGGGCGTCGAAGTTGAGGCGCAGGCGGTCCGTCGGCGTCCACTTGAAGTTGAAGCCGTAGTCGCTCGTCACATAATCCTGGACCACGCCCCGTTTCACGAACAGGTGCTGAATCCCGTTCAGCGGCACGGAGGGATCGGCCGAACGCCAGTCGGCGATCGAAGTGATCGCGCCGCCGGTGAATATCCCATCCTCGTTGTAGGTCCAGTTGGTTCCGGCGAAGGGCCGGCGGTTGCCGGAATCGTCAACGACGGACTCGATGGCGCTCTCGAGCCAGGCCTGCTGTGAATCCGAGCGCAGATACTGGAGCGTGGCGATCATCTTGCGATCATTGGAGCGCCATTGGCCGGCTGCGGCGATGCCGTCGCGACGGCGGTCGAACTCCTGGGTGCGGAACGCCAGGCCCGACGGCGTCCAGCGGTCCTCGCCGTCCACGGTCGACAGACGATAGTTGAGGGATTGCAGGCCCTCGGCGCGGGAATCGAGTTCCGAATGAACCCCGCTCAGCAGCAGGCCGAACTCGCCCATCGGCGTTTCCCAGCGATCGCTGGCGAGCAGCGAAACGGTCGGCGCCAGATTGTTGCGCATGTCGCCCCAGCTGACCTCGGTGGTGAAGGCCACCATGCTGCCGGGCGCGTCAAAGGGCTTTCTTGTGTTGAGATTGACGGTGCCGCCGATGCCGCCCTCAATCATCTCGGCGGACGTGTTCTTGAAGACCTCGACGCTGCCCAGAAGCTCGGAGGGCACGTCGGCGAACGAAAGGTCCCGGCCGTTGTTGGCCGAGAAGGTGTCGCGTCCGTTCAGTTCCGATCGCACGAAGTTGAGGCCGCGGATCACCACGCCCGATCCTTCGACCGAGAAGTGGTCCGGGTCGTTCGCCCCCGCGAAACGGTTGATCGAAACCCCGGGCACCCGTTGCAGAGCTTCGGTCACCGAGCGGTCCGGAAGGGCGCCGATGTCATCGGCCGTCACGGCGTCGACGAAGACGTCCGAGCTTTCCTTGATGCGCTGCGCGCTGCGCAAGCTGGCGCGTATCCCCGTGACGACGACCTCTTCGATTTCCTGGGCCGTTCCGTCGGACACCGTGACGTCCTGGTCCGCGCTGGCGTCAGCGGCGGGAGCGGCGGTTTGGGCCACGGCCGGCCCGGCCAGCAGCAGCGCGCCGAAAGCGAGCGCCGAGGCGCCATGCATCAGCCGACGAGAATGCAGGACGACAGGCGTCGCCGTGGTGGTCTGGATCATTGAACTCCCCCTAAGAGACATGTTTTTTTGGACGCGCTGACAGCGCTGTCAATGAAAGCGACTAGCATGAGCCCTCTGTATCGTCAATGTAATCAACACGTCCTGACCTGCCCAAAACCGAAAGACGCCCATGACACTGCCCGCCTCCGCGCCGCTCCATCCGGACGCAATACGTGAGGTTCTGATCGTCGGCGGCGGCACGGCGGGATGGATGACCGCAGCCGCAATGACGCGTCTGCCGGCCGGAATTCGTGTTCGTCTGATCGAGTCCGAGGAGATCGGATCGGTCGGCGTCGGGGAAGCCACCATTCCTCCTCTTGTCACCTTCAACGCCATGCTCGGCATCGACGAAGCGAGCTTCATCAAGGCGACCCAGGGCACGTTCAAGCTCGGCATCGAATTCGTCGATTGGGGCCGACAGGGCGATCGCTACATGCATCCGTTCGGCGAGGTCGGGATGGATATGGAAGGGCTGAAGTTCCACCAACACTGGCTGCGACAGGCGCAGGGCGGCGACCCGACCCCCATTGAGGACTATTGCCTTTCGGCCGTCGCCGCACGCCTGGGACGCTTCACGCCCGCCAGCAGCGATCCCCGGACGGTGCTGGCCAGCCTGCGGCACGCCTATCATTTCGACGCGGCCCTTTACGCTGGCTTCCTGCGTCGCTTCTCCGAAGCGCGCGGCGTGGAGCGTGTCGAAGGCAAGGTCGTCGGCGTCAGTCTTCGGGATTCCGACGGCTTCATCGAGTCGGTCCGCCTTGCGGACGGCCGGCGACTGGACGCGGACCTGTTCATCGACTGCAGCGGCTTCCGGGGCCTCCTGATCGAGGAGGCGCTCGCCGCCGGATACGAGGACTGGAGCCATTGGCTGCCCTGTGATCGCGCCCTGGCCGTTCCTTCAGCCAATACGGGCCCGCTTACCCCCTTCACCCGCGCCACTGCGGATCGCGCCGGCTGGCGCTGGCGCATCCCGCTCCAGCAGCGCACCGGCAACGGTCATGTCTACGCGAGCGCGTTTACGACCGACGAGGACGCCCGGGCGTCACTGCTCGCCGGGCTAGAGGGCGAGCCGCTCGCAGAGCCGCGCCCCCTGCGTTTCACGACAGGACGCCGCCGTCGCCAGTGGGTCAGGAACTGCGTCTCCCTGGGCCTGTCATCGGGCTTTCTCGAGCCGCTGGAATCCACCAGCATCCATCTGATCCAGAGCGGGATATCAAGGCTGATGGCCCTGTTCCCGACCCGGCGGTTCGATCCCGTCCTGATCGACCAATTCAACCGCCTGTCCCAGACCCAGTTCGAGCAGGTGCGGGACTTCATCATCCTGCATTACAAGGCGACCCAGCGAGACGACACGGACTTCTGGCGGCATGTCGCAGCCATGGACGCGCCCGAGTCCCTCGAGCGCCGCATCGCGCTTTTCAGGGCCGGCGGACGCTTCATGCGCGACGGCGACGAACTCTTCAGCGAGGCGAGCTGGGTCGCGGTCTTCACCGGCCAGCATATCCTGCCGCAAGATCACGACCCGCTCGCCGACGGCGTTCCCTACGCCGCCATGGCCCGCAAGCTCGCAGGTCTGCGCGGCATTATCCGAAAGACGGCCGAGGCGATGCCGACCCACGAGGCCTTCATCGCACGCTGTTGTCAGCCCTCCGCCTGATCTAGCCGGCCGGGCAGATCGCGTCGCCTTCATTGGCCGCCAGACGGATTTCGGACACCGACAGGGTCAGGGCGCCGGCGGTCTCGATCTGGAACGGGGTATCGACGGCGGTCAGATCCGCGCCGGCGTCACGGAAGCAACTCAGGCGAACCTTGAGGCTGCGCCATTCGCCCAGGGGCGCAGCGCCGAGGATTGCGGACATGTCCACGCGCCCCTGGCCGACAGACAGCGCGACCGAAGAAGCAGGTGCGGCGTCCACCCGGTAGCGGAAGGACAGGGCCATCTCGCCGTTGGCCTGACGGCTGACATCGATCGGCGTGCCCCAAATCTTGGCGCTGCCCGCGCCGGCGCCGGAAAAGGCAAACTGCTGGCCGCTCTCCTGCGCCAGGTCATCGACGGGGCGGACCGAAACGGCGTCTCGCGGGCTGGTCGCCGCCTGTACAGAACCAGGCTTGTTCTGGCCGCCGGCGTCCGCAAGCATCAAGGCCCAGGGCGCGACATAGCGGCCGTCGACGAAGTAGCGGTCGACACTGCCGATCTCGCCCACGACGCCGCTCTCTTCCGACAAGACGCCGACCCGACCGCCCTGCGCATAGGTCAGGCCGTAGCCATAGGCGAACTGGGGATCATAGCCGGGCTGGCCGACATTCAAGGGCTCGCCCCTCGCGTCCTTGGGCCAGCTGAACGACAGCTTGCCGTTGAAGTCGGTGCGCGGCTTGCCCGCGGCATCTCCGATCAGGACGTCGGCTACGCCCCCGCCTTCCGTCCCCGGCAGCCAGGCGGCCACGAAGGCGTCCGAGGCGTTGATCTCCGGATTGGTCCACATCGGCCGCCCGGACAGGAAGACCGAGACGGTGGGAATCCCCGCTGCTTTCAGGCGCTTCAGCGTCTCCAGCGGTTCGATCGGCAGGAAGTCCAGCGTGTCGACGTCGCCCTGGAACTCGGCATAGGGGGTCTCGCCGAAGACGACGATCGCCACGTCTGGCTTTTGGGTGAAGGCGCCGTCAGGGCTGAGCGTCGCCTGACCGCCGCCGGCGGCGACCGCCTCCTGGATACCGCCCCAGATCGACTGACCGTTGGGGAAGTCGGCGTTGGTGTTCCCGGTCCCCTGCCAGGTCAGGGTCCAGCCGCCCGAAGCCTGGCCGATGTCGTCGGCATGGCCGGCGACCAGGACCCGCGCACCCGAGCGGATCGGCAGGACGGCGCCTTCGTTCTTCAGCAGCACCAGCGACTTGCGCACCGCCTCGCGGGCGATGGCGCGGTGGGCCGGGGAGCCGAGCTCGTTCAAACGGCCTTCCATAGGGCGTTCGTCGCTGAACAGGCCGGTCTTGACCTTGACCCGAAGAATGCGCCGCACGGCCTCGTCCAGACGCGCCGTCGGAATCTCGCCGGACCGCACCTGGGCCAGGGTGTTCTGATACAGAGGCTTCCAGCTATCCGGCGCCATAAGCATGTCGATGCCGGCGTTGACGGCCAGGGCGCAGCTCTCGTTCGAACAGCCGGGCAGTTGCCCATGAGCGTTCCAGTCGGACACGACGAAGCCGTCAAAGCCCAGCGGCCCGCGCAGGACGTCGGTCAGGATCGTCTCGTTGCCGGAGTGTTTGACGCCGTTCCAGCTGGAGAAGCTGGCCATGATCGACAGGACGCCGGCGTCGATGGCCTGGGGATAGCCGCCGAGATGGACGTCGATCATCTCCCGCTCATGCCCCTGGAAATCGCCCTGGTCCTTGCCCTCGAAGGTGCCGCCGTCGGCCAGGAAATGCTTGGCCGACCCGGCGATATGGCCCGCAGCCAGGGGCCGGTCTGCGGAAAGATCGCCCTGCAGACCCAGCGTCATCGGCGCCGCATAGGCGCGCTGAACTTCCGGATTTTCCGCGTAGCCCTCATAGGCCCGCCCCCAGCGATCATCGCGCGGCACGGCCAGGGTCGGCCCGAAGGTCCAGTCCGCGCCGGTCACGGCGACTTCCAGCGCCGTGGCCTGGCCGATCCGGCGGATCAGGTCCGGATCCCGCGCCGCACCCAGGCCGATATTGTGCGGAAAGATGGTGGCGCCGACGACATTGTTATGCCCATGAACGGCGTCGATGCCGTAAATCAAGGGTACGACCGTGCCCTTGCGTTGGGCGTTGGCCGCCCGGAACGCCTGCGCCAGTTCGACCCATTTCCCGGCCGAGGCGCGCTCGTCGCCCCCCGGGGAAGAGTTCCCTCCCGCCAGGATCGACCCCAGCGGATAGATCAGCAGGTCCTCCGGCTTGATGGAAGCAATGTCGGCCTGGATCATCTGACCGACCTTCTCCTCGACCGTCATCCGCCCCAGCAGATCGGCGACAAAGGCCTCAGTCGCCGCGTCGGTCATGGCGGCGGGCGACGCCGCGTGCGGCCAGAGCGCGGGATCGGCGTGCGCCTCAAGGGCGACTGCATTCTTTTCCTGAGCCAAGGCCGCCAGTGGGCTGCAGGCGAGCATAGGAACCGCAAGGACAAGCGTGATCAGGGAGGCGGCGTTGCGCATGGTGAGGCCCACAGAGGAAGAGAGCGCCCGCCGCGAGCCCAACAGGATTGCCGCGCAACAGGCTTCAAGGTTTTCGGTTGAGACATCGATCGGCGCGGATCATACGCACCACCGCTTGAGGGAGGTCGGCTGAATCCAGAGGTCTCCCCGGCGCTCTCGTCCGTCTCGAAGAAAGGGTCCACGGATTTGACAGCGCTGTCAAGACGAGGATGGATATGTGGCGCTCCGCTCGCGCAGGAATCTCCCCAGCCTAGGCCGCGCCCGTCGATCTCCGCACGATAAGTTCGTAGGGAACGATCAGGCATCCCTCCAGGGACTGCTTCAGCGCCTCGTCCTGGACACCCGAGATCACCGGCATCAAATGCCGCGCCGCGATTGCGGCCATCTCGGAAACGGGCTGGCGGATGGTGGTCAGCGCCGTCGTACCGAACATGGCGGCCGGCGTATCGTCGAACCCGGCCACGGAGATATCCTCAGGCGCCCGAACGCCACGCGCCGCAGCGCCCTGCAGCACGCCGAGCGCGGTGTCGTCGTTGCTGGCGAAGATCGCGGTCAGCCCGAGGCCGGCGCCCAGGAAGGCGTTGATCGCCGAGACGCCGGACTGGAAGGTGAAATCGCCGTACGCGACTGCGCCGTCCGCGACGGACAGGCCGTTGTCCGCCATCGCGGACAGAAAGCCGTCGAGACGACGCCGGCTGGCGACATAGGCGACGGGGCCGGTGACGAAACCGATCCGACGGTGGCCCAAGGCGATAAGGTGCGCCGTCATGTCGTAGGCCGCCTGCCGCTCATCCATGGCGATGCAGACCCCCCGCTGGAGGTCACGCTCGGGTCCGATGCGCGCATAGGCGACGCCGGCTTCGTCGAGCACATCCAGCACAACGGGGTGATCCGAGTTCGGCGGCGTCAGGATGACCCCTTGAGGTCGGATGGAGGTCAGCAGGGCCGAAAGATCCCTGCCGAGGCTTTCGGACGCATAATCCACCAGTTCGATCATCAGGTGATGGTCTGTGCGTCGCACCTCCATAAGGGCGCCCATTTCGAGCCGGCTGAGGTAATCATTGCCCCGGCCGCTCCGCCAATGCTCGATCGTCAGCTCGGCGTCCACCAGCGCCGCGATGATCGATGAGGAGGCGCCCGCGAGGCTGCGGGCCGACAGACTGCGCCGATAACCCAGACTCTCGACCGCAGCCATCACACGATCGCGCAGACCGGGGGTGACGTTGGCCTCGCCGTTCAGGACCCGAGACACGGACTTGATCGAGGCGCCCGCTGCGGCGGCCACGTCATAGATGGTGGCTCTCGCCATGCCGCTCCCCATCGCGCGAGCCTCCCTGACCAGACAGATCACTGCGCTCGGGCGTCACCGCATCCCTAATCCCGAGACGGCCCCTTTCGCAACCGCTCTCGGGCGTCCGCCGCGATCGCATCGCCGGATCGTTCCCGTGGCCGACGATTTAGGGGGGCGGAGTCCAAATTGTTGACGACAGCGCTGTCAAAGCTGTTTGATACGTATCGACGATCTTTCGCGAATGGATACCGATGTCCCGCCCAAGTCCTGCTTCACAGGTGATCTGTTTCATCGCGGCCGTGATGGCGTGCTGCCTCGTCATTCTTGCGATCAGTGGTCCGGCGCTCGCGTCCGCATCGTCGCAGGCGCCTACCGCTCGCCGAGCGGCGGATGAGATGGGCAAGGGATTCAATCTGGGCCAGATGTTCGACGCCGGCCAACACCCGCCGACGCTGGAGGCCGCCCGGGGCAAGATCGACGCCTACTATGACCGCGGCTTCCGCGTCGTCCGGATCCCCGTGACCTGGACGGAAGTCGTCGACGGCGGGACCCTGGCGGACCCGGACACCGGCGCCATTGATCGGGACGCCGAACGACTTGCGGCGCTGACAGCGGTCATCGACTACGCGCTCGCCAAACCCGGCCTCTACGTCGTGATCAACGCTCACCACGAAACCCGGCTGAAGGACGGCATGCGCGCCGACGTCCTCGAGCGACTCTGGTCGGATATCGCCAGCCTGTACCGCGACCGGGACCACAGGCTGGTCTTCGAAATCCTCAACGAGCCCCATTTCAGCAATCACGACGCGATGCCTGCGGACCGTCTGAGGGAAATGACCGGGCGCGCCTACAGGCGAATCCGGGCGAACGACCCCGAACGTGTGATCCTCATCGGCGGAAATCAGTGGTTCGGCGCCGACGAAATGGCCAAGACTTGGCCCGATCTCGAGGAGGTCGGCGGAGGGCGAGACCCCTACCTGATGGCGACCTTCCATCACTATAATCCCTGGACCTTCAACGGCGACAATCAGGGCGACTACGCCGATCCCTGGACCGAAGCCGACATTCACGGACCGATGCAGGTCATGGCAGAGTGGGCAGGCTCGACCGGACAAGGCATGCCCGTGTTCATCGGCGAATGGGGCGTCGGCTGGCACAGCCGATTGGCCGCCATGGACTGCAACAACATCCGGCTGTGGTACGCCCGGTTCAACGCGCACCACGCGGCCCCGCTCGGCATGCCTACCGCGGTGTGGGACGATGGAGGCTGGTTCCAGCTCTACGACCATGAGAAGGAGGCCTTCAGCAGCAATCTCATCGACTGCATCGACGGCCAGTGTCGCTGGACGGGATCCGACCGTTTCAACGCGGATTGCGCATGATCCTAGGCGCCTAGAGCGTCCCCAGCGGCGCGACCGTTGAGCGGCGCGCGCCTTCCCAACGGATTCATCGTCGATGTGAAGGGCGATGAACTCACCTTTGCACCGACGTGAACGCGCCGCCGAAGGGACTTCTATGTGCGGATCGAAGCCATTTTTCGGGTGCAAAGAGAGTGCAGTGAGAGGTCGTTAAGAGGCCAAACCGTCGAAAAAACGCGTAGAAGCGTCGGCGACCAACATCTCAGACCACCTGAAACCACACAAAATGTCGATAAATCAATCACGTCGACTGTCCGTAGCCCCGATGATGGACTGGACCGACCGTCATTGCCGGGCCTTCCATCGCGTCCTGACGGCGCGCGCCCTGCTCTATACGGAGATGGTCACTGCGCCGGCCGTCCTGCATGGCGATCGGGATTATCTGCTGGGCTTCGATGCGGTCGAGCATCCGGTCGCCCTGCAACTGGGCGGTTCAAACCCGATGGAACTGGCCGAGGCGGCCAAGGTGGGCGAGGCCTATGAGTATGACGAGATCAATCTGAACGTCGGCTGTCCGTCGGATCGGGTCCAGTCCGGCAAGTTCGGCGCCTGCCTGATGCGCGAGCCGGAGCTGGTGGCCGACTGTATGGCGGCGATCCGATCGGCGGTGTCGATCCCGGCCACGGTCAAATGCCGGATCGGCGTCGATGATCAGGAGCCGGAGGTCAGCCTGTTCGCCACGGTGGACGCCTGCGCCGCCGTGGGGATCGAGGTCTTCATCGTCCATGCGCGCAAGGCCTGGCTGCAGGGTCTGTCGCCCAAGGAAAACCGGGACGTGCCGCCGCTGGATTATGATCTGGTGCGCCGGCTCAAGCGCGAACGGCCGCATCTGAACATCTCCATCAACGGCGGGATCGCCAATCTGGACGAGGCCGAGGCCCATCTGGCCGAGACGGACGGGGTGCGCCTGGACGGCGTCATGCTGGGCCGCGCGGCTTATCACGAGCCGGCCATCCTGGGTCAGGCCGACCGCCGACTGTATGACGCCGACACGGCGGACGTGGACGCCTTCGCGGCCCTCGACCGCTACCGGCCCTATATCGCCGCCCGGCTTGAGGAGGGGGTGCGCCTGCCCGCCATCACCCGGCATATGCTGGGCCTTATGCACGGCCGTCCCGGCGCGCGGGCCTTCCGCCGCATCCTGACGGTCGAGTCGATCCGGGCGGACGCGGGGCTTGAGGTGCTGGACAGGGCCGCAGAGGCGGTGCGCGAGGCCGAGGCGCGTCGCGAAGAGGCCGCCTGAAGGTCGATAAAAGGCGTCGTGTTTTCCTGTAGTTGGAAACTCGGCGGCGCGCTGGGGCGACCCCATGGAGCGCCGCGCCCCTTTCTAGCCACAAGTTAACGCGACAAACCGGGCGCCGGCGGCGTTGGGAGCCGGCGCTTCAATGAGCAAACCGGATGATCGGCGCTTCCGCTGCCTTCGCCATGATGTGGGCCGCCATGTCCTCGCTTTCGAGCGGACCGGTCCCCTACAATGTCGCTGTCGCGGCGGATGCAGCCAGGGTTGAAACCCCGGCGCCCGAGATCGGTTCCACCGACGCCTCGCCCGAAATCGCCTCCGATCTGGACGCCGCCCAGGCCGAGCTGATGGCCGGCGATCCGGACTGGCGCGCTTCGGCCCGCCTCTATCACGCAGGCGGCGGCGGGGCGACGGGCAATGATTCCCTGGGTTGCCGCCCCATCGCCATGCGCACCGTCGCGGTCGATCCGCGCGTCATTCCCCGCCGCACCAAACTGTTCATCCGCGAGACGGTCGGCCTGCGCCTGGCCGACGGTTCGATCCACGACGGCTACTGGTACGCCTCCGACACCGGCGGCGCGATCAAGGGCCAGAAGATCGATCTCTACACCGGTCATGGCCGGAGCTCGATGGCCCAGGCCCGTCGCCTGAACATGCAGACCCTGACCATCGCCGACGCGGGCCGTTTCGACGGCTGCCCCCCGGCCTGGGAAAACGCCTCCAACTAAATCGCAGCCGCGACGAAAAACGCCGGCGCGCCTCGCGGCCGCCGGCGTCTTCGTGTCTGCGGTTCGGGCTGACCCTATTCCAGTTCGCTGACCTTCAGCGTCGACTGCACCATGTCGTCGCCATAGGTCCCGACCCAGACGTCATAGCGTCCGGCCTGGGGATTAGTGATCAGGACCTTGGGGTTCACGCCGCCGCCGCTGTCGTCATCGCAATACCAGCGTCCGTTCGGCGTATTGATCAGAAGCGTGGTGTCCTCGGACGCCTCGACCAGGAAGGTCAGGTCCAGATCGCCGGGCTCGAAGAAGACCTGATAGTCCGCCGCCGCGCTGACCTTGCCCTCGCACCCCGACTTGGCCGCAGAGGCCGGGATCGACCCGCCCGCCAGGATCGCCTTCTCATGGGGATCGGGCGTGAAGCCCGAACGCAGCCTCACCGAGCCGAAATTGGGCTCCAGGTCCGCATCCGGCGCCCCTGCGGCGCTCGTCTCCGACCCGCCCAGTTCGCTGATCTCCAGCGTCGACTGGACCATCCCGTCGTTATAGGTGCCCAGCCAGATGTCGTACCGCCCGCTTTGCGGGTTCGAGATCAGCACCTTCGGATTCAGGTCGCCGCCGCTGTCGTCGTCGCACAGCCACTGTCCGCTGGGCGTATTGACCAGAAGCGTCGTGTCCTCGGACGCGACCGCGCGGACGGTCAGATCCAGATCGCCGGCCTCGAAGTTCAGCTGCAGATCCGGCGCGGCGCTGACCGACCCCTCGCATCCCGACTGGGCGGCCGAGGCGGGCACGGAGCCGCCGGCCAGAATGGACTTGGTCCAGGGATCCGGCGTGAAGCCGGTCTCCAGCGTGACCTCGCCATAGTTCGGATCGAGGGTGAAGTCCGGCTTGGCGCCGCTCTTCTGTGCGAGGCTGACGCCGGGCGCGAACGCGAGCGCGGCGCCAGCGACGATGGCGATGATCTTCATGGGGTCGATGTCCCTGCCCTGCGGCCTCCCGCCGCGGAGCGAACATATCCGCTTCCCGGCCACGGCACAGCTTCAAATCTCAGGGATCGCTAAAAACGACGCCTGCCCGTGACGGTCTCGAAGAACAGGCGGAAGTCGCCCATCAGGCTCCACAGCGGATACTGGAAGGTCGCGGGGCGGTTCTTCTCGAAGAAGAAATGCCCGACCCAGGCGAAGCCGTAGCCGATCAGCGGCATGGCCAGCAGCCACCAGGGATTCAGCGTCAGCAGGAAGCCGACGAAGGCCAGAATCACCAGACCGGTGCCGACCACATGGATCCGCCGGCAGGTCCGGTTGGAATGTTCGTGGATGTAATAGGGATAGAAGGCCTCGAACGAGGCGTATCGACCCTGGGGTTCGGGCGGCGCGTTCATGGGCGGAGGGTGCGCCTCCGCCCATGATCAGGCAAGCCCTAGGCCTTGGGCTTGAATCCGGCCTTCTTGAAGCCCGGCTTGGCCTTGAACGGCTTCTTGGCGAACGGCTTGTCGCCGGCCGCGTTCGAGCGCGGGTTCTCGCCGCCGGCGTCGGCCTTGGGCGCCCAGGGTTTCTTCTTGAACGGCGGGCGGGCGTCGCCCTCGCCGCTGTCGGCGCGCTTGTACGGCGTCTTCTTGAACGGGCGGTCGCCGTCTTCACGACGCGGCTTGCCGGCGCCGGCGAACTTGCCCGCCTTCATCGAGCCGGGGGTCGGGGCTTCCGACGCCGTGATCTTGACCTCGTCGTTCGAGGCGGCGACGGCCTCGCGGAAGGCCTTTTCATGGGTCTTGGCGATCTCGAACCGGGTCTCTTCCGGGAAGGTGCGGATGGCGCCGATCTGGGGCTTGGAGATGCCGCCGATGCGGCAGATCAGCGGGATCAGCCATTTGGGGTCGGCGTTCTTGTTGCGGCCCACGTCCAGGCGGAACCAGACCACATCGTCCGCGCCCAGGCGGTCGCCCGGCCAGGGCTGGGCGGCCGTGCCGTCTTCGTTGCGCACGGTGCGCTCGCGCTTGACGGGGCTGCGATCCGAGCCCGGATCAGACAGTTCTTCCGGCGCAGGCTGCTCCTTGCGCAGCAGACGCACCAGGGCGGCGGCGATCTCGTCGGGCGTGCGTTCGGCGATCATCCGCTTGGCGACGATCATGTCCTCGTCGGACACGTCGGCCTCGAAGAACTCGGGCGACAGCAGACGGCCTTCATCGGCCTTCCTGATTTCGTCGAAGGTCGGGGCGCCGGACCAGACGGCGTCGATGCCGGCCTCGTCCATCAGACGCTCGGCCTTGCGGCGGCGCGAGTGCGGCACCAGCATCACGGACACGCCCTTCTTGCCCGCCCGGCCCGTCCGGCCCGAACGGTGCAGCAGGCCGGCGCGGTTCATCGGCAACTCGGCGTGGATGACCAGGCCCAGGTCGGGCAGGTCCAGACCGCGCGCGGCCACGTCGGTGGCGACGCAGACACGAGCCCGCCCGTCACGCAGCGCCTGAAGCGCGTCGGTGCGTTCGCGCTGGCCCATCTCGCCCGACAGGCTGACGGTGGAGAAGCCGCGCTCCAGCAGCGAGGCCTGGAGGTGGCGCACGGAATCCCGCGTCGAGCAGAACACCATGGCGCGCGGCGCCTCGTACCAGCGCAGGGTGTTGACCACTGCGTGTTCGATCTCGTTGGGGGCGATGCGATAGGCGCGGTATTCGATGTCGGCGTGCTGACGCGACTTGTCCGTCGCGTCGATGCGCACCGCGTCCTTCTGGTAGCGCTTGGCCAGGGTGACGATCTCGCGCGCGATGGTGGCCGAGAACAGCAGGGTGCGGCGTTCGGCCGGCGCATGGTCGAGGATGAACTCCAGGTCCTCGCGGAAGCCCATGTCCAGCATCTCGTCGGCCTCGTCCAGGACGGCGACCTTCAGCTCGGACAGGTCCAGGTTGCCCCGGTCGATGTGGTCCTTCAGGCGGCCGGGCGTGCCGACGACGATATGGACGCCGAAGCCCAGGGCGCGCGCTTCACGACGCGCGTCCATGCCGCCGACGCAGGTGGCGATCTTGGCGCCGGAGTCGGCGTACAGCCATTGCAGCTCGGCCGCGACCTGCATGGCCAGTTCCCGCGTCGGGGCGATGGCCAGGCACAGGGGGGCGCCGCCCGGACCGAAGATCGGCTTGTCGCCCAGCAGGGTCGGGGCCGCGGCCAGACCAAAGGCGACCGTCTTGCCCGAACCGGTCTGGGCCGAGACCAGCAGGTCGCGTTCGGCGTATTCGCCTTCCAGGACAGCGGCCTGAACCGGGGTCGGCTCGGCATAGCCCTTGTTGACGAGAGCGCGGTCGAGCGCGGGATGGACGGCGGGAAAGGGCATCGGCTACCTGGGACAACGGACAAGGCGGTCATCGAAACGACCGCGCCCGGCCGAGGACAGTCCTCAGGCCGGGCGAGTAATGCCGCTCTATACACGGATAAAGGCGCGAGCGGGGCGAAAAACGCCGTTCACCACGACGCCCCGCTCAAGAACGACCCCGGATCAGACCTTGAACGACAGGAAACCGTCGTCCACAGCCACCGTCGAGCCATTGATGGCCGAGGCCGCGTCGCTGAACAGGAAGGCCACCACGCTGGCGACCTTTTCGGGCTGAATCAGTCGATTATGCATATGCTGGGCGGCCAGGGGGGCCTTGGCCGCCGGGTCGTCGCCCAGGATCGGGGTGTCGATGAAGCCCGGCGCCACGCCGACGACCCGGATGCCGTATTCGGCCAGTTCCAGCGCGCCTGATCGGCTCATCGACACCACGGCGGCCTTGGCGGCGTTATAGTTGAAGCTGCCGCGCGCGGCGATGGAGCCATAGATCGAGGCCGTGTTCACGAAGGCGCCCTTGGCGCCCAGCGCGACCATCTTCTTGGCCCCGTAGTACAGGCCGTAATAGACGCTGTGCTGATCGACCTCGATCACCTTCAGATAAGAGGCGGGGTCCATCTCCAGGAAGGGCTTCACCAGGCCAATGCCCGCATTGTTGAACATGCCGTTCAGCGTGCCCAGTTTCTCGACCGCGAACTCGACCAGGGCTTCGACCTCCTCCGCCTTGGAGACATCGACCTTGTAGGCGAAGGCCTTGCCGCCGCGGTCCTGTGTCAGGGCCCCGACCTCTTTCGCCACGGCCTCGGCGCCGTCCAGGTTGAAGTCGGCGACGATCAGGTTCGCCCCCTTCTCGGCCAGGGCCAGACAGGCCGCTCGCCCGATGCCGCTGGCTCCGCCCGTGACGATCAGGGCTTGATCCTTCAGTTCCATGGCGAGGGTCTCCTTCAATAGACAGGACACCGGATATGGAGGCGCCGGGCCGGGATGAAACCCGATCCGCGAGATTTCGTCGTTCACCCTGTTTGTTTCCCGGGCGTTGACGGAGAGCCTTCAGACTGCAGGGCTGAAGGAGACCGTGATGCAGGTTATGCCCATCGCCGCCGGCGGAATGATGAACGCCCAGTCCCGCTTCGTAGCCAGTGCGCGTCGCACCGCGACCGCGCCTCTCGACAACCTCGCCGTCGAGGCGGTCGAGCGTATTCAGGCCAAGACCGCCTTTACCGCCAACGCCGCCGTGATCCGCACCGCCGACGACATGAGCGGAACCCTGCTGGACATGCTGGCCTGACGGTCGCCGGCGGCGGTCCCCCGGTCTAGAATTCTTCCCAGCCGTCCGCCGACGGCGCCGCCTGCGCCTTGGGCGCCGCGCCGCCGCGCCCAAGGGTCTTCAACGCCGCCGCCATATGGGGCGCCCGCGCTGGCGCTGAGGCCTGAGCCTGAGGCGGCGTCGATGCGCGCGCCGCCGGGGCGCCGACCTGGAATTGCGCCACCGACGCCTGCAGCGCCTCGGCGTCCTGAGCCAGAGACTGGCTGGCGGCGGTCGATTGCTCGACCATCGCCGCGTTCTGCTGGGTGACCTGGTCCATCTGGTTCACGGCCGTGTTGACCTCGGCCAGACCCAGGGCCTGCTCCTGGGCCGAGGCCGAGATTTCCGTGACCAGGGCGTCGATTTCGGCCACCCGATCCACGATCCGTTGCAGGGCCTCGCCGGTCTGACCGACCAGTCTGACGCCCGAGCCGACCTGGTGGGTCGAGGTCGAGATCAGGGTCTTGATCTCCTTGGCTGC
This sequence comes from Brevundimonas sp. TSRC1-1, assembly GCF_049898245.1. NCBI lineage: Bacteria > Pseudomonadati > Pseudomonadota > Alphaproteobacteria > Caulobacterales > Caulobacteraceae > Brevundimonas > Brevundimonas sp. TSRC1-1. The sequence continues at coordinate 47,746 of NZ_JAFCXI010000002.1, forward strand.
GTCGGCCGAACGCTGGGCCAGGGCCCGCACTTCGGAGGCCACGACGGCGAAGCCGCGACCGGCTTCGCCTGCGCGCGCCGCCTCGACCCCGGCGTTCAGGGCCAGCAGATTGGTCTGGAAGGCGATCTCGTCGATGACGCCGATGATCTGGCTGATCTGCTCGGAGGAGCCTTCGATCGCCTGCATGGCCGAGACGGCGTCGCGAACGATAATGCCCGAGGTTTCCGCATCGCCCTTGGCGGCCTGAACCACGTCCGAGGCCTGGCGGGCGCCCGAAGCCGTCTTCTTCACCGTGGCGGTGATCTCGTCCAGGGCGGCGGCCGTTTCCTCCAGGCTGGCGGCCTGTTGTTCGGTGCGACGCGACAGGTCGTCGGCGGCCTGCGAAATCTCGCCGGCGCCCGAGCGGATGCTGGCCACATTGCCGACCACGACCGACACGGCCTGCTGCAACTGGGCGATGGCGGCGTTGAAATCCGACTTCAGCTGTTCGGCGCGCGGGGCGACCTCTGCGGTGAACCGGTGGGTCAGGTCGCCGTTGGACATGGCCGCAAGCCCCTGGCCCAGAGCCGTCAGGGCGACACGATCCTCTTCGGCGATGCGCGCCTTCTCGGCTTCGTTGGCGCGATGTTCGGCCTCGTTGATGGAACGCTGAGACTGGGTCTCGGCCTCCAGCCGGATCTTCTCGGCCGCATTGTCGCGGAAGGTGCCGACCGAGGCGGCCATGCGGCCGATCTCGTCGCCACGCCCCTGGGCGGGAATGACGACCTTCAGGTCGCCGGCGGCCAGTTGATCCATGGCGCGTGTCATGGCCACGATGGGCTGGCTGAGCGCCCGCACGAGCCACAGGGTCATGGCCCCCGCCACCAGCAGGGCCAGCACCCCGCCGATCACCAGGGCGGCGTAGCCGCTGTTGAAGGCCGTGCGCTTCTCGGCGTTCTTGCGGGTCAGCACGCCCTGCGTCTGATCGTCGATCGACTTCACGGCGGCGCGGACATCGGTCAGGCGGGCTGTTGTGGTCAGTTGCGACACCGCCTGCGGCCGCTGGGCCGGATCGCGGGCCAGGTCCATCAGGGCCTGGGACTGCTGGTTGAAGGCGGCGGCCGCCGCCGTCATCGCATTGAACCGACCGGCGTCGACGCCGTCGCTTGTCTTCAGAGACTGGACAGCCTGACCGAAGGCCGTCTTCGATTCAGCGTATTTCGTCAGGGATTCCGCCTCGCCCGTCGCCACATAGGAGCGCATGGCGTTCTGCTGTTCCACGGCGGCGGCCAGGGTCCGGTCGGCGGCCCGGCTGATCTGGGTGGCCGATCGTTCGGCGTCGTCAGATCGCTGCAGGGAGACCAGGCTGAACAGGACCACCAGGGTGGCCACACCGCAGGCGCTCATCATGGCGCCCAGGGCGATCATGAGTTTGATGGAAATAGACAAGGACTTGAGCACGTCCGCCTCCAAAGCAACCTGAGAAGGCTGTGCTAAGGCTCAGGTGTTACCAAACCTTGCTAAGGCCACGCTTTCCGTCGCTTTTTCCGGGAGGTGGAAGAAGTCGATGAACCGCTCGAACACCCCCTGGTCTCCGTCAATCGTCATGTCCGCCGCCAGGGTCGAGAGCGGAGCCTTGCCGTAGACGGCGGCGGCGAGCAGCGGCGGCCGGGTCGTCACCGTCACGTCCGCGCCCGCGATCTGGCCGCGCTGCGCCTGAAGACGACCTTCGGACACCGTCACCTGGAAGCTCTCGTCGTCGAAGATGAAGCCGAGCGCCATGGCGGCCTTCCCGGCCCGGCCGGCGTCGAACATCGTCTTGAACGACAGCATGATCGAGACGGCGCTGATCGGCAGCGTCGGATCATGCGCCGGCGACCGTGCGGCCCAGCGGCCCAGAACCAAAAAGACCGGTTCGATCTCATACCCCCAGTCCGTCAGCTCATAGACCTGCACCGAGGCCGGCGGCGGCAGCTTGCGGCGACGCACCACGCCCGCCGCCTCCAGTCCCTCCAGCCGCTGCGTCAGCACATTGGCCGACAGGCCGCAGAGATCCTTTCTCAGATCACCGAACCGACGCGGCCCCATCATCAGTTCACGCACCACCAGAAGCGCCCAACGCTCGCCCACCAGATCCAGCCCGTGCGCGGCGCCGCACGCGTCGTGATACCGCCGACCCAACTTGGTAGTTACTTTTTCTAACTTCATGGTTGACTGTTCTAATCTCACGCGGCACGGTTAGCAAACATAGGGAGAGGAGAGACGTATGACCCAGCTGATTTTCATCAATCTGCCCGTCGCCGACCTGAACCGGTCCATCGCCTTCTATGAAGCGGTCGGCGCCACGAAGAACCCGATGTTCAGCGACGATACCGCAGCCTGCATGGTCCTGTCGGACGTGATCCACGTCATGCTGCTGACCCACGACAAATGGCGCACCTTCACCGATCGGGCGATCCCCGACGCCCGCGCCTCGGCCCAGATGCTGCTGTGCCTGTCGCGCGACAGCCGCGAGGCGGTGGATGCGGTGGTGGCCCAGGCCGGGGCGGCCGGCGGAACGGCGGACCCCAACAAACCTCAGGACTACGGCTTCATGTATGGCCGCAGCTATGCGGACCCGGACGGCCACATCTGGGAGACCATGTGGATGGATCCCGCCGCCGCCGCCGGCCCCGAAGCCTTCGCCGCCCATGAACTGACGCCCGTCTGACAGGAAGGCCGATATGTCCGACCACTTCGAACTCGGCGTCACCCGCCTGATCCAGGCCTCGCCCGAAGCCGTGTGGAAGACCTATGTCGAGCGGACAGGCGAATGGTTCTGCCCCCGGCCCTGGACCACGCCCGTCGTCGATTGGGACCTTCGCCCCGGCGGCCGCGCCAATGTGGAGATGCGGTCGCCCGCGGGCGAGCGCCACGCCTATTCCGGCGTCTTCCTGGAGGTGGTCCCCGGCCGTCGGCTGGTCTCGACCGGCGCGCTGACCGAGGGCTGGCTTCCGCAGGCGGGCGAGATGAACTTCGTCCGGATCGACACCTTCGAACCCGAGGGCGAAGGCACACGCTATGCCGCCGTCGCCCGGCACTGGGATGAAAAGGCGATGCAGGCCCACCGCGCCATGGGCTTCGAACAGGGCTGGGGCGCCGTCGCCGACCAACTGGCCGAACTGGCCGAAAACAACAGCTGAGGAGGACGACCATGACCTATGTGACCGGCTTCGTGACCCCGGTGAAGACGGCGGACAAGGACGCCTATCTGAGGTGCGCCCAGGCCGCCGCGCCCATCTTCAAGGAGTTCGGCGCCCTGGCTGTCGTCGAGAACTGGGGCGTCGATATTCGCGACGGCAAGCACACCGACTTCAAGATGGCGGTGAAGCTTGAGCCCGACGAAACCGTGGTCCTGTCCTGGATCATCTGGCCGGACAAGGCGACCGGCGACGCCGCCGAGAAGAAGATGATGGAGGACCCGCGCTTCCACGAGATGGAGATGCCCTTCGACGGCAGGCGGATGGTCGTCGGCGGCTTCGAGACGATCTTCGAAGCCTGAGGTCGGTCGCCCTCCGCGACCGTCCGTTCACCCCGTTGCAATATCTTCGCGGCAGACTTGGTCTTCCACGGGGAAGCTGCCCATGCTGAGCGGTCAGACGACGGACATCGCCACATTCGATGTAGCGCAGTTCTGTCAGGCGGTCGAACATTCGCCCATCGGCACGGCCGTATTCGGGCTGGACGGCGTCTGGCTGAACGGCAACGCCGCCCTGCGTCGCTTCCTGGGGTACAGCAGCGACGAACTCAGGACGGTCAATTTCCGGGACGTGACCCATCCCGACGATCTGGACGCCGATCTCGTCCTGTTCGAACAACTGACCTCCGGCCGCATCCCGTCCTACGAGATCGAGAAACGCTATATCCGCAAGGACGGCGGCGTCGCCTGGGCGGCTCGCACCGTCTCCCTGGTTCGCAGCGCGGCGGGCGAGCCCCTGTTCTATATCTCTCACGTTCAGGACATCGCCGGCCGCAAGGCGGCGGAAGCCGAGCGGCTCAAGCTGGCCGACCGGGCCACCCTGGCCGCTCGCGCCGCCCATATCGGAATCTGGGAACTGGACCTGAACACCAACGCCCTGTCGTGGTCGCCGGAGATGTTCGACCTCTTCCTCACCCCGGCGCCGGACGTCCTGGATCTGGCATTCTTTATCAGTTTCGTTCTGGAGGATGATCGCGAAACGCTCCAAAGAGACACCGCCGCCGCCCTGAACGGCCTTCTGCTGGACACCGAGTTCCGCATACGCCGGACGGACGGAGAGATCCGGCACATCAAGGGATTCGGCAGCCTGGAACGTGGCGTCGACGGCGCGCCGGACAGGCTGGTCGGCGCCAACTGGGACGTCACGGAAATGCGGCGGCTCGCCGAACGGGCCGAGGCGGCCAGTCGCGCCAAGTCCCAGTTCCTCGCGGTGATGAGCCACGAAATCCGGACGCCCATGAACGGCATACTCGGCATGACCCAGGCCATGCAGGCCGATCCCCTGCCGGCCCTGCAACGCGAACGTCTGGACATTGTCGCCGAGTCCGGCGCCGCCTTGCTGACCATCCTCAACGACATCCTTGACCTGTCCAAGGTCGAGGCCGGCAAGATGGAGCTGGAAAGCGTGGCCTTCGATCTGGGGATACTGCTGGGCAATCTCCGCTCGACTTACGCGTCCACCGCCGACGATCAGGGCCTGATCCTGGCGCTGGATCTCGGCGACGCCTCCGGCCTCTATCGCGGGGATCCGACCCGCCTGCGGCAGATCCTGTCGAACCTGATCTCCAACAGCCTCAAGTTCACGGCTCAGGGCCGCATCGACATCGCTGCGCGCCGCGACGGCCAGACCCTGGTCCTGACCGTCGCCGACACAGGCGTGGGCATGACGACCGAGGTCATCGCGCGCATCTTCAATCCGTTCGCCCAGGCCGACGCCTCGACCACGCGCCAGTTCGGCGGCACGGGACTGGGCCTGTCGATCGTGCACGAATTGACCCGGCTGATGCAGGGCCGGATCGACGTCGACAGCCGGCCGGGCGAGGGGTCCCGTTTCACCGTCGTCCTTCCCCTGCCCTGGCTCGGCCCAGCGGTCGGAACGCCCGCCCCGTCCGCCTCCGACGTCAGACAGGGCGACGCCGGTCTGCGGGTTCTGGCCGCCGAGGACAACGCCATCAACCGCCTGGTCCTGCAAACCCTGCTGGGTCAATTCGGCATCGAGCCGACGATCGTCGAAAACGGCGCCCAGGCGGTCGAGGCCTGGCTGGGCGGCGATTGGGACATGGTCCTCATGGACGTGCAGATGCCGGTCCTGGACGGTTTCGGCGCCGCCCGCGCCATCCGCGAACGCGAGGCCGCCCAGGGTCTGCCCCGTACTCCGATCATCGCCCTGACCGCCAACGCCATGCCGCATCAGCGCGACGAGTGCCTGGCCCATGGCATGGACGCCGTCGTCGCCAAACCCATCGACGTCCGCGCCCTGATCTCGGCCCTGGAAACGGTGGGCCAAAAGGGCGCGCATCTGACGGAAAGCGGCCGCGCCACCGCCTGATCAGCCCCGGGCCGCCTTGAGGTTCCGGGTCAGCGTCTTGCGGCGCGCGCCATAGGCCTGTTCCAGGTCCGCCCGCTTCGCCTTCAGTGCTTCAAGCTGATCGTCGAGGGACGACGAAGCGGCCTGATGGTCGGCGTCCAGCCGGTCCAGCTCGGCTTGCAGTCTTTCGAACTTCGCACGCCGGGCTTTCGACGGTCCTGAAGCCTTCGGCCTGGCCGCCTTTCCGATCTTGCCGACATCGATCGCCAGGCCGCGCTCGATCACCTCGCCGGGCGCCGCCAGGGCGGCGTCATGGTCGGGGCCGCCGCTCAGTTGGCTGGCCAGGCCCGTGGCGAACAGGTCCTGCTTCGACCCCCAGGCCTCCAGCGCCTTGGGGCGCGAGCTGGCGGCGACGGTGAAGGCGTGAAATCCGTCCGACCAGGTAAAGACCTTCAACCTCGGCGCCATGCGTCTGTCCCTGACCGGGCGGACGCCGGAATGGCTCGCCGCCTAACGGCAGAAACGCGTGTCGGTGGCTTCCAGATGCAGATGGTCGAAATGCACCGCATTATAGTCGGGGCTCAGGGTCGTGCCGAAGATGCGGCAGGCGTCGTCGCGGATGCGGCGCAGGAAACGGGCCTCGGGCGCGTCGCCGTTCCAGTCGTTCGTGACCGTGATGCGCCGCCCGTCGCGCAGCCGCACCCCGGCGAAATCCAGCGCGGCCGCCTGGGCGTGGGCGCTGATCCGGCTGGACCCCGCGCCATTGTTCACATTGCGACAGGCGTAGGCCCCCATATGGTCGATCTGGACCACGTCCGACCCCAGAATCTGGCGCGCCGCCGGCTCCAGCGACTGCCGCCGCCAGATGCTCAGGGCCAGGGCCGTCTGGCAGGTCATCTGCACATCCCCCGGCGCCATCCGCGCCACCGTGCCCATGTCGGCGCCCAGCACCCCGCCCTGTCTCAGGCCGCAACTGGCGCTGTTGGTTCGATCCGGGGCGGGGCTGAACGTCACGCGCGCGGCGCTCAGTTCGGCCAGGCATCGCCCCAGGTCCGCGCCCACGCGCACCACCGCCCCCTGGGTTCCCCCATCGACGGGCCGGTCGATCAGCCCCCCGACCAGGGGCGCAGGCGTCCGTCCCGGATAGGGCGACGGCCGCAGCGGCTCGGGCGCGCGCCGCACGCAGCCGCTCAGGATCAGCAGGACCGCCAGACCGACCGACACACGCATCATCAGGACATTGGAAGCCATCGCTCGAATCCTATCCGATTCCCGATGGCGCGTCGGTCACGAGGCGGAGAGCCGCCTATCGCCGTTCCGGCGATGCGCCGGCCGCGCGACACCGATCCGAACAGAACCGCACCTGATCCCAGTCCCGCGCCCACTTCCTGCGCCACGCGAACGACAGGCCGCAGGCGACGCAGCGCTTTTTGCGGCAGGTCGGCCTTGTCGGGCGCGCAGCCCAGATTGACGTGTTTTCGACCCATGCCGTTTCGCCACGAAAAAGGGCGGCCCCGTCGGAGCCGCCCCTGATCGTCTTCAGCTGTCCAGAAAGGATCGCAGTTTGCGCGACCGCGACGGGTGTTTCAGCTTGCGCAGCGCCTTGGCCTCGATCTGACGGATCCGCTCGCGCGTCACCGAGAACTGCTGGCCGACTTCCTCCAGCGTGTGGTCGGTGTTCATGCCGATGCCGAAGCGCATCCGCAGCACCCGTTCCTCGCGCGGCGTCAGCGACGCCAGCACGCGGGTGGTGGTCTCGCGCAGGTTCGACTGGATGGCGGCGTCGATGGGAAGGACGGCGTTCTTGTCCTCGATGAAGTCGCCCAGGTGGCTGTCTTCCTCGTCCCCGATCGGGGTTTCCAGCGAGATCGGCTCCTTGGCGATCTTCAGGACCTTGCGCACCTTCTCCAGCGGCATGGCCAGCTTCTCGGCCAGTTCTTCCGGGGTCGGCTCGCGGCCGATCTCGTGCAGCATCTGGCGGCTGGTGCGGACGATCTTGTTGATCGTCTCGATCATGTGCACGGGGATGCGGATGGTCCGCGCCTGGTCGGCGATCGAGCGGGTGATCGCCTGACGGATCCACCAGGTGGCGTAGGTCGAGAACTTGTAGCCGCGGCGGTACTCGAACTTGTCGACCGCCTTCATCAGACCGATGTTGCCCTCCTGGATCAGGTCCAGGAACTGCAGGCCGCGGTTGGTGTATTTCTTGGCGATGGAGATCACGAGGCGCAGGTTAGCCTCGACCATTTCCTTCTTGGCCTGACGGGCCTCGCGCTCGCCCTTCTGCACCGTCTGGACGATGCGGCGATAGTCGTCGATCGGCAGGCCGGCTTCCAGGGCCACGGCGGCGACGTCGGCGCGGATGGTGGCGATCTGGCTGGCTTCGTTGTCGCTGAACTTGGTCCAGCGCACGCCCTGTTCCTTGATCCGCTCGGTCCAGGTCGGGTCCAGTTCGGCGCCGAAATAGGCCTTCAGGAACTCAGGCCGCGAAATGCCGTAGCTGTCGGCCAGGCGCAGCAGACGGCCTTCCAGACCGATCAGGCGTTTGTTGATCGCATAAAGCTGCTCGACCAGGGCCTCGATACGGTTGTTGTTCAGCTTCATCGTCTTCAGACGATCCGAGATGGATTTCGTCAGCGTCTGATAGGCCTTGGAGTCCTTGGCGCTCAGCACCTCGCCCTTCAGGCGGGTCTGGACCAGCTTGTCCTGCAGGCCCCGGAACTCGCTGAAGTCGGCGGCGATGAGGTTCAGCACCTCCATCACCCCATCGCGCAGCTCGGCTTCCAGCGCCGACACGGACATGCCGCCGCCGTCGTCGAAATCATCGTCATCGTCGTCGTCTGACTCGGGCTTTTCTTCAGCGGCCGGCTTTTCTTCGGCCTCTTCTTCCTCTTCCGCCTCGGGCTGGACGGCGCCGGGCAGGGACGAGGGGTTCAGCACGCCGTAGGTGGCGTCAAGGTCGATGACCTCGCGCAGCAGGATGCGGTTGTTCTCCAGCTCGTCACGCCACACCATGATGGCCTCAAAGGTCAGGGCGCTTTCGCACAGACCCGAGATCATGGCGTCGCGACCGGCCTCGATCCGCTTGGCGATGGCGATTTCGCCCTCGCGGCTCAGCAGTTCGACCGAGCCCATTTCGCGCAGATACATCCGCACCGGGTCGTCGGTGCGGTCATAGGCGGCCTTGGCGGGCGCCTCGGCGACGGCGGTTCCGGCGGCGGCGGCGACGTCGGTGGACTGCTGCTCCTGCGCGTCCTCCTCGGCCTCGACGACGTTGACGCCCATTTCGGACAGCATGGCCAGGGTGTCTTCAATGGCGTCCGGCGTGACTTCCTCGGACGGCAGGACCTTGTTCAGCTCCTCCATCGTCACATAGCCGCGCGCCTTGGCCTGTTTGATGAATTTCTTGACGCCGGCGTCAGTCAGATCGAGCAGGGGGCCGTCGGTCGTAACCTCGGCGTCCTGCGTCTCGGTCTGTGCGTTCATAGTCAGTTCGTCTCCGGCCGGAGGGGGTGATCAATCCACCCCGGCGAAAAATACAATGCCTGGCGAGGCGTAAGGTTACGCGCCCACTCTGTCTTCCCAAGTCGTTCCGGCTTTGATCGCACGGCGAAGCATGTTCCGCGCGGCCTTCCGCCGACGAAACGCTCCATCCTCGCCCGGGGCGCATCACGCGCCTGGGCTGAGGCGCCCGCCAACCCATCCAAACCAGGAGGTTGGAACGTCGAACGCCTGCGACCATCGGACCCTTGCCTCGGCGAGGGGCGCATTTGCGGCCAGGAATGGCGCGTCGGGCTTTGCCGCCGCCTTCTCGACCTCGCGCACTAAGGCATCATGATCCGATTGCGCCAGATGGCGTCGCGCGCCCGCAGAGTCAAGGCCGCCTAACCAGGACGCAGCCAGTTCTCAACCCGCAGTCCGGACACACGCGAGAATTCACGTTCATTGTCGGTGACGAGGATACAGTCCAGCGCCAGGGCGTGGGCGGCGATCAGCAGATCGTTGGCGCCTATGAGTTGGCCTCGCCTCTGCAGGTCGGCGCGGATGTCGCCGTAGATGTAGTCGGCGGGCGCTTCCCACGCCTTGATGGACAGACCCGAAAGCACGGTTTCGAGTTGCGCGGCGATACGGAGAGAACCGGACTTGGCGACGCCAAACCGCAACTCCGCAACGACGATCAGACTGATACAGACATCGCCCGTAGCGACCATCGCCATCCGCTGTCCGACCGGGCCGAGCGGATCGTACATCAGATCCGACACCGCATTGGTGTCCAGCATATAGCCGCTCAAAGATCGACCGGCTCTGGAGGCGGGTCATCGAAGGGGGCGAGCCGTTCGCCGATAGGCTCCATGGTCGCCAGAACAGCCAGCAGTTTTTCGACAGACCCCATCCGCGGCCCCGCCCGTTCGATGATCAGCCGCTCACCCTCCTGACGCACCACGGCGTCCGCCGGAACGGCGACGCCGCTCGGCAGGTGGACGACCTGATGATCGCCCTCGCGCGTGATCCTGACAGGCTGGGAACCATCCATGGCGCGAGACTACTCCAGATCGTGAAGCCCGCCAATCGGCGCGGATCAGATCAGGGTGGTCCAGAAGTCCGGCGCCGCGAACGAACGGGTGATGGCGTCGCGTTCGGCCTTCAGCCGCACCAGGGCGTCGATGCCCGTGCCCTGGCCCATGTCCTGTTTGGCGGTTTCGATGGCGCGGGACAGGGCGGCCAGATGGGTCATCAGGCCGAACACCTTCAGCCAGTGAGCCCGCGATTCCGCCACGGTCAGATCCGACGACAGGAAGGAGGCGCCCGACTTGGACGCCGCCTTCTCGATCTCCTTCAGCAGGGGATCAAAGCCGGAATCGCGCAGTCGACGCCGCACCACGGCCGCGTCCGACGGCTGTCCCGACAGCCGCAGTCGCACCAGTTCCTGGGCCAGCCCCTCCAGCGCGGCGTCGCCGAAGCCCTGGACGCTGACCTCTTCCAGATGGTCGTCCAGCCGCTCGATATCGTCGATGGCGGCATAGGCCAGGGCGGCGGCCACCGGGCTGACGGCGCGGAACAGGGACTGCATCGCCTGTGCCCCCTCGACCGTCTGACCCAGTTTCGGCGGCGGCCCGAACCGGCCCCGCCCCTGCCCCGGCGTCCAGGGCGCACGCTGGGGGGCGCGCGGAAACAGGGCGTCGAACCGGTCGAACAGATCGCGGCGATACTGTTCCGCCAGGTCCTTGTCCTGAATGGCCGAGGCGGCGGTCCGCAGCCGCGCCTTGAAGCCGGCCTTGCGCTCCGGCGTATCCAGCGGCTCGACGTCCTGCTCGCGGCGGAACAACACCTCGGCGAAGCCGTGGGTGTCGGCCAGGGCCTGGCGCAGGGCGGGCGCCCCCTTGTCGCGCAGAATGTCGTCGGGGTCCTGACCGCCGCTGAGCAGAGAGAACCGGAACGACCGGCCCGGCTTCAGCAGCGGCAGCGACCGTTCGATGGCGCGATAGGCGGCCCGCAGTCCCGCCGCATCGCCGTCGAAACACAGCACCGGCTCATGGCTGACCCGCCACAGCCGCTCCATCTGTTCTTCGGTCAGGGCCGTGCCCATCGGCGCCACGGCCGGCAGGCCCGCGCGCTGGCAGGCGATGACGTCCATATAGCCTTCGACCACGATGATGGCCTGGTCGTTCCGGCTCTCCGCCCCCAGGATACGCCGCGCCTCGGGCAGGCCGTAGAGCGTCGCCCCCTTGTGAAACAGCGGGCTTTCGGGACCGTTCAGATATTTGGCCCGGTCGTCGGGGTTCATGGCCCGGCCGCCGAAGCTGACGATCCGGCCGCGCGCGTCCAGAATGGGGAACATCAGCCGGTCGCGGAACCGGTCATAGGGCTGCCCCCCGCTTTCCGGCGAGATCAGCAACCCGGCCTCGACCAGCTCGGCCGGTCGCGCCCCGCGCTGGACCAGGGCCTGTTTCAGCCCTTCGCGGTCATTGGGCGCATAGCCCAGGCCGAACCGCTCCCACTGATCCTCGGGCAGGCCGCGTTTCTCCAGATATTCCCGCGCCGCCTTGCCGGGCGTGCGTCGCAGATTGGCGGCGAACCATTTCTGGGCCAGGTCCATCCACTCGGACAGGCCCAGGCGCTTCTGTTCGCGCTCGGCCTCCTTGGGGTCCTCGGCCGGCAGTTGCATGCCCGCCTCGCCGGCCAGCCGCTGCACCGCCTCGACGAAGCTGAGTCGCTCGGTCTCCTGCAGGAAGGAGATGATGTCGCCGTGTTTGCCGGACGAGAAGTCGTGGAAGAAGCCCTTGTCGTCATTGACGAAGAAAGACGGCGACTTCTCCTTCGAGAAGGGCGACAGGCCGACATATTCCCGCCCCTGCCGCTTGAGCTTCACCGTCCGCCCGATCACGTCGGACGGGCGAAGGCGGGCCTTCAGTTCATCGATGAATCTTTCGTCGAAACGCACCGGGCGATCCATAAGCCTTGCGGCGCTTCACGTCGATGATCGGGCACGTCGATGATCGGAGAACGATCAGGCGGTTCGTCCGGGCATCCCCCGAAGTCCGAACGAACCGCCGCATCGCAGAAGGCGTAACCGCAGCGTCCCCCAACGCCTTGGCTTAACGAAGTCCTAACGCCTCGCGGACCTGCATCTGACGTGCAGACGCAGGATGTGTCGAGAGGGCGTCAGGCGCGGGCCGGCAGATCAAGGCGAGACTGTGTCTTTTGCGTCTCGGGCGGTTCGCCTCAGCCGCGACCGAAGGGCGCTACCTTGTTGGCGTCGTCGTGCCCGATATCGGCCGGTCCCAGGAATTCTATGCCGGATCTCAGGCACCAGTATCGAACAATCTCCTCCGGAGTCTGTCCGAAATCGGGATCGTTTGGCGTGACATCGGAAACACGTCCTAGGCGAATTCCGGCAACACGTCGGATCGACTCCTGCCCCGTCAAGTGAAACATCATCCGGTCGATCCGATAGGCGGCCTCCGACACCTCCTCCAGCATCAGGACGTGGCCCGACAGATCGGGCTCCAGCGCCGTGCCGACCAGCTGGTCCAGGATGGTCAGGTTGAAGGCGACGGCGGGTCGCGGATCGATCGCCAGCGAGGGTTCGATCCAGTCGGTGCGTCCGGTCGTCAGCCAGGCCAGGGCGCCCCGCGCCGCCTCGTCGCGGCGCACCGCATCCGAGGCCATCGGGCCGTGGGCCAGATGTTCGAACCCGGCCCTGTACATTCCGGCCAACAGGCTGCCGGCGTCGGAATAGCCCATATAGCGCTTCTTTCGGGCCACGGCGTTCAGGCGCGGAATGACCGACTCGGCGATGCGGCAGGATCCATAGCCGCCCCGCGCGAACCAGATCGCATCAATGCGCGGGTCATTGGCGAACTCGACGAAGGCGTCGGCCCGCGCCCGGTCGTCCCCGGCGAAATGGCCGTGTTTCAGGAAACAGGCGGGGTGAAACACCACCGCCACGTCGCGATCCGGATGGTGCTGCGCCATCCACGCCTCGACCGCATCGGCCCGCTCCTTGGAGAAACGCGAACTGGCGCAGACGACGCCGATCTTGAAGGTGTTGCTCGTCACGTCCGTCTTCTTCGTCGAATATTGCGATCCTGCACTGGCGGACCGGCCCGATCCCCTGTTCTAAGGGGGCATGAACCAAGACGCCTCCTATTTCTTCTGCGGCATCGGCGGGTCGGGCATGCTGCCCCTGGCCCTGATCGTCCAGGCCCAGGGCCACCGTATCGAAGGTTCCGACCGCGCGCTGGACCAGGGCCGCACGCCCGAGAAGTTCGACTGGCTGCGCGCCCATGGCGTGACCCTGCATCCCCAGGACGGTTCCGGCGTGACCCGTTCAGCCCAGACCGTGGTGGCCACCGGCGCGATTGAAGACACCGTGCCCGACATCGGCGCCGCCCGCCGCGTCGGCGCCGTCATCAAGACCCGGCCCCAGCTGCTCAGCCAGCTGTTCAACGCCGCCCCGACCTCGGTCGGCGTGGCGGGCACCAGCGGCAAGTCCACCATCACCGGCATGATCGCCTGGATTCTGAGCCAGGCCGAACGCAACCCCACCGTCGTCAACGGGGCGGTGATGAAGAATTTCGCCGACGCCGACCATCCGTTCGCCAGCGCCCTGGTCGGCGCCTCCGACCTGTTCGTCGCCGAGGTGGACGAGTCCGACGGCTCCATCGCCGGCTATGACCCCACCGTCGCCGTCGTCTCCAACATCTCGCTGGATCACAAGTCGATGGAGGAGCTGCGCGACCTGTTCGGCGGCTTCACCGGCCGCGCGGCCACGGCGGTGCTGAACCTCGACAATCCCGAGACCGCCGCCCTGGTCCAGACGCTTCCGGCCGGGAAAGCGATCACCTTCGCCCTGGGCGAGGAAAAGGCCGACCTGTCCGCCTACGACCTTCAGCCGACGCCAACGGGCATGAAGTTCCGCCTGATGGAGGGCTGGAGCGAATACGACGTCGTCCTGAACGTCCCCGGCGCCCACAATGTCGCCAATGCGCTTGCGGCCCTGGGTGCGGTCAAGGCGCTGGACGTGCCGACGGGCCAGGCGGTCAAGGCGCTGGAGACCTTCGCCGGCATCCGTCGCCGGATGGAGGTGGTCGGGACCGTCAACGACATCACCGTCATCGACGACTTCGCCCATAACCCGGACAAGATCGCCGCCACGCTCAAGACCCTGCACGCCTTCGACGGCCGCTTGCTGATCCTGTTCCAGCCCCACGGCTTCGGCCCGCTGAAGCTGATGAAGTCCGAGTTCATCGACGGTTTCGCCGGCCTGATGCGCGAGACCGACGTCCTGCTGATGCCCGAGCCGGTCTATTACGGCGGCACCACAGACCGCAGCGTGGGCTCGGAGGACATCGCCTCGGGCGTCCGCGCCGCCGGCCGTCAGGCGGAGGCCCTGCCCACCCGCGCCGACTGCGGCGACCGGATCATCGAGATCGCGCAGCCGGGCGACCGGATCATCGTCATGGGCGCCCGCGACGACACCCTGTCCAGCTTCGCGGTCGACCTGCTGGGCCGACTGGATCAGTCGGCCGGCTGATAGACCCGGACGTAGTCGACCTCCATCCGCTGCGGGAAGACGGCGTCGTCGACGCCCTCCTCGCCGCCCCAGGTTCCGCCCACGGCGACGTTCAGGATCAGATGGAACGGCTTGTCGAACGGCCAGGTCTCCACATCGCCCGTCTGATCGTTGGCGAAGCGGTGGAAGGGCTGGTCGTCGATCAGGAAGACGATCTCGTCCGGCGTCCAGCGCACCTGATAGCGGTGAAAGGCGTCGCAGGCGTCCGCGACCTGGCGCGTCGCCGTGCTCTGGGTGCCCTTCACATGGTTGTAGGCCTCGGTGTGGATCGAGCCGTGCACCGCGCCGGGGCGATGGCCGACGTGCTCCATGATGTCGATTTCGCCGCCGATGGGCCAGCCGACCGCCTTTTCGGGCAACATCCAGATGGCCGGCCAACTGCCGCGTCCGCAAGGGATCTTGGCGCGCGTCTCGATGAAACCGCGTGACCAGGCGGTGGTCGAGATCATCCGCGCCGAGGTGTAGGCCTGTCCGCCCCAGTCGGCCGGGGGCGGGTTGAGGGTCTCTCGCCGCGCCTCGATGATCAGGACGCCGTCCTCGATCCGGGCGTTCTCGGGCCGCGCGGCGGAATAGTACTGCAGTTCCTCGTTATACCAGCCGGTCTTGTTGGCCTGGGTGTCGTATCGCCACTTCGAGGCGTCGGGCAGGCCGTCGCCAGAGAATTCGTCGGACCAGGTCAAGGCGTATCCAGACGGAGCGGCGGACGTTTGCGGCAGGGTCGAAATCGCTGCCGCCAGCAGCATGGAAATCATCGGTTCCTCCCTTTCGTTGCTCTATTGATGGCAGGAAGGCCCGGCGGGCGGCAGCCCTAATAGACGTCGCGGCGGTAACGACCGGTTTCGAGCAGGTCCAGCAGAGCCTCGGCGCCCAAGGCGGTCTCCAGCGCCGCATGAACGCCTGCGGCCATGCCCTCCAGACTGCCGCAGACATGGATGGTGGCGCCGCGACCGATCCAGTCGCGCAGTTCGTCCGCCGCGCCGGCGACCAGATCCTGCACATAGCGGCCGTCGCCCGCATCGCGAGAGAAGGCGCGGTCCAGCCGGCGCAGCACGCCCGACTCCAGCCACCGTTGAAGCTCAGCGTCGAAGAAGGCGTCGTGCGCCCGCGTCCGCTCGCCGAACAACAGCCAGGCCCCGCCCCCGGCCGGGCTCCGCGCCTTCAGATGCGCCCGCAATCCCGCGATTCCCGTGCCGTTGCCGATCAGGATCATCGGCGTCTCGTCCGCCGGCCCGTGAAAGCTGCGGTTGGTCCTCAGCCGTATGCCGATCTCATCGCCGACCGCCAGATCCTGCGTCAGCCAGCCCGACGCCAGGCCCGGCGTCCCGTCGGGGCGGAGTATCAGGCGGATCAGGCACTCGACCCGCCCGTCAGACGGCAGGGAGGCGATGGAATATTCGCGCGCGCCAGGCGTCGCCCCGTCGCGTTCCGGCAGGCCGACCTCGGCGATATCGCCCGCCGCCCAGTCCGGCGCAGACCCGACCGGTTCGAACGCGAGGTGATAGGCCGGCCCGCCCGGACTGCCCGGATTGACCAGGGTCCGTTCGACCAGCCGCCACGGATAGAAGGCCGCCGGCGCCCAGTCGGGCGCCGCGAGACGGCCGGTGATCTGGTTCAACTGGTGCTGCCAGCGGCGGATGGCGCCGGCCTCGCCGTTGTCGACCTCGACCAGGTCGAACAGGGGTTCGGCGCCCGACCGCCGCAGCCAGCCGTCCACCGCATGGCCGAAGCCGCAGAAATGGTCGTAGCTTCGGTCGCCCAGGGCCAGCAGGCCGAAGCGCAGGCCCGCCAGATCCGCCCCCTGCCCCATGGTCTTGCGCACAAACCGCGCCGCCGCGTCGGGCGGATCGCCCTCGCCCGTCGTGGACACGATCAGCAAGGCCCGGCCTGCGGCCTTCAGCGTCGCGCTGTCCAGATCGGTGAAGGACAAAACCCGCGCCCCCACACCGCCGTCCTGCAGGGCCCTGGCCGTCATCCACGCCAGTTGTTCGGCGAATCCCGTCTGGCTGGCGAAGGCGACCAGCACGCTCTCGCCGTCTCCGGCCATGGCGTCCGATTGGGCGCGCGCCGCCGCCTTCGCCCGGCGTTCGCGCCAGACGATGAAGCCGGTCAGGACCAACCACAGGGCCGTCGCTCCGGCGGCCCACAGCCAACGCGCCGGCTCGTGCGTCACCCCGGCCCCTCCAGGGCGGGGTCGTCCATCATGGCGGCGAAGGCGGGCGTCATCCGTTCGACCAGGCCACGCTCGGTCCGCTCGACGAAATGGGCGGCCAGGCCGATCGCCTCGGCATAGTCGGGCCCCTCGAACGGCCCCATGACCGTCAGGGCCGTGGCGTAGGCGTCGGCCTTCATGGCCGAGGCGTGCAGCACCGTCACCGACGCCAGGGCGTTGCTCACCGGCCGCCCGGTCGATCCGTCAAGCGTATGCGGATACAGGCGGCCGTTATGTTCGAAGGCGCGGCGATAATCGCCGCTGGTCGCCATGGCCATGTCGTACAGGGCCGCCACGGTGCGCGGCGCCGGCGATCCTGCGACCCGCTCGATCTCGACCCACCAGGGCTGGGCGTCGGGCTTGACGCCGCGCCCCTTCAACTCGCCGCCGATCTCCACCAGGTGCGAGGTCGCGCCCATGGCCGTCAGCCGGTCCGAGACCCGGTCCACCGCATGCCCCTTGGCGATGCCGGAAAGGTCCAGCCTCATGCCGCCCAGCTGCATGACCGCGCGCGCCTCGCGGTTCAGCCGCAGCTTTCGCCAACCTGACAATTTCAGCGCCGCCTCGACCTCTTCGTCCGAGGGCACGGGCAGCAGGGGCGAACGCGGTCCGGGCGGGCCGAATCCCCACAGGTCGACCAGGGCGCCCAGGGTCGGATCGACCGCGCCGTTCGTCTCGTCGCCCAGGTCCATGGCGGCGTCCAGAAGGTCCCAGAAGGGCTGGGACACCGCCCACACGCCTTCGGGCGCGGCGTTGAAGCGGCTGATCTCGCTGGACGGCTCCCACGGGCTGAAGACGGCGATCACCGCCGCCAGTTCTTCCTCCACGGCCGC
This sequence comes from Brevundimonas sp. TSRC1-1, assembly GCF_049898245.1. NCBI lineage: Bacteria > Pseudomonadati > Pseudomonadota > Alphaproteobacteria > Caulobacterales > Caulobacteraceae > Brevundimonas > Brevundimonas sp. TSRC1-1. The sequence continues at coordinate 65,389 of NZ_JAFCXI010000002.1, forward strand.
CTGGACCGCCGTCTCGCTCAGGCCCGGCGGGCCGATCACCCGCGCGCTCCAGGTCGTTCCCATGGTCGGGCCGCCCAGCGACAGGATGCGGTCGCCGGGCGGACGGGGCGGAACCCCGTCCATCGGCGGTATCAGCACCCGGTTGTCGGCCCGATCCGCAAGCGGAACCGGGTCGCCGAGCGTGACCGTGGGCGGGGCGGCGCGGGATCCGCGCGAGAAGGGAGTGTCGGACATGCCCGTGGCTTAGGGCAGGACTTCCATCACCGCCACATAGCTGGCGTTCGAGCCCAGCGCCTCGCCCTGGGCCGGCGCGCGGACCGAGGCGTTCAGCCAGTACAGGCCGGCTTCCGGCCAGGTGACGGTGAAGGCGCCGTCGGCGCCGGTCTTGACCGTCATCTCCTCGGGATTGTCGCGATAGCGCAGGCCGCCACGCGCGATGGTCACGTCCAGATCGGCGGCCGGCTGGCCGTCCTTGACCAGTTTGAAGGTCGCGGCCTCGCCGGCGGCCAGGTCGTTGGGATGGGTCACCGGCACCAGTTCCAGACCCTCGCCCGTCGTCTTGAACACGGTCTCGGTCGGGTTGTTCAGGGTGACGAAGGTTTCGATCCGGCTGGCGGTGCGGGTCGCCTGCACCTCGGTCGCGCCTGCGGGCAGAGCGGCCGGATATTCCGCCGCCGAACCGCGCCAGCGCTTCTGCTCGCCGTCCAGCTTGTAGCTGGCCATGACGCCGCCCATGACATTGGCGACCTTGTAGGTGCCGTTCTGCGTCAGATGGACGTCGAAGGTGGTGCGGTACTGGCCCTGCATCAGGTGTTCGGGCTGAACGGCCGAACCGTCCGGCGCCGTCACCACCAGACCGCCCATCCGCATGGCGGCGTGGTCGGGGATGAAGACCCCGTTCGACATGCCGGCGTCGAATCCGACCCAGGCGTCATTGCCCGACAGGCTGGTCGAGGTCGGCGCCATCCAGGCGCGGTGGGCCTGGGCGGCCATCGGGGCCGCCAGGGCGGCGGCGAAGGCCAGAAGCGTGATCGTCTTTTTCATGGGTCTGTTCCTCAGCGAGAGACGGTGACGCGCACGGCGCCCAGTTCGGTGGAGCCGGAAGCATTGGCGGTATTGGCGCCGCCCCAACGGAAGGGCACGCGCACGACCTCGCGGCCGCCCAGTTCGCGGGCCGCCTCGACAACGACGGTGTACTGGCCCGGCTGCAGGCCGCGCAGGCGGGCGGCGGGCACGGTGATGGTCTGGCGACCCGGCGCGCGGGTGGCGCCCGAGACGCCGTCGGCCGGCAGGCTCATGGCCCGGCCGCCCTTGCGCCACCAGGTGCGCAGATCCTTCAGCCAGTCCTTGCCGTCGCCCTCGTTGTTGCGGGTCTGCTGGTACCAGACCGCCAGGGTCTGGACCGCTGTCTGATCCGGCCGCTCGATCCACACCGCCACATAGGGCCGATGATAGGAGGCGGTGTTCAGCCGCGGCACATCGACCGTGACCGACAGGTCCGCAGCCAGGGCGGGCGCGGCGGCGGCCAGGCCGACGGTGGTGACGACGATGGGGAGAAGGCGCATCCGGGACACTCTCAGCGAAGTTCAGCTCAATGAATGAAGATCAGGGCGATGACGACGGGCACGAGCAGCCCCAGGGCCGCCAGCGGCCAGGTGGAGGGCCGCCCCTTGGCGTGCAGCCACATCAGCCCCAGCCCCGTCAGGGCGAAGATCAGGCAGGCGACGGCGAAGACGTCGATGAACCAGAACCAGACCGCCCCGGCGTTGCGCCCCTTGTGCAGATCGTTGAGGTAGGCGATCCATCCCCGCGTCGTCTTCTCGTGCAGCACATCACCCGTTGAACGGTCGATGGTCACCCATCCGTCGCCGCCGGGCGTGGGCAGGGCCACATAGATTTCCTCGGCCGTGGTTTCGGTCGGCTTGCCGGCGATCTCGGCCTTCAGCGTCTGCGCCGACCAGCGCGCCACGGCGTCGGGGACGGGATCGGTCGTCTCCTCGGGGAAGTCGGCCAGACGCGCCGCCAGGGGCGCCGGCAGGGCCGCCGTCTGTTCGACCGTCACCGGATCGGCGGGGATCGAGGCCGCGTGGTTCAGGGTGACGCCGGTGATCGCGAACAGGATCAGTCCGACCAGACTGACCGCCGCCGAAATCCAGTGCCAGGAATGCAGTTGTTTCAGCCAGAAGGACCGCGCGCCGTTCAGCGCCGCCTTCGGCTTCTTCGAGTCCTTGGCGGGGAGCTCGGCCTGAGGGTGTGCGGCGCGTTCGGTCACAAGGTGGCTGTGCCACTGTTGCGAACCGTTTTCAATAGCAGTCCGTGCGACGATTTCGCCGCAGAGAGCGTCAGTAGCTGAATCTCACCCCGGCCCGCACCGTGCGCGGCGGGGCGTAGCCGGCGACGTCGGTCCCGGTCATCGACACCTCGACCTCTTCATCAAAGGCGTTGTCCAGGGCGGCCCAGACCATGACGCCTTCGCGCGCCGCCCACTCCGCCCGGGCGTCCAGGGTCACGGCGGGGTCCAGGGTCCGGCTGTTCAGGTCATCGTCGAACCGCGCCGATTCATACCGCGCCGCCAAGCCCAGGGTCAGACGGTCTGTCGCCCGCCAGTCCAGGCCCGCCGTCGCGCTCCATTCCGGCGCCTGGGCCGGACGCAGGCCGGTCAGCTGCGGCGCCGCCGTCCCGCCGTCCACCTCGGCGTCGGTCCAGGACAGGGCCGCGTTCAGCGACAGGGCCTCGGTCGCCTGGATGGACCCGTTCAGCTCGACGCCCCAGGCGTTGATGGTCCCGGCGTTCTGGCGCTGGCGCAGCACCCCGCCGGCGGGCACGAAGCCCGCGCGGGGGAAGGTCCCCGGCCCCTCGCCGATCGTGACATTGACGATGGCGTCCTCGATCTCGTTCCAGAAGACCGTCGCCCCCCAAGCGATCCCGTCCCGGTCATAGGCCAGGCCCGTCTCGATGCCGCGCAGGGTCTCGGGCTCCAGCGCCGAATTGGCCTCGGTGATGTCGTTGCCGACCCGGAACGGCCGGTGCAGTTCATTCAGCGTCGCCGGCCGGAAGCCGGAATAGGCCGCCGCCCGCCAGGCGTAGCCGGCGCCCAGCAGCCGGCTCAGATCGCGTCGCGCCGCCAGTCGCGCGCTGAACACCTCGCCCGACCGGTCCTCGTCCGTCTCGTCCAGGATCGGGACGCCGGTCGCCAGGGTGTATTCGTAGCGGAATCCCGCCTCGTTCTTCCACTGGTCGTAACGCAGCCCGCCCGCGATCAACCAGTCCCCGCCGGTCCACGACCCGTCCACATAGGCCCCGGCCACCGACGTCTCGCCGCCCGCGCGCCGTCCCCGGGCGAAGCCCGCGCCGGTGGGATTGCTGAAGAATTCGTTGGTCGCGCCCTCGTTGAACCGGGCGTCGGCGCCGACCTCCCATTCCAGCCGCCCGCCGGCGACGTCGGCGGTGCGGCGGCGCAGGGCCGCGTTCAGCCCCCAGCCCGTGGCGGGGGTCTTGTACTGACTATTGGCCGGCGTCGTGGTCGACCGGTCCGCCGCCACCGAGGCCGAACTGTTGGCGAAATTGCTCTCGATCCGCCAGGCCTGCAGCCGCCAGCCGTATCCGTCGGCGGGCGGCGCCTTGGCCGCCGTGGCGCTCAGGCTGTGGCCGCTGGCGTTGGACCGGGCGTTCAGCAGGCCGGACCCGCGATCCTCCTCCCAGGTCGCAGCCCGCAGCGACAGGTTCGCCCCGTCCAGGTTCAGCCCGTCCAGCGGCGCATCGACCCGCAAGGCCGCGCTGCGGCTGTCCAGGTCCAGCGGCCTGTCCGCCGCCCCCGCCGCCGGCCCGCGCACCGGCGTATAGCCGTCGCTGGTCTCGTACAGGCCCGACAGGGTCACGCCGAACAGGCCCATCTGGGTCGAGCCGGAGCCCGCGACCCTGGCCCCGCCGCGCTCGGCGACCGAGGCGTCCAGCACCCCGCCGCTGTCCCGCTCCGTCAGGCCGATGACCCCGGTCAGGGCGCCGGCGCCATAGGGCCCCGCCCCCGCGCCGCGCACCACATCCACCCGTTCCAGCGATTCCGGCGCGACCTGGGACCAGATCACCCAGCCTCCGAACGGATCGTTCAGCGGAACCCCGTCCAGCGTCACCAGGGTCCGACCCGCGCCGGACGGCGCGATGGCCCGCAGCGAAATCCCCTGGGTCGTCGGATTGGCGGCCAGGCTGGAGGTGCGGCGGAACAGGGACACGGCCGGCACGGTCCGCAGCGCCTCGTCCAGCCGGGCGGATCGCTCCAGCACCCTCTGGTCCAGCCGCACCACCGAAAAGGCGGCGTCGGCGGCGGCGGGCGGCAGACGGGCGGCCGTCACCGTGATTTCAGACAATTGGGCGGGCGGTGCGGGGGGCGTGTCTTGGAACATCCCGGTCACAATAGACCAGCCCCGCCTTGGTTCACCGCTGCGACCTTATAACTCCGATTGCGGCCCCGAGGTCACAGGGACCGGGCCGGCGTCAAACCTCGGACCAGCGCCGCAGCAGGTTGTGATAGACGCCGGTCAGTTCGATCACCGCCTGATCCTTCGGCCCCTTCTCCGTCGCCACCCGCTGGGTCGCCACGTCCAGGCGGAACAGCATCTCCCGATCGCCGTCGTCGCGGATCAGGCTCTGCATCCACATGAAGGACGAGACCCGCGCCCCGCGCGTCACCGGCATGACCTTGTGCAGGCTCTTGGACGGATACAGCACAAGGTCCCCGGCCGGCAGCTTGACCGACTGCGGCCCGTACATCTCCTCGATGATCAGCTCCCCGCCGTCGTAGTCCTCGGGTTCGGACAGGAAGAGGGTCGCCGACAGGTCGCTGCGGATCCGGATCGAACCGCCGCCGCGCTGCTGGCGGATGGCGTTGTCCACGTGCAGCCCGAACTCGCCCCCGCCCTCATAGCGGTTGAAAAGAGGCGGAAAGATCGTGTGCGGCAGGGCGGCGGCCACGAACATCGGATTGGCGTTCAGCGCCTGGACGATCAGGGCCGAGACCTCCTTCGCCACGTCCGAGTCTTCCGGCAGTTGCTGGTTCCGCTTCGCCGTCGCCGACTGGTGGCCCGAAGTCATATTGCCGTCGGCCCAGGGGCCTGCGTCCAGCCGCTCGCGCAGGGCCTTCACTTCGGCCTTGGAAAAGACTTCGGGGATCTGGAGCAGCACGGTCGGGTCTCGCTCGAAAAGAAAAGACGGCCCCGCCGGAAGGACGGGGCCGCCAGATATAGGCCGGGGATCGTGGCCTTTAGAAGCGCAGGTTCAGCGCCAGGATCGCCTGCCGGCCCGGAGCGGGGTCGGCATGGTGAACCCCGTTGGTCCGCATGATGTATTCCTCGTCCGTGGCGTTCTTGACGTTCAGCTGCAGGCTGGCGCGATCGGTCACGTCATAGGAGGCGAACAGGTCCAGGCGGGTGTAGCTGGGCGCATAGACGGCGGCCGAACCGCCGCCGGCCCCGCCCTGGTTTCCGCCGAACCGGTCGTCCACATAATAGACCCCGCCGCCCAGGCTCAGCTTGGGGAGGACGCGATAGGTGGTGAACAGGCTGAAGCTGTTCTTGGGCGTATTGGCCAGCGGATCGCCTTCGAAGGCGCTCGGAACAGGCGCGCCGTCCACGATGGTGACGGCGCCCCGAACCAGCTCGGAGTCCATATAGGTATAGCCGCCGAACACGGTCCAGGCCGGCGTGACGCTGCCCGAGAAGCCGAGCTCCAGCCCTTCGACCTTGACCTCGCCGACCTGAGCGTACTGGTCGGTGTCGACCAGCACTTGCGCGTTCTTGCGCGTCGTCTGGAACAGGGCGCCGCTGAGGGTCAGCCGCTGGCCGAACAGTTCGGCCTTGGCGCCGACCTCATAGTTCTCGGTGTCTTCCGGATCGAGGAGCTGGCCCGCCAGATTGCCGCTGCCCTCGCCGCCGCTCGCGCCGTTCTGGTCGCCGCCGGACACGGTGGGCGGCGTCGAGGAGGTGGCGTAGGACGCATAGACGCTGGTGTTGGAGGTAGGCTTGTACACCAGCCCGACCTGATAGTTGACGAAATCCCACTCGCCCTCGTGGAAGGTCGGCGTGGCGGCGCCGCGGGCGATGGACGTGCCTTCGGTCTCGTAACGGTCGTAGCGCAGGCCCAGGTTCAGCAACCACTTCGGCCCAAAGGCGATGGAGTCGGCGCCATAGACGCCCCAGCTGGTGGTGTTGGAGTGGGTTTCGGCTCCGCGCGCGATCGAGCCGGTCCACGGATCGTTCGGATTGGGATCATAGACCGGCGTGCAGTCGAAGCCGGTCAGGCCGGTCGGGCAGGCCGAGCCGCTGGCGGTGGTGATGTTGTAGGAGGCGTTGCGGTTGATCTCGCGCGAATATTCCACGCCCAGGTCGAAATCATGCTTCAGCCCGCCCGTGGTGAAACTGCCGTACAGGTCGGTGACATTGGCGAAGGTCTCGGCCGGGTTCCAGCGCGACTTCAGACCCCGCTTCATCCACCAGGTGTCGCCGACCAGAACCGCCGTGCCGCCGTCGCCCGGATTGGTCAGCACATAGTCGTTCAGCGTCTCGGAATAGCGGGTCAGATTGCGCAGGGTCAGGGTGTCGCTGAACTTGTGCTCCAGCTTGACCGTGACGCTGTCGACCTCGTTGCGCATGTAGTCGCGCGCCTTCAGGCCGTAGAAGGTGTCGTAGGGCACGTTCAGGATCCGGCTGTCCGTCGTCTTGATCGCCCAGTTGTTGTCCAGCTTTCGGTCCAGCGGAATGCCGTAGTCCGGCATCGAGTCGGCGGTCAGGTGGTAGTAGTTGATCGTGGCCGAAGTGTCGGTTCCCAGGCCGACGCCCAGGGCCATGGCCAGGCCGTACTTCTCGAAGTCCACCGCGTCCCGGCCCGGGACGTCGCCCTCGGTCGCCATCAGGTTCAGACGGAAGGCGCTGGTGTCGTTCAGGCGCCAGTTGCCGTCCACGGTGGCGCGGTAATAGCTGTCCGTGCCGGCGCCGAGGCTGGCGCTGACGGCGTCGGCCAGGCGCGGCTGCTTGGAGCTGAGATTGATGCTGCCGCCGCCCGAGCCCCGGCCCGAATAGACGGAATCGGCGCCCTTGATGACCTCGACCTGCTCCAGGTCGAAGACCTCGCGCTGCTGGCCGCCCGCGTCGCGCACGCCGTCGACGAAGATGTTGTTGCCCGACGACTGGCCCCGGATGAAGGGCCGGTCGGCCAGCGGCTGGCCGCCTTCGCCCGCGCCGAAGGTGATGCCGGGGGAGTTGCGCAGCAGGTCTTCCAGCGAGGTCGCCGCCGTCTGGGTGATGACCTGTTCCGGGATGATCGTCACCGAGCGGGGCGTGTCCAGCAGGGGCGCCACGAACTCGGGGCTTTCCGGCTGACGCTTCTTCAGTTGGCCGTTGACGTCGATCGTGCCGAGATTGGCCGGCTGCTGTTGCTGATCGGCGGTGACGATCACGCCGCCCTCGGACGTTACATCGGCGGCCAGGGCCGGCGCGGCGACCAGCATGCCGGCGGCGCTGGAGGCGAACAGAAGCGATCGGAGCGCGGCGGCGCGGGACTCGGACATATTGAGGCGACCTTTTGGCCTGATTTTGCGATGCGGTCGCAATAGCCAGCTTAACAAGTTCGCACAAGAGGAATTGCGACTTAATCGCAGACGCACGGTTGCCTTGACGGGGGCGCGCTCTGGCGGTGGTCGTCTCACCCTCCGCGAGACGGCCTGAGACGGCGGCGGGGCCGCCCCTGGCTCAGATGACGATGCTCATGTTCCGCATCGGCGGCGACAGGTCCAGGTCCAGCCAGGTGGGATCGGGCATGGCCTTGTGGGCCGAGGCCAGGGCTTCCGACCAGCGCCGGCCCAGGTCGCGGAAATAGGGATCGTCCACGTCGATCCGGCGCTCCATCCCCGTCAGGTGGTCGCGGGGAATGACGATCAGGTCCAGCGGCGGCCCCACGGCGATGTTCGAGCGAATCGTCGAATCGAACGAGATCAGCCCCAGTTTGACCGCCTCGGACAGGGGAGTGGAATTGTGCAGCGCGCGATCCAGGATCGGCTTGCCGTACTTCAGCTCACCGATCTGCAGATAGGGGGTGTCCGGCCCGCATTCGATGAAGTTGCCCTGCCCGTAGATCAGATACAGACCCATTTTTCCGCCGGCGATCTGGCCGCCCAGCAGCATGGAGGCGTTGACGTTCAGGGCGTCGGCGGTCGGCGAGGCGGGCGTGTTGATGGTGGCCCGCACCATGGCCAGGGCATGGCCCAGGATCTGGGCGGCGCGGAACAGGGTCGGGGCGGTCTCCAGCGTCTCCAGCGCGGTCGAGTCGGGCAGTTTCACCCCCTCCGCCACCATGGCCAGGGCCGTCTGGGTGACCGACAGATTCCCGGCCGTCGCCACCGCCAGGATCCGCTCGCCGGTGGTCTTGAAGATATGCAGCTTGCGATAGGACGAGATGTTGTCCACGCCCGCATTGGTGCGGGTGTCGGCGATCATCGCCAACCCCTCGTCCACCAGCATGCCCACGCAATAGGTCACTTCGCTCTATCCGCTCCCGGTTCCGCGAATCGTTCGACGCTAGCAGATTCCCCGGCCATGGCGATCACGACCATCCCCTGGATTGATGTTGCTGCTGACTCTGTTGCACAGGCCGCACATGCAGGGCGACCGTCAGCGTCCCGATCCCGCCGCCGTAGCTGGTGCCCCGGATCGGCGTCGCGCCCAGGGCGTCCAGGCCCGTGGCGATGCGGACATAGTTGTCGGTCGGACAGATTCCGTTGGCCGCATCGAACCCGACCCAGCCCAGCCCCTCGATCCAGGCCTCGGCCCAGGCGTGGGCGGCGTCCTGGTCATGCTGTCCGTCCGAGCGGTTCAGATGGCCCGAGACATAGCGGGCCGGCACGCCCAGCGTCCGGGCGCAGGCGATGAAGATCTGCGCGTGGTCCTGGCAGACGCCGCGCCGGATGGCGAAGGCCTCGGCCGCCGTATGGGTCGCGGACGTGGCGCCGACCTCGAAGGCCACCCCGCCGTGGATCGCCCCCATCAGCCGGTGCATCCGCTCCAGCGGCGCGCCCTCGCCGATCTCCCGGGCGAAATCGACCAGGGCCGCGTCCGCCTCGGTCAGGCGGGTGTCGCGCAGATAGACGCCGGGCTGCAGCCGCTCGTTCTGGCCCCGGATCACCCCGCCGGTGTCCATGGTCGAAACCTCGCCCGTCACCCGGATGGTCAGGGCGTCGGTCGGGCGCTCGGTATAGAGGCTGTGAACGATATTGCCGAAGGCGTCCTCACTGCGTCGCAGCCGCGCATCCACGTCGGTCTCGATGCGCCATTCGCGCACCTGCTGGCTCTCGCAGGAGCGGGGCGTCAGCCGCAGCATCTGCACGATGAACCGCGCCGGCCGGGCGTAGGCGTAGCGGGTGGAGTGGTCGATCCGTATCCGCATGGTCAGACCAGATACTGTTCTTGGATGGCGGCGGCCAGGGCGTTGTTCTGGTTCAGGAAACCCTGGATGTATTCGTGCAGGCCCGACTGGAAGATATCCTCGATCTTGGCCTCGTTGAACTGGGTCAGACGGTTGGACGCCAGCCGCTGCGCCGGTCCACGCCGGCCGTAATCGGTGGCCAGCTTCTCCAGATAGCTGACGATCATTCCCTGGCAGCTGGCCAGCGAGCGCGGCATCTGCCGGTTCAGCACCAGCAGGTCCGCCACCAGCCAGGGCCGCACGCTCTCGCGGTAAACCCAGCGATAGGCGGTCAGGGCCGAGACCTCGCGCAGCAGGGTGGTCCACTGGAAATAGTCCAGCTGTCCGCCCACCCGTTCGCCGGGCGGCAGCAGCAGGTGATACTTCACGTCCAGCAGGCGGGCGGTGTTGTCGGCCCGCTCGATCGCCATGCCCAGCCGCAGGAACCAGTAGGCGTCATTGCGCAACATGGTCCGCGACGAGGCGCCCTCGACCGCCAAGGACGTGGACTTCACGAAGTCGAGGAAGTTGGTGAAATCATCCCGCTTGGTCGGCTCGCCCAGTTCGTTCAGCCCGTTCCAGGCGCCGTTGATCGCCTCCCACAGCTCGATGGTGAGGGCGGTCCGCACCGAGCGCGCATTGGTCCGCGCCTTGGTGATACAGGCCTTGATCGAGGTCGAGTTGTCGTAGCCGAAGGCCAGATATTCCCGGACCGACTTCTCCGAGATGGTCCGGCCCGAGGCGTCGAAGCCGCTCTTGACCCCCGACGAGGCGATGGCGCCGGCCCAGGCCGTGACCGTGGCCTGGTCCTTGGCCGGCAGGGCGGCCAGGCGGATCGCCGCCTCCAGGATGCGCGCGAGAAAGTCCGCCCGCTCCATATAGCGGCCGGTCCAGTACAGGCTGTCTGCGGTGCGAGAGAGCATCTATTCCTCCCCCGTTGGGGGAGGGGGACCGCCCGAAGGGTGGTGGAGGGGGCCAAACGCAAACAGGGTGTCCGGGGCGAGCCCCCTCCACCGCTTCGCGGTCCCCCTCCCCCGACGGGGGAGGATTTTCGTCCGCTTAAACATCCAGCACCCAGGTGTCCTTGGTTCCGCCGCCCTGGCTGGAGTTGACCACCAGCGACCCCTCCTTCAGCGCCACCCGCGTCAGCCCGCCGGGCGCGACCCGCACCCCCGCCGGACTGGACAGGACGAACGGCCGCAGATCGACGTGCCGCGGCGACAGGGCGCCGCCGTTCAGGGTCGGGGCGGTCGACAGGCTCAGCGTCGGCTGGGCGATGAAGTCGTCGGGATCGGCGATCAGCTTGGCCCGGAAGGCCTCGATCTCGGCCTTGGTCGAGGTCGGCCCCACCAGCATGCCGTAACCGCCAGATCCGCCGACCTCCTTGACCACCAGTTCGTCCAGCCTGCCCAGCACCTCTTTCAGCGCGTCCGCCTCGCGGCAGCGCCAGGTCGGCACATTCTTCAGGATGGCGTCCTCGCCGGTGAAGAAGCGGATGATCTCGGGCATATAGGTATAGACGGCCTTGTCGTCGGCCACCCCCGTCCCGACCGCATTGGCCAGGGTCACCCGCCCGGCGAAATAGGCCGACATCAGCCCCGGCACCCCGACCGCCGAATCCGGCATGAAGGTCAGGGGGTCGATGAAGTCGTCGTCGATGCGGCGATAGATGACGTCGACCCGCTTGGGCCCCTCGGTCGTGCGCATATAGACGGTGTCGTCATTGACGAAGAGATCCCCACCCTCGACCAGTTCGACCCCCAGTTTGTCGGCCAGGAAGCTGTGCTCGTAATAGGCCGAGTTGAACGGCCCGGGCGTCAGCACCACAATGGTCGGATCCTCGCCCGCCCCCGACGGCGCCGAGGCCTGCAACGAGCGCAGCAGCATGTCGGTATAGATCTCGACCGGCCGCACCGCATGTTCGGCGAACAGGTCGGGGAACAGCCGCATCATCATCTCGCGGTTCTCCAGCATATAAGAGACCCCGGACGGCGTACGGACATTGTCCTCCAGCACATAGAAGCCGTCCTCGCCCGTGCGAACCAGATCGACCCCGGCGATATGGCACCAGACGTCGCCCGGCGGCCGGCGGCCCTGCATCTCGGGCCGATAGTGTGGATTGGTCAGGATCAGGTCGGCGGGCACGATCCCGGCGCGGATACAGTCCTGCGGCCCGTAGATGTCCTTCAGGAAGGCGTTGATGGCGGTGACCCGCTGCTTCAGCCCCTTCTCCAGCCCGCCCCATTCGTCGGCGCCGATGATGCGCGGGACGACATCGAACGGGATCAGCCGCTCGTTGGATTCCTCGTCGCCATAGACGGCGAAGGTCACGCCCATCCGGCGGAAGAACAGCTCGGCCTGGCGCGAGCGCGCCTGCAGCAGATCCGGCGGGGCGTTTTCCAGCCAGGCCGCCAGGGTCTTGTAGCTGTCGCGGATCGTCCCCGATCCGCCGCCGTTCATTTCGTCGAAAGCTCTCGTCATTCGCCCCCGCCGCGTTGAGTTCGCAGCTTGATCGCTACCCAACGAAAAGCGCAACAGTTTTGTTGCACTGCGGCGACGACGAAGCGGCGGGGCGCCTCTCCCTCCCCCTGCGGGGGAGGGGGCTGAGCCGAAGGCGAAGCCGGGTGGGGGCGGCAGGGCGACACAGGACATATCTCGCGAAGCAGAACCAGTGCGACCTTGCTTGGCCGCCCCCACCCGGTCGCTCCTCGACCGCCCTCCCCCGCAGGGGGAGGGATAAGGCCTGTGTCAGACCCCCACCGCCTTCATCGACACCGCCTGATCCGCCAGCTTCGCCACATCCACCGGCGTCGCCTTCCCGATCAGCTGTTTGCCGGCCATGAACTCCGGCGGGGCATTGACCGCCTCGACGCAGACCACCCGGTCGCCGTTCAGGTGAAACACCGCAAATCCCCCCGCCGACGGATCGCCCCGCACCACCTGACGGTCCGCATCGAACGGCAGGCCGGCGATCTGAAGCTTGAAGTCGTACTGATCGGACCAGAACCACGGGACCTCCGGCGACGGCCCCGGCCGTCCGACGATGGCCGCCGCCGCCTGCTTCGCCTGCTCCAGCGCATTGGGCACGCTCTCCAGCCGGTGCGAGACGCCGCCGTGCACGGGAATCGGCCGCCGCGTCATGTCGCCGACGGCGAAGATGGCCGGGTCGCTGGTCCGCGCCTGATCGTCCACCACCACCCCGTCGTCGCAGCGCAGGCCCGCCGACCGCGCCAGGCTTTCGCACGCCAGGGCGCCGACCCCGACCAGAACCGCATCCGCCTGCACCACCGATCCGTCCGCCAGGGTCACGCCGTCATGGGCCACGGCGACCACCTCGGCCCCGGTCACAATCTCGACCCCATGCGCCCGATGCTGGGCGGTGAAGAAGGCCGACAGGGTCTCCGACGCCACCCGCGCCAGCACGCGCGGCGCCCGTTCGATCACCACCGCCTCGGCGCCCAGGGCCCGGGCCGAGGCCGCCGCCTCCAAGCCGACATAGCCGCCGCCGACCACCGCCAACCGCTTGCCCGGCCCCAGCACGGCCTTCAGCCGTTCCGCGTCCTTCAGCGTCCGCAGCTCCAGCAGATCAGGATGATCCCCGCCCGGCACAGGCAGTTTGCGCGCCGTCGATCCCGTCGCCAGCACCAGGACGTCATAGGGCTCGCTCGACCCGTCGTGGAAGGCGACCGTCTTCGCCTCCGGATCCACCGACACGGCGACCGTCGACGGCCGGAACTCGATCCCCTGTTCTTCATAGAAGCTCAGCGGCCGCAGCAGCAGCGCCTCCAGATCCGCCTCGCCCTTCAGCCAGGCCTTGGACAGGGGCGGCCGCTGATAGGGCGGCGCATCCTCCTCGCCCACCAGCACGATCGGCCCCTCATGGCCGTATTGCCGCAGAAAGGCCGCGACGGAGCCGCCGGCGTGCCCGGCGCCGATGATCAGAATCTTGGTCATGGGCGGACAGATAGAGCGGCGCGCGGGCGGGCGTAAGTCGTGATTGGTGAATCGTCAGTCGTGACTGGAGCCCGCGCGCCCAATCACGAGTCACCAGTCACGGCTCACGCCACCCCTTGACCGTTCCACTGTTACAGCATAGTGGAACGCGCATGACGACCCCGCCCGCCCGCGACGCCCTCCATGACGCCCTGCTGTCGATGCAGACGCGCGCCGAGATGGACGCCTTTCTGGCCGACCTCTGCACCCCGGCGGAACTGCGCGCCTTCGCCGAGCGCTGGCAGGTGGCGCGCCTGCTCGACGCCGGCGGCAAATCCTATCGCGAGATCGCGGCCGAGGCCCACGCCAGCCCCACCACCGTCGTCCGCGTCGCCCGCTATCTCAAAGACATGCCGCACCAGGGCTACCGCCTCGCCCTGGACCGCCTGAAGAACACGAACTGAGTATCCGAACATGAGCACCGCCCAGGGCCGGCTTCGCATCGCCGTCCAGAAATCCGGCCGTCTGGCCGACCGCAGCCTCGACCTGATCCGTGACGCGGGTCTGAAATGGGTCAAGGGCCACAACGACCTGCTCTATCGGGTCGAGAACTATCCGATCGACCTGCTGCGCGTCCGCGACGACGACATCCCCACCTTCGTGGCCGACGGCGTCTGCGACCTGGGCATCGTCGGCGAGAATGTGCTGGAGGAAGGCCGCAACGGCGGACCTGACGCCTCGGTCGTCATGCCGCTGGGCTTCGGCCGCTGCACCCTGAAGATCGCCACGCCCCCGACCCTGGCCTATGACGGCCCGGCCTCGCTGGACGGGCTGCGCATCGCCACCTCCTATCCCAAGATCCTGCGCCGCTTCCTGGATGAGCGTGGGGTCAAGGCCGAGATCGTCGTCATGCGCGGCGCCGTCGAGGTCGCGCCCCGGCTGAAACTGGCCGCCGCCATCTGCGACCTGGTCTCGACCGGCGCGACGCTGGAGGCCAACGGCCTGGGCGCCAAGGAGACGGTGCTGGAAAGCCAGGCCGTCCTGATCCAGTCCCCCGTCGCCCCCGAGCCCGGCCTGCAGCACCTGCTGGACAGCGTCATCGAGCGGATGTCCGGCGTCGTGTCCTCGCAGGGCGCCAAATACGTCATGCTGAACGCCCCGCGTTCGGCGCTGGATGAGATCACCGCCATCCTGCCCGGCGCCGGTTCGCCGACCGTCATGCCCCTGTCGGGTCGCGACGACGCGGTCGCCGTCCACGCCGTCTGCCAGGAGGCCGTCTTCTGGGAGACGCTGGAGAAGCTGAAGGCCGCCGGCGCCTCGGCCATCCTGGTCCTGCCTATCGAGAAGATGATGTGATGAAGCTGATCGACTGGTCCTCCCTCGACGCCGCCGGGAAAAGGGCGGCCCTGGCCCGCCCGGCCCAGCGCACCGCCGGCGACGTTACGGACGTGGTCCGCACTATCCTGGACGACGTGCGCGCACGTGGCGGCGCGGCCGTCACCGACTGGTGCCTGAAACTGGACAAGGCCCCGCCCCGCCGCATCGCCATCACGCCCGAGGCCGTGGCCGAGGCGCGCAACGCCCTGCCGCCCGGCGACGTCCGCGCCCTGCGCATGGCGGCCGAGAATGTGCGCGTCTTCCACCAGGCGACCAAGCCGGAGGACACCCCCTTCATCGAGACCACCCCCGGCGTGCGCTCCAAACTGGCCTGGCGTCCGATCGCCTCGGCCGGTCTCTATATCCCCGGCGGCACCGCCCCCCTGTTCTCGTCCCTGCTGATGCTGGCCATCCCGGCTGGCGTCGCGGGCGTTGGCGAACGCGTCGCCGTCACCCCGCCGGACAAAAATGGCGGCATCCACCCCGCCATGATCCTGGCCGCCGCCGAGGCCGAACTGGACGCCATCTGGCTGATGGGCGGGGCCCAGGCTATCGCCGCCCTGACCTTCGGCGTCGCGCTGGAGGACGGGATCATCCCCGCCTGTGACAAGCTGTTCGGCCCCGGCAACGCCTATGTCGCCGAGGCCAAGAAACAGGCGTCTGCTCTTCCGGGCGGCCCCGCCGTCGACATGCCCGCCGGCCCGTCCGAATTGATGGTCATCGTCGACCGCGACGCCGCGCCCGAGATCGCCGCCGCCGACCTGCTGAGCCAGGCCGAACACGACGCCGACGCCCAGGTCATCCTGGTCTCCACCAGCCGCGCCACCATCGACTCCATCCTGTCGGAGGTTGAGGTTCAGGTCGCTGCGCTGCCGCGCGAAGCCATCGCCCGCGCCTCGCTGAACGAGGCCCGCGCCATCCTGGTCCGCGACCTCGACGCCGCCGCAGAGGTCGCCAACCTGTATGGCCCCGAACACCTGGCGATCCAGATCGACGATCCCGAGCCCCTGGTTGATTTCATCAAGGCCGCCGGCGCCGTCTTCGTCGGCCGGTTCGCCGCCGAGACCCTGGGCGACTACGCGGCCGGCCCCAGCCACGTCCTGCCGACCGACGGCGGCGCCCGCACCCTGGGCGGCGTCACCACCGCCAGCTTCATGACCACCATGTCGGTCCAGCTGGTCAGCGAGGCCGGCGCCCGCGCCCTGGCCCCCATCGCCGCCCGCCTGGCCCGGATGGAGGGCCTCGAAGCCCACGCCCGCGCCGCCGACCTGAGGGCTGAAGGATGAGCGTCGTCCTCAAGAACCCTCTCCCGCTTGCGGGAGAGGTGGCCCGGCGTTCGCGCAGCGAACCAGGGTCGGAGAGGGGAGTTTCGCCAAGTCGCAAAACTCCCCCCATCGTCGGGCGTGTCGCTGCGCGCCACGACCTGACGCTTCCCCCGCAAGCGGCGGAAGGTCTAAGCGGAGCCGCCCGATGACCCTGCCCGCCCCCTATTCCCCGCTGGTCTCCGGCGGCGAAGGCCTGGACCGCTATCCCGGCGAGCCTGCCGCCCTCGCCGCCCGCATGGCCGCGATCTACGCCGTGCCCGCCGACCAGGTCCTGCCGGTGCGCGGCCTGACCCACGGGCTGGAGCTGGCCTATCGCCTCGCCGCCCGCGACGGCGGCTCGGTCGAGGCGCCCAAGGCCGAACCCTATGACAGTCTGGCCGCCATCTATCCGGCCAAGGGCGAACCCGCAGTCGTCGTCATCCGCGCCCTCGGTTCGCCCGAGGCCGTCGCCGAAATGGCCGCCCGCGTCGCCCCCGCCCTGCTGGTGGTGGACGAGGGCCTGATCGAGTTCTCCGACAGCGTCTCGGCCGCCACCGTCGTCGCCGACCAGCCCAACCTGGTCGTGCTGCGCAGCCTGTCCCTGGCCTATGGCCTGGCCGGCGCCCGCGTCGGCGCCGCCATCGCCCAGGCCCCGACCCTGGCCCGCCTCGCCTCGGTGCTGGAGCCCTACGCCCTGCCCGAACCCCTGGTGCGGCTGGCGCAACAGGCGCTGGACCCGTCGCGGATGATCGAGACCGCCGAGCGCATCGCCTCGGTCCGCCGCGAGCGCGAGCGGATCGCCCGCGAACTGGGCCGCCAGATGCCGGTCGAGCCCGGCGTCGGCCCCATCGTCATGGCCCGGCCGGAAGACCCCGCCGCCGCCCTGGCCGCCCTGACGACCTATGGCGTCGCGGCCGATCTGTCCGGCGAGCGCCTGCGCCTGCCCGTCTCGATCAAGCCCGAGGTCAACGACCGGCTGCTGGCCGCCTTCGGCCTGACGCCCGCCAAACGCCGCCCGGCCCGCGTCGGCCAGGCCGTGCGCGATACGAAGGAGACCCGTATCGTCTGCGCCGTCGACCTGGACGCCACCGGCCCCATCAAGATCGAGACCGGCGTCGGCTTCTTCGACCATATGCTGGAGCAGATCGCGGCCCACGGCGGCTTCTCCCTGCGGCTCCAGTGCGAGGGCGACCTGCACACCGACCCGCACCACACGATCGAGGACAGCGCCATCGCCCTGGGCCAGGCGCTGAAACAGGCGCTGGGCGAGCGCAAGGGCATCGCCCGCTACGGCTTCGTCCTGCCGATGGACGAGGCCAACGCCACCGTCTCCATCGACCTGTCCGGTCGTCCCTATCCGCTGTTCGAAGGGACCTTCGACACCCCGTTCATCGGCGACTACCGCACCGACCTGACCGCCCACGTCTTCCGCTCATTGGCGGAAGCGATGGGCGCCGCCGTCCACATCAAGGTCACGGGCCAGGACGACCACCACAAGACCGAAGCCGTCTACAAGGCCTTCGGCCGCGCCCTGCGCCAAGCCATCCGGGTCGAGGGCGATGCGGTGCCCTCCACCAAGGGGGTGTTGTGATGAAATCCTCCCCCGTCGGGGGAGGGGGACCGCGAAGCGGTGGAGGGGGCCGGCCCGCGCGCCGACGCCCGACGCTCCGCACCTCGTGCGCCCTCGCCCCCTCCACCACCCTTCGGGCGGTCCCCCTCCCCCAAGGGGGGAGGATCGCATGACCGAAGTCGCCGTCATCGCCTATGGCGCCGGCAATATCGCCTCGGTCCAGTTCGCGCTCGAGCGTCTGGGCGCCACCGTGCGCCTGACCGACGACCCGGCCGTCATCGCCGAGGCCGAACGGGTCATCCTGCCCGGCGTCGGCGCGGCCGGTTACGCCATGGCGCGCCTGTCCGAACTGGGTCTGGTCGAGCCGATCCGCGCCTTCCCCCGCCCCCTGCTGGGCGTCTGCCTGGGCCAGCAACTGCTGTTCGAAACCAGCCAGGAGGGCGAGGCCGTCGATCTGCTGGGCTTCATCCCCGGCGCCGTGTCCCGACTGGAGCCGGCGGGCGCCCTGCCCGTGCCGCATATGGGCTGGAGCCGGCTGACGCGCGACCGCGACGACCCGCTGCTGGAGGGGGTCGCCGACGGCGCCTACGCCTATTTCGTCCACGGCTATGTCTGTCCCGACGGCCCCGCCACCCTGGCCCGCGCCGACTATGGCGGCCCTGTCCCCGCCGTGGTCCGCGCCGCCAACCGCTGGGGCTGCCAGTTCCACCCCGAACGCTCGGCCGAGGCCGGCGCGACCATCCTCAGGAACTTCCTGGGCCTGCCCGAGGATCCATCATGCTGATCTATCCCGCCATCGACTTGAAGGACGGCGTCTGCGTGCGCCTGATGCACGGCAAGTTCGACCAGGTGACCCGCTATGACGAACAGCCGGCCACCCGTCTGAGCGCCTTCGCCGCAGAGGGGGCGGAATGGATCCACGTCGTCGATCTGGACGGCGCCGAGGCCGGCGAAGCCGTGCAGCACGCCCTGATCGGCGAACTGACAAAGGCCATCGACGTCAAGATCCAGTCCGGCGGCGGGGTGCGCAGCGCCAACGACGTCGCCAAACTGCTGGACACGGGCGTCTCGCGCGTCGTCGTCGGTTCGCTGGCGGTGACCCAGCCGAATGATGTCGCCGCCTGGCTGAAGGGGTTCGGCGCCGAGCACATCACCCTGGCCTTCGACGTCAAGATCGAGGACGGCGTGCCCGTGCCCGCCCTGAAGGGCTGGACCCAGTCATCGGGCGTCGATCTGTGGACCGCCCTCGACCGCTATCCCAAGGGACTCTTCAAACACCTGCTGGTCACCGACGTGGGCCGTGACGGCGCCATGACCGGCCCTAATCTGGAGCTTCTGGCGGAAATCCGGCGGCGGCGGCCGGACCTGGTGCTGCAGGCCTCGGGCGGGGTCTCGTCGCTGGACGACATCGCGGCGGTCAAGTCGCTGGGCTGCAACGGCGCCATCGTTGGCCGCGCCCTTTACGAGAACCGCTTCACCCTGCCCGACGCCATAGCGACGGCGGCATGACGGCCCAGTCTTCAGCCAGGAGGGCGGTCCAATGACCGCCCGGCGCATCATCCCCTGCCTGGATGTCAAGGACGGCCGGGTGGTCAAGGGCGTGAAGTTCGTCGGCCACGCCGACATGGGCGACGCGGCGGAGCTGGCCGCCCGATACCGCGACGCGGGCGCCGACGAACTGGTCTTCTACGACATCACCGCCAGCCCCGAGGGCCGGACCCTGGACTATGGCTGGATCCGGGACATCGCCCGGCTGCTGGACATCCCCTTCTGCGTCGCCGGCGGCATCCGCAGCGTCGATCAGGCGGCCCGCTGCCTGGACCACGGCGCGGACAAGGTCTCGATCAACTCCCCCGCCCTGGAACGCCCCGAACTGATCGCCGAAATGGCCGCGCGGCTGGGCAGCCAGTGCGTCGTCGTCGGCATCGACAGTCGTCTGGAAGACGGCGAATGGGTGGTCCACAAATACACCGGCGATCCCGACGCGCGCCGCCGCGCCGGCAAGCGCACCCTGGACTGGCTGGACGAGGCGCAGAGCCTGGGCGCCGGCGAGATCGTGCTGAACTGCATCGACCAGGACGGGGTTCGACGCGGCTACGACATCGAACAGCTGTCCGCCGCCCGCGCGCGCCTGACCATCCCCCTGATCGCCTCGGGCGGCGCCGGCGCGCCCGAGCATTTCAAGGATGTGTTCAATCAGGCCGACGTCTCCGGCGCCCTGGCCGCCAGCGTCTTCCACACCGGCGCGATAGCCATCCCGGACCTCAAGGCCTATCTGGCGGGCGAAGGCTTGGAGATGCGGATATGATTCCTGACCCGCAATCCTCCCCCCTTGGGGGAGGGGGACCGCCGCGCCTCTTGCGCGGTGGTGGAGGGGGCCCGCCCGCGCGCCGCCGCCCGATGTTCCACACCCCGCACGCCCTTACCCCCTCCACCACCCTTCGGGCGGTCCCCCTCCCCCAGAGGGGGAGGATTTTTGAGGAGAGGATCCCATGATCGACCCCGCTGCCATCGATTTCGAAAAAGGGAACGGCCTGGTCCCCGTCGTGGTGCAGGACGCCGCCACGCTTCAGGTCCTGACCCTGGCCTATATGGACCGCGCCGCCCTGGACGAGACGATCCAGTCCGGCGAGGCCACCTTCTTCTCGCGTTCGCGCGGCGGACGCTGGCGCAAGGGCGAGACCTCGGGCGACCGGCTGCACGTCGTCGGCATCACGGCCGACTGCGACAGCGACGCCCTGGTCCTGTCGGTCAACCCGGTCGGCGACGCCTGCCACCTGCACCGCACCAGCTGTTTCGGCGCGGCCGACGCGCCGGGCCTGGGCCGCATCGCCCGGCTGGAACAGACCATCGCCGAACGCGCCGCCGCAGATCCGTCCGAAAGCTGGACCGCCAAACTGATGACCCAGGGCGTCAAACGCATCGCCCAGAAGGTCGGCGAGGAGGGCGTGGAGACCGCCTTGGCCGGCGTCGCCGGCCCGGACGAGGAACTCGCCAGCGAGGCTGCGGATTTGATCTATCACCTCTTGGTGCTTCTCCACGCCCGTAACATGGTGTTTCAGGACGTGCTGGACGTGTTGGCCTCGCGTGCGGAAGCGGGCAAAGCCCCCGGCTAAGGCCCACCAAGACGAGGCCGAACCCTAAGGACGTGCATTCCCGCCCCGGGGATGATCGAGGAAATTGCGATGGCGGCTCTCATTCTGTTCGGCGGCGGCGGCGATCTGGCGATGCGCATGCTGCTGCCTTCGCTCTATTTCCTGGAGCATGACGGCCTCCTGCCCGAGGATCTGAAGATCATCGGCGCGGCCCGCTCCGAGGAGACCCCCGACGAATATGTGGCCAAGGTCCATGACGCCGTGAAGGCCAAGGCCGAGGCGGACAGGGCCTGGGACGACCACTCCTGGGCCAAGATGAAGGCCCGGCTCGACTATCTGGCCGTGGACGCCACCGATCCCGCCAGTCTGAAGGGCCTGAAGGACCGCGTCGGCGACGGCGAGGTCACCTCCTTCCTGGCCGTCTCGCCCTCGCTGTACGGCCGCATCGTCACCGCGATGAAGACGGCGGGCCTGGCCGAACGCAACTGCCGCATCGTGCTGGAGAAGCCTGTCGGCCGCGACCTCAAGTCCTTCCGCGAGATCGACGACGCCGTGTCCCACGCCTTCAGCGAGGACCAGGTGTTCCGCATCGACCACTATCTGGGCAAGGAGACGGTCCAGAACCTGACGGCGCTGCGCTTCGGCAACACCATCTTCGAGCCGCTGTGGAACAATCTGACGATCGACCACGTCCAGATCACCATCGGCGAGACGGTGGGCGTCGGCGACCGCTGGCCCTATTACGACGAGTACGGAGCATTGCGCGACATGCTCCAGAACCACATGCTCCAGCTGCTGTGCCTGGTGGCCATGGAGCCGCCGTCGGACCTGGATCCGGAATCGCTGCGCAACGAAAAGGTCAAGGTGCTGCGGTCCTTGCGGCCCATCACCCCCGAAGAAGCCGAACGCGTCAGCGTGCGTGGCCAGTATGTGGCGGGCGTGTCCGAGGGCAAGCCGGTCAAGGGCTATGACGAGGAGCGCGGCGCGGATTCCGACACCGAGACCTTCGTCGCCATCCGCGCCGACATCGACAACTGGCGCTGGGCCGGCGTGCCCTTCTTCATGCGGACCGGCAAGCGTCTGCCCGAGAAGCGCACCGAGATCGTCATCCAGTTCAAGCCCGTTCCCCACTCGATCTTCGACAATGAAGAAGGCGAGGCGCCGGCCAACCGCATGATCATCGAGCTGCAGCCCGAGGAAGACATCTCGCTGACGGTGATGAACAAACGCCCCGGTCTGGACAAGCGGATGCAGCTCCAGCCCATCACCATGAGCCTGTCGTGGGGCGTTGACGGCAAGTCGGCCGCCCCGCCGCGCCGCCGCATCGCCTATGAACGTCTGCTGCTCGACGCCATGGCCGGCGACTCCACCCTGTTCGTCCGCCGCGACGAGGCGGAACAGGCCTGGAAATGGGTCGACGAGGTCGCCGAGGCCTGGGCCGAGTCCGGCCAGAAGCCCGACGAATATGTCGCCGGAACCTGGGGCCCCGACAGCGCCGACATGCTGATGATGCGCACCGGCCGCGACTGGAACACCACCGATGTCTGAGACGCCCGTGATCGAAACCTTCCCCACCGTCGACGCCTGGGCCGAGGCCATCGCCGCCCGCCTGTCCGAGACCCTGGCCGCCGCCGTCCGCGACAACGGCGCCGCTGTCTTCGCCGGCCCCGGCGGCACGACCCCCGCCCCCGTCTATCGCCGCCTCGCCGCGACCGATCTGGACTGGGCCAGGATCGCCGTCACCCTGGTGGACGAACGCTACGTCCCCGAGACCTCGCCTGAGTCCAACGCCCGGCTGATCCGCGACGTCCTGCTGCAAGACAAGGCCGCAGCCGGCCGCTTCATCCCCCTCTATACGCCCGAGGTCACGGTGGACCGCGCCGCCATCGTCGCCGCCCACGCCCTGGCCGATGCGGGCGGGCGTTTCGACGCGGTCCTTCTCGGCATGGGGGAGGATGGCCATATCTGCTCCATGTTCCCCAACAGCCCCACCCTGAAGACCCTGCTGACCCCGACGCTGAAACCGACCGTCCTGGGCGTGCCCCACGGCCGCGACGGCGCGGCGCCGACGATCGAGCGCCTGTCGATCAACCTGCCCTATCTGATGTCCGCCGGCCGGGTGATCCTGGGCCTGAAGGGCGAGGCCAAGCGCCGCGTCTTCGAGCAGGAGGCCCAGGGCGATCCCAGGATCCAGCCCATCGCCGCCCTGATCGCCGCCGGCGTTCCCCTTGAAGTTCTGTACACGGAAGCCAGCTGACATGACCCTGCACCCCACGGTGGCCGCGGTCACCGCCCGGATCGTCGAGAAAAGCCGCGCGACCCGCGCCGACTACATCCGTCGCATGGACGCCGCCCGCGACAGCGGGACCGGCCGCGCCAAACTGTCCTGCGCCAACTGGGCCCACGCCTTCGCCGGCCAGACCATCGCAGACAAGCTGACGGCCATGGACGGGTCCAAGCCCAACCTGGGCATCGTCACCGCCTACAACGACATGCTGTCGGCCCACCAGCCGTTCGAACGCTTCCCCGGCGTAGTCCGCGAAGCGGTGCGTCAGGTCGGCGCCACGGCCCAGGTCGCCGGCGGCACCCCCGCCATGTGCGATGGCGTCACCCAGGGCCGCCCGGGCATGGAGCTGTCGCTGTTCAGCCGCGACGTCATCGCCATGTCCACCGGCGTGGCCCTGACGCATGACGCCTTCGACGCCGCCCTGATGCTGGGCGTCTGCGACAAGATCGTGCCCGGCCTGTTCATGGGGGCCCTGGCCTTCGGCCACCTGCCCGTCGTCTTCGCCCCCGCCGGCCCGATGCCCTCGGGCATTCCGAACGCCGAGAAGGCCCGCGTCCGCGCCGAGTACGCCCAGAACAAGGTCGATCGCCAGACCCTGCTGGAAAGCGAGATCGGCTCCTATCACTCGCCCGGCACCTGCACCTTCTACGGCACGGCCAACTCCAACCAGATGATGATGGAGCTGGCGGGGCTGCACATGCCCTCGACCGCCTTTGTCCATCCGGACACCGGCCTGCGCGACGCCCTGACCGCCGCCGCCGCCCAGCGCGCCGTCGAACTGGCCCGCAGCGGCGAGAGCCGCATGGCCGACGTCATCGACGAGAAGTCCATCGTCAACGCCATCGTCGCCCTTCTGGCCACCGGCGGCTCGACCAACCACGCCATCCACCTGGTCGCCATGGCCCGGGCGGCGGGCGTGCTGATCGACTGGACCGACATGGACGAGCTGTCGTCCGTCACCCCCCTGCTGGCGCGGGTCTATCCCAACGGCTCGGCCGATGTGAACGCCTTCCAGGCCGCCGGCGGCGTCGCCTTCGTCGCCCGCGAACTGGCCCAGGCCGGCCATATCCATTCGGACGTGACCACCATCATGGGCAAGGGGATCGAGCCCTATTTCCAGGAGCCGTCGATGGTCGACGGCCAGTTGGTCTGGCGCGACGGGGTCAAGGAAAGCCTGGATCTCGACATCCTGCGCCCCGCCTCCAACCCCTTCGACAAGGAGGGTGGTCTGCGCCTGGTCAAGGGCGACCTGGGCCGCGCGGTCATCAAGGTCTCGGCGGTCAAGCCCGAGAACCGCATCGTCGAGGCCCCCGCCGCCGTCTTCGAAACCCAGGAAGACGCGCTCCAGGCCTTCAAGGACGGCAAGCTGTTCCGCGACGTCGTCGTGGTCCTGCGCTTCCAGGGGCCCAAGGCCAACGGCATGCCCGAACTGCACAGCCTGTCGCCGGCTCTGTCCGTCATCCAGGACAAGGGGTTCAAGGTCGCCTTCGTCACCGACGGCCGCATGTCGGGCGCCAGCGGCAAGACCCCCGCCGCCATCCATGTCTCGCCCGAGGCCCTGGCCGGCGGCCCCCTGGCCCATGTGAAGGACGGGGATGTCATCCGTCTGGACGCCGAGGCCGGGGTTCTGACCACGGTGGGCGTCGGCGATCTGTCGGCCCGTCCCGCCGCCGCCCGCGCCGCCGCCAACGCGGCGGGCACGGCCTGGGGCTATGGCCGCGAGTTGTTCGCGGCCTTCCGCCACGTCGTCACCACGGCAGAAGAAGGCGCCACCGTCTGCTTCGCCTTCCCCAGCGGCGCCCAATCGCATACGGACACGCCGCCCGATCCCAACTTCGTCGACCGGACCGTGGACGCCTGATCCACCGAACCGACCGCAGGAAACGACCCCATGAATGACAAGACCCTCCTCGTCGGCGACGTCGGCGGCACCAACGCCCGTTTCGCCCTGGCCCGGATGGTGGACGGCAAGCCCGTGCTGGACCACCACGAGAGCTTCCCGGCCGAGCGCTATCCCACCTTCCTGAAAGGCGTCGCCGCCTTCATCGACGGCTGCGAGATCAAGCCGACCGGCGGCGTCATCGCCGTGGCCGGCCCCGTCACCGACGGCGCCATCGACCTGACCAACTCGCCCTGGCAGGTGTCCGAGAGCGAGCTTCAGACCCTGGGCCTGAAGCCGGTCAAGCTGATCAACGACTTTGAAGCCCTGGCCTGGGGCGCCCCCGTGGTGCCCGAGGACCAGCTGGAAAGCCTGGGCGGTCCCGTCGACGGCGACCCCCACTGCACCGTCGCGGTGCTCGGCCCCGGCACCGGCTTCGGCGTCTCCGCCCTGGTGCGCGACGCCCATGGCAAGGAGATGGCCATGCCGTCGGAAGGCGGCCACGCCTGTTTCCCCCCCGGCGATCCGGTCGAGGACGAGATCCTGCGCATCCTGCGCCGCCGCTATGACCGCGTCTCCATCGAACGCCTGATCTGCGGCCCCGGCCTGCTGAACATGCACCGCGCCCTGGCCGAGATCGACGGCCGCGAGACCCATATCGAGGATCCGGCCCAGATCACCGAGACGGCGATGAAGGACCCCAACAGCCCGTGCGGCGAGACCCTGGCCCGTTTCTGCGCCATCCTGGGCGCGGTCGCCGGCGACATCGCCCTGACCACCGGCGCGCGCGGCGGCGTCTATATCGCCGGCGGCATCGTCCCGCGCATCCTGCCCTTCATCAAGGCCAGCCCCTTCCGCCAGCGGTTCGAGCGCAAGGGCCGGTTCAAGGAATATATGCAGGACATCCCGACCAAGGTGATCATGCACAAACATGCGGCCCTGCTGGGCGCCGCCCGCGTCGCCTTCGCCGAGGCCGAGGGCTGAGGCCTCACGAAAATATCACGGCGGCGTGAACCCATCCGCCGCCGTGACGTTTCCCCCGCTCCCAAAACGGAAGGAAACGCCATGAAGAAGTTCGCCATCGCCGCCGCCTCGCTGTTCGTCCTCTCGGGCGTCGCCGCCTGCGGTGAAAGCGCCGCCGACCGCGCCGCCGAAAGCCGCGCCGACGCCGTCGAGGCCCAAGGCGAAGCCCGCGCCGACCAGCTGGAAGCCCAGGCCGACGCCGCCCCGACCGACGCCCAGGAAGACGCCCTGAACCGCCAAGCCGATCAGGTCGAGGAAAACGCCGACCGTCGCGCCGACCAGATCGAACAACAGGGCGGCGACGCCGACCGCGGCATGACCACCAACAACACCCCGACCACCAACTAGGGTCGGCGCCTAGGCGATCCATCTTCCCGCCCCGCCGTCCGTCATCCTCGGGCTTGACCCGAGGACCGGGCGCGGGGCGGTCTGTGCTTCGCGTGTTCGCACCAGCGGCGGATCATCCGATCCTCGGGTCAGGCCCGAGGATGACGGGAGGGCGGCCACGGCACAAACGCACTCGTCCGCTTCACATAGCCCGCATATCCCGGCCGCGACTTGTTGATCGCCTTCTCCGTAATCCCGATCCCCGACCAGCGCGTCAGGGTGAAGGTCAGG
Organism: Brevundimonas sp. TSRC1-1; assembly: GCF_049898245.1. NCBI lineage: Bacteria > Pseudomonadati > Pseudomonadota > Alphaproteobacteria > Caulobacterales > Caulobacteraceae > Brevundimonas > Brevundimonas sp. TSRC1-1. Next base: position 91,922 of record NZ_JAFCXI010000002.1, read on the forward strand.
AAGATCGGCCCCGCGATCGACCACAGGCCGACGCCCGTCTCCGCCGCGATCAGCCACAGCCCCCACCAGACGCAGGCGTCGCCGAAATAGTTCGGATGCCGCGTGTAGCGCCACAGGCCGCTGTCCAGCACCTTGCCCTTGTTGGCCGGATCGCGCTTGAACGCGGCCAGCTGGGCGTCGCCGACGCTCTCGAACACGATCCCGACCACCGCCAGCACCGCCCCGACTCCGGCTATAACGCCCAAACCCGGCTGAGCCTCCACCTGACCCATCTGCACCGGCAACGACGTCAGCCAGGCCAGCACGGCCTGGGGCAGAAACACGAACAACAAGGCCGTCTTGGCGAACGACCAGCCCTTGTTGCGTTCCTGATCCTCCACGATCTGCACATACCGCCCATCCGCCCCGCTCGCCCGCCAGCGCCGGAACAGGTGCAGGCCCAGCCGCAGCGCCCAGACCGCGCACAGCCCCACCAGCAGCCCCTTGCGCGCCGGATCGCCGTCTGCGCGCGGCAGGGTCGCCACCGCCAGTAGCAACATCCCCAGCGGCCAGACCGCATCGATGAAGCTGACGTCCTTCAGCTTCAGCGCGACCAGCAACAGGCCGAGCATCACGGCCACGATCAGGGCCAGGTTCAATCCCAGCAGGAGGAGGATGTCGGTCAGGGTCATGGGTCTGATACGGCGGCGGGGCGGATGTGGATCGCGCCGGCCAAAACACCTCTGAATACCCTCTTACACTCGCCTTGATAGGCACGAGCTGCATTTGCTGTACCTTGAAGTCTGCTTGAAGCCCGGGTGGAGACGTCGCGTGGAGATCAAGAGTTTCAAGAGCAAGGGCCTGAAGGCCCTGTACAAGGCTGAAAAGGGAGCGACCGTCAAAGGCGTTCCAGCCGACTTGACCAAGAAGCTCCAGGCTCAGCTGACCCTGCTTCAATCCGCCTCAAACATTCATCAGATCGTTTCGATGGGCATGTGGAAGGTTCACGAGCTCAAACCCAAGTCGTCGGGAAAGTGGTCGATGTGGGTGACGGGAAACTACCGCCTGACCTTTTGGTTGGACGCCGACACCAATGCGATCTCCGACGTGGATCTTGAGGACTATCATTAGCGGGGTCGGACGACCGATCCGCCCTCAGACTTGAGCATCCTCATCTTGACGGGGCCGCCCCTGAGATGTATCGCTTAACGATACAAACGTCACATGTCTGGTGACGAGGCCCGCGTCGCAACATGGAGGCCCCATGACCAAGATGACCGCTCCCACACACCCGGGGGAGATCATTCGGGACCATATTCTTCCCGCCTTCGGCCTGACGATCGTGAGCGCGGCCGAGGCTCTGGGCGTCGCGCGTCCTGGCTTCAACACGATGTTGAACGGCAAGCGGGCGCTGACGCACGAAATGGCGCTCAAGATCGAAGCCCTGACCGGTGTGTCTGCTGAAATGCTGACCAAGGCTCAAAACGAATACGATCTCGCCGAAGCCCGCGCCCGTAAACGGGAGATCGTCGCAGGCATCAAAAAACTTCAGCCCATCGCGGCCTGAGACTCAGTCCGGCTCGACGACCGTCAGCTCCGGCCACCGCCCCCGCGCATTCTCGATGGATTTGGCCCACCCCTTGGCCAGCGGCCGGTTCGGGTTCGGCCGGACGACCATGGCGAAGACATCCTCCAGCCCGAACGGCGCCGCCACGGTGATCGCGTCGTCCGCCTCCAGCCGCACCCCGACGGCGAAGGTCGGGGCCACGAACCGGCCCAGGGCTTCGTCGGTCGCGTGCAACGGCTCATAGGTTTCGCCGAACCGGTTCTGGAACCACAGATGCACCCGCGCCTGATTCCGCACCTCGACCTGGCTGCGGAAGGGCTCGTCAAAGGCGGCGGCGACCTGTTTGATCACGACGTCCTCCGCCTCGTACGACAGGTCCGACCCGTCGAAATAGGCCAGGTCATAGTCCTTGATCCCGTATCCTGACGGCCGCCCCGTCTTGGCGTTCCACACCGCCTGATAGACTGCGCCCGACACCAGCCGCCAGTCGGGCAGGCCCAGCCCCCTCACCGTCCGCAAGACGTGCATCAGGCCGGGATCGGCGCGGACGATTTCGATCAGCTTTGAGGTCAGGGCGTCGCTCATCCCCATCCCTTAGCCTCCCGGTCCGTTCAGCGGGAGACGTCGCGCGCCTTCATCCCCAGATGCCGCCCTATCCCCGTACCGGCCAACCATGATCCAGCGGCCCGTGTCCGCCGCCCAGGCCGGGCGCCCGGCGGATCGCCTCACCGACATAGGCCCAGGCCTCCGCCACCGCGACCTCCAGCGGCCGCCCCAGGGCCAGGCCCGCCGCGCAGGCGCTGGCCAGGGTGCAGCCGGTGCCGTGGGTGTGGCGGGTGTCGATCCGCTCGGCCTCCAGCACCGTCTCCCCGTCGGTCGTCATCAAGAGGTCGATCACCGTCGGCCCGTCCACATGACCGCCCTTCATCAGCACCGCCCGCGCCCCCATGGCCAGCAGGGCCTCGCCCGCCCGCCGCTGGCCGTCGATGTCGCGCACCGCCAACCCGGTCAGGGCCTCGGCCTCGGGCGCATTGGGGGTCAGAAGCGCCGCGCGCGGGATCATCAGCCGCTTCACCGCCTCCACCGCCGCGTCCGGCAGCAGCGGATGCCCGCCCTTGGCCACCATGACCGGATCAACCACAGCCGGGGCGTCCGCCTCGTCCAGCAGGGCCGCGACCGTCTCGACCACCTCGACCGAGCCGAGCATGCCGGTCTTGACCGCGTCGGCGCCGATATCCTCCAGCACCGCCCGCGCCTGGGCCGCGATCAGTTCCAGCGGCAGCGGATGGACGCCGTGAACCCCCAGGGTGTTCTGCACCGTGATCGCCGTGATCGCCGTGGCGGCGAACCCGCCCATCATCGTCACCGCCTTGATGTCGGCCTGAATCCCGGCGCCCCCGCCGCTGTCCGACCCGGCCAGGATCAGGACCCGGCCCCGATGAAGCCCGCTCATGCGTGCGCCCCCGAGAACAGCTTCAGCCCGACGATCCCCGCCACGATCAGCAGGATGCACACCGCCCGCACCGCCGTCGCCGGCTCGCCATAGACCACGATCCCCACCAGGGCCGCGCCCACGGCGCCGATCCCGGTCCAGATCGCATAGGCCGTGCCGATCGGCAGCTTCTGCGTCGCCACCCACAACAGGATCATGCTGGCCGCCAGCGCGACCAGCACGCCCAGCGACGTCAGCGGCCTTTGCAGGCTGACGTTCTTCAGGCCGGACGCCCACAGCACTTCCAGCAGACCGGCGACGACCAGCGTCACCCACGGATTGATCGACATGACCCAGGACATGCCGCCCAGATGGCCCAGCCGGTCCGCCGGGGCAAGCGTCGGCTTACCCGCCCAGCGGCCCCTTGAAGATGAAGAAGGCCCCCAGGCCGATGAAGCCGAACCCGACCAGATGGTTCACCGTCAGCTTCTCGCCCAGGTACAGCACCGAGAATCCGGCGAAGACCAGCAGGGTGATCACCTCCTGCATCGTCTTCAGCTCCGCCGCCGAATAGACCTGATGACCGATCCGGTTGGCCGGCACCGCCAGCCAGTATTCGAAGAAGGCGATCCCCCAGCTGGCCATGACCAGCAGCCACAGCGGCTTGTGGTCGAACTTCAGATGTCCGTACCAGGCGAAGGTCATGAAGACGTTCGACAGGGCCAGCATGACGATGGGGGCGATATAGGGGCTCAGAGGCATGGGCTTTGATCAGGACGACGGTTCGCTTCGCCCCTACACCGGCCGCGACCTCGCGTCGCGGGTCTTCAGCCCGCCGCCGCCACAGCGGCCTGCAGCTTCAGCGCCTGGACCGTCTCGCGCACGTCATGGACCCGCACCATCCGCGCCCCGCGCCGCGCCCCCTCCAGCGCCAGGGCCAGCGAGCCGCCCAGCCGGTCGGTCGCCTCGACCGCCGTGGGATCGACCGCCTGGATCGTCCGCTTGCGGCTGGCCGCGTACAGCACCGGGAACCCCAGCGCCGCCAGTTCGCCCAGCCGCGCCGTCAGCGCCATATTGTGCTCCAGCGTCTTGCCGAACCCGATGCCCGGGTCCAGCCAGATATTCTCCCGCGCCACCCCCGCCGCCATCGCCGCCCCGGCACGGTCGCGCAGATAGTCCCGCACTTCCGCCACGACGTCGCCATAGCGGGGGTCGGCCTGCATGGTGCGCGGCTCCCCGCGCATGTGCATCAGCACCACCGCGCAGCCCAGCTCGGCCGCGACCGCCAGACTGTCGGGCGCCTGGCTCAGGGCCGTCACATCGTTCCACATCGTCGCCCCGGCCGCCACGGCGGCGCGGGCCACGGCGGGCTTCATCGTATCGACGCTGATCGGCCCGCCCCAGCGGGCGCGAACCGCAGCGATCACCGGCGCGACCCGCTCGATCTCCTCGGCCTCGCCCACCGGCTCCGCCCCCGGCCGGGTGCTCTCGCCCCCGATGTCGAGCACGTCCGCTCCCTGCTCGACCAGCCGCATTGCCTGGTCTACCGCCGCCTGCGTCGAGGCCCACCGCCCCCCGTCGGAGAAGCTGTCGGGCGTGACGTTGACGATGCCCATGACTTTCGGAGTCAAAGGCGACATCTTCCCATTCATGATTACAAACATCCTCGACCGACGCACTCATGTGCACCTATGGCGATCAGTGGATGCCGTAGCGGAGGCGACATGGCACGACAACGCCCCCGTAGGAACGCAGCATCACGACAATGCCGACTTCGACAAGCGCGATGCATCAAACGAAACCATGGCATACCGATCAGGGATTTCAGTCGCTGAAGCGGTAATCTGGGCGCAGCAGTTTCCTGACGAAGTAACCCTCTACTTGTACGATAAGGGAAGCTGGCCAGCGGGCAGCGACAGCTTTTAGCGCTTACCGATCAGCCCGCCCAGCGCGTCCAGATAGGCCGCGAAGGCCTTGCGCCCCTCAGGCGTGATCGACACCCGGGTCAGGGGCTTGTTGTTCACGAAACTCTTGGCCACGGCGACATAGCCGGCCTCCTCCAGCTTCTTGATATGGACCGACAGATTGCCCTGGGTCGCCTCCAGCACGGTCTTCAGCTCGGTGAAGTCGGCGGCCTCGGCGTCGGCCAGATAGACCATGATCCCCAGCCGCATGCGGCCGTGGATGACCTCGTCGATCCGCCCCAGGTCGTTCAGCCCCATGGATCAGCCGGCGTCCGCATCGAGATCGCGCTTCCTCAGCGACTCGCGGGTGATGATCCAGCCCGGCCCCGCGAACAGCAGGAACAGCGCCGCCGTCGCGACATAGAGATAGATCAGCGGCTGGCGCACCAGCAGGCCCAAGGCCACTGCCGTCGCCCATCCTCCCAGCGACGCCGCCAGCATCCAGCCCTTCTTCTTCAGGGTCCAGGCCACATACCAAGCGGCCGACTGAAGGGCGAAGATCATGGCCGGGTAATAGAGCCAGACGGCGAAATCCCCGTCCCGCGCCGCGCCGAAGCCGAAGACGATAATGATGGCCAGATTGGCCATGCCCGCCCCGCTGAAGGCCGCGTTCAGGGTCCGGGTCACGATGGGGCTGGCCTTGGGTCGCTTGCGATCCTCGCGGATGGCCCAGACCATCACCACCAGAAAGGCGACGGTGATCCCGGCGACAAAGGCCAGGCTGACCGGGCCCGGCCAGCGGACCACGCCTAGCGACTGGCCGATGTGGACCAGGCACTGGAGGCCGTACAACAGGCCGCCGGCCAGATACATGACCCCCATGGTCAGGGTCGCGCGCGGATCGCCCCCGCCCTGGACGATCGAACGGAGGAAGGCCAGATCGGCCTCGGGCGTGCTGCGGGACGTGTCGATCATCGATGATTCCTCTGCGGCGGGCGCGTCCCTCGGATGGACGCGGCGGCCGGGGTTGGCAAGCTATTCGGCGGGAGAGAAGGCGTTCGGAACGGGCTTACGCCACGGCACGCGCCGGCCGTTCAGCCAGCGGCCCATGAAGCTGTGACGGATCAGAAGTTCGTAGCTGGCGAAGGCCGCCGCCAGCACGCCCCCGACCACGGCGGTCAGCTTGACCGGCCACGGCATGGCCCAGTCCTGCACCAGCACCTGGGCCGCCATCACCAGCGGCAGATGGACGATGTAGATCCAGTAGGAGGCGTCGGCGACGTACCGCCTCGCCGCGCTGCGCCCCCCGAAGACCCTCAACGCCAGAGCCATGGCCGCAAAGGCCGAGGCGTAGGTCGCCACCCCGAACGCCGCCGCCGCCATCGCCTTGGTCGTCGGATCGGTCAGGGGGACCAGACGTGGGTCCGGCCCGCCCGCCAGCATCAGGGCCGTGGCGCCGGCGCCGATCGCCAGTCCCAGATAGGCCGGCCACCAGGCCTGGATTCGGCCCAGCAGATCACGCCGACGATCCAGCAAAGCGCCGAAGCCGAAGGCCAGCCCGAACCCGACCAGGGCCGGGGTATTGGGGATCAGTCCCGCGTCCGGCGTCGGCACGCCGAAGAAGGCGATCCAGTTCGGCTGGAACCACAGGGCCAGCGCGAGCGGCGCACCCAGAACGAACGGCCCCCACGGCCCGATCAGTCCGGCGGTCATGCGATCGATCACCCGCCCCCAGGCGCCGGTCCGGTCCAGAAGGACAAACGGCGCCCTTAGAACCAGATGGGCGACATAGAAGATCAGCAGCGCCCACAGGAACCACAGATGGGTCAACGGATGTTGGTCCAGTCATATTCAGGCGTCGGCGGCGCATCGGCGGCCGTGATGCCCTGCAGGCCCGCGTTCCAGATCAGCACCACGACGATGGCTGTCAGCACCGGCCCCCAGAAGACGGCAAGCGGCGCAGCGATCCGGACCAGGCGGTTCTTCACGAACCCCCACACGCCCGCTCGCCCCAGCATCATGTGCGCGAACAGACCGGCGATCAGGAAGAAGGTCGTCATCCGGAACAGGTGGATGACGAAGAACAGCCCGCTGGCCCACACCGACCGCTGGGCGTCGCCGACGATCCAGATCTGCGTCGGAAAGAAGGACATCGAGCCGTGGAGCACCACGCCCAAGAGCAAGGCCGCGCCTCTCAGCGCGTCAAGCCCGTGCAGGCGCTCGGATGAACCCGTCTCTGACATCGACATGACGCTCTCCCGTTCTGGATAACGCTGTATGTCATAGACTAGTCTGTAATGCAAACTAGTTCGCAGCATTCCTAGCGCTGCTTGTCGGACTGGGGCGATGGGTGTGGCGACGCAGGCAAAGAAAAACCCGCCGGGAGATCGCTCCCGGCGGGTTCATTCAACATCGTCATCCTCGGGCTCGACCCGAGGACCGGATGTTCAACCGCGTTGCGTCAAAGGCGACGCACAGCCTGATCCCGCGCCGATCCTCGGGTCAGGCCCGAGGATGACGGAGAGAACGGAGACATCCCGCCTCAGTGCACGGTCGGCACGCTGGTCGCGGCCGGGGCGGCGACCGGGATCTCGACCGTGGTCCCGTCCGACACCGGCGTCACCGGCACCGAGACCGAGGGCCCGGCGTTGGGGAAGTTGTTCTCGTCACGGTTCGGGGCGACGCCCTTCTCCAGCAGATCCTTGATCTCCTCGCCCGACAGGGTTTCGTACTCCAGCAGGGCCTGCGACAGCTTCTCGTGATGATCGGCCTTGGTCGTCAGGATCTTGCGGGCCTCGTCCCAGCCCGAGGCGACCAGACGGCGGACCTCCTCGTCGATGGTGCGGGCCGTCTCTTCCGAGACGTTCTGGCTGCGCGCGACGGAGTGGCCCAGGAAGACCTCTTCCTGATTGTCGCCGTAAGCCACCGTGCCCAGCTTCTCGGAGAAGCCCCAGCGCGTGACCATGGCCCGGGCCAGCTTGGTCGCCTGTTCGATGTCCGACGAGGCGCCCGAGGTGATGTTCTCCTTGCCGAAGATCAGCTCCTCGGCCACCCGACCGCCGGCCATGATCGCGATCCGGTCGATCATCTGCTGGTATTTCATCGAATAGCGGTCGCCTTCCGGCAGCTGCATCACCATGCCCAGGGCGCGGCCGCGCGGGACGATGGTCGCCTTGTGCACCGGGTCGGCCATCTTGACGTTCATGGCGACGATCGCGTGCCCGGCCTCGTGATAGGCGGTCAGGCGCTTCTCTTCCTCGTTCATCGCCATCGAGCGACGTTCCGAGCCCATCATCACCTTGTCCTTGGCGTCCTCGAAGTCGCGATGCGTGACCATGCGACGGTCCTTGCGGGCCGCCGTCAGGGCCGCCTCATTGACCAGATTGGCCAGGTCGGCGCCCGAGAAGCCGGGCGTGCCGCGCGCGATTGTCTTGACGTTGACGTCGGCGGCCAGGGGCACGTCCTTCATGTGGACGCGCAGGATGCGCTCGCGGCCCGAGACGTCGGGGTTGGGCACCACCACCTGGCGGTCGAAACGGCCGGGACGCAGCAGGGCCGGGTCCAGCACGTCGGGACGGTTGGTGGCGGCGATCAGGATGATGCCTTCATTGGCCTCGAACCCGTCCATCTCGACCAGCAGCTGGTTCAGCGTCTGTTCGCGCTCGTCATTGCCGCCGCCCAGGCCGGCGCCGCGATGGCGGCCGACGGCGTCGATCTCATCGATGAAGATGATGCAGGGCGCGTTCTTCTTGGCCTGTTCGAACATGTCGCGAACCCGCGACGCGCCGACGCCGACGAACATCTCGACGAAGTCCGAGCCCGAGATCGAGAAGAAGGGCACGCCGGCTTCACCCGCCACGGCGCGGGCCAGCAGGGTCTTGCCGGTGCCGGGAGGGCCCACCAGCAGGGCGCCCTTGGGGATCTTGCCGCCCAGGCGCTGGAACTTGCCCGGGTCCTTCAGGAAGTCGACGACCTCCTGCAGTTCCTCCTTGGCCTCGTCCACGCCGGCGACGTCGTCGAAGGTCTTGCGGCCCTTGTGCTCGGTCAGCAGCTTGGCCTTGGACTTGCCGAAGCCCATGGCGCCGCGCGCCCCGCCCTGCATCTGGCGCATGAAGAAGATCCACACCCCGACCAGCAGCGCGATCGGCAGGATCCCCATCAGCAGGCTCATCCAGATCGACTGGCGCGTGGTCTTGGCGTCGACATTGACGTTGGCGGCCAGCATGGAATTGACCAGCTGCTCGTTCGGATAGGGGGTGGTGGCGGTGAAGCGGCCGTTGTTCTTGTAGACGCCGTTCACCTGGTCGCCGCGAATGGTGGCTTCCTTGACGTCGCCGGCCTCGACCCGCTGCACCAGCTGGGAATAGGTGATTTGTTCGGGGCGGCCGGCGCCCTGAGCGCCCTGGGCGCCCATGCCGGTCACGGCTCCGCCTTGCGACACGGCGGCGTAGGCCGCGAGCAGGGCCAGGATGATAACGCCCGTGATCGCCAGATTTCGCAGGTTCATTGAGGTCCTCGGTCGTCCGCCGGCCCGGATTGAGCCCACGGTCTGGATTGTCTGTCACCGAAAATAGGCGCTTCGGCTGCGTTACGCCATGGCGGCGCAATCAGATCGTCTTCATGCGTCGTTTCGTCCAGCGCCAGCCTGAGCCGTTCCGCGACAAGCTCGCGCCGTTCGACCCCCGCGTCTGCAAGAACCGGCCCGGCCTGGCCGTCCCGGATCAGGACGGGAACCGCCCCCCGCGCCGCCGCCGGCGCCCGGTTCACCGCCGCTCGATCCGCCGCCGACAGGGCCGACAGCCGCCCCCGCGCCGGGGCGACCGACCAGCCGGCCTCCGACGCCCGAAAGGCGAACCGGCCGTCCCACACCGCCTCGACGCCGGGATGCAGCAACAGCGGCGGCGGCGCGCGGCGCGCCAGTTCCCCGGCCTCGCGCATCAGCAGAACCGTTTCGCCGTCCGCCTCGACCCGCGCCCCGCACAGGGCGGCGGCGAAATCCTCGCCCGCCTGCAGCCGTTGCATCAGCCGGTCCAGCCGATCCCCGCGCGGCGGCGTCGCCCCGCCGCCGACACAGACCAGGGCCGCCGCCAGCCCCCTGGCCCGCACGTCGCGCGCGATCCGCACCGTCCCGTCGCGGTTCGCCGTGATCCCTTCGGACGACGAGCGGTCCCGCCCCGCCGCCGCCCCGTCCGGAACCGTCCCCGCCAGCGCCCGCCGCGCCCGGCTGCGACCGAAGCGGGGGTCGGCGTTGGCCGGATCCTCGATCCAGTCCGCCCCCTGCCCGGCCAGCCAGGCCCGCAAGGTCTCGCGGCGTTCATCCAGCAAGGGCCGCAACAGCATCAGGCCCCGCCCCTCGGGCCAGACCGGCGACGGCGACCATTCGCGCACCCGCCCCAGGGTCGAGCCCTCGGCCCGCATCAGATCCGCCTCGGCGATGTCGTCGGCCGTATGGGCGAACAGCACGACCCGCGCCCCGGCCGCCCGCGCCGCCTCGGCGATCAGCCGATGACGCGCCGCCCGCGCCGCCGCCGTCAGTCCGGTCGCGGGCTTGTCCCCGTCCCAGACCAGTCCGCGCCAGTGCGCGCCCGCCGCCCGCGCCGCCTCGCCCGCGAACCGGGTCCAGTCGGCGCTGGCCGGGTTCAGTCGGTGATCAACGCTCAAGGCCGTCAGCGGCCGCCCTCGCGCCCTGGCCCAGGCGGCGGCCAGTCTCAACAGGGCGATGGAATCCCCCCCGCCCGACAGGGCCAGGGCGACCGGCTGGGGGGCGTCAGAACTCAGCCGCCGATCCAGCCGCGCAAAGATCCGAGCGACAAGGCCCGTATCGGTTCCGTCGATCCCGGGCCTCAGCTGCACCCGTTGGCGGTCTTCATCTGGGTCGCGCGGGCCTTCAGCGTGTCCGAGGCGGCGGGCGCATAGCGGCGCGTGAACTCGCCCAGGGCCGCGCAGCCCTGGGTCTTGCGGTTGGTGGCGAACAGGGCGTCGGCCAGTTTCAGCGTCGTGTCGGCGGCCCAGCCGATGCGCGGCCAGTCCTTCAGGGCGGCGGCGTAGAAGGGCACGGCGCCGGCCTTGTCGTTCGACGAGGCGCGGATGTCGCCCAGACGGGAATTGGCCTCGCGCGCCTGGGGCGTGTCGGGCCAGGCGGCGACCACGGTTTCAAGCGCCCGCGCGCCGCGCGCCCGGTCGCTGCTCATCAGCTGCACCGCCGCCGCCAGATCCTGGGCTGCGTCGCCGGTCGGGGAATGGGCTTCGATGGGGGCGTTCAGCTCGGCCGCCGTCTCCAGCTTCTCGATCCGGGCCTCGGCGTCCAGCAGCCGGGCGCGCAGGGCGGCGGTGTCGCGCTGGGCCTCGTCCAGCTGGAAGGTCAGCCGCTCGTTGTCGCCGTTGATGCGGCGCACCGTGGCTTCCAGGTCCTCGAGACGCTGGTTCATCAGGCCGAACTGGCCCTGCAGGGTGACGACTTCCGGGTCGGGCTCGACCAGCACCGGCTCGCCGGCGGCGTTGCGCTGGGTCAGGGCGCGCTCCAGCCGACGGACATTGCGGTCCAGCTGATCCAGCCGGCGTTTGTCCCATTCGATCGGCTGCATGATGTTCGGCGCCGCCTGCTGGGCGACGGCGCCCCCGGCGATCAGGACCAGGCCGACGGCCGTGGCGGCGAAGGCGCGGCTGCGCATGAAGGAGAGCTTGAAGGTCATGGGTCGCTAGGTTCCACCGATTTGGGGCCGCCGCAAGGCAGGGTCAGTGCCCCAGCCCCAGATAGACGATGGCCATGACGAACAGGCCGATCACGATGTTGCAGAAGAACAGCAGCACGACCGTCCGCCACAGGGCCGAAAAGATCGACAGACTGTACGCCCCCTTCAGCTGGGCGAACACATGGGCGGGGATGGCGGCCACGCCGATCGCGGTGACCAGTCCCCCCAGCGGGCCGTTTATCGTTCTGGCCAGGACGATGACCATCAACAGCAGGGCCATGAAGGTCAGCGAATACAGCACGAACACCCCATGATCATACAGGGTGAAGCCGCGTCGCCACAGGAACAGCAAGGCCAGGAACGGGATCGAGAACGGCACCAGCAGGAAGGCGAACTTGTACATCGTCTGCTGCAGCTTGTAGAGGGCCAGGTCCGGGTTCTGTAGCTTTTTCAAGACTGTAGCCCCGAACCCGTGGTCATCCTTGTCGGCCTCGTGGCCCATGACCTTCAGCTTGGTCGTGCCGCCCGACACATCGTCGCCCGAGGCGATGTCCTTGATGCTGGCCTGCCAGCTGCCCGGCTTGAGCCCGTCGGCCCGCCCCTGGCTCTGCTCGGTTTCCAGCCGCGCCAGCGCCGCGCGCTTCTGCGCCACCAGGGCCTCGCCGGCCTTGATCCCCATGTCGGCCATGCCGGAGGGGTCGCTGGCGGCATCGGCGCGGGCCTCGGCCAGACCGCGCTCCGCCTCGAGCAGCTCCTGACGCTGCTCCTGAATGTCGCCGGCCAGCACCACGGGCGCCGACGGCTGGGGCATGAAGCTCAGCGCGAAGAACATGACGAACAGGGTGAACAGGAAGATCGCCAGCGGCGACACATAGCGGGTCCGCCGGCCCTCCACCCATTCCCGCGTCAGCCGGCCGGGATTGAAGGCCAGCAGCGGCAGGGTCCGCCAGACGCGGGCGTCGAAATGCATGACCCCGTGCAACAGCTCCTCGCCCAGGTGCAGCAGGGTGCGGTGCACATGGGTCGCCTGGCCGCAGTTGGCGCAGAAATTCCCGCTGGTCGCCGCGCCGCAGTCGGAACAGACGCCATGCCCCGCCTCGCCCGCATGCCCTGTCGGCTTCTCGACCGCCCCCGCGATCAATCCTCCGGTGATCGCGCCACCGGCCCCTTCGATATCCAAACGCCAATCCCCCGATCGAATCCGCCGCCACCTTGATCACCCGGCAGGCAAAAAGAAAGAGGCGCCGGCCTTGGCCGACGCCTCCATCCGTCTCGTCCGGCCAGTCGTCTCAGCGCGGGGCGCCCGAGACGATGGCGGTGTGGGCGTTGCGGTTGCGCGCCCAGCTGTCCTCGCTGGACCCCTCGGCGATCGGACGCTCCTTGCCGTAGCTGATGGTGTCGATGCGGCCGGCCGGCACGCCGCGATTGATCAGATAGGTGCGCACGGCCTCGGCGCGGCGGGCGCCCAGGGCCAGGTTGTATTCGCGGGTGCCGCGTTCGTCGGCGTTGCCTTCGATGCGGACGGTCACCTGCGGATAGCGCTGCAGCCACTGGGCCTGGGCGTCCAGGCGCGGCATGGCTTCCGAACGGACGTCATAGGAATCCAGGTCGAAATAGATGCGGTCGCCGACGTTGACGACGAAGTCCTGTTCCGTGCCGGGGGCGGCGGCGCCCATGTTGCCGCCCGTCACCGGACCGGTCGGGGCGGTCGGATAGGCCGGGCCGGTCGGCGCGGTTTCCGGAGCGGTCGGCACGACGCCTTCGACCGGCTTGCGGGCGCAGGCGGCCATGGCGGCGACGGCGCAGCCGACCATGGCCAGGGTGATGATGCGGGAAGTCTTCATGGGGTCGTCTCCTGACACTTTGAAATTAGGACGGAGGCCTAAAGCTTGGCCATACAGTTTGCCCGGGCCCGATTTCGAGCGCCAGACGGAATAACACACTGTTGAGCCGAACGGGCTCAGCTCGGGCAGCTGTCGGCCCCCTGGCCATAGCCCAGGTTCGACGGGGGCGTGTCCAGCAGGGGCGACCACGCCGGGTCGGTGCCGCGGCCGTTATAGCCCGCCTGGGCCACAACCCGCCCCGACAGGTCCACGGTCCACAGCCGCGTGTCCCCGCCCCGCGTCTGGCGCGCGAACATCACATAGCGGCCGTTGGGGGCCCAGTTCGGGCCTTCCTCGAAATAGCTGGACGACAGGATGCGTTCGCCCGACCCGTCGGCGTTCATCACCCCGGTCGAGAACCGGCCGCCGCCGCTCTTGGTGAAGGCGATCAGATTGCCCGTCGGGCTCCAGGCCGGCGCCGTATAGGTTCCGCCGCCGCGCGAGATCGGCCGCTGGCCCGAGCCGTCGGCCCGCATGACATACAGCCGCGCCTGGCCCGACCGGTCCGAGTTGAACACGATCTGGCTGCCGTCCGGGCTGAACGACGGCGAGGTGTCGATGCCGGGATCCGACGTCAGGCGCGACAGCTGCCGGCTGCGCAGGTCCATCACATAGATGTCGGTATTGCCGCCCCGGATGATCGAGAAGGCGATCTTGTTGCCGTCGTTCGAGAAGCGGGGCGCCAGCACCTGGCCGTCGAACTCGCCCAGGCTTTCGGTGCGGCCCGTGGTCAGGTTCCGCAGATAGATCCGGCTATAGTCCTTGCCCAGCGCCACATAGGTGATCTCGTCCGGCTGCGAGGTCGAGAAGCGCGGCGACATGATGATCTCGTCGCCCTGGGTCAGATAGGTGGGATTGAACCCGTCCTGGTCGGCGATGGTCAGGCGGTTGATCCGGTTCAACTGCGTCCCCTCTTCCGAGACGAAGACGACCCGGGAATCGAAGAAGCCGGTCTCGCCGGTCATCCGCTGATAGATGACGTCCGAAATCTTGTGCGCGATCCGGCGCCACTGTTCCTGGGTGGCGGTGAACTGATAGCTGACCAGCTGGCACTGGCGGTAGGGGTCGTACAGGCGGAAGCCGACGTCCAGCCGGCCGTCGCCGCGCGGCGTCACCCCGCCGTACAGGACCGCCTGCGCCCCGATCTGGGTCCACTGCGGGAAGTTGGGCGCATTGGCCAGGGTCAGGCCGGTCTCGATGAAACCGGCGGGGTTCAGCGGCTCGAAGAAGCCCGACCGCCGCAGATTGCCGCTGACCACATTGGAAATGTCCGCCCCGTGATCCCCGATGAAGGGCACGATGGCGATCTGCAGGGGTTTCAGCACGCCTTGATCGATCTCGACCTCGACCGGCTGGCCCGCCTGCGCCGGAGCGGTCTGGCCCTGGGCCTGGGCCGAGGACACGCTCATGGCCACGACGGCGGCCGAGGCCAGAAGAAGGTTCAGACGCATGGAATGCTCCCGTAAGTCTCGAAGGATCGCCGCCCCTTATCGCCGGGTCGTGTGACATTCGCCAGCTTCAAGCCGAATGGGGCGACTTTCAGGACGGCCCAATCACATTGATGCGTGATGCGTGATGCACTATCTTCCACCCATGCGCACCACCCTCGCCATTGACGACGACGTGCTGAACGCCGCACGAGCGATCGCGGTCCATCAAGACCGCACGATTGGCGAAGTCGTGTCCGAGCTCGCGCGACAGGCGCTGCAAAAGCGGGAGACGACCGTCCGCTTTCGCAACGGCGTTCCCCTTCTGCCTGATCGACCAGGACCAATGGTCACCCTAGAGGACGTCAACGCGCTCCGCGACGAACTGCCTTGACCTATCTGCTGGACGTCAATGTGCTGATCGCCCTCGTCGATCCGCGTCACGTCTTTCACGATACGGCGAATGGTTGGTTTAATCGCGAGGCCGCCGGGTCATGGGCCACCTGTCCGATAACCGAGAACGGCCTGGTCCGGATTGTCGGCAACAGTCGCTATCGCAATCCGGTCGGGCCTCCGTCCGAGGTCGTTCGGATTCTCGAACTGTTGCGGGACATGGCGGGTCACGTCTTCTGGCCGGACGCCATCAGCCTGGCTGACGACCGGTTGTTCGATCCATCGGCCCTGACGACGCCCGAACAGATCACCGACGCCTATCTGCTGGCTTTGGCCGTCTCGAACGGCGGTCGGCTGGCGACGCTGGATCGCCGCCTGTCACCGGATGCGGTCAGGGACGGGCGAGCGGCCCTTCACCTGGTCACCGACGCCTGACCTTCACCGGTTGCGGCACGCCCGCTCGGTGTTGAACGTCGGGCGATAGGCCCCGCCGGGGAAGCCCTGGGGCACGTCGAACGGAGCCGTCTGGCGCAGGGCGCGCAGGGCGCCGTCGGCGGCGGCGCGATAGACCGAAGACGACTGCGGATTGATCAGCGACGGCCCGCGCGTGATCCGCCCGTCGGCCGACAGGGTCAGCTCCACCTGGATCCGCAGTTGGTCGGCGCCGGGGATGTCGCAAGGCAGGACCCAGTTCGGATAGACCTGATTGAAGATGGCCGTCACCTGCGGCCCGGTCGCCTGGGACGCCGTCCCTGCGCCCTGCTGACCCGTCGCCGGACGGCCGCGATTATTGTTCGGCCGCGTCGGTCCCGCCAGGGCGTCCAGGTCCAGACTGGGCTCATTGCGTTTCGGCGCGGGCCGGGCCGGCGTCGGCGGGGTCGGTCGCGGCGGGGTCGGTCGCGCCTTCTCGGGCGTCGGCGGCGACGGACGGGGCGGCGTGGGCCGCGGCGGGGTCGGGGTCGGGCGCGGCGTCGGACGCGGCGGCGCAGGCGTCGGTGTCGGCGGCGGGGGCGTCGGTTGCGGAGCGGGCGGCGTCGGTTGCGGAGCGGGCGGCGTCGGCTCTTCCGGCGCGCTGACCGGGGCGGTCGCCGCATCGTCGGGCGAGGGTTCCGGCTGCGGGTTGTCGGCCGGCGCCGCCGCGATCACCGTCTCCGACACGATGGTCACCGGCACCGAGTTCACCAGCGGCTTGGGCTCGTCCGCCCTGTGCGAAAACGAAACGAAGGCGAGCGCGACCACACCCGCGTGCAGGGCGATGGATCCCAGAATGGCGGGGCTGGGCCGACGCAAGCGATCAGGCCTCCGGCGCCGTGTCGGTGATCAGGTTCAGCTTGGTGAAGCCCGACGCCGACAGTCGCGCCATCACCCGCGCCACCGCCTGATAGGGCGCCCGCCCGTCGGCGCGCACGAACACCGGCCGCTCCGACGCCTTGTCCGATCCGCCCGCCTCGGTCAGCAGACGCACGGCGAGATCGTCGAACGACGTCTCGCTGTCGGCGATGAAGATGGCGCCCTGCTGGTCGATGCTGACCGACAGGGGCTCGTTGTCCGTCTCGACCGCGCTGGCCTCGGTCTTGGGCAGCTCCACAGGGACGCCCACGGTCAGAAGCGGCGCCGAGATCATGAAGATGATCAGCAGCACCAGCATCACGTCCACCAGGGGCGTGACGTTGATTTCGGTCAGGGGGCCTCTGCGCCCCCGCCGTCCCCGACGCCCGCCGCCGCTCGCACCGCCGCCCAGGGCCATGGCTCAGACGCTCCGGTTCAGATTGACGCCCGACGACGGCGCGGTCGGGGCCGGCGGCGTCGCTGAACTGCCCAGACGCCGCGCGACCGCCGCCTGCAGGTCGTCGGCGAAGGCGTCCAGCCGTCCCGCGAACTTGCCCGCGTCGATCGAGAACTTGTTGTAGGCGATATAGGCCGGGATGGCCGCCGCCAGGCCGATGGCCGTGGCGAACAGGGCCTCGGCGATGGCCGGCGCCACCGTCGTCAGATTGGTGTTGCCCGCCGCCGCGATCCGCCCGAAGGCGTTCATGATGCCCCAGACCGTGCCGAACAGGCCGATGAAGGGCGAGGCCGTCGCCACGACCGACAGCACGCCCAGGCCGTTCTCGATCCGCTGGCTCTCGCGCGAGATCAGGCTGTTCAGCGCCCGGTCGATGCGGGTCATCAGCAGGTCGCCCTGATGGTCGTTCAGCGCCCCGCGCTGACGCGCCTCGCGCCAGTCGGACAGGGCGATCACCAGCATGCGCGGCAGGGCGTGTTCCGGCGCCGGCCCGGCCTGGGTCGCCACGTCTTCCAGCGAACGCCCCGACTGAACCGCCTTTTCGAACTCGTCCGCCTGTTTGTTCAGGGCGGTGAAACGGAAGGCCTTGTCGATGATGATGGTCCACGACCACAGCGACGCCGCCGCCAGGCCGATCATCACCGTCTTCACCACCCAGTCGGCGGTCAGGAACAGTTCGACGGGATTCATCATCGAGGCGTCGACGGGCGTAGTCATTCAGGCGCTCCGGGCGGGGTCGGCTGCGGATTGGAGATTGGCGACACCCTCTTCGACCGAGCGGGCGTGACCATTGTGTGGCGAGGGCGGCTTCTAGCCTTCCCGAGCACGCGCGTCATCTGACAGGCGCGTCATAAGAGCCTACTCGGTCGTCGTCCTGCGCGTCGGATCAACCGCCACCGAGACGGGCGTCCCGACGCTGATGATCACGCCCTCATGGCCTTCCTTGGCGATGGAATAGGTGGCGGCGTCGCGCACCAGCTGTTCCTCGCAGGCCCGGTCGCCGGGGCGGCCCAGGGCCTCGCAGCCGCGCTTGGCCGCATCGGTCCAGCCCAGCACCCGGCGCGTCGCCGCCTCGGCCCGCTTGATGGCGGCCTCGTCCTCGGCCGCCGCCTGGGCGATCAGGGCCTGGCGCGCGCCCTGCTGGTACTGAAGCTCGGCCTGGCCCGCCATCTTGCGCTCCCAGACCTTGTAATAGGGACAGCCGACCAGTCCCCCGCCGACCACCAGGACCAGCAGCAGAAAGGACACGATCACGGCGCTGGCGGTGATTCCCTGGTTCTGCATGTTCGACCCTCCCGGTTCGCCTGTTTCTAGTCGCCGTCGCCGGCGCTTGCCAGCCAGGGCGTGACCTTTTCGACCAGCGCCCTGGTGGGCCGGCGCGGGCGTCCGTCCAGATGGATGCAGACCACCGTGACCTCGGCCCGGCACAGCACCTCGCCCGCCCGCTCCACCGTCTGGCGAATGATCAGCCGCGCGCCCTTCACCGCCTCGTACAGGGTCCGCACCACCAGGGCGTCGTCGATCCGCGCCGGCTTCAGGTATTTGATGTTCAGCTCGGACACGACGAAGGCCAGCGGCTCGGCCTCCTCCAGAAGGACCGAATGGCCCACGCCGACGGCCCGCAGAAAATCCGACCGCCCCCGCTCGAAATAGCGGACATAGTTGGCGTGATAGACCAGGCCGGTGAAATCCGTGTCCTCGTAATAGACGCGCACCGGCAGCAGGTGGGCGCGCCCTTCGAAACGGCCGGCGGTGGGAAGATCGGTCATGCGCCCAGTCTAGCGCGTCGGCGGCCGGGTCAGGAAGCCGGGACAGTAGCGATCGCGCATGTCGCGGAACTCGGTCGGCAGCGGATCGTCGCTGAACAGGATGCGGCTGGTCAGGGACACGAAGCCCACCGCCTGCCCGCCCCGCGTCCGCCCCACATAGCCGCACACCGCCCGCCTCTGGCCGATCTCGGAATAGCGCAGTTCGGCCCCCGCCCCCAGCTGCTGGCGGATCTGGCGTTCAGCCCGGTGGATCGGCGATTCCGGCGGCGCGACCCGCGTCCCGTGCGTCATGGCCCACACGCCCACGGCGGCGGCGATCAGGGCGACCGCCGCGGCAACAACAAACCAGGTCTCGTGGTTCTGGATTCGGCGTCGCATCATCCGGCCGGGGCGTCGTCCTCAATGAAATCCAGCGGCGTATTCGCCGCCGGCAGGCAGGTGCGATCCACCGGCGCGGACGGATCGCGCAGGAAGTCGCGCGCCATGCGGCGGGTGCAGGCGCTGGCGTTGATCACGCCATGGGTCGCATTGGTGACGATCACCACCTGGCTGTTCGCATAGCCCTGGGCCGCCGCCTGGGTCAGGGCCGGCGGGCAGCCCGGATCGATCTCTGCGGCGACGAACAGGGTCGGGATGTCGGTCTTGACGGGCAGGTTCTCCACCGGATCGGCCGCCCCCACGTCCACGGCCGCGCAGACGTCGAACAGGCGCGACAGCGACGGGACCAGCACCTCCGCCACCGGATCGCCTGCGGCGCCGGCCGCCAGCCGCGCCCTGGATTCGAACGGCAGTTCCTCCTTGCACAGGTGCGCCATGTGCTGGCCTTCGAAATAATAGGTGCGGTCTTCGGCGATCTCGGCCACCGGCGTCAGGTCGCCGGCGATGATCTTCTCCAGATCGGCGGGCAGACGCCGCACGCCCCGGCCGCTGTAGGTCGTGTCCATCAGGAAGGCCGACAGGTCGTCAACCGTAAAGGTCTGGCCGTCCTCGCCCGTCACCGGTCCCGCCAGCCAACGCCGCGCCTCGGCCTCGAACCGCGCCTGAAGGTCCGGATGCCGCACGGCGCAGTCGGCCTGGGCGGCGCACTTGGCCAGGACCAGTCGCACCGCCGTCGAAACCTGTTCCGGCGTCCCCACGGCCCAGTTGCCTTCGGGCGGCCAGGGACTGTCCATCACCGCAGCGCGCACGATCTGGGGCTGGTGGGTGATGACGGCGGCCTCGATGCGCGGCCCATAGGAGCCGCCCCACAGGTCGATCTTCGTCAGCCCCAGCGCCTGGGTCATGTCGCGCACGTCGTCGGCGATGGCGGCGGCGTTGTACCAGCGCAGATCGACCCCCTTGGCCTGATAGGATTTCAGACAGGCGATCAGCCCGTCGCGATCCGCATCGGACGGCGGCCCCGCGTCGGTCAGTTCGACGCCGGGACAGTCCATCGACGGATCGCTCTCGCCGCCCCCGCGCTGGTCGAACAGGATCACGTCCTGATCGACCGCCATCAGGTCCGGACGCCGCGACAGGGCGCGCAGGATGTTTCCCGCACCCGATGTCAGCGCCCCGCCGGGTCCGCCGTGGAACATCACCATGGGCGGCAGGGCCTGGCCCGAGGCGTCCTTGTAGGGCGTGCTGGCCTTGAGGATCACCACCGCCACCCCGATACGCCGGTCGGTCGAGCCGTCGCGCGCCTCGTCCACCGTCAGGGTTCCGCACCGCATCTCGCGCACGTCCGTCGGCCAGTCCGCCGGACAGGCCGTATCCATGAATACGGGCGCTGCGGCCTTCACAGGCGGGGCCAGGGCCGTCAGGCCGGAGACGACCGCAAGGACGGCCAGGGTGCGCAGGATCATGTGACGGCTCCGGTTCGGCGACAGCAAACCTCCGCCCGCCCCGCTTGGCAACCGCCTATTGGAGGTCAGGCCCCGATCAGGCCCCGATCAGGCGGCGTGCTTCTTGCGCGCCGCTTCCGTCAGCGCATCGGCCATCCGCTCGCGCCAATCCTCGCCCTCTTCGGCGAAAGCCTGAATGGTTGCGGCGGGCAGCCTCAACCCCACCTCACTCAGCCCGGTCAGGCGGGCATAGGTTTCCGGAGACAACACCTCACGCGCCGGACGCATACGCGCGATGTCGGCGTCGGTCAGCTCGGGGTTGTCGTCATCGACAGGATCAAACGGTGCGGAGTTCGTCATACTTTCTGACCTCGCGGGGATTGGCCCGCCTGAGACTGATCATCCAGATCACATCGTCTCGTTCGGTATAGACGGCGACGTGAACCCGACCCTTGATCGGCAGATAAGCATACCACCGAAACTCGCCGTAGTCCCAACGGTCGTCCAGGGCGATGAAGGCGGCGGTCCAGTCTCCCTGCTCGACGGCGGCCAGAGACAGCCCATGCTTCTCCTGATTGCTCGCATCCTTGCCCGGATCGAACGCGAACTTCATTCAAACAGGTCGCCCGGCACGGGACCGGCGGCGGGCGGCGGCGGGGCGCTCAGCCCCAGGTGGGCGTAGGCCTTGGCGCAGGCCATGCGGCCGCGCGGGGTGCGCATGATGAAGCCCTGTTGCAGCAGATAGGGTTCGATCACGTCCTCGACCGCGTCGCGCGCCTCGGCGATGGCGGCGGCCAGGGTGTCCATGCCCACCGGCCCGCCGCCGTAGTTTTCGATCAGGGCCTTCAGGAACCGCCGGTCCAGACTGTCCAGCCCGGCCTCGTCCACCTCCAGCCGGGCCAGGGCTTTCGCCGCGACCAGTTTCGAGATGGTCTCGGCGCCGTCCGCTGAAGCGAAGTCGCGCACCCGGCGCAGCAGCCGCCCGGCGATCCGGGGCGTGCCCCGCGCCCGCGAGGCGATCTCGCGCGCACCGGCCTCGTCGATGGCCGCGCCCATCTTGCGCGCCGTGCCCCGCACCACGGCCGTCAGTTCGTCGGGCGTGTAGAACTCCAGCCGCAGAGGGATGCCGAACCGGTCCCGCAGCGGCGTGGCCAACAGGCCCGCCCGGGTCGTGGCCCCCACCAGGGTGAAGGGCGCCAGGTCGATCCGCACCGACCGCGCCGACGGCCCCTCGCCGATGATCAGGTCCAGCACATGATCCTCCATGGCCGGATACAGGATCTCCTCGACGTTCGGGCTCAGCCGGTGGATCTCGTCGATGAACAACACATCGCGCGGCTCCAGGTTGGTCAGGATCGCCGCCAGATCCCCCGCCTTGGCCAGGATCGGGCCGGATGTGGCCCGGAACCCCACCCCCAGCTCGCGCGCCACGATCTGCGCCAAAGTCGTCTTGCCCAGTCCCGGCGGCCCGAACAGCAGCACATGGTCCAGCGCTTCTGACCGGCCGCGCGCGGCGTCGATGAAGACCTTCAGATTGCCCTTGGCCTGAGACTGGCCGACGAACTCGGACAGGGTCTGCGGCCGCAGGGCGCGGTCGAAGGCTTCGCCCGTTTCGGCTTCTGGAGAGATGATGCGGGTCATATCAACTTCCGCTCATCCCGGCGAAAGCCGGGACCCAGTGTTTTCGCATCACTCTGCGCCGGGTGCAGACCCGAGCTCTCGGATCGACACCGGAGCGCCCAAAGACCTGGGTCCCGGCTTTCGCCGGGATGAGCGGAACAGAAAATCTCACCGCCCCAACTCCTGCAGGGCCGCCCGGATCACCGCCGGCAGTTCGGCCTCGTCGCCCAGCCGGATCAGGGCCTGATCCACCGCCCGCCGCGCATTGACCTCGGCCACGCCCAGGCCCAGCAGGGCCGAGACCGCCTCTCCGGTCAGGGACGGCGGGGCCGGCGCGATCTCGACATGAACGCCCGGCGCCGTGGGCGCAAAACTGACATCCCCCAGCGGCTTGCCCTTCAGCTCGGTGACGATCCGCAGCGCCAGCTTGGGGCCCACCCCATTGGCCCGCGCCACCGCCGCCTTGTCCTCGCGCGCCACGGCCCCCGCCAGTTCGCCAGGCGGCAGCACGTCCAGCACCGCCAGCGCCGCCTTCGGCCCCACGCCCTGGATGGCCAGCAGGGTGGTGAAGGCCCGCCGCTCGTCCCGCGTCAGAAATCCGTACAGGCGCGGCCCCGCGTCCTCGCTCCACTGCGAATGGACATGGACCGTGGCCTCGTCGCCCGGCGCCGGCAGCCGCCCCAGGGTCCGCGCCCCGCACGACACGACATAGCCCACCCCGGCGCAGTCGATCAGGCAGTCCGCCTCCCCGACCTCGGCCAGCACGCCTCTCAATCGCCCGATCACGACCAATCCTCCCCCGTTGGGGGAGGGGGACCGCCCGAAGGGTGGTGGAGGGGGCCAAACACAAACGGGGTGTCTGGGGCAGGCCCCCTCCACCGCGAAGACGCGGTCCCCCTCCCCCAACGGGGGAGGATTTCAGCAGCCGCCGTCACGCCGCCCCCCGGTGCAGGGCTTCCAGCAAGGACCGTTTCCTCAGTTGCGCATGGGTGACCGCCACGGCCAGGGCGTCGGCGGCGTCGGCCTTCACGTCCCCCGCCGTCGGCAACAGCCGCTTGATCATGAAGGCGATCTGGCTCTTGTCCGCATGGCCCGCCCCGACCACGGCCTTCTTGATCAGATTGGGCGAATATTCCGCCACCGCCAGGCCCAGCTTGGCCGGGGCCAGCATCACCGCCGCCCGCGCATGGCCCAGCTTCAGGGTCGAGGACGGGTTCACATTGACGAACACCTCTTCCACCGCCGCCTCTTCACAGCCGTGGTCGGCGCAGATGGTCCCCAGGGCCTCGAACAGGAACAACAGGCGTTCGGAAAAGGGCGCAGCCTCGGGCGGGGCCACCACCCCGTGCGCCACCCACCGCAGACGCGCGCCGTCCGAGACGATCACCCCCCAGCCGGTGCGTCGCAGACCGGGATCCAGCCCGATGATTCTGACAGGTTCGTTCGCCATCCGTTCCCCTCATGCCGCAAAGAGGGTTATCGGGCAATGAACGGTTTCAATCGTCGCGCGGATCCAGGCGATAGCCGGTCACGCCCGGTACGGCGCCCAGCTGCTCCGCCAGACGTTGCAGGTCCGTCTCGCTCGCCGCCTTCAGCCGCCAGGTGCGTCGCGCCCGTCCGTCCTCCGTCATTTCGAACCGCCCGGGGCGCACGTCGGCGTCCGTCGTCCGCAAGGCCGCCTGGACCGCGGCCTCGGGCGAGGGCTCGCGCCGCTCCCAGCAGACGACGGCGTCGATCACGGTCCGCCCCGGCAGGCGCTGGTCGATCAACCTCAGCCCGCCCAGGATCGCCGCCGTCACCACCGTGCCCAGCGCCCCCAGTCCGTACAGGCCCACGCCGAACAACAGGCCGATGGCCGAGGTGATCCACAGCGACGCCGCCGTGGTCAGGCCGTGAACGGAAAACCCGGTGCGGAAGATCACGCCGGCGCACAGGAAGCCGATCCCCGTCAGCACCCCGTGCGCCATCCGGGTCGGGTCGGTGGTGATGGTCTCGTTCGGCAGGGCGCGAAACGCCCAGTCCGCCTGGGACAGGGCGGCCAGCATCAGCAGGGCCGAGGCCAGGCTGACCAGGATATGGGTTCTGAATCCGGCCGCCCGGCCGCGCCATTCGCGCTCCAGTCCGATGACCCCGCCGGCGACGACGGCGCCCAGGACGGGCGGAACGGCATCGATGAGAACATCCGCGACCATGCCCGATCAACCGCCGGGGTCGGGCGAATGTTCCCCGTCGTCAGCCGACGATGGCCTGCAGCTGGGCGGCGGCGTCCGCGATGGTCGCCCGGCCGCCACGGCCGCGACGGGCGGCGTCCAGGGCGGCGGCCGACATGGCCCCCTCGGCGCGCGCGCTTTCCAGGTCTTCGCGCAGGGCGCTGATCTGCTGGCTCAGGGTCTGGACCCGGGCCTCGTGCTCGTCCTGGGCGGCGGCCAGCTTGGACTGCAGCTTCACCATCCGCTCCTCGGCGCGGGCGATGGCCTTGTCGTGGGCCATGGCCGCCTTGGTCAGGGCCTCGGCGCGGTCGACGGCGGCGACGCGGGCGACCTCCATGGCCGCCTGACGCTGACGCGCGTCCTCGGTTTCGGTTTCCAGCGCGCGCACCCGCTCGACCGCCCGGTCCAGGGCGACCTGCAGCGTGTCGGCGCGCCGTTCGACGGCGTGGCCGCCGGTCTGCAGTTCGTTCAGGCGCGAGGCCTGTTCGCTGTTCAGCACCTCCAGCCCGTTGGCGCGCGCCGTGGCGGTGTCCAGTCGGGCGGTCAGGGTGGCGATCTCGGCGCGGGCCGATTCGACCTGGCTTTCCAGCGAGCGGATCGAACGGGCGGCCTCGGCCTGTTCGGAGGCGGCGCGGGCGCGTTCGGTGGCCAGCTGGCCTTCGCCGGCGGCTGCGGCGCGGGCCAGACCCGCCACCTCGGTCCCGACCTCGTCCACGCGACGGCGCAGGGCGGTGTTCTCTTCCAGCACCAGGGCCAGATCGCGCTGGACCTGACCGCGCGTGGTGTCGGACTCCGACCGGGCGACCTCGGCCTGTTTCAACTGGTTGCGCAGCGATTCCTGATCCTGCTCCAGCTCGCGGATCCGTTGGGCCGAGGCGCGCTCGACCGTCTCAAGACCTTCCAGCCGCGTCGCCGCCTGGGCCAGTTCGTTGCGCAGCCGGCCCAGTTCGACCCGGGCCTCCTGCAGATTGACCGTGGTCTCGCCGCCGCGCGCCGCCAGGTCGTCGGCCTTGGCCTCGGACTCGGCCAGGGCGTCGGACAGCTTGCGGACCTCGGCGGTCAGCAGGCCGACCTGTTTCGTCGCCGCGCTGTTGGCGTTGCGCAGATTGACCAGTTCGACGTGGTTGTCGCGGCGCGAGCGGAACTCGGCTTCCAGCGGGTCCCGCAGTTGTCCCAGCAGGGTCTCGAAGGTGCCGAACCGCTGCGCCATCTCCGACAGCTGGTCCAGACTGTCCTGGATGGTCTCGAACCGCTCGCCGATCAGACCTGCGACGTCCTGCTCGGACGCGGCCGCTTCGTCCTTGGCCTGTTCAGGCTTGCCGCGTGACAGCACGCGATCGATTCTGGTCAGTCTCATGGTCGCGCCCCGCGTCGTATGCCCGCATCGCGGTGGGCGACCTCGATCCCTGCCTCCAGAGGCGAATCGAACCGCTCACCGTCCTATGACCAGAGGTTAATCGCGGGTTACGAACGTGTCGAGACCTCCGTTCGTAGATCAGCGCGTGTACGTATTATCCGGCGTACTTGGCCGCATCCTCGTCCGAGATGTCCTCGTTCGAATAGACGTTCTGCACATCGTCCTCGGCGTCCAGCGCGTCCAGCAGCTTGAACAGGGTGCCGACGGCCTCGCCCGTCACGGTCACTTCCGACTGGGGCTTCCAGACGATGGCGGTCGACTTGGGGTCGCCCAGCACCTTGGACATGGCCTCGGCCACTTCGTTCAGGTCCTCGAAGGCGGTCCAGATGGTGTGGCCCGGCGCGTCCTCGTAGATGTCGGGCTTGACCAGATCGCTCTCGACGTCCTGGGCGCCGGCCTCGATGGCGGCTTCCATGACCTCGTCCTCGGTCCCGGCCTCGGCCTTGTAGATGATCTGGCCGACCTTATCCCACATGAAGGCGACCGAGTTCATCTCGCTCAACGCGCCGCCGTTCTTCTTGAAGGCCGCGCCGATGTTGGACGCGGCGCGGTTGCGATTGTCGGTCAGGGCCTCGACGATGATGCCGACGCCGCCGGGGCCCCGGCCCTCGTAGCGGACCTCTTCCATCGTATCGACGTCGCCGCCCGAGGCCTTGTTGATGGCCCGCTGGATCACGTCCTTGGGCAGGCTTTCGGCCTTGGCGTTGTTGACGGCCAGACGCAGGCGCGGATTGGCCGCCGGATCGGGCAGACCCGACTTGGCCGCCACCGTGATGTCGCGCGACAGTTTGGAGAACAGCTTGGAACGCACCGCGTCGGCGCGCCCCTTGCGGTGCATGATGTTCTTGAATTTCGAGTGGCCGGCCATGGGATCGTCTTCGAGAGTCTGAAACCTGAGCCGCGCCTCCTAGCCGATGCGCGGCGGGCTGTCACGATGTACGGGCGTGATGAGCGTCGGGGGGTGGAACCGCGGCCGTTTGGGCGTATTGATCCCTGACGCTGCTATGGAGCCCCCGATGAACACCGCCGACATCTATGAGGCCGAGGGCCGCGCCGACGACGATCTGCACGAGGCCGACATCGTCGAATGGTACGAGACCCGCCCCGTCACCGTCTCCACCGCCGTGGCCGCCGGATCCATCATCACCGCCTTCACCCTGGGCGCCCTGACCGCCGTCGGCGTGCTGTTCCTGACCGGTCGGCTGGACGACTGAGGGCCGTCAACACCTCCGCCCTGGCGAGGGGCGGAGGCGGACTGGGGCGGGTCGCATCCGCCCCTCGCTCATTCCGCCGGCTCCACCGGCGTTGTCGCCGCCTCGCCAAAGCCCTGCTGTCTCGAGCGGGCCATGTGGGCGAGCGTGAGCCAGAACACGGCGAACAGGACGGCGGAAAAGCCGAGCGAGCAGGCGATTTTTTCGGGCGTCGGAGCCTTGAGGTTGAAATAGACCATCTGGAAGATGTTGAGGGCCACAATCCCGCGCAGCATCCAGTCGATCTTGAGCTTGCTGAGCACATAGCTTCCAAGCGGGGCCATGAGGAGAACGACCGGATAGGCGCACAGCCACGTCCGAACCTGATAATCCGTGATCCCCTGATCCCAGAACGCGCGATAGCCGAAGCCCAGGACGCTGATGGCCGCCATCACCATGATGCTCTGGTGCGTGGCGATCTTCTCATCCATCCGGAAACGGGTGACCAGGAGGGTGTACAGGACGATGTCGGCGCCCGTGCCGAACAGGCTGGCGCAGACGCCGCCCGCAAAGAGAATCGCGGCCAGCATCAGTTTGTCGAGGCGGCCCGTGTTCGGCAGCCTGTCCCGGTGCCCCCGGTGTTTGCTGGCGATATAGGCCAGGGCGAAGGTCATGATCAGGCTGAGAAACAGGGCCTGGATGATATAGACCGGAATGCCCTGCATCACGTTCATCCCGAACACGAAGCCCAGGAAGGCGACCGGGACGAACCAGAGAACCGGGGCGTAGGAGGCGAGACGGTTCTGTTTGCGGGACAGGATCCAGATGCTCGCGCTGGTCATGCCCACGCTCTGGATCATCAGGCTGAAGTCGCGCGCCATCCCCCGATCGATGTCGAGAAACACGCTGAGCACGGGGAAGGCCACGGCGCCGCCGCCCTCAGGCGTCAGGCCCGCCACAAAGGCGCCCAGCACCATGATGGCCGGGTAATACCAGTGCTCGACCAGGAACGGGATGCTGTTGAACGTCGCGAACAGGGCGACCCACACCACCATCATGCCGACATACCATCGCCGGAAGATGCGGCTATCGAAGAACATGGACCCCCGCCTCTTCACCTTGTGAACGCTACCATACCGCCGCTTCTGCGCAATTCGGATGTTGGAGCCAAGCCCATCTTCGACGCCCTGGGCGCCGGGCTCAGCCCCCGACCTGGATTTCCTTCACGCGACAGGCGCCGCAGTCCTCGGCTTTCAGGATCAGGGTGTTGGTCCCCGCCATGAAGGGCAATTCCACCGACCGCCCCTCGCGCCATCCGTCGTCCGTGGGCAGATCGACCGCCGCCGCCGCCCCGCCGTTCAGCGAAACCGACACCCGGCCGCCCGCGCCGACCACCGTCACCCGCCGGTCGCCCGCCGCTTGCGCCGTCACCGTATAGCGCAGCCACTCGCCCGTCTCGAACTCGACCACCACGGGCTCGCCGCCGTCCAGACCGACGTCCACGCCGTCGTTGCGCCAGGTCCGTCCGGTGTTCCACCAGGGGATCCGCTCGCCCGGCCCGTCGGTGTCGGCGTCATAGACGTCCTTCCACGCCACGCCCGACCGGCCCAGGTCATAGTCGGCCGCCCGGAGCGTCGCGCCCGCCGTGCCGATCCGATGCGCCGTATACGGAACCGCCGTGTCCGAACGGGGCTGACGCAGCATGGCGTCGACCACGTCGCGGTGTTCGACATTGTTCTCGAACCGGATGTCGTGGGTCGCCAGCCGCATCAGCGTCTCTTGCGCCTCCTGCGCCGACGGCCGCGGCCCCTTGCCCGTCAGATAGGCGACCAGACGGGGCCAGCCGGGGTTGGGCGCGATCTCCAGCGGCTGGTTGAAGCCGATCTTCTTCAGCGGCCAGAAGGCCCAGCCGATGCCTTCGTCCTCGACCAGGGCGATGGTCTCTGTGAACCAGGTGTTGGAGTTCTCGCCGGATTCGCCCAGCCACACCGGCGCGTTGGTCTCGTCCCTCAGCCGCAGGATGTCGGCGATCGAGGCCCGGTCCGTCGCGTTCCAGTATTTGTGGAAGCTGATCGCGGTATTGTCGTCCCACAGGGGCGTGACGCCGCGATAGTTGTTGCCCCAACAATTGCCCTCGATGACGATCATGTGCCGCGGATCGACCTCGCGGATCGCCGCCGTGATCTCGACCATCAGCGACCGCAGCGGGGCGTTGGTCGTCTCCTCGCAGCCATGGCCGCCGCCGGGCGTCTCGAAGTCCCAGTTGGGTTCGTTGATCAGGTCATAGGCGCCGATGGCCGGCTCGTCGGCGTAGCGTTCGGCCAGCCGCCGCCACAGGGCCACGGTCTTGCGGCGGTTCTCCGCGCTGTCCCACAGCGACGGTTTCGACGGGTCGCGATCCGAGATGGCCAGGTCGCTCCCCTGCCCGCCCGGCGCGGCGTGCAGGTCCAGGATCAGATACATCCCATTGGCCTTGACCCAGGCCAGCAGGGCGTCGATCTCGGCGAACCCCTCTTCCTTCCAGGTGTCGCGCCCCGCGACCGGCTCCTGATCCACAGGCAGGGTCAGCCGGTCGTAGTGCATGGGCAGCCGCACCGAGTTGAAGCCCCACCGCCCCATGGCGTCGATATCGGCCTTGGTCGTGTGGTTGGCGCGCCAGGCGGCGTAGAAGGCTTCCGTCTTCTCCTCGCCGATCAGATCGGCGATCCGCGCCCGGATCACATGCTGCGGACCCAGGGCGCCCAGCTGCAGCATATAGCCTTCCTGCAGCACCCAGCCGCCCAGCCCCATGCCGCGCAGAATGACCGGCTCGCCCGTCTCATCGACGATCCGCGTCCCTTCGGCCCGCAGGAAACCGCCCGTCTGCGCCTCGGCCCCACAGGGCGCGCACAGCGCCGCCGTCACGGCCAGGGCCGCGATCCATCCCGTCTTCATGGCGTTCCTCCACGCTCCGTTTTGAGAACGTTCTCACGAGATGCGCGGAATGGCTAGGGTGAGCGATGCCGCCTTGAGGAGACGCCGGAAATGTCTGAGAGGGGTGGGAAGCGGACCTGGCGACTAGTGCGCGTTAGCGACCTCAACGACCGCGTAAATATGGTCGACCGGAATCGAAAGCTTGGTTTTCTCTAGGGTGGGGCCACCCGAGAGTTCGACCTCGAGCATTCCATCATTTGAATGATGGGCGACCTCATCCGGGGTGACAGTGACCGTGAAATCTTCGCTCCACAAGCAGTCGGGTTGGGGCGCGTCAGGCTTGGGAATGCACTCCCGAACCATTACTGGTCCACGCTTGAAGACCGCCAAATCTCCGTCCAAGAACTCGGCTCGGTCGTACAGGTGAGCCCGTCCCCGATAATA
This sequence comes from Brevundimonas sp. TSRC1-1, assembly GCF_049898245.1. Lineage (NCBI taxonomy): Bacteria > Pseudomonadati > Pseudomonadota > Alphaproteobacteria > Caulobacterales > Caulobacteraceae > Brevundimonas > Brevundimonas sp. TSRC1-1. Next base: position 122,371 of record NZ_JAFCXI010000002.1, read on the forward strand.
GGCGGAGCCTTGGAGAAACAGAGCGCCTGCAGCCCCGCCAATGTCGATCCGTCCCGCGTAGATGTCGGTGCTGTCGCCCTCCACCATTGGAGAGTAAATCTCCCGGCGATTGGCGTGTGCTATGGTTTTGATGCTGACCAAAACGCCGTTGGAAGCGTTTACCGTCGAATTCTGGATGTCCTGTGCGACAGCTGCGCCCGCGACCGTGAGAGCCACCGCCACTACGCAGGAGCGAGATAAGAGCAGACCGAACATGTGGGTTACCTTAGTGGACGGCGGCATTTCGTCCATAGTCGATACATACGCCAGTGGCGACTATCGAGCACACTGAAAGCCCGCAATGGGTCGAAGGCGGTCATCGACACTTGCGCCGAAAGCCGCGCCCGCCCCAGGACGCCGCCCTTCCCTCACCCCGCCTTCAGATTCTCCACCACCGCCCTCAGCTTGGCCGGCAGGGGCTTGGGCCGGCGCGTCTCGGCGTCGACATAGACGTGGACGAAATGGCCGACGGCGGCGGGCACGTCGGCGCTGCGCTTGAACACGGCGAAGCCATAGCTGACGCTGGAGGTGCCGATCCGGTCCACCTTGATCCCGACCTCGATCACATCGGGGAACTTCAGCGCCGAGGTGTATTGGCAGCCGCTGTCCACCACCAGGCCGATGGACTCGTCCAGCGCATTGGCGATCATCAGATGGGCGTTCACCGCCGAGTCCACGAACTCGTAGAATTTGGCGTTGTTGATATGGCCGTACTGGTCGTTGTCGGCCCAGCGCGTCGAGACCATGTGAAACGCCTTGTAGGTCGCGCGTTCGGCCAAGGGGCCCAGTTCCGTCTTCGGCATTGTGGTCTTCCTCCTGGGCGACATTCGGCGTCGCTCTCGATGCGAGGCTCGGGCTTGGACGCCGTTGCGTCAAGCGCCTATCGATAGGGGACAGATCACAAGGCGCTCAAGCAGCCGACGACCGCGTCGGCGGCGGTAGCGCAAGAAAGAGCGTGACCATGAGCATCACCACCCGCGCCGCCGTCCTGTCCGCCATGGGCGCCGCGCACCCCTACCGCGACAGCAGGCCCCTCTCCGTCGAGACGGTCACATTGGACCCGCCCGGCCCCGGCGAGGTCCTGGTCGCGATCAGGGCCGCCGGCCTGTGCCACTCGGACCTCAGCGTCATCAACGGCGACCGTCCCCGCCCCCTGCCCATGGCCCTGGGGCATGAGGCCGCAGGCGTGGTCGAGGCCCTGGGCGACGGCGTCACGGACCTCAGCATCGGCGACCACGTCGTCATGGTCTTCATGCCGTCCTGCGGCCATTGCGACCCGTGCGCCGGCGGCCGTCCCGCCCTGTGCGAGCCGGGCGCCGCCGCCAACGGCAAGGGCGAGCTTCTGTCCGGCGCCCGCCGCCTCTTCCGCGAGGGCGAGCCGGTCAACCACCACCTCGGCTGCTCCGCCTTCGCCGAACGCGCCGTCGTCTCGCGCCGGTCCCTGGTCAAGATCGACCCCGACCTGTCGTTCGAGGAGGCGGCCCTGTTCGGTTGCGCCGTCCTGACCGGCGTCGGCGCCGTGGTGAACACCGCAGGGGTCAAGGCGGGCCAGAGCGTCGTGGTCATCGGCCTGGGCGGCGTCGGCCTGTCCAGCGTCCTCGGCGCCCTCGCCTCCGGCGCCTCGCCGGTCGTCGCCGTCGATCTGTCGGAGGACAAGCTGGCCCTGGCCCGCACCCTCGGCGCCACTTCAGGCTTGGTCCAGACCGTCAACGGCGCCGCTCCGGACGCCGTCGATCAGGTCCGCGCCCTGACCAAGGGCGGCGCCGACTTCGCCTTCGAAATGGCCGGCTCGGCCCGCGCCCTCGACGCCGCCTGGAAGATGACCCGGCGCGGCGGGACCACCGTCACCGCCGGCCTGCCCCCGCCCGAGGCGGCCCTGGCCGTCAACATCGTCTCCCTGGTGGGCGAGGAGCGCACCCTGAAGGGCTCCTATATCGGAACCTGTGTCCCCAGCCGCGACATCCCCCGCTACGTCGCCCTCTACCGCCAGGGCCGCCTGCCCGTGGACCGGCTGATGGGCGGCGTCATCCCGCTCGACGATATCAACGCCGGCTTCGACCGCCTGCACGCCGGCGAGGTGGTGCGGCTGGTGGTCAGGCCCTGACCACCAGCCCTGAAGTCACTCCGCCGCCCGCGGCGGGGCGTTCTTCACATACTGGTCCATCCAGCGGGTCATCTCCCAAAGCGTGTGGCCCACCGATTCCCGCGCGCGGTATCCGTGGGCCTCGAGCGGCAGGGTGACGTAACGCGCCGTCGCCCCCAGCCCCTTCAGCGCCGCATAGAAGCGCTCGCTCTGGACCGGGAAGGTGCCCGAGTTATCGTCCGCCTCGCCATGGATCAGCAGGATCGGCTCGTTCAGCCTGTTCGCATAGGTGAAGGGCGACATCTCGGTATAGATCTCGGTCGCCTCCCAATAGTTGCGCTGCTCGGACTGGAAGCCGAACGGCGTCAGGGTGCGGTTATAGGCGCCCGACCGCGCGATCCCGGTCCTGAACAGGTCGCTGTGCGCCAGCAGGTTGGCGGTCATGAAGGCGCCGTAGCTGTGGCCCCCGACCGCGATCCGGTCCCGATCCGCCACCCCCATGCCGACCACCGCATCCACCGCCGCCTGGGCGTCGGCGACCAGCTGTTCGACATAGGTGTCGTTCGGCTCGGCCCCGTCCTTGCCGATGATGGGCATGGAGGGGTTGTCGAAGATCGCATAGCCCTGGGTCAGCAGGAACAGGTGGCTGGACCCGCCCGGCCGCACGAACCGGTTCTGCACGTCCACCGTCTGGCCCGCCACCGCCGCATCGGTGAACTCGGCCGGATAGGCCCACATCAGCATGGGCAGGGGCCCGTCGCGATCCTTGTCGTAACCGGCGGGCAGATACAGGGTCCCCGACAGCTTGACCCCGTCGGCCCGCTCATAGGTCACCAGCTGGCGCGTCGCCCCGGCCAGCTGCGGCGCCGGATCAGGGAACTGGGTCAGTTGCGTGGTCTGGCCCGTCGTCAGGTCGCGGATCTGCAGGTTCGGCGGGTCCAGCCGCGTCTCGCGCTGCGTCACCACCCGCTTGCCGTCCGCGTCCAGGAAGCCGACCACCGCCTCGTAATCCGTGTCGGCCGAGGTCCACAGCCGCTCGCTGCGCCCCGTCGCCGGGTCCATGGCCGCCAGGAAGGGGAAGGCGCCCCGCGGCGTCGCCCCGGCCCCCGACATCAGGATGCGTCCCTGGGGATCGAAGCGGATCACCGACCGGCCCGCCGCATTGGGCTGGGTCACCGGCTGGCCCGGATCGTCGTAGCGCGCCTGATAGTTCCGCTCCAGCAGCACCCGACCCTCGCCGGGGTTCGACGGATCGACCACGAGCCGCGTCTCGTGCCGGGTGTTGAACCAGCGGCTGTTGACCACGGCCAGGTCGTCCTTGCCCCAGACGATCCCGGCGTAGCGTTCCTTCAGGTCGATCAGCTTGACCGGCTCGGCCGTGAAGGGCGCGGCCTGCATGAAGACCCGGTCGCGGAACTCCACCTCGCGCTTGAGGTCGCCGCCGTCCAGGGCCTCGACCCAGGTCAGGGTCGCCGGCGCATCGGCCCGCCAGCCCACCGATCGCGGCCCCGGCGCCACGGCGTCAAACGCGGTGGGCACATCGTCCCGCAACGGCAGATCGGCGACGGTGCGCACCACCCGCCCGTTCAGGTCCGTCACCACGATCTCGGTGGGGAACAGGTTGTCCGGCACCGCATAGGAGTAAGGCCGCTTGGCGATCTCGTGCAGGATGTATTTCCCGTCCGGTGATGCCGCGCTGTCCAGATAGACCGCCGGCGCCCCAATCGTCCGTGCACGGCCGTTCAACGGAACCAGGGTCAGCTGCGAGGTGAAATAGTGATCGAACAGGGCCTCGTCGCCGGGATTCGACAGCAGGTCCTGATAGGTCCGCACCGGCGCCACACGCCCGGCCGTCTCCTCGATGTTCGGCCCCGTCGGCGCCGTCGTCACATCGGGCGCCGGCCCCCGCCCGGCCGGAACCGCCTCGACCAGCAGGCCCGAACTGTCGGGCAGCCATTCATAGCCCGTCCCGCCCGTCATATTGACGACCGGATCGGTCAGTTTCCGCGCCCGCGCCGTCGCCACGTCCACGACCCACAGCTCCAGCCCCGTCGGCCGGTCCAGCACGAAGGCCAGGGATTTCGCATCGGGCGAGAAGCGCGGCGCCGTGAACCGCGCCTCGGTCGGCAGGGCCACGACCCGCGCCGGTCCCCCGTCCACCGCCTGCAGGCTCAGCCCGGTCAGCCAGGACACCCGGCTCTCGGCCATGCCGTTGTTGCGCGGATTGATCCGCGTCCCCGCCAGCCGCAGCATCGGCTCGGCCAGCGCCTTGATGCTGGGCAGGTTGGACCGGTCCAGCAGCACCAGGGTCTTGCGATCCGGGCTCAGCATCGGCGCCGGCGTCGGCTTGGCGTCCAGGATGTCGGCGATCGGCGACGGCGGCTGCTGATAGACCGAAACCGCCGGAGCGGCCCCGTTCTGACCGGCGCCCTGGGCGAACGCCCCGCTCGCCGTCGAGGCCATCAACACCGCCGCCAGCGCAAGACCGGCCCCACGAACACGCATCATCATCCGAAATCCCCCACGAGTTACAAGCGTGAGACCTAACGACACCCGACGCGCGGCGCCAAGCCGTTTTGACGTTACACTGTCACAGTCGCTCTACTGGCCCGATGGACCGCTCAACGAAAACGGCGGCCCCGTCGGGGCCGCCGTCTCCACGTCCCGACCCGGTGGATCAGAACTTCATCGTCACCGTGGCGTTGTAGGTCTGGTAGTCCAGATCCTCGCGATCGACCATCGAGGCGGCCTTCAGCGTCACGCCGAACCGGTCGCCCTCGATGGCGACCGAACCGCCGATCTCGGCCCATTCGCTGTCATTGCTGGCGCCGGCGAAGACCCCGCCGAAGCCGTCGGCCGCGACGAAGGCGGCCTCGACATTGCGGTTGTCGCCCGCCAGCTCATGCACCCAGCGCACGTCCAGCGCCGGCTTGATGCTCCAGCGGCCGCGACTTGTCTCGCCGCCGACCCGCAGCCCGATATGGTGCTGCAGCGAATCGAACGACTGGTCGGCGACGCTCAGGGCCGCGACCCCGCCCGTCTCCTGATAGGCGTCCAGATCGACCGAATAGGCGTTCAGCCCGATGTTCGGCTGCAGCTTCAGCCCGCCGCGCGTCAGGTTGAAGCCCAGTTCGGCCCCGCCGCTGACCACCTTGCCGTCCGTCTCTCCGTCGGCGCGGAAGCTGGCGCCGCCGATGGCGAAGGCCCGTTCGGTGTCCAGATCCGCCGCGCCATAACCGACCTTGGCCCCCAGATAGGCGCCGTAAGCCAGGTCCACCGCCCCATAGAGGGTCGCCTGAACCTGACGGCTGTCGGCCGTGCTGATCCCCTCGGCGAAGTCGGACTCGCCCTCGGCATAGGCCAGGCTGGCCCCCACGGTCAGGGCGTCGATGGTCCGTTCCAGGCCGCCGACGACATACCAGGCGCTCTGGTCGTCGCTGCGGCTGTCCGCCAGGGTTCCGCGCAACTGGCCCGCCTCGCCCTCGACGGCGCCGGCGCCGAAATAGGCCGAAACCCCCTGTTTCCATCCGCCCCAGCGCGCCCGTTCCTGGGCCTGGCGGGTCGCCATGCCGGCCGCTGCGGCCGTCGCCGCCGGATCCAGCGACGCGACCTCCACGCCCGACCCGATCAGGGTCAGGCCTTCGCTCGCCCCGCCCGAGCGATCCCGGGCGATCCGTCCGTCCACCACGCCGCGCAGAGCCTCGGTCTGGGCCGACAGCAGGGTCACGCCGGAGTGGGCGGCGAAGGGCGACAGGCTCTCCAGCCCGACCTCCAGGGCCTCGCCTTCCAGCAGGTCTGTCTGGGCGTAGATGTCGCCCAGGGCCGCATAATCCGTGGCCCGCGCCGCATCCAGCATGCCGCCGACGGTGCGTTGGGCGCGCGAATTCGGATTGATGAAGTCCAGATAGGACGCGGCCTCGATCTCCACCTCCACGCTGGTCATGGTGTAGTCCAGCACCGGGTACAGCACGCCCGAGATGTCGGTGACGGCGTCGAATTCGCCGTCGATGCCGCCCTGGGCCGTCAGCACCGTATAGGTCTGGCCGAACTTCGGCGCGCTGATGAAGTTGAGCCCCAGCAGCCCGCCCAGCGAGGCAATGCCGGCCGTGCCCTCGAAACTGTCGGCCAGAACCGTCAGACGGTCGGATTGATCACCACCGATGTCGATGAACAGGCGCGAGCCCGACGCCAGCACCAGATCGCTCAACAGGGTCAGCTCGCCGATCTCGCCCTGCCCGCCCGGGGCGATCGAGCCCATGGCCGAGGTCAGCACCGTGGAGTCGACTACGCCCGAACCGCTCAGAACCCCGCCCGCCAGCAGCATTTCAAAGGTCAGCAGCGCGCCGTCCACGTTCAACTGACCGGCCCAGACGCCGACGTCGTTCTGGGCGAACAACAGGCCGTCCGCGCCGATGTTCAGCACCGCGCCGCTGGTCCCGATGGTCAACCGGTCGATGACGGCGGGGGCGTTCAGCGTCGTCGTTCCCGCCGACATCAGGTTGACGTCGTAGAACAGCGGCTTCTCGCCGGCCAGCACATCGCCCTGGACGTTGAACGGCACGAAATTCGTCGAACCCGGTCCGCCCGGAACGATCTCGAACGGCAGGGTCGCGCCCGGCGCCGTGCCCACCGCCGAGGCTTCGTGCCGCACCGCCGGTCCGGAGGCGGTCTGACCGCGCGAACTGCCGGCCGCCCCGCCGGCCCCGCCCGCCCCGCCCGCCCCGCCCGCGACGATCCCGCTCATATCGACGATCGTGCGGCCGCCGGTCACCTCGGCCTTGACCGGCTGAGCGCCGCCGCTCAAGCCGTCCTCGCGGTCATGGTTGTAGTCGGCCAGTTGTCCCGCATCGGCGCAATCGCCGAAGAAGCAGATGCTGCCCCATTCGCCGCCGCGCGAATCCACGCCCTCGGCCGGCGTGGCGGGCAGGCCCGTGACCAGATTGCCGTTGGCGTCGATGATCTTGTAGTTCGGATCCATCATCTGGACCCAGTGGGCCGGATCGAACCAGTCGCCGTTCCCGCCGGTCGTGGTGACGTATTTGTAGGGGTTGTTGGCGACGATCCAGTCGGTGAACAGATACAGGGGCTGATAGCCCGCCGTCGTGCCGTAGCTGGCCGATCCCTGGCCGTTGAAATAGCGCGATCCCAGCGACAGGACGCCCACGACCACCGGCGTGTCGAAGGCCCGATCCAGGATCAGGGGACCGCCCGAGTCGCCCCCCGCCGTCATGCCTTCGTTCTCCAGCGCGACGTCGTCGCCGAAGATGTTGAAGTCGAAGGTCGCGGTCCCGGCCGGATCGTCGAAATCGACCATATAGAGGTTCTGGCTCAGCCCGCCCTGGGCGCCGTCGCCGAACAGGAACAGATTGATGTCATCCAGCGACGTCAGGGCGCCGATCATGTTCTCGGCGGCGCGGCGGCGGAAGTCGATTCCCTGAACCGCCCCCAACGATCCCGTACCGCTGGCGCCATAGCCGCCGGTGATCACATGCCGGTCCTCGTCGCCGGTCAGCGGCGAGAACAGCATGGCCCAGGTCGGCACGCCCTTGGCCGGCGAATCCAGCACGCCGATGGCGACATCGCCCTCATAGAAGCCGCCGCCCTGGGCGTCTTCCAGCGAGCGGGGGTCATAGAAGACCCGGCTCATGTTGTAGTGCTGGTCGATATAGCTGGTGGCGTAGTCGCCGCTGGTGATCCAGTTCAGGATGCCGTCGAAGGCGTCGCCCTTGAACCCGATGCTGATCGGTCTGCCCTGGCCCTGGGATCCGTAGGCGACGTCGGGGAGGTCGTTGACGCAGTGGGCGGCGAACAGCACGGTGCGCGGATTGATCAGGCTGCCGGTGCAGACCCCCACCGAGCCGCCGCCGGTGTCGACGATGATGTTGCCGATGCCGTTGATCGCATCAGGGTCGGCCAGGACCGGCGGCGCGTTCGGGCTGAAGTTGTCATTGGGCACCTCCGCCGCCGCCGTTCCCGCCGCCGCGATCAGCCCGATCACCGACGCCGTCGCCAGCCAGCGACGACGACCCGTCCCGTTACGTTCAATCATGCCGTGCACTCCCCTCAAAATCCTGGGAGCCACCGTGCCGTATTATTTCCCGACTGCAATAGGCTTACGACCGGCCTGGACCAATTTGTGTCAAAAACGTTACACCCGGTACAGCACAGCTTGGGCGCGACGACGCTCCGGGCTTCACCGGGCCCTCGCGCGACACGCCCCTCTCAGACCGTCACCATCCCGAACGCCGGCTCGATCCCCCGCGTCGTCTCCAGCCGCAGGAAATAGACGCCCGGCCGAAGCAGCAGCGTCGCCCGCGCCTGTCCCGGCTCCAGCAAAAGATGATCGGCCGGGATCACCGCCCCTTCGCCCCTATGCAGGGCCTGCACCAGGGCCGGTCCCTCGAACGCCGGAACCGAAACTTCGACGGCCTTGCGCGCCGGATCCGCCGCCAGCCAGCCCGGACGCCCGGCGACCTTGGGCAGGCGCGGATGAAAGACGCTCAGATCGACCTTGCCGTCAAAAATCCTGTCGGAGAAGGCCCGTCCGGCGCGTGACACCGCGATCGGTCGCTTCGGTGCGAACCGCTCCAGTACGGCGGCGACCTCCGCCGTATCCGCCTCGGGACGGGTCGCGGGCCATTGGCCCGACTGTTCGATGGTCAGGGGGTCGATCCCCGTCGCCGCCTTCAGCTGGCCGGCGAACCACAGCCCGCCCAGCCCCTCGACCTCCATGGCGTGACTGTAGCCGCACAGGACGAAGATCCGCGCGTCGGGGCGCGGCTTCAGCACATTTTCGATCAGATTCCTGGCCTGGGCGACCTCCCGCGCGGTCGTGCGCGCGTCCATGTCGGCCTCGGCGGGCGGCTGCTGGTCCGGCCGCTGCTCATAGTCGGCGAACACATAGCCCAGGGCCGCCGCTTCCCGCACCGTCTCGGCATAGACGGGGTCGGCGATGTAATAGCCCAGCCCCTGATGAAAGGGCGCGCCGGTCCGATAGGAGTCGATCCTGCCGAAGGTCTCGGCCGCGAAGGTGTCGAAGCCCAGCGGACGCAAGGCGCGCATCACCCGCGCCGCAAAGCCGCGATGGCCCGAGACGTTGTGCGCCTCGTTCAGGATGACGATCTGCCTGCCCGCCGCCGCCCGAACGATAGCCTCCAGAGCGTCTTCGGCCTCGGCGTCGGCCAGATCGGGCATCGGCCGGTCGGGGGACCGCGTCCGCTCGTCAAACCCGACCGCAATCGCCTCGTCTCCGACGAAGGCGGCGAACCAGGGCAGATAGAAGCGCGCATTCTCATCGCCGGCTTCGACCTGGGCCTTCAGTTCCAGATAGAGGGGCAGATAGCGGCCCTCGGCCTGATACTGATCGCTCGCCGTCAGTCGCTCCTGCCCCTCGGCGCGCCGTCCCGCCATGACCGCCGTCGCCATCAGCGACAGACCCAGAAACCGCCTCGTCAGCATAAGCGCCCCCACAACCCGAGAGCGAGAACCGACGACGTTCAGGCGGCCCTGTCAACCCGTCGGCAACGCCTCGCCCCAGCCGGCCCCTCGACCGGTCCCGGGCTTCACATTTCGTCGATATTCGAGATTGAAATCTCCATGCCGGGCGATACAGTCGCGCCCGCACATCGGGGGGTGGTCATGACGGTTACAGACAAGGCGCCTGGGCGGGCGCCGGCGGTTGAACGGGTCTTTCCGGGACTGGCCATCGTCATGGTGCTGGTCGTTGTCGCCGGCTTTTCGCTCCAGCTGGCGACGGGGCGTTCCAGCTTCGACGTCCCGCTGCTGGTCCACGCCCACGCCATCGTCTTCATGGGCTGGCTGGCGATCTTTCTGGCGCAGAATCTGCTGATCGCCACGGGTCAGGTCCGTTGGCACCGCCCGCTGGGATGGCTGGCGACCGTCTGGCTGGCGCCCATGCTGATCCTGGGCTGGCTGGTGACCGAGGCCATGGTGCGTCGGGGCGAGGTCCCCTTCTTCTTCCGGCCTCTGCAGTTGCTCATCTTCGACCCCCTGTCGCTGATCACCTTCGTCGGCCTGACGATTGCGGCGGTCGTTCTTCGGCGGTCGACCGACTGGCATCGCCGCCTGCACTATTCCGCCATGGCCATCCTGCTGGGGGCGGCCGTCGGTCGGCTGCTGCCCATGCCGCTGCTGGTCCCCTGGGCGTGGGAGGCGACGACGGTCGTCACCCTTCTGTTTCCGGTCATCGGCATGATCGTCGACCTGCGGAAAGCCCGCCGGATTCACCCGGCCTGGTTCTGGGGTCTGGGGGTCCAGGTCGCGATGATCGTGGCGATCGAGGCCGTCACCTGGTCGCCCGTCGGCACGCGCCTGTACGAAATGGTCACGGCCGGCTCCCCCGGCGCGGCCGTCGCGCCTCTCGACTTCCCCGCGCCGCCGGGCCCGCCGCCTCCGACGGCTTGAGCCGACGCTCCTCGACCGTCGTCGCTGCGTTCAGACCCCAGCCCTGGCCGCCTCGACCTCGGCCCGCTCCGGCGCCGACGGCTGGGCCCCCGCGCGGGTGGCGGCGACCGCCCCGGCCGCGCAGGCGAAGCGCAGGGCCTGCGTCGGCTCCATGCCTTCCAGCAGGGCCACGGTGATGGCTGCGACGAAGGCGTCGCCGGCGCCGGTGGCGTCGACCGCCTCGACGGTCGGCGGGGTCGCCCAGGCCATTTCGACGCCGCGCTGATACATCGCCGCGCCCCTGGCGCCCTTGGTCACCACCACCCGGCCGCCGCCCCGGTGCAGGCCGTCGCCGTAGAAAGCGGCCTCGGTCTCGTTGACGACGATCAGGTCGGCGCGGCGCAGCAGCATTTCCGACACCGGCTGGGCGGGCGCCAGATTGGCGCAGACGAAGCCTGTGGCCCGGCCCACCGCCGCCTCGACCGTCTCGACCGGCAGCTCCAGTTGGACGATCAGGGCGCCCTCGATCCGCTGGGGCAACTGCTCCGGCGTGACCATATGATTGGCGCCGGCCGCGACCACGATCTGGTTCTCGCCCGTCGGATCGACGGCGATCAGGGCGACGCCCGTCGGGGCCGCCACATCCGTCTCGACCCCGGCCAGATCGACGCCCAGGTCCGACATCAGGGACAGGGCCTCGCCGGCCAGGGAGTCGTTTCCGACCCGGCCGATCAGGCTGACCTCGGCGCCCAGTTTCTCGGCGGCGTAGGCCTGGTTGGCGCCCTTGCCGCCCGGATAGCGGGCCAGGCTGGCCCCCGTCACCGTCTCGCCCGGCGCCGGCAGCCGGGGCGACGTCGCGACCAGGTCCAGGTTGATCGAGCCGACGACGGTGATCCGCATCATCTGGCCTTCAGGGTCTCGGTCAGCAGGTCGAACACCCCCTGTCCGTCCGCCGCCACCGCCCAGCGGTGCCGCGCCGTGGCAGGATCGACGCGGAACTCCACCGCCGTATGGCCGCGCGTCAGGTCCGAGCCCGTCTCGACCTCGATCCGGCAGGGTTTCAGGGTGAACAGGTCCGGCTTCATCAGCCAGGCGATGGGACAGGGGTCGTGCAGGGGCGGGGCCTCCGATCCCACGACCTGCCGTTCGGTCCGCTGCGAGAAGCGCAGCAGGGCGGCGACGGTGCGCGCCGGGTCGGTGCGGATCGTCTCGACGGCGCGGATCCGCGCCTCGGTGGCCCGCACCTGATGGGTCGCGTCCAGGCCGAAGGCGATCACCTCGCAGCCCGAACCGAACACCACCGCCGCCGCGTCCGGGTCGGCCCAGATGTTGAACTCGGCCGAGGCGGTGATGTTGCCGCCCTCCGACCGCGCACCGCCCATGACCACGACCGGCCCCAGATGCTCGGCCAGGCGCCGTTCGCGCTTCATCGCCAGGGCCAGATTGGTCATCGGCCCCAGGACGGCGACGGCGACCGATCCGGCCGGGCGTTTCATCACCAGGTCGACGATGGCGTTGGCGGCGGGTCCGTCGCCGATGATGCCGGTCGGCGCGAAGGGCTCCAGGTCGCCCAGCCCCTCGGGCCCGTGGAAGTCGCCCGCCCCGGCGGGGGGCCGTTTCAGCGGGCGCTCGGCGCCGCCGAACACGGGCACGTCTTCACGGCCGGCGATCTGGCGCATCATCCGGGCGTTGCGCTGGGTCAGGTGGGCGGGGACGTTGCCGCCCACGGTGGTGACGGCCAGCAGCGTCGGCTCGGCCGCCGCAAAGGCCAGGAACAGCGCCACGGCGTCATCCACGCCGGGGTCGCAATCGATGATCAGGGATTGGATAGACACATCCCTCGTTTGACGCTCCGGACGCCGGCGGGCAAGTCCGTTTCACCGCTTATCCCACGCGAATCCGACGCCTTTTCCAGCCACGCTTGCGCCCGCTTGACGTCCGCCTCCCCCGGCGTCACCCTGAGCCTCGTTCTCCGGGGGGTCGCAATCGAGCGGCTGAGATAGAGGTTTCTCCTCTGACCCGTCGAACCTGATCCGGGTCATGCCGGCGAAGGGATGAGTACGCTTTCCGGTCCCCGTTACAGGACCCTCGCGCCCGACGTCGGCGGACCTCAAACCATTTGAGGCCGCCATGAACATCCAAGTCACCCCGCCCGCGCTTCCCGAAGAACCCAATGTGGATCTGGCGCTGAAAGACGCGCGCGAGCAGGTGATGAAGGAGACCGGCGCCATCCCGACCGGCGAACGCGCCGGGTCGCGCAAGGTCTATGTCGCCGGCGAGCTGTACCCCGACATCCGCGTCCCCTTCCGCGAGGTCGCCGTCCATCCGTCGGCCAATGAGCCGCCGGTGACCATCTATGACAGCTCCGGCCCCTACACCGACCCGACCGTCACCATCGACATCAAGCGCGGCCTGCCGCCGGTGAAGTCGTCGTGGCAGCTGGATCGCGGCGACATCGCCCCGGTGCTGAACCCGCGCGAGGTCAAGCCCGAGGACAACGGACACGCGTCCGGCAAGAACCTGGCCCCCCGGTTCGACACCTCGCACCACCGCGTCTTCAAGGGCGTCGAGGGCCGCCCGGTGACGCAGTACGAATACGCCCAGGCCGGCATCATCACGCCCGAGATGGAATATGTCGCCATCCGCGAGAACCTGCGGCGCGAGCAGAACAGCCCCTGCGTTCGCGACGGCGAGGACTTCGGCGCCGCCATCCCCGACTTCGTCACGCCCGAGTTCGTCCGCCAGGAGATCGCCCGCGGCCGCGCCATCATCCCGCACAACATCAACCACCCCGAAGTCGAGCCGATGATCATCGGCCGCAACTTCCTGGTGAAGATCAACGCCAACATCGGCAACTCGGCCGTCCTCTCCAGCGTCGACGACGAGGTCGACAAACTGGTCTGGGCCACCCGCTGGGGCGCCGACAACGTCATGGACCTGTCGACCGGCCGCAACATCCACAACATCCGCGACTGGATCATCCGCAACTCGTCCGTCCCCATCGGCACCGTGCCCATCTATCAGGCGTTGGAGAAGGTGAACGGCATCGCCGAGGACCTGACCTGGGAGGTGTTCCGCGACACCCTGATCGAACAGGCGGAACAGGGCGTCGACTATTTCACCATCCACGCCGGGGTGCGCCTGCCCTTCGTGCCGATGACGGCGAAACGCGTCACCGGCATCGTCTCACGCGGCGGCTCCATCATGGCCAAATGGTGCCTCAGCCATCACCGCGAGAGCTTCCTCTACGAGCATTTCGAGGACATCTGCGACATCATGCGGGCCTATGACGTCAGCTTCAGCCTGGGCGACGGCCTGCGCCCCGGCTCGATCGCCGACGCCAATGACGAGGCCCAGTTCGCCGAGCTGCGCACCCTCGGCGAACTGACCAAGATCGCCTGGGCCAAGGGCTGCCAGGTCATGATCGAAGGCCCCGGCCACGTGCCGATGCACAAGATCAAGGCGAACATGGATGAGCAGCTGAAACACTGCCACGAGGCGCCCTTCTATACGCTTGGCCCGCTGACCACCGACATCGCCCCCGGCTATGACCACATCACCAGCGCCATCGGGGCGGCCATGATCGGCTGGTTCGGCACGGCCATGCTCTGCTACGTCACGCCGAAGGAGCATCTGGGCCTGCCCGACCGTCAGGACGTCAAGGACGGCGTCATCACCTACAAGATCGCCGCCCACGCCGCCGACCTGGCCAAGGGCCACCCCGCCGCCCGCCTGCACGACGACGCCCTGTCACGCGCCCGGTTCGAGTTCCGCTGGGAGGACCAGTTCAACCTCGGCCTCGACCCCGAAACCGCCCGCAAATACCACGACGCCACCCTGCCGAAGGAAGCCCACAAGACCGCCCACTTCTGCTCCATGTGCGGCCCGAAATTCTGCAGCATGAAGATCAGCCAGGACATCCGCCGCGATGCGATGGCGCAGAATGATGCGGGGGCGAGTTTAGTGGATGCCGAGGCCGGGATGGCGGAGATGAGCGCGAAGTTCCGCGCCGGGGGCGGGGTGGTTTATGCGCCCTCCACGTCCAAATCGGCTGCCGAGGGATCGCTAAAGTAGGCCGTTTTTGCCGCATCAGTCAGTTCGTATCGATAAACGTTCCCAGCATTGACCCTAGTAACCAACTCCCTTTCTGCCAGATGTTTTGCCCGTCGACCAACCAACTGGCCGGAACAATCAAGCTCTCCCGCGATTTCGGCAGCCACCATGGTACGGTCTTCACTGTGAAGCGTTTGCAGTATGCCTATTTCGGCGTCGGGCAACAGCAACTCAGGACGAACAGCATCTATAGAATCGCCATACTTCTTCGAGAGATTGACAACTGAGCATTGCCCCTCTTGGCAGTCGGGGCAACGCATCCGAAATCGCTGCAAAGCAGGCAACATGCTGAGATCGAACTCGGCTCCGCAGCTATTGCACTTAATTTCCTGATTTTGGCGCAAGTACGAACTGACGACAACGTTATAGTCAAATCTGCGATCAACAAAATAGAGACGATCTTCCCGCCGTTCGCTAGGCCGGCCAAACGCAATCTGATACTTTGTACAAAGTCCATAGTTCAGGGCAAAGACGGACACCCGCTTTCCGCCACGATCTGATTGTTCAAAATACTTCGTTAAGAAGAACGATAATTCCAAAGATTGAAATATGTCTTCAAGGTCGCTTGAGACGTAAAAATGACTAGCGTATGGCCGCGAGCGACTACTACCAGAATGATCTCGCGAGCCCTCCTGCCTGATCGATCGCGCCTTGGAAACAACGGACTCTAGAAGTTCCTTCAATGAGTAGACTGATGATCTCTCTTCGAATGCGACTCTATAACGGCCATTAGCAAAAAATGGTGATACCTTTTCTTCATAATATCTTTGTGCAGCATCTTGTATTGACGCGACGCCTACAACTTGGTTGTAAATCAGGTTACTTTCGTGAGCGTAAAGCAGGATGTGACCAAGAGTCCTCGGGTTTGCCATCGAAGCGTAAAATAAATTTCGCCAGAAGTCCCCACCCCTGGACCCGAAGTATATATCCGGCGTGGTCTTTGCAAAATGTGCCAGCCGCTTCTCGACAACACGTTTCGTAAAATCGATGGCCTTCTCTTCCATCTTGGTGACACCCGCCGAACCATAAAGTCCGTAAATGTCGAGATTTACTTCCTCGACCTTGGTGTTATCCAAGTCACCTAGATAAATTCGACCCGGATATGCGGCAATTTTGAATTTGATGAAATCAGACCACCTCGAGAGAGGTGAGATGAGCGCATCCACCAACAATCGCATTGCATCTCTTGGGAGCTCAGAGAAATCATCTAAAAATATGTAGAGATTTCGTATTCCAATGGCAGCAAGAAGATTCTGGAGCTCATGAATGACATCGTTAACCCCAATAACCCTCATCAGCAATTGGGTATAAACGTCCTCACCACCTATTTCGGTGGATTTTTCCTTAGATGCTTCATACCCACCCTCAGCACCGATTGAATCCGGCGATACTGACACTTTAGCAAAACTTTTTCTGCTTTTGGTGGTTTTGAGGGCCTCTGTAGCCTTGCGGGAGACAGTTACAAAACCTTCTATGTTTTCGTAATCAGGCTCATCTAGCCTTTCAATAACTTTGTCGAGCCCAGAAAACACTTCAGCCGAAGATCCGATCATCTGCTCCCGGAGCCGAGTTAGGAAACTTTGTTCGACCTGACCCTTTAGCTCGTCTCGAATATCAACTATGAGAGACTTAAGAAATCTCTTGTAAAGAAGAAATTTTTGCACCTGTTCTGGACTAAGAGCCGTTGCGAGCTCTCCGAGGCGTCCTGAAGTGATAGGGTCGATCTGAGACGCCTCATAGACATTTCGAATATCCATGTAGGCCGAAATCGCGTTTGACTTTCCTTTACGTATTTCATGTTGGACTCTTTGAAATACGGTAGATTTACCAGTCCCCTTTCGGCCCACGATAACAGTAGTGTTGCTTGCCAACAGCGTTTTAAAAACTTGCTCGTTGGGCAATGGGTCCACATACAGTTTCTCGATCAGAGATCGATTTTTCTCGTCATTCAACTCTGAACGACTGAAAAGCTTGAGAGAGACGGCTGCTTTATGAAAGCTGTCCAGCTGCTTCGGTGTGAATTGCAAAGCCATGAGTGCCCGGTTGTCGTTTTGCCGCTGAGGCTAGCATGAAGCAATGCAACAACCGAAGCGTTACATTTGGTCAATCCCTACGGGGACAGCCCCTTCCGTCATCCTCCGGCAAGCCGCGTCTTAGCGGCGCAGACCGGGGGACCCAGCGGCCTGCGCGAGCAGGACCCTGTCGCGGACTCGGCGTTAGAGATCCGTGCGGCGGATGGATTTCGCCTTCGGCGCCGCTGGGTCCCCCGGTTCCGCTGCGCGGCCCGGAGGATGACGAAAGGAAGGGGAGGCCGCGCGCTCTGATCACCCCAGCGCAGCAAGCCCTCGCCGCCCGCCTCCGAACGGCGTAGCTTGTCCCTATGCCCACCCTCGTCCTCCTCGCCGGACCTAACGGCGCCGGCAAGACCACCTTCATCAACCAGTTCCTGCGGGAACGGGCCGAGGCGTTCCAGTTCGTCAATCCCGACGAGGTGGCGCGGCCCCTGGCTCCCGGTTCGGGTCGCGATCTGGCCGCCGGGCGGATGGTGCTGGAACGGCTGGAGGACCTGATCGCCGCCCGCGCCGACGTGGTGCTGGAAACCACCCTGGCCACGCGCACCCACGCGCGGCGCATCCGCGACTGGAAGGTCGCCGGATACAGGTTCGAACTGATCTATCTGCGCCTGCCCTCGGTCGAGGCCTCCATCGCCCGCGTGGCGCATCGGGTCGAGCGCGGCGGCCACGGCATACCGGAGGAGACGCTGCGGCGCCGCTATCCGCTCAGCCTCCAGTACCTGGAGACGACCTACAAGCCGCTGGCCGACGACTGGAGAATCTACGCCAGTGGCGGCGAGGTGCTCGAACTGCTAGATTGGGGACCGCGATGAACAAGCCGCTTTTCGATCACGAAACCATCCTGAAGGCGGGCAAACGCGCCGCCTGGGTCGCCAAGCACGGCACGCGCGAGGAGCAGTCCGGCAAGTTCCTGCCGCCGCCCGGCTGGAAGGGGCATCTGGTCACCGCCGCCGACGTTCCGGCCGCGCCCCGGAAGAAGCGGGCCTAACCCTCCCCTTTCGTCATCCTCCGGCAAGCCGCGTCTTCGCGGCGCAGACCGGGGGACCCAGCGGCGCGCGTGAGCGCGAACCTGTCGCGGACTCGGCGGTCGAGATCCGCGCGGCGGACGCATTTCGCCTTCGGCGCCTCCCCTGGTCCAAGCTTCGCTTGGCCAGAGGATGACGAAGGGTCCCCCGGTTCCGCTGCGCGGCCCGGAGGATGACGAAAGGAAGGGAGGCGGCCGGGGGCGGCAAAAGCGGGATCACCCCTTTGCGCTCCTAATTCCGTCGCTCCACCCGTTGACTATATTCAGCTTTTCCGGCTCGCGCGCCAATCAACCCAGCACGGTTTCCCGCCGCCGTATAATCCCCCGGTCCCGTTCCGGGGCGGATCGGCCCGGGAGGGGCGTATGGATGGGATCGAGGGACGCCGGCCCTATGGGGACGAGGGCGGGGGCTATGGCGAGAGCGACGGCGGGGGCGGCTATTTCGACCGACGTCTGACCAACGAGGACTTCGTCGATCCGCCGCGCCAGCCGTCCTGGGATGAGGCGTCCTGGGACGGGGCGTCGCTGGATGAGGCGTCGCACGAGACCCGGCCGCTGTATGACGGGCGGCCCGTGCGCGATCCCTATGACCGGGGCGGCGGCTATCGCCGGGCCTCGGACCAGGCGTGGGCGGCGGCGCGCGACGACTATCTGGCCGGCGACACGGCCGAGACGGTCAGCGCCCGCTACGGCATGGGGGTCAGCACCTTCCGCCTGCGCGCCCGGGACAAGGGGTGGCGGCGCATGGACCAGGTCGATCCCCCCTATGATCCGCTGGACCCGGACGAGGCGGCGGCGGACGGCCCGGCCGACTATGGCCGGATGGCGGACCTGGCCCGGATGCGGCTGAACCGCGCGCTGGAGGCCGGCCGCGCCGTCGAGGCGGCGCGCTGGATGCGCCTGCACCTGGGTCTGACGGCCCTGGCCCGGGACGTGTCGCCGGCCCCGCCGCCTGCGCCCCCCACGCCGGAAGCGCCGCCGGAAGCGCCGCCGCCCGCCCCGAAGGAACCCGACCTCGCCGCGCGCGCCGAGGCCCTCGCCCAGCAGATCTGCGTCATCGCCCAGGAAGCCGCCGCCCTGAAGCCCGGCGACTACGCCGGCCGCGACGCCCTGATGGCCCGGATCGACGCGCTGGACGACCTGGACCCGGCCGGGATTTCAGACGAATTAGACGATTCAGACGGTGTTTTTTCGCAGGGAGAGTCTGAAACCGGGCCGCCGTGACCAGGGCGGGGTGAGGCGTGCGCGTGAGCGAAGGCGTGAGGGGTGAATCGTGACTGGCGAGGGGTGAGTAGCGAGCAAGGGGCGAGCGGGGCGATGCACCGGCGCAAGATCTGCGCTCACCAATCACCAATCACGACTCGCCAGTCACCCTCCCCTCACACCTCCGACGCGATCTTCCTCAGGGCCTCTTCGAACACCTGGGCCGGCTGGCCGCCGCTGATCAGATATTTGCCCTCGACCACCACCGCCGGGACCGAGGTGATCCCCCGCGACCGCCACAGGTCCTCGGCCGCCCGCACGGCCTGGGCGTAGCGGCCCGAGGCCAGGACCTCGCCCGCCTCGGCCCGGTCCAGCCCGGCGGCCTCGGCGGCGGTGGTCAGGACGCCGGCGTCGGTCAGGTTGCGGTTCTCGGTGAAATGGGCCGTGAACAGGGCCTGTTTCAGCGCCTTCTGCTTCTCCGGCGCCGTCTCGTGCGCCCAGTGCAGCAGGCGGTGGGCGTCGAAGGTGTTCCAGATGCGGCTGTCGTCGGTCATGCGCATGTCGAAGCCGACCTCGGCGGCGCGGTCGCGGATCATGGCGCGGTTGGCGGCCGACTGTTCCGGGCTGGCGCCGTATTTGCGGCCGATGTGTTCGACGATGTTCTCGCCCTCGGGCGCGATCTGGGGGTTCAGTTCGAAGGGCTGAAACGCAATATCGGCGCCGATCCCCTCGCCCTTGAGGGCGTCCAGCGCCGTCTCCAGCCCGCCCAGGCCGACCGCGCACCAGGGGCAGACCACGTCGGAAACGAAGTCGATCTTCAGGGTCTTCATCGGCACGGCTTGGGTCATGGCGAGGGCCTTCTGGAACAGGATGTGTTGCGGAGCATATGGGAAGGCCCCGCGCGACGCCAAGGCCTCAGCCCAGCGTCAGGTCCCGGGGCGGCCGGATCCGCCGCCAGCGCGCCTCCACGAAGGCGAAGGCGCCGAAGGCCATCAGCCCCGCCGCCGTCAGCCCCAGCACCCACGACCCGCCGGGCTGGGCCTCCAGCGCGTCCAGCGCCGCCGCCGTCGTCGTCACCTCGCCCGACCGCGCGTGCAGCCCCGCCAGGACCACGAAGGTCCCCAACGGCAGATAGGCGAAGCCCCGCGCGCCATAGCCCGCCCGCGCCAGGGCCGCCGCCGGCCGGCGCACCGCCGCCGGACAGGCCAGGGCCGCGTCGAAGTCGTCCCGGAAGGCCCTGACGATGTTGCCGACGCCGACCGCCAGCACCACCAGCCCCGCCGCGATCAGCAGCAGGCCGCCGAACGGCAGGTCCAGGATCCAGGCCGCCTTCTCCTGGTTCTCGGCGATGCTCTCGGCCCGTTCCGCCGCCTGGCTGGTCGCCTCCCCCGCCTCGTCCAGATACTCGAACACCCCCGCCGCCAGCAGGCCGTAGAACAGGCCGCTGGCCGCCTGCCCCGCCCGCGTGGCCCAGCCCTTCAGGTCGGTTCCCTCATGGTCGGCGTCGAACAGGGCCTGCAGCACGCGCCAGCCGACGAAGGCCCACAGCCCAAGCCCCAGCAGCACCAGCCAGACCCGCCCGAACGGCTGCTCCGCCAGCCAGCCCGCCGCCCCGCCCGCGCCCACCGCGTCGCCGATCCTGTCGGTCGCCGCCAGCAGGGTCAGGGCCCCCGCCGACAGATAGACGAAGCCCCGCGCCCCATAGCCGACCCGCGCCGCGCCCTCGATCAGGCGCGACAGCCGGGGCGCGCGGCGCGCGGCGGGGACGCGGCTGCGGACGGCCTCGCCCAGGGCGGCGGCGGCGTGACGAAGACGGGCGAACATGGCGGCTCCAGCGCGGCGGAGCGGTTCAACGCCCCCGCCCGCCGATGGCTCCCGGGCTCAGGCGCGCGCGGCGTGAGCCGCCGGCAGCTCTAGCACGACCTTCAGCCCGCCCATGTCGCTGTCGCCCAGGGTCAGCCGCCCGCCGTAGGCGCGCGTCAGGTCCTCGACGATCGACAGGCCCAGGCCCGAGCCGGGCGCGCTCTCGTCCAGCCGGGCGCCGCGCTTCATCACCGTCTCGCGCTGGTCGGCGGGCAGGCCGGCGCCGTCGTCCTCGACCACCACCACCATCTGGCCCAGGCCGTTCTCCCCGGCCGAGACGCGGACGCGGCGGGTGCTGAACTTGGCCGCGTTCTCGATCAGATTGCCCAGGATCTCCTGCAGGTCCTGACGCTCGCCCAGGAAGGCCAGGTCGTCGGGCGCGCGCCAGTCGATCTCGGCGCCCTTGTCGCGGAAGACCTGTTCGATCATGACCGCCAGCTCGTCCAGCACCTCGGGCACCGGCGTGGTCTCGCCCAGGCCGTGGGCGGCGCGGGCGGCGGCGCGGGCGCGGCGCAGATGGTGGTCGACCTGGCCCTGCATGACCCGGGTCTGGCGCCGCACCAGTTCGGGCAGCGGGCCTTCGGCGGTCCCCGCCTCGGCCAGCATGACCGAGATCGGGGTCTTCAGCGCATGGGCCAGATTGCCGACATGGGTCCGCTGGCGCTCGACCACCTCCTGGTTATGGTCCAGCAGCCGGTTGACCTGTTCGGCCAGGGGCTGGATCTCCAGCGGATAGGACCGTTCGATCCGCGCCGCCTGGCCGTGGCGCACGGCCGCGATCTCGTTGCGCAGGTCATACAGGGGCCGCAAGCCGACCTGAACCTGAATGAAGACCGCCGACACCAGGATGAAGCCCAGGATCAGCAGGGCGACCCAGGTCAGGGTGGCGAACTGGCGGGTGTCCACGTCGACGTTGGACCGGTCGATGGCCGCGAAGAAGACCACCGGCGTCGTCCGTCCCGGCAGGGACTTCATGCTGGCCGCCACCCGCAGCGGCTCGCCCGCCGGGCCTGTGGCGTTATAGGTGATGGTCTGGCCATAGGCGTCGTCCAGCCGCCCCGGCAGGTCCGCCGGCACCGTCAGGTCCTCGCCGTACAGCGAGTCCGAGCGGGTGATGATCCGCAGGCCCCCGGCCAGGGTCGGCTCGGCCGTCATCCAGTACTTGCCGGAAAACACCCGCAGAGTGGGGGCGTCCATGATCTGGGGCGTCAGCACCTTGCCGCTCGCCGTCACCGTGCGCACCACCAGTTCGTCGGTGGTCTCGCTCAGCACGTTTCCTAGGCGGCGCAGGGCCGATTCCTGGAACTGGTTGGTCAGGACGAACCCGGTCGCCACCAGGGCCAGCAGAATCCAGCCGGCGGCCAGCCAGATCAGCCGCCGCGTCAGCGACCTGCCCGGCCGCCCGAACCAGCGGCCCCAGCCGCCGGGCGGCGTCCGACGCGCCCCAGCCCCCGTTTCGGTCATTGCGGCGTGATCACGCCGCCTCGGACTCGCCCGTCAGGGGCGCCAGGCGATAGCCCAGGCCGCGCACGGTCTCGATCCGGTCGGATCCGATCTTCTTGCGCAGCCGGCCGATGAAGACCTCGATGGTGTTGGAATCCCGATCGAAGTCCTGATCGTACAGATGTTCGACCAGCTCCGTGCGGCTGATGACCCGGCCCTGGTGCATCATCATATAGTGCAGCAGCCGGTACTCCAGCGAGGTCAGGCGCAGGGGCTCGCCGTTGACATTGGCGCGCGCCGCGCGCGGGTCCAGACGCAGGCCGCCGCACGACAGGGTGGCCGAAGCGATTCCGGCCGAACGCCGCAGCAGGGCCCGCAACCGCGCCAGCAGTTCTTCGGTATGGAAGGGTTTGGTCAGATAGTCGTCGGCCCCGGCGTCGAAGCCCGACACCTTGTCCGACCAGGCGCCGCGCGCGGTCAGGATCAGGACCGGCGTCGCCTTGCCCTCGCGCCGCCAGCGCTCCAGCACCGAGACCCCGTCGATCTTGGGCAGGCCCAGGTCCAGCACGATCACGTCATAGGGTTCGGTGTCGCCCAGGAACCAGGCCTCTTCGCCGTCGGCGGCGTGATCCACCGCATAGCCGGCGTCGGCCAGGGCGCCCTTCAGCTGACGCGACAGGTCGGCGTCATCTTCAACCAGCAGGACACGCATCGTCAGTCTTCTCCCACCACGCGGCCCGAGCGGGCGTCCACGCGAATATCAGCGACCCGCCCGCCGGGATATTCCCAGCGCACCACCACCGTGTCGCCGCGCGGGCTGACGCCCAGCATGCGTCCGTCGCGTCCGGCCCCGACCCGGCGCACCACGGCGCCCAGATCGGCGCGCGGCCCGTCGGCCGAGGGTCGGTCGCGCGAGGGGGCGTCGCGGCGCTGGTCCTGCTGCGGACGCTCTCGGTCCTGGTCGCGCGACTGCGCCAGGGCCTGGGTCGCGGGGACCAGGGCCATCAGGGCGGCGATCAGGAGGGCGCGGGTGCGGTTCATGAAGTCGCTTCTACGGGGCCGGCTCTGAACAGCCGCTGAACGGGGTGTTTGGAAACGGGCGATACGGCCGAAAAGCCGCACGTCCGTCGCATCTATAACAGAGATCGCGCGAACGGGTCTTCCTGCGCCGAAAAGATGAACGGCGGCTGAAACGCGGCGTTCAGATCGGGCTCAGGCGGGAGATGGCTTTCTGGGGACATCGCAGCCCCCGCCGGGGCGCCCCGCACCAGAAGGAACGATCCGATGCTGAACAAGAAAGTCTTCCTGCCCGCCCTCATCCTCGCCGCCGCCGCCTCGGCCGCCCTGCCCGCCGCCGCCCAGTCCTATGGCCCGTCCCATCACGCCCGACCGCCTGTCCATCATGCGGGCTACGGACACTGGTCGTCGATCAACGCCCGCCAGGCCAGTCTGGACCGCCGCATCGACCAGGGCGTCCGTTCCGGCCAGCTCAGCCGCCGCGAGGCGACCCGTCTGCGGGGCGAGTTCAACGGCCTGCTGCGGCTTGAGGCCCACTATCGTCGCGGCGGCCTGACCACCTGGGAACGCACCGACCTGGACCGTCGCTTCGACCGTCTCTCGGCCCAGATCCGCAACGAACGCCACGATTGGGACCACCGTCGCGGCTGATCCTCCCGGCCTTGACCAGCAGGAGCGCGGTCCGAAAGGGCCGCGTTTTCTGTTTGGGACGGGGCTGAATCGGCGCCTACGCGCTTGCCCGATCTTGCGGTTTGAAACGGGACCCTGACACGAGGACCGCCTAAGCTGCTCCGGTCCCCTTGTCGCGATGCGGGCATCCCGGCCAGCAGCAGGGGCGGCGTTTGCCGTCGCTCAGGTTCTCGCGACCCCAGTCGATCCGCTTGAGCCGGGTCTCGGCCTTCTTCGCCGACTCGACCCAGCAGATCCACTCGTTGCGGGCCAGGGGGGTGATCGCCGTCCAGGTCGCCAGGGCTGCGGCGTCGCGGCTCAGCGCCGCCCGCAGATCGGCGGGCAGGGGGTGGACGACGCCGCCGGGCAGGTCTGCATCCTCAGCCATGCGCCATTTTCGCAGCCCCGGATTTGCGCCGCAAGCCGTGTCCTGCCCACGCCATGGGACGGGGAAGTCAGGCGACCTCGACCACCTTCAGCTTGGGCTTCTTGAGCTTGGAGGCCTTGGCCGGGCGGACCGCCTTCTTGGCGGCCTTTTCGGCCTTCTTGGCTTCCTTCTCGGCCATCTTCAGCGCCTTCTTGGCGGCCTTGGCCTCGGCCTTGGCGGCGTCGGGGGCGGCGTCGGCGGCGGCGGCCAGTTCAGCCAGCTGGGCCAGGAAGGTCTCGCGCTGGCCCTTGGGCAGCAGGGCCATGATCCGCTTGTCGGCGGCCTCGACCAGCGGGCGGGCGGCCTCAAGCCGGGCGGCGCCCTCCGTGGACAGACGGACCGCCTTGGCGCGGGCGTCCAGGGTCGAGCGTTCGCGCTCCAGCAGGCCCTTGGCGGTCATGCGGGTGACCAGGTCGGCCAGGGTCGAGCGGTCGATGCCGGTCATCCGCACCAGTTCGGTCTGGGTCAGACCCGCCTTCAGCGAGGCGGCCTCAAGCACGGCGAACTGACGCTGGGTCAGGCCGTCGGCGCCCATTTCCTCGGAATAGATGTCCAGGGCCAGTTGCAGGGCCCGGTGCATCAGGTGACTGGGCGAGGTGGCCAGAGGCCCGACCTTGCGTAACGACTTGCCAGACTTGACCATATCGACCGTCCCCCGAGTGTCTTTCGTCCGCATGCGTACCAGCCGCGCTTTACGATTTGACGCGACACGTATGTCACTTCCGCGACATTCTGTCTGTAGGCTCCCGTGGTTCCGTCAGGTGCGCGCGCTACATTCCCGTGTCGGGAGAAATGGGACCGGGCTCCTCGTCCTTGGTCATGTTCTTCATGATCAGCGGCACCTGGGACAGGCCGAAGATCGAGGCGGCGATCCACAGGACGCCGCGGAAACTGGTCCAGACGTCGTTCGGATTTGGGGTGTCGCGGCCCAGGGCGTGCCAGAGGGCGGTCACGGCGGCGGGGCTGCGGAAAATCTCGTTCAGGATCGCCACCGCCAGGAAATACAGGCCGTAGCGCAGGGTCAGGGTGCGCCAGGCGGCGTCATTGACCTTGATGGCCGAGCCCAGCAGGGCCTTGAACGGATATTTCTTCAGCGGGATCGAACCCAGCAGGATCACCGCCAGCAGGCCGTTCTGCACCGTCAGCTTCAGCTTCACATAGAGGTCGTCATGGGTGAGGACGGTCAGCAGGCCGAACACCAGGGCGAACAGGCCGGTGATCAGCGGCAGGGGGGCGAAGCGCCGCTCCACCGCATAGCCGATGATCAGGGCCAGGCCCGAGGCGCCGACCAGGACCCAGGTCGCCAGGATCATGTCCCGGCTGACGAAATAGCTGATCATGAAGGCGGCCAGGGCGCCGAAATCGACGAGCTGGCGGATCCACTGGCGGTTCTTCTTCGGTTCGGGAGAAGCGGTGGTGTCGGTCATGTCAGTCTTCCAGTCCCACCAGCGAGCGGGAGAAGGCGCGGGCGTCGAAGGGTTGCAGGTCGTCGATCCCCTCGCCCACGCCGATCAGCATAAGCGGGGCGTCGGAGGCCTGGGCCACGGGCACCAGAACCCCGCCGCGCGCGGTGCCGTCCAGCTTGGTCATGACGATGCCGGTGACGAAGGCGGTGCGGCCGAAGATCTGTTCCTGGGCCAGGGCGTTGCGGCCGACCGTGGCGTCCAGCACCAGCAGGGTGTCGTGGGGGGCCGCCGGATCGATCTTCTTCAGCACGCGCACGATCTTGAGCAGTTCGTCCATCAGGGCGGACTTGTTCTGCAGTCGGCCGGCCGTATCGACCAGCACCACGTCGAATCCCTCGGCCCGCGCCTTGGCGTAGGCGTCGAAGACCAGGCCGGCGGCGTCGGCCCCGTCGCGCCGGCTCTCGAACTCGGCGCCCGCCCGGTCGGCCCAGACCTTCAGCTGTTCGCGGGCGGCGGCGCGGAAGGTGTCGCCGGCGACGATCATGACCTTGGCGCCCTTGGCCGTCAGGTCGGCGGCGATCTTGCCCAGGGTCGTGGTCTTTCCCGAGCCGTTCACCCCGACGAATAGGACGACATAGGGTTTGGGCCCGCTCAGCGGGTCGAAGGCCGCCTGGCGCGGCGACAGCTCGGCGGCGACGGCCTCGGCCAGGGCCTCCTTGACCTCATGTTCCTGGGCGTCCTTGCCGAACTTCAGCGCGCGGAAGCGTTCGACGATCCGGGCCGAGGCGGCGGGGCCGAGATCGCTTTCCAGCAGATGCTCCTCCAGCCGCTCCAGCGCCGCCTCGGACAGGGGTTCCTTGACGAAGCTGGCGACGACCTGATCGGTCATCTGTTTGGAGGAGCGCGAGAGCCCCGCGGACAGGCGCTGGAACCAGCCCTTTTTCGGCGTATCGGTCATCGGATGGCTTTAGCGGCGGCGGAGGCCGACGTCATCCGCATTCGCATGCAGACGGCGGCCTGCGTCATCGGGCGCCGGGGCGGGGATTTCAGACTCTCGCGGGAAAAAACAGAGTCTAGATAGTATGAATCGTCTGAAATCCGCCCTCTCCCCCGTGTCCGTCCTCTGAACCGCAGACTATGAGGCCGACGGGAGCCCAGGCTGGGAAAAGACCCCGAAGATTCGGCAAGATCTTGAAATCCCTGATGAAGCACCAGCGTCATTGTGACAGTTGGCGGATGGGGCGCGGCGCCGACACGGCGGAAACGGCCGCTTGCGGCGCCAGAACGACGAATATACATTACATATACGAATCATATAGTCCGGAGTCAGGCCTTGGGCATCGTCAATATCGAGGACGCGCTGCACGAACAGCTGCGGCGCGCCAGCAAGGCCTCCTATCGGTCCATCAACGCCCAGGCGGCCTTCTGGATAAGGATCGGCCTGTTGTGCGAGACCAATCCGGGCCTGACCTTTCAGGACCTGGTGGCGCGTGAGCTGAAGGCGGCGGGCGTGGACGCGACGGCCCTGACCGGCGCGGCTGCATGACCAAGACCCCCGCCGAGGTCGAGTTGATGGCCGAGGCCGGGCGCCGGCTGGCCTCGGTCTTCACCCATCTGGACGGGCTGGCGCTGGCCGGCATGACCACGATGGAGATCAATGACCGCGTCGAGGCCTTCATCGTCGATGACCTTCAGGCCCGGCCCGCCAGCAAGGGCCAGTACGGCTATGGGTTCGTGCTGAACAGTTCGCGCAATCAGGTCGTCTGCCATGGCGTGCCGTCGGCGGACGAGGTGCTGAAAAGCGGCGACATCGTCAATCTGGACATCACCCTCGAGAAGGACGGCTTCATCGCCGATTCCAGCAAGACCTATCTGATCGGGACCGTGGGGCCCCAGGCGCGACGGCTGGTCCGCACCACCTATGAGGCGATGTGGAAGGGTATTCAGGCCGTGCGACCGGGGGCGAAGCTGGGCGACATCGGCTTCGCCATCGAGCGGCACGCCAAGAAGGCCGGCTATTCGGTCGTGCGCGAATACTGCGGCCACGGCATCGGCCGCGAAATGCACGAAGATCCCCAGGTGCTGCATTTCGGCAGGGCGGGCACGGGCGTGACCCTGCGCGAGGGCATGGTCTTCACCATCGAACCCATGCTGAACCAGGGCCGCCGAACGGTGCGGACCGAGGACGACGGCTGGACCGTGGTGACGGCGGACGGGATGCTGTCGGCCCAGTTCGAGCATACGATGGCCGTGACAGGGGACGGGGTGCGGGTGCTGACATTGCGGCCCGAGGAGAAGCGGGCGGCGGCCTAGAGCGAAGTCGTCACTTTCGATGCTCAGTTGCGCCCCCGCATGCTAGAGTGGGGTGAAAGACGCTCAGACGCGTCTGAACCCGAGGCTTGATGCTCACACTGAGCGTCGCGACGGGATCGGAAAGGGAGGCTCATGGCTCCCGTATCTCAAGATGAAGATCTGGGCTCCGCCCTGGCCCTGGCGGTCATTTCGGTGTCCAGCGCACCGCTGCTGCTGATGGACGAGGCGTTCGACATCGTCGCCGCCAGCCAATCCTTCCTGATGGAATTCGGGCTGGACGGCGATGCGGTGGTCGGGCGGTCGATCTTCGACCTGGGCGGCGGGGAATGGAACCTGCCCCGGCTGCGCTCCCTGCTGGGCGCGGTCGGTTCCGGCGGGGCGGACGTGCCCGACTATCAGCTGGACATGCCGTTCCGGACCGCCGCGACCCGCAGCCTGAAACTGAACGCCAAGCGCCTGGCCTTTTCCGACGTCCAGCCCGTGCGCCTTTTGCTGACCATCGTGGACGTCACGGCGGACAAGGCGGCCCAGAAGAAGATGGACGACCTGGTGCGGCAGAAGGAGGTTCTGCTCCAGGAGGTTCAGCACCGCGTCGCCAACAGTCTGCAGATCATCGCCAGCGTGCTGCTGCAGACCGCGCGGAAGACGGAATCGATCGAAAGCCGCGCCCATCTGACCGAGGCGCACAACCGCGTCATGTCGGTCGCCGAGGTCCAGCGCCAGCTGTCCCTGAACAAGGTCGGCGAGGTCGCGCTGAAACCCTATCTGGCGCAGTTGTGCGGCAGTATCGGCGCCTCGATGATCGCCGACCATGATCTGGTGCGGATCGAGGTCAGCGGCGACGCCAGCGCCCTGGACGCCGAGGTCTCGGTCAGTCTTGGCCTGGTCGTCACCGAACTGGTGATCAACGCCCTGAAACACGCCTTCCCCAACGGGCGGAGGGGCGTGGTCCGCGTGGATTTCCAGTCGCGGTCCAAGGATTGGGATCTGACGATTTCCGACGACGGCGTCGGCATGCCGAAGAACCCCGACGATTCAGAAGCCGGCCTGGGAACCGCCATCGTCAAGGCCCTGGCCAGCCAGCTCGACGCCACGATCACCGTCAAGGACCTGGACCCCGGCACGGAGGTCTCGGTGCTGCATCGCAAGACCGACGAAGAGACGGCGGCCGCGCCGGCGGTCTAGGCGCATCGGCAGGCGACGTCGGACGGGGGGATTCTCTCCCGTCGTCATTCCGGCCTATATGAAGGCTGACGACCGGCGCGCGCCGGGATGAACGGACGACCCCATGGCCGAGCCCCTGCCCTTCCATTCCCCCAAGATCCACGGCTTCGTGCGGGTGGCTGCGGCCACGCCCGTCAGCCATGTGGGCGACCCGAAGGCGAACGCCGAGGAACACCTGGCCCTGATCCGTCAGGCGGCCGATCAGGGCGTGGACCTGATGGTGTTTCCGGAGCTGTCGCTGTCGGCCTACGCCATCGACGACCTGCATATGCAGGCGGCCCTGCTGGACGAGGTGGAGCGCCAGATCGCGGTCATCGCCCAGGCGACGGGCGAGCATGATTTGGTCGCCGTGGTCGGGGCGCCGATCCGCAACGGCGACGCCCTGTACAACTGCGCCGTGGTGATGGGCGCGGGCGAGGTGCTGGGCGTCGTGCCCAAGACCTATCTGCCCAACTACCGGGAATATTACGAGAAACGCTGGTTCGCCCCGGCGACGGCCCGCGCCGAGGACGTGATCCGGCTGAACGGCGAGACGGTGGACTTCGCGCCCGGCCTGGTGTTCGAGGCGGTCAACCGGCCGGGCTTCGTCTTCGCGGTCGAGATCTGCGAGGACTATTGGGCGCCCCTGCCCCCCTCGACCCGGGCGGCCCTGGCGGGCGCGCGGATCCTGCTGAACCTGTCGGCGTCGAACATCGTCATCGGCAAGGCCGACGAGCGCGCCATGCTGAGCGCCAGCCATTCGGCCCGCACCCTGTCGGCCTATGTCTTCACCGCCTCGGGCTGGGGCGAGAGCACCACCGACCTGGCCTGGGACGGTCAGGCGACCATCCACGAACTGGGGTCGAAACTGGCCGAGGGCGAGCGGTTCGCCCTGGAGAACCACCTGACCCTCGCCGACGTGGACGTGGACCGGATCGGGCTGGATCGCCTGAGAAACGGCACCTTTTCCGAATGCGCGCGGGTCGAGGGCGAGGCGGCGACGGTCGTGCCCTTCATGGCGCGCGAGGACGCGGTCGAGAGCGAGCTGATCCGGCCGCTGGACCGTTTCCCCTTCGTGCCGGACGAAGCCGGACGGCTGGATCAGGACTGCTACGAGGCCTTCAACATCCAGGTCCAGGGGCTGATGCGCCGGATGGCGGCGACCAATGGCGAGCGGCTGGTCATCGGGGTGTCGGGCGGGCTGGATTCGACCCAGGCCCTGCTGGTCGCCTGCCGCGCCTTCGACCGGCTGAACCTGCCCCGGACCAATATCCTGGGCTTCACCATGCCCGGCTTTGCGACCTCGGACGGGACCAAGTCCAACGCCTGGGCCCTGATGAAGGCTCTGGGCGTGACCGGGGCCGAGATCGACATCCGCCCCGCCGCCGAACAGATGTTCAAGGACATCGGCCACCCCTATGCGGCGGGCGAACCGGTCCACGACATCACCTTCGAGAACGTCCAGGCGGGGCTGCGGACCGATTATCTGTTCCGCCTGGCCAACCAGAACCGGGCCTTCGTCCTGGGCACCGGCGACCTGTCGGAACTGGCCCTGGGCTGGGCCACCTATGGCGTCGGCGACCATATGAGCCACTACAACGTCAACGGCGGGGTGGCGAAGACCCTGATCCGCCACCTGATCCGCTGGGTGGCCGACCGCGAACTGGTCGGGGCCGAGGCGAGCCCGACCCTGCACGCCATCCTGAACACCGAGATTTCGCCCGAACTGGTGCCGGCCAAGGACGGCGTGATCCAGTCCACCGAGGGGACGGTCGGCCCCTATGCCCTGAACGACTTCTTCCTGTTCTACATCAGCCGCTTCGGCCTGAAGCCGTCCAAGGTCGCCTTCCTGGCGCACCAGGCCTGGTGCGACGCCGGCGCCGGACATTGGCCCGCCAATACCCCTGACGACGAAAAGGTCGAATACGACCTGGCGACCATCAAGGCCTGGCTGAGGAAGTTCCTGATCCGCTTCTTCCAGACCGCCCAGTTCAAACGCTCGGCCCTGCCGAACGGGCCCAAGGTGGTGACCGGCGGCTCGCTGTCGCCACGCGGCGACTGGCGCGCCCCGTCGGACGGCAATGCGCGGGTGTGGCTGGACGAACTGGACGCCAACGTGCCGGACGCCTGACGGCGTCGGTTCCTTGTTCGGGCTATCGCGCTTCGCGCTACTTGAGCCCGCGAAATCGGGCTATCGCGCTTCGCGCTACTTGAGCCCGCGAAATCGCTCATATCCACATTCGAAACGCGGATATTGCGTGACGCATGGGGTCCACGCCGCTAGAAGCTTCGCCATGACCGAAGACGTGACCAAAGACTCGAACGGCAACATCCTGGCCGACGGCGACAGCGTGACCCTGATCAAGGATCTGAAGGTCAAGGGCTCGGGCGGGGTGACGCTGAAGCGCGGCACCCTGGTCAAGAACATCCGTCTGACCGGCGACACCGACGAGATCGAGGCCAATGTCGACAAGGTGCGCGGCCTGGTCCTGCGCGTCGAGTTCGTGAAGAAGGCCTAAGCCCCCTTTTCATCGGGCGATGCAGCCGCCATCTAGCGGCCTATGACCGACACCCTCGCCGCCCCCGTTTCGACCGCCGCACCCCAGAATTCTGGCGGCAAGATCCCCGTCACCGTCCTGACCGGCTATCTCGGCGCGGGCAAGACCACCCTGCTGAACCGGATCCTGACCGAGGATCACGGCAAGCGTTACGCCGTCATCGTCAACGAGTTCGGCGAGATCGGCATCGACAACGACCTGGTGGTCGGCGCCGACGAGGACGTGTTCGAGATGAACAACGGCTGCGTCTGCTGCACGGTGCGGGGCGACCTGATCCGCGTGGTCGCCGGCCTGATGAAGCGCCAGCGTCCCGGCAAGCCCGCCTTCGACGCCATCATCGTCGAGACCACGGGCCTGGCCGATCCCGGCCCGGTGGCCCAGACCTTCTTCGTCGACGAGGACGTCAAGGCCAAGACCCAGCTGGACAGCGTCACCACCCTGGTCGACGCCAAGCACGTGATGGCGCGGCTGGACGACTCCAAGGAGGCCCGCGAACAGGTGGCCTTCGCCGACCGGATCATCCTGAACAAGGTCGATCTGGCGACCCCGGAAGAGCTGGACGCGGTCGAGGCCCGGCTGCGGGCGCTGAACCCCCTGGCGCCCATCGTGCGCGCCGAACGGTCGAACGTGCCGCTGGACCAGGTGCTGGGCCTGGGCGCCTTCGATCTGGAGCGGATTCTGGAGGTCCAGCCGGACTTCGCCAACCCGCCGCACGGCGCGGACGGCCATGTGCACGACGAGCATTGCGGCCACGACCACCATCATCATGACCACGACCACGGGCATGATCATTCGCACGGCGACCATTCCCATGACGCCCATTCCCATAGCGCGAGGGGTCACGCCCACCAGGACGACATCAAGGGGATCTCCCTGTCGCTGGACCGACCGCTGGACGGGGCGAAATTCACCGCCTGGCTGGATCGGCTGCTGGGCGAGCAGGGTCAGAACATCCTGCGCGCCAAGGGCATCATCGACGTCCAGGGCGAGAACCGCCGCCTGGTCTTCCAGGCCGTCCACATGATCCTGGAGGGCGATCTGCAACGCGAATGGGGCGAGAGCGAACGCCGCTGGAGCCGCGCCGTCTTCATCGGCCGCGAACTGGACGAGGCCGCGCTGCGGGCCGGGTTCGAGGGTTGCACGGCCTAGAACGACCTTCCCCCGCTTGCGGGGGAAGTGTCAGGTCGTGGCGCGTAGCGACACGCCTGACGATGGGGGAAGTCTCTTCTGAACGAAGACTTCCCTCTCCGACCCTGGTTCGCTGCGCGAACGACGGGCCACCTCTCCCGCAAGCGGGAGAGGGTAAGAAAAAGGCCGGCGGATCGCTCCGCCGGCCTTTCTATCAGGCAGCCGGTTCGGCTCAGCCCTTCTCGAACAGCTTGTTCCAACGGCGCTTGTCGCGGGCCTTCCAGGCGCCGCGGTGGTAGGCGTCGGAGCCGATCAGGGGGACGACGGTGGTGGCTTCGGCGAAGACCATCTGCTCGTGGGTGGTCTGGACCTTGCCCCAGGAGGCGGCCTCTTTCAGCGTCGAGGAGGAACAGGCGCCGTCGCGGACGTCGGCGACGGTGATCTGGACCGCATAACGGTGCATCTCGGCCTCGACGCCGAGGATTTCGGCGCAGACGACGGTGTCCTGGGCGAAATTCTTGGGCACGCCGCCGCCGACCATGAACAGGCCGGTGACGCCGGCGGCGATCTTGATGTCTGTCAGTTCGCGGAAGTCGGCGATGGCGTCCAGCATCAGATAGGGCAGACCGGCCGCGGCGCGTTCCTTCTGGTGCTTGACCAGGCCGAAGCCGGCCGATGAGTCGACGAAGGCCGGGCAGAAGATCGGCACGCCTTCTTCATAGGCGGTCTGGATCAGCGAGCCGGGCTTCTTGGCGTTGCCCTCGCTCAGCCACTTGCCCATTTCCCAGATGAACTCGCGGCTGGAATAGCCGCGCGGCTCCAGCCGGTTGGCGATCTCCAGGATGGTGTGGTCGCAGGCCTGGAGCTCTTCCTCGTCGATATAGGTGTCGTAGATCCGATCGACGTAGTTCTCGCGCAGGACGTTGTCGTCCACCTCGCCGGCGGCCTGATAGTGTTTGAAGCCCAGGGCCTCGAAGAAATCCATGTCCACGATCGAGGCGCCCGTGGCGACGACCGCGTCCACCATGCCGAACTTCACCATGTCGCGGTACACGTGCATGCAGCCGCCGGCCGAGGTCGAGCCGGCCAGGATCAGCCACGGCGAGCAGTCCTTGTCCTCGATGGCCATGGAGAAGATGTCGGCGGCGCGGGCGGTGTCGCGGCTCGAGAACGACATCTTGCGCATCGAGTCGATGATCGGGCGCGCGTCGAAGCTGGTGATGTCGACATGCTCGACGACGTTCTGCAGCAGCTGGGCCTTGGTGTTGGCAGTCATGGGTGACTCGTGAATCGTGAGGCGTGAATGGTGAAGTGCGGTCAGTCGTGCCGCCGTTGCTTCAGTCGCGTCGAAAGGGCGGAGAGCATACGCCCGATCCGCTCCATGTCGGCAAGCAAAGGCTGGAGATTGTCAGTCGTTAGATAGCCGAGACGCGCGGCGATGAGGAGATGGGTTTCGACCTCCGCGAGCGACCCGCGCGCGACGCCGAGGAAGTGGACGAACTCACCCGTTCCGTTTCGGCCTGCGCCCTCCGCGATATTGGCGGCCACGCTGACGGCTGAACGACGAACTTGACGGATCAGGCCAAACCGCTCGTCAGACGGCCAGGAGACCGAGCAACGATAAACGGCTTCAACCCAATCAACCGAGAGCTTCCAGACGTCTGGATCGCGGTGAGTTCGCAAGTCGGTCATGGCTGACAATCACGACTCACGATTCACCTCTCACGATCAGCGTCGCGACTTCTTCCTCTGACCGGCCTTACCTTTCGGACGTGACAGACGCACGACCTTGCGGGCGTTCTCCTCGGCCGTGGTGCGCACGGTGGGGATGGAACGCGGCGCCAGGCCGTAGAGCGAGGCCATCGGGGCGTCTTCGACGACGGCGATGTCGTGTTCGCCATAGCCGTTGAAGCCGGTCGACATGGCGACGCCATAGGCGCCGAGCATGCCGATTTCGATGAAATCGCCTTCGCGGATGTCGGCCGGAAGCCAGAACGGACCCGGCATGTGGTCGATCGAGTCGCAGGTCGGACCATAGAACTGGAACGCCTTCAGCTCGGACGCAGCCTCGCCGTCCCGGACCAGCTTGGTCGGGAAGGGCCAGCGCGAGTGGGTCGCATCGAACAGCGAGCCGTAGGAGCCGTCGTTCAGATACAGGGCGTCGCCCTTGCGCAGGTCCACACGGGCCAGGATCGACGAGGATTCGGCGACGATGGCCCGGCCGGGTTCGCACCACAGCTCGGTCGTTTCCGACACCGGCATCTCGTTGAAGCCGCGATGGATGGCGTCGGCGTATTCGCTCATGTCCGGCGGAACCATGCCGGGATAGACCGAGGGGAAGCCGCCGCCGACATCGACGATGTCCACGATGACGCCCGCACGGCTGATCGAACGGCCGACCTGGGCCATGGCCGCCTGATAGGCGGTCGGGCGCATGCACTGGCTGCCGACATGGAAGCTGACGCCCATCAGCCCGTCCTTGACCGCCTGGCGCGTGGCCAGCAGCAGGGCCGGGGCCTGGTCGGCGGGGACGCCGAACTTGCCCGACAGGGTATAGGCGGCGCCGTCGGCCGAAACCGCCATGCGCACGATCAGGTTCAGGTCGTCCGCGCCGCCGGTGGCGTCGAGGATCTTGTTCAGCTCATCCACGCAGTCGAGCGAGAAGGTGCGAACGCCGTGTTCGAAATAGGCCTTGGTGATCGCAGACCGGCTCTTGACCGGATGCATGAAGGCCAGGCGAACGTCATGGCTGACCGAACGCACCAGTTCGATCTCGGCGATGGACGCCACGTCGAAGCCGCGAACCCCGGCCTCGATCAGGGTCTCGATGACCCAACGCGACGGATTCGCCTTCACGGCATAGAAGACGTCGGCTTTTAGATTATCCTGGAACCAAAGCGCCGCTACGGATACCGAACGCGGTCGCACGAGGGCGACGGGACGTTCAGGGGACCGCTCACGGACCAGGTCCAGGGGAAGCTGATACGTGCGCAATTCACGTAACCCCCTGCTAATTGTGAAACCCAGACCGGCGTTAGCAGCGCTTAACGGTTAGACCACGGGGTCCGCCGGAAGCCGCGATATGGGGGCATCGGACTGTCATGTAAAGGGGTTTTTTCGTGGCGGGGCCTGGGTTTGGACTGTCACAAATCCCCCGCGACAGTGTCACAGCCCCCCAGGGGCGCAACCTTGGCCTTTTCACGCCGTTGATGAACGGGAGGCGTGAATGAATCGATGGCTGTTCCTGTGGCGCAAGACGCGGCGCCAACTGTGGGTGCGGGCGACCGCCTACGCCGTCTTCGGCCTGGCGGCCTCGCTGCTGGCGGCGGCCCTGTCGCCCTGGGTGCCCCGGGACATGGCCGAGCGCCTGGGCGGAGAATCGGTCGAATCCATCCTGACCATACTGGCGTCCAGCCTGCTGGGCGTCGCGACCTTCTCGGTCGGGGCCATGGTGACGGCCTATACGTCGGTGTCGTCCGCCGCCAGCCCCAGGGTCGCGGCCCTGGTGACCAGCGACGAGGAAACCCAGAAGTCGCTGGCGACCTTCGTCGGCGCCTTCCTGTACGCCATCGTGTCGGTGACGGCGATCAACGCCCATTACTACGGCCAGAACGGCCGGGCGATCCTGTTCCTGTTCAGCCTGGCCATGGTCGGGCTGGTGGCGTTTCGCCTGCTGGCCTGGATCAACCGCCTGTCCAGCCTGGCGCGGGTCGGGCACATGATCGAGCTGGTCGAGTCCTATGCGCGGGATGCGCTTGAACAGCGCCGTGACCTGCCGCGACTGGGCGGTCGGGCGGGCGGCCTGGAAAACGGCGCCGTCGTCGTCGCCCCCGCCACCGGCTATGTCCAGAACGTCGATCCCGACCGGCTTCAGACCCTGGCCGAGGCGCGCGACTGTCAGGTCGAGGTCGTGGCTGCGCCGGGCGCCTTCGTGCGGCGCGGCGGGGTGCTGGCGCGCATCAGCCTGACCGCCTGCGACGACACGGCGCAGGCCGACTTCTGCTCGGCCTTCGCCCTGGGCGATTCCCGGTCCTATGATCAGGATCCGCGTTTCGGCCTGATCGTGCTGGGGGAGATCGCCGCCAAGGCCCTGTCTCCCGGCGTCAACGATCCCGGAACGGCGATCCAGATCATCGGCGCGGGCGTCCGCCTGCTGGACGTCTGGACGGCCGACGCCAGTCCGGAAAAACAGCCCCCGCATCGCGACCGGCTGTTCGTGCCGGGAATCGCCGACGCGGACCTGCTTGACGATGTTTTCGGACCGGTGGCCCGTTACGGGGCCGGAGACGTCGCCGTCGCCGTGCGGCTTCAGAAGGGCCTGAAGACTCTGGCGACGACGCCGGCCCTGGCCGGGGCGGTGGAGGTTCTGGCCCGCGAGGCGCTGGACAGATCGCGCGTCGCCCTGCCGATCGCCGCCGATGTGGCACGGGTCGAGGCGGCGGCCGAGGCCGGTTGAACGGGTCGGGTCTGGACGAGATTGCGCCTGCCGTGCGATTAAGACTTGCCCAGAAGCCTTTGTCGCGTCATGCGGCGCCCGTTCGCCACAGCCTCCCAGCGAGTTCATGACCTCATCCGCAGCCGCCGTCGCCCCCGGGCTTGTCCTGGCGCGTGACGTGTCGAAGACCTTCGGATCGCGAAAGGCGCTGGACGGCGTCTCGATCTCCGTGGCCTCGGGCGAGATGGTCGCCCTGATCGGCCCGTCGGGATCGGGCAAGTCCACCCTGCTGCGCTCTATCACCGGCCTGCAGTCGATCGATCCCGGCAAGGGGACGATCAGCGTCTTTGGTGAAACCGTCCAGAAGGACGGGCGCGTCACCGGCGCCGTGCGCCAGGTGCGCGGCAAGCTGGGCATGATCTTCCAGCAGTTCAATCTGGTCGGGCGGCTTAGCCTGTTCTCCAACGTCATGCTGGGCGCCCTGGGGCGTCTGCCGGCCTGGCAGGGCCTGCTGGGCCTGTGGCCCCAGGCCGACAAGGATCGCGCCATGGCGGCCCTGCACCGGGTCGGGGTCAGCGACTACGCCGGGCAGCGCGCCAACACCCTGTCGGGCGGCCAGCAGCAGCGGGGCGCCATCGCCCGGGCCATCGTGCAGGGGGCCAAGGCCATCCTGGCCGACGAACCCGTCGCCTCGCTGGACCCGGTGTCCGCCCGCAAGGTGATGGAGTTGCTGGTCGAGTTGAACCGCCGCGACGGCATGGGGGTGATCGTCACCCTGCACCAGGTCGACTACGCCATCCGCTACTGCGACCGCGTCATCGCGCTGCAGGGCGGCAAGATCGTCTATGACGGTCCCGCCACGGGCCTGGATCAACAGCGCCTGATCGATATCTATGGTCCTGAATTCGAGGACGCGTTCTGGGAGACCAAGGCATGAGCCCGTTTCAAGCTTCTTTGGCGCGTCGCTTCGTAGCGAAGGCCGGCGTCGCCGCCCTGGGCGCCGCGATGATCCTGGGCCTCGCCTCGTGCGGCGGGGGCGACGAGAAGCCGGCGGCCGGGGCCATGCCGTCGGAACTGACCTTCTCCATCCTCTCGGCCGAGGGCCAGGCCTCTTCGGGCCCGCTGTGGCAGCCGCTGCTGGACGACATGTCCAAGGCCGTCGGCGTGCCGGTGAAGCCCTTCTTCGCGGGCAACTACAATGTCCTGATCGAGGCCATGCGGTTCAACCAGACCCAGGTGGCCTGGTTCTCGGCCAAGCCGGCCCTGGAAGCCGTCGACCGCGCCCAGGGCGAGGTCATCGCCCGCATCGTCGATCCCGAGGGTCGCGACAGCTACACCTCGACCCTGATCGTGCGCAAAGGCTCGGGCGTCACGCTGGACAAGGTGCTGGCCTGCGGCAAGCAGTATGATTTCGGCATCGGCGACGCCCAGTCCACCTCGGGCACGCTGGCGCCCCTGACCTTCCTGTTCAATCCGCGCGGCATCGTGCCGGCCCAATGCTTCAAGACCGTGCGCTCGGCCAGCCACCAGGCCAACGCCTTCGCCGTCGCCACCGGCGTGGTGGACGTCGCCACCTCCAACTCGGTCAACACCGTCTTCATGCGCCGCGAGAACCCGCAGCTGGCGTCGCAGATCGAGGACATCTGGGTGTCGCCGCCGATCCCGGAATCCGGCATCGTCATCCGCGAGGATCTGGATCCGGCGCTGAAGGAGAAGCTGCGCAGCTTCTTCCTGACCTACGGCCAGGGCCAGGGCCCCGAGGCCGAGCGCCAGCGTCAGGTGCTGGCCGGCCTGAACTATTCGATGTTCCGCGCCGCCGACGATTCCTACCTGGACCCGGTGCGTGAGATGGTCGCCGACCAGAAGCTGAGCGAGGCCAGGGCCAAGAACGACCAGGCCGGCGTCGCCGCCGCCGAACGCGACCTGGCCGCCCTGCGCGCCAAGCGTGAGGTCCAGCCTTGACCGAAGCCAGCCTCGACATGGCGGCCAAGGGCGGCGTCGCCCCGACCGCCATCCCCTCGGCGCCGACCAAGTCGCTGTCGGCGACCCTGTTCGACCTGATGCTATGGGGCGGTCTGGCGATCATCCTGATCGCCAGCTTCGGCAAGGTGGACATGCAGAATTTCGGCCGGCTGTTCTCGGGCTCGTCGAACATCTCCACCTATGGCGCCGACCTGCTGCGGCCCGACTGGGGCGCCATCTTCCCGCCGGGAGACTTCTGGACGTCGTTCACCCATGTCTTCACCCAGCCGACGACCAGTCTGGCGGGCCAGATGTGGCTGACGGTGCAGATCGCCCTGTGGGGCACCTTCCTGGCCGTCTTCATCGCCCTGCCCCTCAGCCTGATGGCGTCGCGCAACATCGCGCCCGGCTGGATGGTCTTCATCGTGCGCCGGTTCATGGACCTGCTGCGGTCGATCCCCGACCTGGTCATCGCCACCCTGTTCATCGTCGCCGTGGGCCTGGGCCCGTTGGCCGGCGTGCTGGCCCTGGCCCTGAACACCGGCGGGGTCCTGGCCAAGCTGTTCTCCGAGGCGGTCGAGTCGATCGACAAGGGGCCGGTCGAAGGCGTGCGCGCCACCGGCGCCGGCAAGCTGCACGAGATCGTCTGGGGCGTCTTCCCCCAGGTGGCGCCCCTGTGGACCTCGTTCGCCCTGTATCGGTTCGAATCCAACAGCCGCGCCGCTACGGTGCTGGGCCTGATCGGCGCGGGCGGCATCGGCCAGACCCTGTTCGAGAGCATCCAGGCCTTCGACTACAGCCGGGTCGCCGCCATCGCCATCGTCATCGTGGTCGCCGTGACCCTGATCGACACCCTGTCCCAGGTCATGCGCAAACGCCTGCTGTAACGGCCGGCGACGCGGGCGCCCTATCCGGGACGCAGGAAAAACAGTCACACTCGTCTGGTCTAACCGTCGTGAAATCGATGCTCAGGGAGATCTTCAAATGATCCGCACACTGAAACTGGCGACGGCGGCCGCCGCCCTTCTGGCCCTGGCGGCCTGCGGCGACGGCGGTTCCGGCGGCGGCTCCAGCGCCCGTTCGGGCATCTGGTCGGCCGGTTCGTCGACCGTCTTCCCCTTCGCCACCCGCGTGGCCGAGAATTTCGCCCGCACCGCCGGCGGCGCCGCGCCCCGCGTCGAATCCCTGGGCACCGGCGGCGGCATCCAGGCCTTCTGCCAGGGCGTCGGCCCGAACACCCCGGACATCGCCAACGCCTCGCGTCCCATGAAGGCGTCGGAATTCGACCTGTGCCAGAAGAACGGCGTCACCGACATCGTCGAGATCAAGATCGGCTTTGACGGCATCGTCGTCGCCACGGCCCGCAACGGCAACGGCTTCAACTTCGAACTGAACGACCTGTACGAAGGCCTGGCCAAGGAAGTGCCCGGCCCCGACGGCCAGTTCGTCGCCAACCCGGCCAAGACCTGGAACGAGGTCAACAAGGGCCTGCCGAACCAGCGGATCCAGGTCTATGGCCCGCCGCCCACCTCGGGCACACGCGACGCCTTCCTGGAGCTGGGCATGACGCCGGGCGCCAAGCTGGTGCCCGCCACCGCCGCCGTGGAGAAATCCGACAAAGACCGGTTCGAGGCCCTGGCCCACACCCTGCGCGAAGACGGCGCCTGGATCGACTCGGGCGAGAACGACAACGCCATCGTCCAGACCCTGACCCGCACCCCCGGCTCGCTGGGCGTGTTCGGCTATTCCTTCCTGGAACAGAACCTGGACACGGTGAAGGCCGAGACCATCGACGGCGTCACCCCCAACGCCGACACCATCGCCAGCGGCGAATACCCGCTGTCGCGCAGCCTCTTCATCTATGTGAAGAAGGCCCATATCGGCGTGATCCCCGGCCTGCAGCAGTATATTCAGGAATTCCTGTCGGAAGGCGCCGCAGGCAAGGGCGGCTATCTGGCCGACCGCGGCCTGATCCCGCTGCCCGAAACCCAACTGGTCGCCCAGCGCGCGACCGCATCGGCCATGACCCCGATGCAGCGGCCCGCCAAGTAGGGCGGAACCGACGGCCGTCCTGCCCCTTCTTTCGCCGGTCCGCACCGGCTAAGAGGGGCGGGATAGCTGTCAGGATTCATTGATGACCACCAAGCCCGCGCGTCTGCGCAAGGCCGTTCTGCCCGTCGCGGGCCTCGGCACCCGCGTTCTTCCCGGCACCAAGACCACGCCCAAGGAACTGCTGAACGTCGTCGATCGGCCGATTCTGTCCTATATCGTGGAAGAAGCCCGCGAAGCCGGGATCGAACACATCGTCTTCGTCACCGGCCGCTCCAAGGGCGCCATCGAGGACTATTTCGACCACCAGATCGAGCTTGAGGCCCAACTGCTGGCCAAGGGCAAGATCGAGATCCTCGAGATGATGAACGCCGAGCTGGCCTCGGCCGGCGAGATGAGCTTCACCCGCCAGATGCAGCCCAAGGGGCTGGGCCACGCCGTCTGGTGCGCCCGCGACATCATCGGCGACGAACCCTTCGCCGTCATCCTGCCCGACGTCATCGTCGATTCTCAGCCCGGCGCCCTGAAACAGCTGGCCGAGGTCTATGCCGAGACCGGCGGCAACATCATCGGCGTGGAATCCGTCGACGTCGAACAGGCCCACAAATACGGCATCGTCGATCCGGTCGGCCGTCAGGGCAACCGGATCGAGATGAAGGGGATGGTCGAGAAGCCCGCCCCCGGCACGGCGCCGTCCAATCTGTCGATCTCGGGCCGCTACATCCTTCAGCCGGAGATCTTCGACCTGCTGGCGACCCAGGAGAAGGGCGCCGGGGGCGAGATCCAGCTGACCGACGCCATGGCCCGCCTGATGGAGCGCCAGGCCTTCACCGCCGTCGAGTACGCGGGCGTCACCCACGACTGCGGCGACAAGATCGGCCTGCTGCGCGCCAATGTGGCCCTGGCCCTGAAACGCCCCGATCTGGGCGAGGCGGCGCGGGCGGCGATTGCGGCCCTGCTCTAAGCACAGACCGACGATCTCCCTCCCCCTGCGGGGGAGGGGCGTCGCGTCAGCGACGGGGCGGGGGCGGCAAGGCGACGCCGCTCGGATCTTCTAATGTCGGGACGGGTCGCGCGGCCCTTCCCACCCGGCTTCGGCTCCGCCTTCGCCCCCCCTCCCCCGCAGGGGGAGGGAGAAGACGTTGAGCCCGTGGCCTGCGCCTGCTAACCCTCCGCGCAAATCATCAGGAGACGTATCATGGCCGCTTCCGAAGGCTGGAACATGCCGACCGGCGAACTCATGAAGGGCAAGAAGGGCCTGATCATGGGGGTGGCGAACGCCAATTCCATCGCCTGGGGCATCGCCTCGCAACTGGCGGCCCAGGGGGCGGAACTGGCATTCACCTATCTGGGCGAGGGGCTTGAGCGTCGGGTGCGGCCGCTGGCCGAGAGCGTGGGCGCCAAGCTGCTGATCCAGGCCGACGTCACCGACGACGCCTCGATGGACGCCGCCTTCGCCGAGCTGGAA
Source organism: Brevundimonas sp. TSRC1-1 (assembly GCF_049898245.1). Taxonomy (NCBI): domain Bacteria; kingdom Pseudomonadati; phylum Pseudomonadota; class Alphaproteobacteria; order Caulobacterales; family Caulobacteraceae; genus Brevundimonas; species Brevundimonas sp. TSRC1-1. Next base: position 165,252 of record NZ_JAFCXI010000002.1, read on the forward strand.
AAAGAGTTCGGCACGATCGACTTCGTCGTCCACTCGGTCGCCTTCGCCAACAAGGACGAGCTGAAGGGGTCGTTCGTCGAGAACACCAGCCGCGACAGCTTCCTGCTGGCCATGAACATCTCGGCCTTCAGCTTCGTGGACGTGGCCAAGCGCGCGTCGAAACTGATGCCGAACGGCGGGTCGATGATCACCATGACCTACCTCGGGTCGGAACGGGCCATCCCCAACTACAACACCATGGGCGTGGCCAAGGCGGCGCTGGAGGCGGCGACCCGCTATATCGCCCGCGACCTGGGGCCCAAGGGCATCCGCGTCAACGCCATCTCGGCCGGCGCCATGCGCACCCTGTCGCTGGCCGGCATCTCGGGCGGCCGCGGCATGATCAGCCAGGGCCGCGCCATGTCGGCCATGAAGGAAGACACCTCGATGGAAGGCGTCGCCGGGGCGGCCCTGTGGCTGTGCTCGGACCTGGGCCTGTCGACCACGGGCGAAGTCGTCCACGTCGACGCCGGCTTCCACATGATGGGTCTGGCCGGCGACGAGGAATAGGGGCGTCCCCTGTCCATTTCCGAACCGTCCGTCCCCCTGCTGACGCCGTCCGCCGTTTCGGCGGCGGCGGTGGCGACCGTCGTCGGCTTCGGCGGCACGGTGGCCCTGGTGGTGCAGGCGGGTCAGGCGCTCGGCGCCCACCCCGCCCAGATCGTGTCGATGGTCACAGCCCTGTGCCTGGGCATAGGCGTGCCGGGCATGGTGCTGAGCTGGCGACTGCGGATGCCGGTCGTCCTGGCCTGGTCGACGCCCGGCGCGGCCCTGCTCGCGGCCTCCACTCTGGGGCTGGGCTGGGCCAACGCCGTCGGCGCCTTCGTGGTGGCGGGCGTGTTGATGCTGCTGACCGGCCTGTTGCCCGTCCTGGGACGGCTGGCCCAGAAAATCCCGGCCTCGGTCGCCTCGGCCATGCTGGCGGGCGTGCTGTCGCCCTTCGTGCTGAGACTGTTCAAGGTCGCGCCCGACGAGCTGACCTTGGCGGCCGGCCTGCTGGCCGTCTTCATCGTCGTGCGCCGCCTGTGGCCCGCCTGGGCCCTGCCCGCCGTCCTGGGCGCGGCTTTCGTCGTGCTGATGCTCAGGAACCAGATCGGCCTGCCGCCGGGGACCGGCCTGTTCGGGACCCTGTCGCCCGTCATGCCCGCCTTTGACTGGAAGGTCGCCGCCAGTCTGGGCCTGCCGTTGTTCCTGGTGACGCTGGCGTCGCAGAACCTGCCGGGCCTGGTGGTGTTGCGGGCCGCCGGATATGCGCCCCCGGCGAACCTCCTGATCCTGGCGACGGGCCTGACCAGCGTGATCGCCGCGCCGTTCGGGGCGCACGGAGTCAATCTGGCCGCCATAACCGCCGCCCTCTGCACCGGACCGGACGCCCACCCGGATCCGGCGCGACGCTGGATCGTCGGGGTGATCTATGGCGGTTTCTATATCCTGGTGGCGCTGTTCGCGGCGCCTCTGGCGGGACTGTTCATCGCCATGCCGCCGGCGGTGCTGGCCATCATCACGGGCCTGGCCTTGATCGCCGCCCTGACGGGCGCTCTGGTCGCCATGCTGGCCAAGTCGGACGAGCGCGAAGCCGCCGTCCTGACCTTCGCCGCCACCGGATCGGGGATCGCCCTGTTCGGCATAGGTTCGGCCTTCTGGGGCCTGGTCGTCGGTTTCGCAGCCCTGGGCGCGCTGCGCTGGATCAGACCGAAAGCCTGATCCAGCCGCCCAGACGCGCCGGATCGCCTCAGTCCCGCAGCGACGCCGGGACCTGGCCGCCGTTTTCCGCCAGCTTCTTCCAGACCGCCCTGGACAGGGCGATGTTCTGCTCGGCCGAGCCGTGTTCACCGGCGTGAACGTCAAGCTCCTCGGCCAGCTCCTTGCGGGCGGCCAGGCTGGAATCCAGATCCAGCAGCTTCAGCAGATCGACGATCGAGGTGCGCCAGTTGCCGCCGCCGCCCCTGGATTCGGCCAGATCGCTGAGCACCGCCTCGACGTCGACCGGGGGCAGGACCGGCGCCGCCGTCGCAATGGGCGCAGCGCCCGGCGTGGGGGGCGCGCCGCCGACGGTCGGCGACGGCGCGGGGGCCGTCTTCGGTTTGTGGCCGGTGATCTTGTTCCAGATCGAAGAGAAGATGCCCATCGGTCGCGCTCCTGTTGGTGTGGCGAGACAACGCGGCCAATGGGCGAGGGTTCAGCCCCGCGCCGGAATCGCCAGCCCGCGCTGCACCGCCGGACGGGCCAGGCCGCGCTCCAGCCAGGCGGCGACGTGCGGGAAGTCGTTGAAGCCGACGATCTCGCCCGCCTCGTAGAAGCCGATCAGGTTGCGGACCCAGCCCAGCGTAGCGACGTCGGCGATGGAATAGTCGCCCCGGCCCTCGCCCACGATCCAGTCGCGGGGGGCGCCGCCATCATTGGCCAGCCGTGTTTCCAGCACGCCCAGCAGACGACGGCTCTCGGCGACGTAACGGTCGCGCGGACGCTTGTCCTCATAGTCCTTGCCGGCGAACTTGTGGAAGAAGCCCAGTTGGCCGAACATCGGGCCGACCGCGCCCATCTGGAACATCAGCCACTGGATCGTCTCATAGCGGGTCGCCGGATCGGTCGAGAGCAGTTTGCCGGTCTTTTCCGCCAGATAGATCAGGATGGCGCCGGACTCGAACAGGGCCAGCGGCTGTCCGCCGGGGCCGTCCGGGTCGAGAATGGCGGGGATCTTGCCGTTGGGGTTCAGCGAGAGGAATTCCGGCCCCCAGGTCTCGTTGGCCATGATGTCGATGAAGTGCGGCTCATAGGCCAGGCCGACCTCTTCCAGCATGATCGACACCTTCACGCCATTGGGCGTGGGCAGGGAATAGAGCTGCAATCGGTCGGGACGCCGGGCCGGCCAGCGGCCGGTGATCGGATAGGCGGACAGGTCGGTCATGGGTTCGGCCTCGGCGTGGTGATGAACAACCATGTCGGCGCCCTGCGCGAGGTTCGCAACTGTCATCGGCACGATTTGGTCGCGGGCTTGTGTCTGGAAACGCACCGAGGACGGCGCCAGCTTGGCCGTGACCGATCACAGGTCGCAGGAAGGGAGACGCCCGATGGCGCACAAGTTCGAGATCTACAAGGACAAGGCCGGCGAGTTCCGGGTCCGGTTCAAATACAATTCCGAGACCCTGTTCTCGACCGAAGGCTACAGCTCCAAGGCCTCGGCCCAGAACGCCATCGACTCCATCAAGAAGAACGGCCCGGACGCCGAGGTCGAAGACAACAGCTAGTCCGGCTCGCGCTCGCCCACCTCGGTCGGCGGGACGGCCAGAAGCCAGCCGTCGGCCAGGTGCAGCTCGGGCGTCGCCTCCTTGGTGAAGGGCAGATACCAGGTCGGGCCGCCGGTCGCGGGGGCGATCTCCAGCATGTCGTCGGCGCCGAAATTCTGGACCGACTTGACCGTGCCCATGACGGCGCCGGCCGTGTCGCGGACCTCGACGCCCAGCAGGTCGGCGAGATAGAATTCGTCCTCGTCCGGTTCGGGGAAGCGGTCGCGGGGAACATAGAGTTTCAGGCCGCGCAGGGCGTCGGCCTGTTCCTTGGTGGCGATCTCCTTGGCCCGGCCGACCACGCCGTTCTTGTCCGGGCGGGTCGCGGACAGGGTCAGGGCGACCGTGCCGTCGGCGCGCAGCAGCGGGCCATAGGCGGTCAGGGCCAGGGGATCGGCGGTGAAGGCGGTCACCCGCACCTCGCCCCGCACCCCGAAACCGCCGCCGATCTGGCCGACGAGGATCAATCTGCTGTCCTGGGTCATGGTCGTCCCTAGCGCATGAAAAAGGCGGCGTCGAAGGACGCCGCCTTGATCGTGTCGAGACCGAAAGCCTTAGGCTTCGGTCTTTTCTTCGGTTGCTTCTTCAGCAGCCGGAGCTTCTTCGGCGGCGGCTTCAGCGGCGGGCGCTTCTTCGGCCGGGGCTTCTTCGACAGCCGGAGCGGCAGCAGCAGCGGCGGCTTCTTCCTTGGCGCGGGCGGCGGCTTCAGCGGCCTCGACCTTGGCGGCGGCTTCGGCTTCCAGGCGGTCGGCTTCGCGCTGGGCGCGTTCGGCGGCGCGCTCTTGCGCCTTCTTGCCGGGCTGGGCCTTGTTCGGGTTGTTGGACTGGGTCCACTTCACCTTGGCGCCCAGGGTCTCGTCCTGCGACAGGAAGCGGGCGACGCGGTCGGTCGGCTGGGCGCCCTTGCCGAGCCATTCGGCGATACGCTCGACCTTCAGGGCGACGCGCGGAGTGGCGCCGTCCTTGGGCAGCATCGGGTTGTAGCTGCCGACCTTCTCGATGAACTTGCCGTCGCGGGGCGAGTGCGAGTCGGCGATGACGATGTGGTAGTAGGGGCGCTTCTTGGCGCCGCCGCGGGCCAGACGAATCTTCAGCATTTTCAGTCTCTTTCTAGGAAGTCGTTATTTCTTGGGAGGGAAGCCCGGCAGGCCCGGAAGGCCTCCCGGAAGTTGTCCGCCGCCCCCGAGGGGGTTTCCAAGTCCCGCGAGGCGGTCCTGGATGGCTTTCAGGTCGTCGGCGCTGGGTTCCGGCGTCTTGCCGCCGCCCAGGGCCTTCAATCGGTTCAGATCGGGGCCGCCGCCCATGCCCGGCATGCCGGGGATGCCGCCCCCGCCGCCGAGGCCGCCCAGCATGGCGGCCATCTGCTGCATCTTCTTGGGTCCGCCGCGCGCCATCTGCTTGACCACGTCGGCCATCTGGCGGTGCTGTTTCAGAACCCGGTTCACGTCCTGGACATCGACGCCGGCGCCGGCGGCGATCCGCTTCTTGCGGCTGGCGTTCAGCAGGTCGGGCTTCTTGCGCTCGACCTTGGTCATCGAGGAGATGATGGCTTCCTGGCGCAGGATCATGCGGTCGTCGATGCCGCTCTCGGCCATCTGACCCTTCATCTTGGCCACGCCGGGCAGCATGCCCATGATGCCCTGAAGCCCGCCCATCCGCTTCATCTGCTGCAGCTGGCCGGCCAGGTCGTCCAGGTCGAACTGGCCCTTGGCCAGTTTGCGGGCCATCTTCTCGGCCTTGGCCTGGTCCAGGTCCTGGCTGGCCTTTTCGACCAGGGCGACGATATCGCCCTGACCCAGGATGCGGCCGGCGACGCGGCGGGCGTCGAACACGTCCAGCGCATCGACCTTTTCGCCGGCGCCCAGATATTTGATCGGCAGGCCGGTGACCGCCCGCATCGACAGCATGGCGCCGCCGCGACCGTCGCCGTCGGCGCGGGTCAGGACCAGGCCGGTCAGGGGCAGGCGGGCGTGGAAGGCGGCGGCGGTGCGGACCGCGTCCTGGCCGGTCAGGCTGTCGGCGACCAGCAGGGTCTCGACCGGCTTGGCGATCTCGGCGACCTCGGCCACCTCGTTCATCAGCCCTTCGTCCAGGGTGATGCGGCCGGCGGTGTCGAGGATCAGGACGTCGAAGCCCTGGAGCTTGGCGGATTGCAGCGCCCGACGCGTGATCTGGACGGCGCTTTCGCCCGCCACGATGGGCAGGACGGCGACGTCGATCTGTTTGCCCAACTGCGCCAGCTGTTCCATCGCGGCCGGACGACGCGTGTCCAGCGAGGCCATCATGACCTTCTTGCGATCGAACTTGGTCAGGCGCAGCGCCAGCTTGGCGGAGGTCGTGGTCTTGCCCGAGCCCTGAAGGCCGGCCATCAGCACCACGGCGGGCGGAGTGGCGTTGGTGTTGAGCGGGACCGGCTCTTCGCCGCCCAGCATCTCGATCAGGCCGTCATAGACGATCTTGACCACCTGGTCGGCCGGCTTGACCGAACGGATGACCTCTTCGCCCGTGGCGCGCTCGGTGGCGAAGGCGATGAATTCCTTGACGACCGGCAGGGCGACGTCGGCCTCGAGCAGGGCCACGCGCACTTCGCGCATCGCCTCGGCGACATCCTTTTCGGACAGGGCGCCGCGGCCGGTGATCCGGTCGAAGACGCCTGTCAGCCGCTCGTTCAGAGCCTCGAACATTCACTACCTCGTGGCGACGGGTGAAGCGGCTCCATACGACAACGGCCTCTGGCGACGATCACGTCGGCAGAGGGTTCTCGCCCACCTCGTTCTCTTTTTTGGGCTATCGGCCTTGCGGCCTGCTTGAGCCCGAATGGGCTGTGCTCAAGCAGCGCGGAGCGCGGTAGCACGACAAAAGAGCTGTCGTGTGGGTGGAGACGCGAGGTTCACTTGCGTCGGAAGCGGCGGCTTATGAAGGAAAACAAGGGGAATGTCGAATCCCAACACCACAGATTCTCTCGCCGTCCGTCCGCCGACGACCCCATCGCAGTTCAAACGGAGATGTTCAGCAGCACGGCCTGCGTCTTGCCCTGGGCGGCCGCGTCCTTGACCTTGGCCTCCAGCGCCTCCTGCAGCTTCTGTGCGACCAGCTTGGCGATCTCGTCCTCGATCGTGGCGCGGGCTTCCTTCGGCAGGGCGGCGACGTCGCGCTCGCTCATATTCTTGTCCGACAGGACCTGCTCGCGGAGCCGCGCCTTGAGCTTCTCCATCTGCTGCTCATGCGCCCAGGCGCTGAGCCCCTTCTCACGAATCTGGTCAAGATCGTTCTGAAGGACCGAAGTGGGCTTATTTTGCCCGGCGGATGCGCTCTGGCCGACCGAGCCCACACTGCCAAGGAAGCTGCTAACCGACGAAATCGACAAGACATTCTCCTTTCCGAAATAGTCGACGACGCGACTGTTGCGGAAAGGCTTGCAACCCGCGTGCCGAAATCAGTCCTCAGGCGTCTCGGCCGGCGTCTCGTCCTTCTTCGGTTCGGAGCCCGGCTCGGTGACGACGATCGTCTCGGGCGGGGCGGACAGTTTGGACAGGTCGCCGCCAGCGCGCAGGACATCCAGGGCGCGTTGCAGCTGGTAGTCCTTCTCCTTGTCGAAGTCCTTGCCCGGGGCCTCGCGCGGCGTGTGCGGCCCCTTGCGTTCCGCGCCGATGGAGGAGTCCAGGGCGGTGGCGTAGGCGGCTTCGGAATAGATGAAGCTGGAGCGCGAGACGATGCGGGCCTCGGCCTCGGACCGGGCGACCTCCAGGTCCGGCTCGATGCCGATCTTCTGGATCGAGGCGCCGGACGGGGTGTAGTAGCGGGCCGTGGTGATCGACAGGGCGCCGTCCTGGCCCTGGCGCAGCGGGATCACCGTCTGGACCGACCCCTTGCCGAAGCTGGTCAGGCCGACAATGGTCGCCCGCTCATGATCCTTCAGGGCGCCGGCGACGATTTCCGAGGCCGAGGCCGAGCCGTAGTTGACCAGGACCACCACCGGCAGGCCGCCGGTCAGGTCGCCGGGCTTGGCGGAATAGCGCTGGATCTGCTCGGGCTTGCGGCCGCGCTGGCTGACGATCTCGCCGCGCTCCAGGAAGGCGTCCGACACGTCGATGGCGGCGTTCAGCAGGCCGCCGCCGTTGTTGCGCAGGTCCAGGACAAAGCCCTTCACCCCGGGCTTCTCGGCCTTGATCTTGGCGATGGCCTCGGTCAGTTCGCGGCCGGTGTTCTCGTTGAAGGTCGAGACGCGCAGATAGCCGAAATCGCCTTCGACCCGACCGGTGACCGACTGAACCTTGATGATCTCGCGGGTCAGGACGACCTCGAGCGGGTCCTCGCCGTCGCGCAGGAAGGTGACGCGCACGCTGGTGCCGACGGATCCGCGCAGTTTCTCGGACACCTGGCTGACGGTCAGGCCGGAAGCGTTCTGGCCCTCGATGGATGAGATGACGTCGCCGGCCTGAACCCCGGCCTTGGCGGCGGGGCTTTCGTCCATCGGCGAGATGACCTTCACCAGGCCGCCCTCGGAGGTGATGGTCAGGCCCACGCCCGAATACTGCCCCTCGGTCCGTTCGCGCAGCTCGTCATAGTTGGACGGCGGCAGATAGTTGGAATGGGGGTCCAGCGCCGTCATCATGCCGGCCAGGGCGGCTTCGATCAGCTTCTTGTTGTCGACCGGGACGACATAGGCCTGCTCGACGATGCCGACCACGTCGCCGAACAGCTCCAGCATCCGGAAGGTTTCGTTGCGGGGCGTCTGGCTGGTGGCGACGGCAGCCGAGCCGCCGAGAACCAGGGCGGCGCAGCCGACGAGGAGCAGTTTACGCATTCGGTCTCTTTCGGTCGGGCCGATCATGAAAGGCGCCCGTTGCAAGGGTAAGGCCCCGCAGACACGACGAAATCGTGGCGGCGCAGCGTCACGCCGATAAAATCAGCGTCAGGTTGGAAAGCAAGGCCTTATCGCATCTCGGCCATTTCGCCGCCTCCCAACTCGCCGTCAGAGGCAAGAGGCCGCAAATGACGCCTGTCGGCGCTATTTCAGCCAGGGACCGGGATCGATGGGCCGTTCCTCGCGCCGCAGTTCGAAATAGACGTCGCCGTCGGGGCCGCTGCGTCCCAGGGTCTGGCCGTCCGAGACGCGGGCGTCGTGCGCCACGTCCACGCTTTCCAGCCCGGCGATGACCGCCCGCCAGCCGGGGCCGAGATCCAGAATCACCACCTGGCCCCAGCCGGTCAGGGGGCCGGCGTAGGCGACCTTGGCGTCGGCGGGGGCGGTCACGGCCGCGCGGTCGGCCCGCCAGCGCCACCCCGAGGTCCCTGCCCCCCAGGTCTGGCTGGGCGCGCCCTGGACGGGCGAACTGAGGCGGGTGCGGCCGGCGGGCAGGCGCGTGGGCGCCGCCTCGGCCGTCTCGGCCGCGGGGACGTCGCCGCCCAGTTCGCGGATACGGTTCTCCAGCACGCGGGCCGCGCGTTCGGCGGTGCGGGCCTCGGCGTTCAGGACGGCGGTCAGGGCGGTCTTGCGCGCCGTCAGCCCCTCGATCTCGGCGCGGCGGTCGCCCTGGGCGCTTTCCGTGGTCAGCAGCCGTTCGGACGACAGGACCGCCAGGCGGCGGATGCGCATGATCTCGGCCTGACGCGCGGCCAGGGCCTGGGCGCGCCTTTCCAGGTCGGGCGTCATGGCCCGCAGCAGGATGGAGGCGCGCACCGTATCCACCGCCTTGTCCGCCGGAATCAGCAGGGGCGGCGGGGGGCGACGGCTCATCATCTGCAGGGCGCTGAGCAGCCGGCCCTGGGCCCCGCGCTCCCGGGCCAGGTTCGTGACCAGCTCGGCCTCGCGTTCGCTGAGCTGGCGCAGGCGGGCGCGCTGGTCGTCGATCTGGCGGTCGTCGGTCCGTTCGTCGGCCCGCAGAGCCGCCAGGCGACGCTCCAACTGGGCCAGTTCGGACTTGGCCGCATCGGCGTCGGCGCGCAGGCGGCGCGCCCGCACGGCCTCGTCGCGGTATTCGGCCTGGGTTCGGGCCAGCTCGCTTTCAGGCGCCTGCCGGCCCACGGCGGGCGCGGCGAGCACGAGGCCCGACAGCAGGGCGAGAGAGAGTGTGGCGGCGCGACCCATGTCAGTCGCGATGATAGGGTGATCCGGCCAGGATGGTCACGGCCCGATAGAGCTGTTCGGCCAGCATGGCGCGAGCCAGGGCGTGGGGCCAGGTCTGGGGACCGAAGGCCAGGGTCGAGGAAGCGGCCGCGCGCACGCTGTCGTCCAGCCCGTCCGCCCCGCCGATGGCGAAGACCAGACGGCGTTCCCCCTGATCGCGCAGTTTGGCGACATGGTCGGCGAAGGCGCGCGAGGAATAGGTCTTTCCACGCTCGTCGCAGGCGATCAGATGAGACCCTTCCGCGGCCGCGAGGATCAGTTCGGCCTCCGGCCCCTTGCCCGGCTTCTTGGCTTCCAGGTCGATCAGTTCAAGGGGGCCGAGGCCAAGCGCGCGTCCGGACAGGGTGGCGCGCTGGGCGTAGTCATCGGCGAGGGTCGCCTCTGGCCCTCGGCCCGGTCGGCCGATGGCGACGATCCCCAGCCTCATGGTCTCAGTCGCGGACCATGCGGTGGGCGGAATCGACGGCCCAGATCTTCTCGATATTGTAGAAGGTGCGCACTTCCGGGCGGAACAGGTGGACGATGACGTCGCCGGCGTCGATCAGGACCCAGTCGCAATGCGGCAGGCCCTCGACCTTGGCCTTGCCCAGGCCCTGTTCCTTCAGCGTGCGCAGCAGGTGGTCGGCGATGGCGCCGACATGGCGGTGCGACCGGCCCGACGCCACGATCATGGTGTCGGCCATGGCGCTTTTGCCCTTGAGATCGATCAGAACCATCTCCTGGGCCTTGTCCTCGTCGAGGCGGCTCAGAATGGCTTCTTCAAGCGGGGTCGAGCCGATCGGGCGCGGTGCGGAATCGCCGAAGGCGCTGGGCGCGCCGTCGGATTCAAAGCCGTCTTCGGAATGCAGAGGTTCTATGGCATCCATCTCGTGCGCCGTGTTCGAAACGGCGGCGTCTTGCGTATCATACGCGGGCGAGGGGGTCAGCGGAGGGCTCCAGGAGCATTGACTAAAGAAGCCCTCTAGCACGGATAGGCCGGTCCGTGAACCGGCGCCCCGATCACGAGGCCGCGCGTCGTCCGGTCCCGGTCCGGATCGCGGTCGAGGACAGGGGGTTCAGCGGCGCCGTCAGATAGGTCCAGGCGGGCGCCGACAAGGTCGGCAACAGACCCGCCTGCTCGGCCGGAACGCGGAAGGTCGCGAACCGCGCGGCCGCCGGGGCGGTGCGGCTGTCCAGCAGGGAGCCCGGCCGGGCGATCACCGCCACCGGCATCAGCCGCATGATGTCGGTCCAGCCGCGCCAGCGATGGAAGCTGGCCAGATTGTCCGACCCCATCAGCCAGACGAAATGCACGCCGGGATGCCGCGCGACCAGCAGGCGCAGGGTGTCGACGGTCCAGGCCACGCCGGTGCGGGTCTCGAAATCCGAAATGATCATCGACGGGCCGCGGGCATGTTCGCGCGCCGAAGCCATGCGTTCGGAGAGGGGCGCGCTGTGGCGGGCGTCCTTCAGCGGGTTCTGCGGCGAGACCAGCCAGACGACCCGGTCCAGGCCCAGGCGGCGCATGGCCGTCTCGGCCACATGGGCGTGACCGTCGTGGGCCGGATTGAAGGAGCCGCCGAACAGGCCGACCTTCATTCCCGGCGTCAGGATCAAACCGTCCCGCAACCCCCCGGATCGGGGGCCGGCGCCTTTGGGCGCGGGACCGGCGTGAAAGAAGGACAAGCGGGACGTCTCGGGGAGTTATGCTCAGCGGCGCCCTTATCATGGGGCTCGGCGCCTGTCCCCCGATTAATCGTCCGCCCTCAGACCGCCGCCTCGAACAGGGCGTCGCGGGCGACGTCGGCATGGGTCATGGGGAACAGATGGCCGCCGCCGGCGACCACCTCGACCGTCACGTTCGGCAGGCCGCGCGGCGCGACCGGCACATGGGTCAGGGCGCCGTGCTCGGCTTTCAGAATATGGATCGGCCCCGGATAGCGGCGCAGGGCCCGCCAGGGATCATGCGCCTGGGCGGCGTAGTTGGCGGCCTCCCAGACCGGGGTGGCGGTCAGCGTCAGACCGTCCGGCGTCTCGACCAGCCCCTCGGACAGATAGTCGGCCAGCACCCGGTCGGGCCAGCCCTTGAAGGCGCCGCGTCCGCGATAGGCGGCCATGGCCTGTTCGCGGCTGTCGAACACCGGGCGACGGCGGCGTGTGGCCCTGGCGATGGGGATGTCCTTCATCAGCCGGTGGGCGAAGGGCAGGTTGAAGGCGAAGACCGCCGCGCGCCGCCAGATCACCGGATCGAACAGGACCAGGCTCGACACCCGATCCGGCCGTTCGGCCGCCGCCAGCAGCGAGGCGGTTCCGCCCATCGAATGGCCGGCCAGGACCATCGGCGGCCCGTCGATGGCCTCGATCAGGGCCAGGATGTCGTCGCGGTGATCCAGCCAGCTGGACTTGGGCCGGGCGAACACCGGCAGGTCCGACCCGCCGTGGCCGCGCAGATCCGGAGCCCATATCCGCAGACTGGCCGACAGGGGCGACAGCAGGCTGCGGTAGGTGGCGGCGTTGAAGCCGTTGGCGTGGGAGAAGATCAGGTCCACGGGCCGCTTCGGGTCGCCGAAGTCCATCACGGACATCCGGCCCGCGCCCCAGTGGTTGTTGATCGGCACGCTGAGTCGACGGGGCGGGGACATCAGCGCAGCGTCCATGATCACGCGGCCTGACGACAGGCGGCGCAGAGTCCGTGCGCCTCTATGGTGGTGCGGGCGATGGCGTAGCCGGCGGCGGCGGCGGCGGCGTCCATGGCGCCCTGGTCCGGCCCGTTGATCTCGCGCGTCGCCCCGCAGCAGTCGCAGATCAGGAAGGCCGCCGCATGGGGCGCGGTGTTTTCTTCATGTCCGGCGCAGGCGACATAGGCGCTGATGGAGGCGATGCGGTGGGCCATGCCCTGGCGTTCCAGAAACTCCAGGGCGCGATAGACGGTCGGCGGCTTGGCGGCCTGGCCGTCCTCGCCGAAGCGGGCGATCAGGTCATAGGCCTTCACCGGCTCGCCGGTCTCGAGCAGAAGGGACAGCACCCGTCGACGCGGCGGCGTCATCCGCTCGCCCGCCGCCGTCATGCGCGCTTCCGCCCCCTCCAGCGCGCGGATCAGGGCCGCGCCGTGCAGGCCCGCATGATCGTGATCGTGGTCGCAGGTGGAGGTCATGCGCCACAGCTAATGGCTGAGCGGCCTGGCCGCAACATGAGACGCCGCCGGGCGTCGCCTCCGTTTGCCGCTGGGACGCGCTTGGGCTAGAAGGCCCGCCTCGTTTCCATTCCAGAGCGCCTGGCTTCTCATGACCGACACGACCAACTCGCCGCTCGAGGGCAATGTCCTCTTCTACAAGAACCCCGAGCCGCTGGATCCGGGCCTGCACGGCGCGCTGGGCGTCAATCCGGCCGACAAGCCCTACGCCTTCGTCGGCCAGACCAATGTCGTGCCGCTGACGGTGACCGAGTTCGCCGCCGCCGCCCTGTCCTATCCGGTGATCTTCACCGGCGAGAACCGCCAGCCGGTCGTGGTCATGGGCCTGCGCCAGGGCGAGAACCTGTTCGTGGCGGCCGACGGCGAGTTCCGTCCCGACGCCTACATCCCGGCCTATGTGCGCCGCTATCCGTTCGTCTTCGCCGACGACAAGCAGAACCAGCGCCTGATCCTGTGCATCGACCGCGGCGCGGAGATCGTCGCCGAGGGCGGCCAGAACCCGCTGTTCGTCAACGGCCAGGCCAGCGACTACACCACCATGGCGATGGAGTTCTGCAACAACTTCGAGCAGGAGCGTCAGCGCACCGAGGCCTTCGTCAAGCTGATCACCGACCTGGATCTGCTGGACGTACGCGAAGCCGTCTTCACGCCGCGCAATCCGGACGGCACGCCGGGCGCGCCGCAGAAGCTGGCCGAGTATTTCGCCGTGTCGGAAGACAAGCTCCGCGCCCTGCCGGCCGAGAAGCTGGCCGAACTGCGCGACAACGGCGCCCTGGGCCAGATCTACGCCCACCTGGTGTCGCTGCTGGGCTGGGACCGCCTGATCGCCCTGGCCTTCCTTCGCCAGGCCCCGGGCACGGTCAACTAAGACCCGCCGTCCGATCGAAATGGAACGCCCCGCCGGTTCGCCGGCGGGGCGTTCTGCGTTTCAGCGGCGCGAAAAGACGGCGCGGGTCAGGCAGGAGAAGACCAGCCGACCGCCTTCATCCAGCAGGTCGTGAGAGGCGATGACGATGCCCTTCTCGTCCCCGACCGGATCCTTGCCCATCACCGTCATACGCCCGCGCAGCAGTTCGCCCGGCGGGGGATTGCGCAGATAGCGCAGACCGTCCACGGCCAGGACCTTGGTCTGGGCCCAGCCGCCGGCCTTCTCGGCCGCCAGCCGGCTCCACAGGGCGTAGACCATGGCGTCCGGCGCGCCATAGGCGGCGTCCCAGCCGGGCGAGAACCGCTCGACGAAGACGTCCAGCGCGGCCGGATCGACCGCGCAGGCGCCCAGGGGCACGACCTGTCCCGTCTCCAGATCCTCGTAATGGACGAGCAGGGGGTCGCTCATGGATATCCTCAGGCAGGTTCTTCGGAGACGCGAACCAGCAGCTTGCCGTCGTGATCGCCGGTGAACAAGCGATTCAGCGATTCCACCGCCCCTTCCAGCCCGTCATCGACGTGGACCTTCCACTTCACCTTGCCCTCGGCCAGCCAGGGGCCCATCTCGGCGACCATTTCGCGGGCGCGCGGGGCGTAGTCGAGCACCAGGAAGCCCTGGACGGTCAGACGGTGGGTGATGATGCGGGCGAAGTTCGGCGACGGCGGCGCCTTGGTGGCGTTGTAGGACGACACCAGGCCGCACACCGCCATCCGGCCGTGCACCTTCAGCCGGTTGAAGACGGCGATCATGATGTCGCCGCCCACATTCTCGAAATTCAGATCGATCCCGTCCGGCGCCAGCCGATCCAGGGCCGCGCCGACATCCTCGTTCTTGTAATCGACGGCGGCGTCGAAGCCGAGTTCGTCGGTCAGCCAGGCGCATTTCTCGGGTCCGCCGGCGATGCCGATGACGCGGCAACCGCGCTGTTTGGCGATCTGGCCGGCGATGGAGCCCACGGCGCCGGCGGCGGCCGAGATCACGATCGTCTCGCCGGCCTTGGCCTTCAGCACGTCGGTGACGCCGAAATAGGCGGTCAGGCCGGTCATGCCCAGGACCGACATATTGGCCGTCAACGGCAGGCCTGGCGCACGGTGGACCGGACGCAGCCCGCCCTCGGGCACGACGGCGTAATCGGCCCAGCCGGCCGAGGCGGGCATGACCACGTCCCCGACCTTGAACCGGTCGGATCGGCTGTGTTCGACCACGCCCAGGGTCAGGCCGCGCATGACCTCGCCCAGACCCACCGGCGGCAGATAACCCTCGGAATCGTTCATCCAGGTGCGGTTGGTCGGATCCAGCGACAGATAGACGGTGCGGACCAGAACCTCGGTCTCCTTGAGATCCGGGATCGGGCTTTCGACCAGTTCCAGGTCGCCCGGTTGAATCAGACCCTTGGGCCGCTGGCGCAACACCCACTGGCGGTTCGTCTTGCCGTTCAAAGCCATGCGTCTATCTCCTAGGATTGTCTTTTGAGGCCATCCTGACCCTGCCGCCCCCGGCGGTCGAGAGCGAAAAGAAAAAGGCGACCCCTGCGGGCCGCCTTCAAGTGGCATCATCGAGAATGAGGCGCGGAGGCGACAGATTGGCTTTCGCCAATCTCAAGTCGGGGGGGCGTCGCCGCCTCCGCAAGCCGATAACGGCAGGCCGAGAGAGTGGTTCCAGAGGTTGCGTGCAATTTTTCGTCTCCCCACGAACAAGGTTCGCCGGAGCCGCGCGCCGATCGGAACGTCGCCACCGGCAGGGCGTTGAGGCGCGACCAGAAAACAGAACAAGGGAGGCCGAGCATGAGCCACCAAGACCCCCAGACGAAGATAACGGACGCGGATCGATCCAACCGGCCGGTCGACGCCCAGTCCACCCGCCAGGGCCGGTCCGGCGTGCGCATTCTGTGGCTGCTGATCCTCTCCGGCGGGGCGGCGGCGGTGCTTCTGCTGTCCATCTGGGCCTTCAGCCAGGGCGGCATGTCGACCACCAACGCCAACGACGGCGACCAGGCGGTGGACGCCCGCGCCTTCCAGGGCGACGCCCAGACCCCGCCGGCCGCCGACGCCCCCACCGGCCCCGCGGGCGAGGCTCAGCCCGCCCCGACAGGCGAGACGCCGAACGTCAACGCCCCGACCGCGCCGTCGAACTAGCGGACAGAAAAAGGCCCCGGCGCGCAAGCGACCGGGGCCCTGACGGCGTTCAGTTCGAAAGGGCGGTCAGGCCGCTTGCTTGTGACGCGAAGGGTGGAAGAACAGGGCCTGGCTGATCGCCGCCTTCACCGTTTCCGGCTGGAAGGGCTTGGTGATCAGGAAGGTGGGTTCCGGCCGTTCGCCGGTCAGCAGGCGCTCCGGGAAGGCGGTGATGAAGATCACCGGCACGTCCATGTCCTTGAGGATTTCCTTGACCGCATCGATGCCCGAAGACCCGTCGGCCAGCTGGATGTCGGCCAGGACCAGACCCGGCTTGTGGCGAGCCACGGCCTCAATGGCCTCGTCATGGGTGGTGGCCGCGCCGGTGACGCGGTGCCCCAGTTCCTTCACCAGGCTCTGGATGTCGGCCGAGATGATGGCCTCGTCCTCGATCACCAGAACATCGGTCGCCAGTTCCGCGTCAATGTCGGACTGGGCTTCGGCGATTAGGCGTTCGACGTCGCGGGCGTCGGCCGACAGGATCTGCGCCGCTTCCGACGGCGTGAAGCCCTCCAGCGCGGTCAGCAGGAAGGCCTGACGCGAGCGCGGCGCAATCCGCAGCAGACGGCTCGAGGCGTCGGTGCGGCCATCGACGCCGCTAACGTCTTCCAACTGCGCCCCGGTCGAGGACCAGATGGCGTGGAAGACGTGATAGAGGGCGACGCGCGGCGTCATGTCCGTCGAAAGCTGTTGCTCGCCGGCCGCCAGGGCCTCGAGCGCGACACGCACATAGTTGTCGCCCGTCGCCTGGTCTCCGGTCAGCGCCCGTGCATACCGGCGGACATAGGGCAGATGCGGCGCAAGTCTGGCCAGAAGGCTCATGCTAGATAGTCCCCGACAAAAATCGCTGTCTCGCCCGACCAGGGCGCAGCGCTACAGCGGGTTGAAACGTATCAAATCCACCACGGTTCCGCACCAAGCCGCAAGCTTGAGCATTTATTCCCAAAATGGGAGGAACCCGGCGGCAGGGGCGACGTTATCCAGTCCGCATTTCTGCACTGCAGTTGGGTGGGCGGTGTTCTGTCTATGATCAATTCTTCCGATTCCTCGCGGCGTAAGGACGTCGAAAATGCGGGGGAGGCGGGGCTCGAGGAAGCTCGACTTCGCCAACAGGCCATCGGCGTCAAGCTGCGCCACATGTTCGACGAGGTGGTCAACGAGCCAGTGCCTGACGAATTCCTGGAAATTCTGAAGCGCGCCGACGCCAAGGCGTCGGGCGGTGGCGCATGAGCACGTCTCGCCTGGGAGCCGCCCCGAAACCCGCTTCGGCCGACGACGACGGCTTCAAGCGGGAACTGGTTCAGCTGATCCCTCATCTGCGCGCCTTCGCACGGACCCTGACGGGTGATCCGACCGCCGCCGACGACCTGGCGCAGGACGCCATGATGAAGGCGTGGGACGCGCGGGCCAGCTATCAAATGGGCACCAACATGAAGGCCTGGACCTTCATGATCCTGCGCAACCAATTCTATTCCGAGAAGCGCCGGTCCTGGCGCCAGTCCCAACTGGATCAGGAAGCGGCCGAACGGACCCTGGTGGCGGTCGACGACCCCGAGGCGCCGGTCGCCCTGGACGAACTGCGCCAGGCGCTGAAGACCCTGCCTGAAGAGCAGCGCGAGGCGCTGATCCTGGTGGGCGCCGGCGGCTTCGCCTACGAAGAGGCGGCAGAAATCTGCGGCTGCGCGGTGGGTACGGTGAAGAGCCGCGTCAGCCGGGCGCGCCGCGCCCTGGCGGCCACGCTGGAAAAAGGCGGCTACGGCCGCGACGGCAAGGCGGCGGGCGACGCGATGCGGTCGATTCTCGGCGAGGCCGACAGGCTGGCCGGCGCCCGGTCCTGATCCCCGGTGGCGGAAGAGACCAGAGCGGGGGACGCGGACGCGCAGCCGCGCCTCGGTCGGAAATTGAACACCGCCCGGTTCCAGGGCATCCGCTTTCGCCTCGGCGTGGCCATGGCCCTGGCCCTGCTGCCGATCTTCATCCTGATCCTGATCCAGACCCAGGCCGACTTCAGCCAGCAGGCCGAAGATCGCAAGGTCGATCTGCAGCTGGCCGCCGAGCGCAGCGCCGGCAGCGCCAAGGCGCGGCTGGACGGCGCGCAGGTCCTGCTGCGCGCGCTGAGCCCCGACGCGCTCGGTCCCTATTGCGCGCCGCGTCTGACGGCGCTGGTTGATCGGCTGGAGGGCTATGAGGGCCTGTACCGCCTGAGCCCCACCGGCGAGGCGGTCTGCGCGTCGGGACGGCCTGACGGGGTTCGAGCCGGCCTCGCCCCCGCCGCCGGCGCCGACTGGTTCCAAAGACTGCGGCGTGGCGAGGATCTGGTCGTGGTTCGCGCGCCGGCCAACGCCGGCTATCCGGCGGCCCTGATCGTCGCCGTCCGTTCAGAACGTCCCATGGGCCGGTTCGACGGCGCCATGGCCGCCGTAATCCCCCTGTCCGCGCTTCAGCCGGACATCGAGGACCCCGCCCTGCCCTCGGCCTCCGAAGCCGCATTGACCGACGGCGCCGGCCGGATCCTGGTCGCCAGCGATCCCGCCGCCTTCCGCCTGGCGGACGGCGGCGACGTTTCGGGCTGGGTCGCCCGGGCGCGCGACGAGGGGACGGCGGTGTTCGCGGCCAAGGACAGCCGCAACCAGCGTCGCGACTACGCCGGAGCCGTGCTGGCCGGCGGCGACCTGTACGCCCTGCTGTCGGCCCCGGCTCCCGGCCTGCTATCCTGGGCGCGGCTCAATCCGATCGGCAGTCTGCTGCTGCCGCTGGGCGCCTGGCTGACGGCCTTTGCGGCGGTCATGCTGCTGTCGGAACGCATCTTCATTCGCTGGCTGGACTATCTGGAGCGGATCGCCGCCCTCTACGCCAAGGGCCGGTTCTCGGTGCGGCCGCTGCAGGCGATGAACGCCCCGGCCGAGATCCGCACCATGGCCCGCACCCTGGACGAGATGGCCGAGGCCATCACGGTGCGCGACCGCGAGCTGATGAATTCGATCGCCGAGAAGGACGCGCTGATGCGCGAGATCCATCACCGGGTGAAGAACAATCTTCAGATCATCTCGTCCCTGCTGTCGATGCAGCAGCGGGCCCTGACCGACGCCCCGGCCAAGGCCGCTCTGGGCGATACGCGCCAGCGGATATCGGCCTTGGCCCTGATCTATCGCACCCTGTATCAGAGCGACGACATCCGTCATGCCGACGCGCGCGACTTCCTGACGGAACTGGTCGGCCAGTTGGTCGCCAGCGAGGCGGGGCGCGGCCCGGTCGTCGTCAGTTCGGTGGAGGCGGATTCGCTGCTGGTCGATCCGGACAAGCTGGCGCCCCTGGCGCTGTGGCTGGTGGAGGCGGTGACCAACGCCCAGAAACACGCCTTCGCCGGGCGGGGCGGCGTGCTGAAGGTCCGGTTCCGAGTCCTTGGCGACACCTCGACGCTGGAAGTCGAGGACGACGGCCCCGGCGCCTCGGCCGGGGCGGAGGTCGGGGTCGGACGCACCCTGATGGGCGCCTTCGCCAAACAACTGCGCGGCGAGGCCGAGTTCATCGAGTCGCCCGGCGGCGGAGCGATCGCCCGCATGACCTTCGCCACGCCGGAAGCCCTGTCGCCGACCGACCCCGCGGACAAGTCGGACGGCCAGGACGGAACCGGGACTGTGCGGTCGCGTTGATAGGCCAAGACCGACAGACTCCCATGTCGGCTCAACCGGAGCTTTCTCATGCGCAAGATTTTCGTACTGGTCGCCGCCGCCGCCGCCCTGACCACCGCCGCCTGCAACACGGTCGAAGGCGTGGGTCGTGACACCCAGGCCGCCGGTTCGGCCGTTTCGGGCGCCGCCCAAGACGCCAAGAACTGATCTTTCTGCGGCGAATGTCGTATTGAAGATGCTTGCAAGGCCCCGCTTCGTCGGGGCCTTGTTCGTTTCAGGACTGCACCAGGAGAATTTCCGTGAACCAGACCGCCCGGAACGCCGGCCTCGCCCTGCTTCGCCAGCACGCCTTGATCGCCGGAGAGCCCGTGCCGGCCAACGGCGGGGGAATCGCGGTCGATGATCCGGCGACCGGAGAGATTATCGGCCATGTTCCCGATCTGGGCGCCGCCGAGACCGAGACCGCCATTCAGGCCGCCGCCGACGCCGTTCCCGCCTGGTCCCGCACCGACCCGCACAAGCGCGCCGCCTTTCTGCGCAAATGGGCCGAGTTGATCGACGAGAACGTCGAAGGGCTGGGCGCCCTGATGGCGCTGGAGAACGGCAAGCCGTTCGAAGAGGCCAAGGGCGAGGTGGTCTACGCCAACGGCTTCATCAAATGGTTCGCCGGCGAGGCCGAACGACTGATCGGCGAGACCCAGGACAGCCCGCTGGGCCATCTCCTGCTGACCTATCGCGAAGCGGTGGGGCCGTGCGCCCTGATCACCCCGTGGAACTTCCCGGCCGCCATGCTGACCCGCAAACTGGGCCCGGCCTTCGCCGCCGGCTGCACCGCCGTGGTCAAGCCGGCCAGCCAGACCCCTTTCACGGCCATCGCCCTGGCCGAACTGGCCTATCAGGCGGGCCTGCCTGTCGGCGCCCTGTCGATCGTGACCGGCGAGGCGGCGGTGATCGGCAAGGCCCTGACCGACAGTCCCCTGATCCGAAAACTGTCCTTCACCGGATCGACCGGCGTGGGTCGGAAACTGGCCGAGCAATGCGCCCCGACCCTGAAACGGGTGTCGATGGAGCTGGGCGGCGCCGCCCCGCTGATCGTCTTCGCCGACGCCGATCTGGACCTGGCCGTCGCCGAGACCATCAAGGGCAAGTTCCGCAACTCGGGCCAGACCTGCGTCTGTCCCAACCGCGTCTATGTCGAACGGTCGGTGTCAGAGGCCTATGCCGAGAAGCTCGCGGCCGAAGTGGCGAAGATCAAGGTCGGGAACGCCTTCGACGACGGGGTCAAGGTCGGCCCGCTGATCGAGGACAAGGCCGTCGACAAGGTCGAGAAACACGTTGCGGCGGTGCAGGCCGACGGCGGGCGGGTGCTGACCGGCGGATCACGCCATGAACTGGGCGGTCGCTTCTTCCAGCCGACGGTGACCCTGGGCGGAAACGACGCACTGTTCCGCGAGGAGGAGACCTTCGGCCCGATGATCCCGGTCTTCGCCTTCGACAGCGAGGAGGAGGTGCTGGAGAAGGCCAACGCCAGCGACTACGGCCTGGCGTCGTATCTGTTCACCCGCGACCTGGACCGGGCCATGCGCTTCAGCCGCCGCATCGAGGCGGGGATGTGCGGGGTCAACACCGGCCTGATCTCCACCGCCGTGGCCCCGTTCGGCGGGGTCAAACAGTCCGGCTACGGCCGCGAAGGCTCGATCCACGGCATCGACGAATATGTGGAGGTGAAGACGGTGACCCTGGCGTTGCGGTGAGGGTCACACCCTTTTTAGGGACCGGCTGAAATCGGCCACGTCCTGGATCATCAAGTCCTGACCTTCGAACCAGAAACGCGTCAGGGCTTCATGGTTCAGGGCGACCCACTCCAGAGCCTTGGGCGCGATCCGATTAAGATCGCGCTCCTCCAGACTGCTCGCCAGGACGCGAGGATTTGGACCTATCGAGATTGAGGCGCTGGGCTGGTGTCTACCCGTCTTGAGGTACAGTTTGATCCTCGGACCATGGCCGCCCAATGCGGTCGAAATGAAAATGGTCGCCAGCACGCCGGTCCAGTCAGGCGGGAGATTAGCCATCTCGACGACGTCCTCCTCGCCCAGAGCGCGCAGTTCCTCATCGAGCGTGGGCTCGCGATCCGTCCAGACGACGATGCTCTCTTCAACACCCATAGGTCGTATGATCCACACTGAACCGCACGAGTCAAATCACGCGAAGGCCCAACCGGCCGCCGGGTCGTCGTCCGGTGACGGCGGGCGACGACGGGCCGAAGGCCGCCCGACCCGGGGCGTGCGATTGGCGATCCGACGCCGGACCGCGGCCCGCCACTGATCCGTCTTCGCTTCGATCATCCCTCGAATGACCTGGACGCGAGCGTTCGCCGCGATCAGTCCGACAGCCGCCAGCACCTCGACATAGGCCAGGACGTCGCCGGCCATGAACAACGCCATTTCCAGCGGCAGAAGCTGAATCAGCATCACGGCGCCCAGCACGATGATCGCGGTCCTGAAGGCGCCGCGCGACAACAGGCGCAGGGTGGTGCTCACGACCAGACGGCGACTGCCCGAATGGAGAGTACAGGCCAGGCCGACGCAGACGATAAACAGCGGGAGAAGCGGCAGTCCGCCCGCCAGCACCCCCGGCATGGCGACCAAGGCGGCGGTGATCGCCAGGCCGAACCAGATCAAACCGTCGCGATCCACATATCCCCCAGACCAGATGTCCTCATTCGATCTGGGAACCGCCGATCACACCGGCAAGGCCCCGCGCTTGACCACCGACCGCATGGCCACGCTGGAGGAAACGCGGTGGACGCCGGGCAGGCGCGTCAGGGTCTTGGCGTGGACCCGTTCCAGATCGTCGACGTCGCGCACCACCAGCCGCAGCAGATAGTCGGCGCCCCCGGTCATCAGATAGCATTCCATCACCTCGGGGGCGGCGGCCACGGCCTGTTCGAAGGCGGTCAGGACCGCCTCGGACTGGGACGACAGGGTGACGGTGACGAAGACGCTGATCGGGAGGCCCACGGCCCGTTCGCTGATCACCGCCGCATAGTGATCGACCACCCCCGCCGCCTCCAGCGCTCGCAAACGACGAAGGCAGGCGCTTTCGGACAGGGCCACCTGGCGCGCCAGGTCGGCATTGGTCATCCGTCCGTCCTGCTGCAGCAGGCGGAGCATCTTCCTGTCAGTTCCGTCCAGTTCGACGGCGGAAACAGTCTTCATTTGGTCAATCCATCGCAGAGACTGCGCATGTACGGCGATCAGGTCGTCAAATGAACAGGATTCTGCGACCCGCTCGGCGCTATATGTGGCGCAACGGCGATCCGCCCGCAGAGACGGACGCTCCCATTATTTCCGGAGAGGTTCCCCCATGCGCGTCGGCGTTCCCAGCGAAATCAAGAAGAATGAACACCGGGTCGGCCTGACGCCGACGGCGGTGCGCGAATATGTGGCCCATGGCCATGCGGTCTCGGTCCAGACCGGCGCCGGCCTGGGCGCCGGTTTCACCGACGCCGACTACGAAAAGGCGGGCGCGACCCTGGTCGCCGACGCGGCGACCATCTTCGCCAACAACGACATGATCGTGAAGGTCAAGGAGCCGCAGAAGGTCGAGTGGGAGATGCTGCGCGAGGACCAGATCCTCTACACCTATCTGCACCTGGCCCCCGACCCGGAACAGACCAAGGGCCTGCTGGCGTCGAAATGCGCCGCCATCGCCTACGAGACCGTGACCGACGCGCGCGGCGGCCTGCCGCTGCTGGCGCCCATGTCGGAAGTCGCGGGTCGGATCGCCGTCTTCTCGGCCGCCGAGACCCTGCTGAAGCATAACGGCGGCATGGGCCTGCTGTTCTGCGGCGTGCCGGGCGTGGCCCCGGCGCGGGTGCTGGTGCTGGGCGGCGGCGTGGTCGGGCTGAACGCGGCCCGCATGGCCATGGGCCTGGGCGCCGAGGTAGTGGTGCTGGAACGCTCGATTCCGCGCATGGCCTATATCGACGAGATCACCGGCGGCCGGGTCATCACCCGCTATTCCTCGATCGGCGCGATCGAGGAAGAACTGATCAAGGCCGATGTGGTGATCGGCGCCGTCCTGGTGCCCGGCGCCTCGGCCCCGAAACTGGTCAAGCGCGACCATCTGAAGACGATGAAGCCGGGATCGGTGCTGATCGACGTGGCCATCGACCAGGGCGGCTGTTTCGAGACCTCGCACGCGACGACCCACGAAGACCCGACCTATGTCATCGACGGCGTGGTCCACTATTGCGTCGCCAACATGCCGGGCGCCGCGCCCCGCACCAGTTCCGAAGCCCTGAACAACGCCACCCTGCCCTTCGGCCTGGCCCTGGCCGACAAGGGTCTGGACGCCCTGAAGGCCGATCCCCACCTGGCGCGTGGCCTGAACGTGCTGAAGGGCGAGATCACCTATCCGGCGGTGGCCCAGGCCCTTGGCCTGGAATGGAGCGATCCGTTCGGCGTCTGGGCGCGCGGCTGATCTAGACCGTCAGGGAGACCCCGGCCGCGCCCAGATCGCGGCCGGCGCTCTCGATCGCCCGCACGGCCTCGGCTGCAGCCTGCGCCGCCTGGTCGGCGTGCTGGCGCAGGGCGGGGTCGGTCTCGGCCTGGTGCTGCGCCCGCTTCGCCATGCTCTTGATCTGGCTCGCCAGATTGCGGGCGTCGGACAGGAAGTCGCGATCTTCCTGCTGCGCCGCCCCGCGTCGTGACTGCTCAGCGACGCGCGCCTGGGCTTCCGCCGCCATGCGCCGATACGGATTGTCTTCAGACTGGGTGGTTTCGGGATTTTTCTCGCCCTCGCCCTCGCCCTTGGGCGCCGCAGCATCCTCATTCGCGGGCGGGGCGGGAGGCTCCGCCGCGATGGGCGTCTCCGTGGACGCGGTCTCGGTCGCACCGACGCTGGGGTCCGCCGCCGGCGCCGCATTGGAGGCCGCCGAAGAACCGGCGTCGGCGCCGCCGATCTCCACCGACGCGCCGCCCGATCCGCCGTACATTTTGACTGCGGACTTCAGTTCCTTCGCCAACTGGGCCAGCAGTTTGGGATCGGCCGAGCCGCTCATCTGCAACATGCGGATGCGGGCCTTGATCTGTTCGATCTTCTGCTTGGCGGCCGCCTTGCGCTGTTCCTGGGCGTCCTTAGCGGCGGCGGTGTTGCGCTGCTTCAACGTTTCGACGGCGGAGCGCGCATCGCGCAGCCTGGCCTCGGCGCGCTCCTGCGCCTGTTTTTCGCGCTGGACCCGGCCCTCGGCCAGGACGCTGGTCATGGATGTCGCGCTGGACAGGTTCATGACAGAGAATCTCGTCTGCACCGCTTAACGCTCCATGAACGGCACAGCTCGGCTAGGAAGCAGACAGTAAAACCGGGGGTTGCGACGACAGGCGTGGTCATCTAGCTCTGAAACATGACCCTGTTCGCTCTTCTGGCCGCCCTGACGACCGCCCAGGCCACGGCTTCAGCGCCGCCCGTGGTTTGGGAAACTCCGCCCCGCATTGAAATGCCCGCCAAGGCGCTGGAGACGGGCGTGAAATCCGGCGTCGTGGTTCTCCGGTGCGACTTCACGGCCAACGGCATCCCCACGAATTGCCTGATCGTGTCCGAGACGCCGGTCGGCCAGGGTTTCGGCCGCGAAGCCCTGCGCGGGGTCAGGACTGGCAGGGCTCAATCCGGTCAGGCAGGGATGCGCGAAATCACCCTGACGTTCGAGACACGCTGAACCGAAGGTCACGCCTGTAATTCGCCGTCGTCTTGCGGCATAAGCCCGCGATGAAGTTCCTCGACCAGGCCAAGATCTATATCCGCTCCGGCAACGGCGGCGCGGGCTCCGTGTCGTTTCGACGCGAGAAATTCATTCCCAACGGCGGCCCCGACGGCGGCGACGGCGGCAAGGGCGGCGACGTCTGGATCGAGGCGGTCGACGGGCTGAACACCCTGATCGACTATCGCTACCAGCAGCATTTCAAGGCCCAGACCGGCCACCACGGCCAGGGCCGCCAGATGCACGGCGGCAAGGGCGACGACGTGCATCTGAAGGTGCCGGTCGGCACCCAGGTGCTGGACGAGGACAAGGAGACCGTGCTCCTGGACATGGACACGCCCGGCAAGATCGAGCTGTTGCTGAAGGGCGGCAACGGCGGTTGGGGCAATGTGCGTTTCAAGGGGCCGACCAACCAGGCGCCGACCTACGCCAACCCCGGCCAGGACGGTCAGGAGCGGTGGATCTGGCTGCGGCTGAAGCTGATCGCCGACATCGGCCTGGCCGGTTTGCCGAACGCGGGCAAGTCCACCTTCCTGTCAGCGGCCAGCGCCGCCAAGCCCAAGATCGCCGACTATCCCTTCACCACCCTGGCGCCGAACCTGGGGATGGTGGACCTGTCGCCGTCCGAGCGGTTCGTCATCGCCGACATTCCCGGTCTGATCGAGGGCGCCAGCGAGGGCGCGGGCCTGGGCACGCGCTTCCTGGGCCATGTCGAGCGCTCGGCCAGCCTGATCCACCTGATCGACGGCACCCAGGACGATGTGGCCGGGGCTTACCGGATCATCCGGGGCGAGCTGGAAGCCTATGGCGAAGGTCTGGCCGAAAAGGCCGAGATCCTGGCCCTGAACAAGATCGACGCCCTGACGCCCGAGGCGCGCGAGGAGAAGGCGGCCGAGCTGGAGGCCGTCGCCGGTCGTCGGCCCATGCTGGTCTCGGGCGTGTCGGGCGAAGGCGTGGCGGCCCTGCTGCGCGCCGCCTGGGCCGAGGTGAAGAAGACCCGCGGGGCCCTGGCGGGCGAAAGCGACGTCGACCAGACCTCGGGCTGGCAGCCTTGAAATCCCCCGCCCATCCCGGCGCGGATCGGGATGGGCGGGTGTGGCGTGCGAACGTCACCTGCGGATTTCGCCGGGGAAAACGGCACGGCGAATGAGCGGACAACGGATTTCGGTGCTATGCGTTAACCCGTGCCAACGGTGAAGCTGGAGCACTCCTCCCCCATGCGTCGATTCCTCATTTGGTCCGCCCTGGCCGCCCTGATCGGCCTGATCCTGGCGGGGCTCGGCTACTGGGCCTACTGGAACTTCTATTCGCGGTTCCAGCCGGTCACGATCAGCCGCAACCAGGCCCAGATCCAGCAACTGCTCGACGAGGCCTCCTGGGTGTCGGGCGGCGGCGGGGGCGAACCCCTCTATATCGTCGGCTATCGCGACAGCGCGTCGGCCCAGCGCTATGAGCAGGAGGAGGTCGCCAAGCTTCAGGCCGCAGGGGTCGAGCCGCGCGTCATCCTGTTCGCCCGCGCCGACCGCGAGGGCCTGGCCCAGTCCACCGCCGCCGAACGGGCCACGATCGCGGAACTGTGGCTGACCCGCGACTGGTCCCTGTACCAACGCTGGACGGCGACGCCCGCGCGGAACTGGACCGCCGCCGGCATCCCCCAGGCGGACGGCAATCTGGCCCGCTCGGCCGTGGTGGACGCCAGCCGCCAGTTCGACGAACGCCTGACCGCCCTGCTCAGCGACGCCGGGGTGCACATCACCTATCCGTTGATCCTGTGGCGTGACCGCGACGGCTTCCTGAAGGCCTGCGGTTGCGCCGACAGTCGGTCCTGGGCCTTCATCCGTGACGATCTGAACGCGCCCGACCGCGTGGGTCAGGCGACGCCGGTCGACGAGCTCCCGGCGGCGGAAGCCTATCCGGGCGACGGAAGCCCGGCCGAAGCGGGCCAGACCCCGGCCATGCCCTATCCGGCCCTGCCGGCGATCCCGCCTGCGAACGGGCAGACGCCAAACGGCCAATCGCCGAACACGCCGCCGAACGCCGGGACGCCGCGCCAAACCCCGCCGGCGACGACGCCCCGCGCCGCGCCCCAGGCCAAGAAGCAGGACGACACCACCTTCTTCTAGGGGAGGCTGAAACCCTACAGGGCGCGGCAGGCCGCGATCAGCCGATCCACGTCAGCGGCGTCCTGATACAGGCCGAAGCCGAACCGGATCACGTCGTCGCGCACGTCCGTCACCACGCCGGCCGCCAGCAGGTCCGCCCGCCAGGCCGGAGCGTCGTCGTGGCGCAGGGCCAGGAAACGGGCGCGGGCGTCGTCGCCCTGGACCGGGTTCAGCATCTCGGCTGCGCCGACCGCTCCGGCCTCTCCGGCCTGAAGCGCCGCCTGGAATTGCATCGCCAGCGCCCGACTGTGGTCCGCCACGTCCGCCGTGGTCAGCCCGGCTTCTCTCAACATCCGGCGCACGGCGTTGAACCGGTACAGGGCCGAACTGTCGAAGGTCGCGCCCCAGAACCGGCCGCCGTCCGAGCGATACTGGACCGCGCCCGGCGGGCCGGACAGATCCCCGAACTCGGCGAACCAGCCGGTGACCACCGGCCGGGGCGCAAAGCCGTCGGGGGCGTGCAGGAAACAGGCCCCCTCGCCCGCCATGGCGTATTTATAGCCGCCGCCGACATAGAAGACCCGGTCCGCCACGGCCGACAGATCCGTCGGGGTCGCCATGAAGCCGTGATAGCCGTCGATCAGGACCCACGGGCCCTCGGGCCGGGCCAGGGCGGCCAGGGCCTCGATCCCGTCGAACAGGCCTCCGGTGCGGAAGAAGATCTGGCTGACCAGGATCCAGTCGTGACCGCCCGCTGCGGCCGCCGCGACGAACCGCTCCGCGAAGGTGTCGAAGGGCGCCAGGGGCACGCGGGTGACCACGGCCTGACCCGCCTCCTCCCAGCGCTCGGCCTGACGCCGGAACGAGTGGAACTCGCCGTCCGTGGACAGTATCCGCACCGGCTGGGTCTCGAAGGCCGAAAAGACCCGCAGCAGCAGGTCATGGGTGTTGGGCGAAAACACCACGCTGTCCGGCGAGGCCAGGCTCAGTTCGCGCGCCACCTCGGCCTGGGCCTGGGGGACGATCTCGTCGAAGATCAGGTCCCATTTGCGGTCGGCGTGCCGATTGGCGTCAAGCCAGGCCTGTTGCTGGGCCTCGAAACTGACGTCGGGCCACAGGTGATGGCTGTGGGCGGCGAAATGCAGGCGCTCCGGCGCAAGGGCCAGGGCGCGGGAAAAGAGGGGCTTGAACGACATGGGCGCACCATGACCGCTTCGGCGCCGCCCGTCGATATCAGCGGCCCTTGCGCAGGCCCAACATGCCCAGCCACCCGCCGCTGGTCAGCAGGGCCACGTCCAGCAGGGCCAGGGGCAGGGGGGTGGATACGGGCGCAGCGATGAACCGGGCCTTCCAGTCCGGCGCGAACTTGGCCTTGTAGCTGCGCAGACCCTGGAAGCCGTACAGGGCGCCGCCCTCCTCGAACACCAGGGCGCCGACGCGGGCGAAGACGGGGGCGACGCGACGATCCTCCAGCCCGGCCAGGGGCGCCATGCCCAGGTCGAAGGTGGCGATCCCCTCGGCCTTGGCCCACTGGACGCAGCGGATGAACAGATAGTCCATCACCCCATGCGGCGCTTCGGGCGTATAGCGCATCAGGTCCACCGCCGCCTCGCCCGGCGTGACCAGCAGATTGGCGAAGGCCACGATCCGCTCGCCCTCGCGCACCACCGCCAACGGCGTCAGGTTCAGATAGTCGATGTCGAACCGGCCCAGGGAGAAGGACTTCTCCGCCCCGTTGTGCAGGCCCATCCAGGCGTCCGAAATCGCCTTCAGCTCAGGCTCCAGCGCCCTGGCGGCGCCGGCGGGCAGGATGTCGAAACTGGCCCCCTCGCGTTCGGCCCGGTTCACGGCCGTGCGCAGGTTCTGCTTGCTCTTGCCCTCCAGGGCGAAGGCCTCGGTGCGGATCACCGCCGTCTCGCCGACCTTGCGCATGGCCAGGCCCATGGTCGCCAGTTCGCTGAGGATATCGTCCCCGACCGAGTAGAAGACCGCCGCACCGCCGTAGCTGTCGGCCAGTTCGGTGAAGGCCCACAACAGCTCCTGGCGTTCCGCCAGCGCCCCTGCCGGTTCGCCCATGGCGATCCAGCGCCGGCCCCGCACCCGATAGGCCAGGAAGCTGCGGCCCGAGGGGCTGAACAACAGGGCCTTGTCGCCCAGCATGGCCAGCCAGGCCTCGGGCGTGGCCTCTTCCGCCGCCTCCAGGGCGATGCGGGCGCGTTCGATCTGGTCCTTCGAGGCCGGACCGTGACTGTCGGCGCCCGGCGAACTGAGCAGGGAGCGTCCTGCGACCAGCAGGGTCAGCAGGGACAGGACCAGACCCGCCCGCAGGAAGCCCGAGGCCTGGCGATCCACCAGGAACCGCCACCACAGCTCGTCCGAATAGGCCACGTCGCGATAGGCGAAGAAGCCCAGCCACAGCATCGACCCCACCACCGCGATCAGCAGCAGCAACCAGCCGGGCCGCAGGGGCTCGCTGAGACGCGAGCGGCGGTTGAAGGCCGTGCGACACGGCGCCAGCAGGGCGGCGACGAGCGCCAGATCGACGGACTCTTCCCAGTCCAGCCCCTTCAGAACCGAGAAGACGGCCCCGACGGCCAGCACCGCCAGGGCCGCCCAATAGGCGCCGCGGCGCCGTCGCCACAGACCGGCCGACAGCAGGATCAGCATGAATCCGGCGATGCTGGCCACAAAATGGGACAGGTCGATCAGGATCGGCGACACGACGCCGGTGAGTTGCCGCAACCGGTCGTCGAACTCTGGCGTCACCGCCGAAATGAGCATCAGCGCCCCGGCGCAGAAGGCCACCACGGCGAAAACCTGAGGGGTCAGCTCATAGGCGAGCCCCAACAGCCTGCGCAGCAGGCCGGGGACATAGGCGTTCCGGCGATTCACGCGGCCTCCTGCCGATTCGACGCAATGCCGCACCTTAGACCAGGAATCGTCCAACCGGGGCAGGTTCAGGGTCATTTTGGGGCCGACGAAACAATCCGTAACATGGTGGGTTTGGTGATTGCGGGCGCCGGGCCCGTGCAACCGGATGTTCTCCCATGAACTTCAAGACCGCCATTCTGAGCAGCGCCGCCGCCGCCTTCCTGATCGCCTCGCCCGCCCTGGCGCAGGAAATCGCTCCCGCGGCCCCCGCAACCCAAGACGCCCCCGCTCAGCCCAGCCTGTCGTTGACGCCCGGCACTTCGGTGCACGGTCCCGATGGCGAACTGGGCAAGCTTGAAGGCGTTCAGAACAACGCCTCGGGCGCCCAGGAACTGACAGTTCGCGGCGCCGACGGCCAGCTTCGCGCCGTGCCGCTGAACGGCATCCGCCAGGACGGCGCCAATGTGGTGGTGGCCTATACCAAGACCGAGTACGACGCCGCCGCCCCGATCGCTGGCGCGCCGCCGCCTCCGTCCGCCGCAACGACGCCCGCCCCCGCCGCCGATCCTTCGGTCATGCCCGCCGAGCCTGCCGCGCCGATGACGGCCGAACCGGCCCCGACTGGGCCGATCCCCACGGAACCCACCACGACCGAGCCTGCCGATCCGTCGGGCAGCAGCGACCCGATGGCCCCGCCGACCGGCGACCAGCCCCAGCGCTGATCCATGACCGCCTGGGCTCGAGCCTGAGCCACAGACGTCGAGAAGGCGGCCGGGACATCCCGGCCGCCTTTTCCGTTGTCACCTGACAGGAAGGACCGTTCCATGATGCGTTTCGCAACCCTCGCGGCCCTGGCGGCCACGGCCGTCCTGGCCCAAACCGCGTGGGCCCAAACCGCGTCGACTCAGGTTGACGGTCAGGACAAAGCGCCGCCCTCGCGCCATGTCGATACGCCTGCCGAAGCCCCTGCCCGCTCGGAATACGCCCCCGCCGAGGTCGCCGTCGGCGCAACGGCGCGGGGATCGAGCGGAGAGGCGCTGGGCCAGGTCGTGGGCGTCAGTCGGGGGTCGGGCGGCCGTATCGACGGCTATCTGATCCGTCTGCCCGACGGATCGACCCGCCTGCTGCCCGCCGACGCCGCCACGGTGCAGGGCGGCGTCCTGATCGCCGCGCAGGGCGACTTCCGTCCCGCCCCCGCGGCGCAATAAGCCGGTCGAAACATACAAAAAGGGCGGCTCTCGCGAGCCGCCCTTTCGTTCATTCTCAGTCCAGAGGGACGATCAAGCGCGACGCTTGACCAGACCCAGAAGGAACAGAAGGATGATGGCGCCGATGGTGGCGACGATGGTCGAACCGATCCAGCCGCCCCAGGCGAAGCCCAGCGCATTGGCGACGAAGCCGCCGATCAGGGCGCCGATGACGCCGACGATCAGATTGGTGATCAGGCCGTGGTTGCGGCCCATGATCTGTTCCGCGAGCCAGCCCGCGACGATGCCGATGATGATCCAGGCGATAATGCCCATGGTGTAGGTTCCTTCCTGTGAAGCCAAGCTGGGGAGTAAATGCACGCGGCCGGATTGGGTTGCGATCACGACATGCAGAGTTCGATGAGCCGCGAAACTCGCCCCTGACGCGACCTGCGGCACGCGGATTGCGGCGTGGCGGGCGAACCGTCCCGTGTCGGGACAGGTCTTCAGATAAGGCATTGAGGGTCATGGCCACCGACATCGATCTCCACCTGGGCCGCCGCCTGCGTCGCCGCCGCCGCCTGCTGGGCCTGACCCAGCAGCAGTTGGCCGTTCAGGTCGGCATCCGCTTCCAGCAGATCCAGAAATACGAATGCGGCGCCAACCGCATCTCGGCCGCCCGTCTGTGGCAACTGGCCGAGGCGCTGGAGACGCCGGTCAGCTATTTCTACGACGGCGTGACCGAGGCGCTGGAGCGCAAGGACGCGGCGCCGGGAACGTCCGCCGGAGGGGGCGAGATGTTCTCACGCAAGGAGACGCTGGACCTGATCCAGGCCTACTACCAGCTGGGCGAACGCCCGCGCCGACGCCTGCTGGATCTGGCCAAGTCCCTTCACGACGTCAACGACGCGGTCGCCTGAACGAATAGGGCGCAGGCGTTGCGGCCGGGGTTCTCTGCACGGGGCGATCCGCGCTAAGAGCGCCCATGATCGAATTCGAATCCTTCGCCGTTGAACTGGCGCACGAGGCCGCGCGCGTCACCCTGCCCTTCTTCCGCTCGGGCATCGGGCATGAGGACAAGGGCGGGGCGGCGGGCTTCGACCCCGTCACCGAGGGGGACAAACAGGCCGAGGCCGCGATCCGCCGCCTGATCGCCGCCCGCTATCCCGACCACGGCGTGATCGGCGAGGAATACGGCGAGGACCGGCCGGACGCCGAGCACGTCTGGGTTCTGGATCCCATCGACGGGACGCGGGCCTTCATCTCGGGCCTGCCGCTGTGGACCACCCTGATCGCCCTGCGCGTCGCCGAAAAGCCGACTGTGGGCTTGATCGCCCAGCCCTATCTGGACGAGATCTTCATCG
This sequence comes from Brevundimonas sp. TSRC1-1, assembly GCF_049898245.1. Lineage (NCBI taxonomy): Bacteria > Pseudomonadati > Pseudomonadota > Alphaproteobacteria > Caulobacterales > Caulobacteraceae > Brevundimonas > Brevundimonas sp. TSRC1-1. Next base: position 197,899 of record NZ_JAFCXI010000002.1, read on the forward strand.
GCGGCCCGTCCGGCGCCCGCCTGTTGCGCGGCGCGACCGAGCGGCCCCTGGCCGTGCGGGCCTGCGAACACCTGACCGAAGCCGTCATCTCGACCACCGACCCCGACATCTTCAACGGCGCCGAACGGGGCGCCTGGACCCAGGTCCGCGCCGCCGCCCGCCTGGCCCGCCTGGGCTGCGACGCCTATGCCTACGCCATGGTGGCGGCGGGCCAGATGGACCTGGTCGCCGAAGCCAGCCTGAAATCCTGGGACTGGTCCGCCCTGGTCCCCGTGATCGAGGCCGCCGGCGGCCGGGTCGTCAACTGGCGCGGCGATGCGCCGGACGGCAGCGGGCAGATATTGGCGGTCGGGGATGAGCGGCTGATCGACCAGGCCCTGGTGACGCTGAAGCGCGCGGCGGGGTAGCGGGCGGAGGGGTCGGGAGCAGACTTTGGGATTGTCGGCAGAGGGTGGGAAGCGGACAATCACGCCCGCGCGCGCCCGCTGGACCAAGGTTCGAATTTCCGACAAGCTGGCCCACTATGGAATGGTCCAAACTCGCGTATTCAGCCGTCTTTGCGGGCTGGCTACTGTTAGCTTCGTGCAGCGAGCCGCACAACAAACCCACCCTGGAGGCGGCCCAAAGCGGTTCTGATGGCGACACCTATTTGGGAGTGCCGCTCAACGTAGAGCGAGGCGATGTAAACTGTGGCATAAGCGCCACCGCCCCGACCGTCGTATCAGTGGGGGAGACCGGAAACCGTGTCGAAGCCTCGATCTGGACAGCTCGCTGCGATGCAGATCCGCCGAAGCAAGACGACGGCTTCGCGTTAGATGTCGAATTGTTCGATTGCCGCGATCGAAAACACATTGCGCTCGAATCTGTTGATGGAGACATCAGCTATAAGCCGTATTCCGTCAGAAATGGCAGCGGCCCGCCGGGGCTGGACCCGAACCCGGAACTAGCAACCCAAGCTACCTTCCTTCTGCCACCGCAGCCGCGCGGGCGGGTCCTGACGTTCAGGCTTACGAGCCAGAGACCTGGCTGTCGGGCAATGGTGACCATACCACCAACGCACGTCGCCGCACTGGACGCTTGGGAGCAGGACAACTACCGCAGCTTCCAAGCGCTTAATCGAGACCTCAGCCAAAGAGCAACGCCTTAGGTCAGCTACGGGTCGGTTTGCGAAATGCGCGTCGGCACCGAAATCTGACCTTGCCTCACTTCAGCGGCAGGAACAGTCTCGGCCGCACCCCCACCGTCATCCTCGGGCTTGACCCGAGGACCGGGCGCTGATCGGATTCTGCGTCAGGCCCTTCGCACAAGCGGCGGTGCCCTCGATCCTCGGGTCAAGCCCGAGGATGACGGGTTGGGCGTAAGCCCCCTCACGCCACCGACGGCGTCTCTTCCGTCACGTCCTCGATCCTGGCTGACGGATCGACGGGGGGCAGGTCCTGGATCGGCGAGACGTAGTCGGCCATGGCGTCGAACTCGTCCAGGAAGACGGCGCGCTTGTCGTCGGCTTCCATGATGACTTCGTGCAGGGCGCCGGGGACCTCGACATAGCGGCCGCGGCCCAGGCGTTTGGCGGCCCAGCGGTTGGTCTGTTTCCACACCACGTCGTCATTGTCGGCCTGGACGACGGCGACCGGAATCTTGACCATCTTCAGGGCCTTGGGCTTCAGCGCCCGCTCGCCGGCGTCCAGGGCGAAGGCCAGCCAGCCGTAGGTGGGGCCGCCGATGGCCAGGTGGGGGCAGGCGTACAGCTGCTGGCGCCACATCTCGTAGCGCGCCTCGTCCGAAGTCAGGGCGTCCTCGGCGAAGGTATGGTCGAACGGATCATCCGGGTCGCCCAGGATATAGTCGCCCGCATGGCCGTGGCGGATGTTCCAGCGGACCGCCAGCTTGACCGACCACATAGACCGTTTGCCGGTCTTGATGCGCAGCATCGGGCTGGACAGGACCGCCCCCGAGAACCGGCTCTCGCCGGCTTCCAGCGACAACAGGTTCAGGCAGGCGCCCATCGAATGGCCGACCATGACCCAGGGCTTGGGGCACTGGTCCTCGAAGGCGTCCAGCAGCCGGCCGTAGTCGTCCAGAAACTCTTCCACCGCGCGGGCGTGGCCCTTCAGGCGGTCGGGCAGGAGCCGGGCCGACAAGCCCTGGCCGCGCCAGTCGTGGGCCAGGACGCACCAGCCGCGCGCCAGGAAATTGCCGATGACCTCGAAATATTTCTCGATCGGTTCGGTGCGGCCGGGGCTGAGCACCACCGTGCCGCGCGGCTTTTCGGCGGTCAGGTGCGACGGCGTCCACAGGGCGGCGCGCAGCCGCATGCCGCCGGCCCCACGGTACCAGTCGCCCTTGCCGCCCGGCGGCGAAGACGCGCCTGGAACCCCCATCAGGGGGGCGTTGGCGGCGAAGGCTTGGGCGCGGTTCACTCGGGTTTCCTGAATTTCAAGGTCATGCGGTCGCTCTCGCCGATCTCCTCGTATTTGGATCGGTCGAAGGCGGGGTCGGCGGGGTCGCCGCGGGGGGCGGTCAGACGGGTCGGCGGCAGGGTGTCGACGCCGAACGGATGATCCTTGGTGTCCTTCTCGTTGGCGTTGACCTCGGAGGCGGCGACGAAGACGAAGCCCGCCTCTGCAGCCAGCTGTCGGACGAAGGCCTCCTGGACATAGCCGTTGGCCGCCACCGGATCCTGGTCCTCTTCCGGGGCCAGACGGTGCTGTTCGACGCCCAGGACGCCGCCAGGCTTCAGGGCGGCGAAGGCGTCGGAGAAGGCCTTTTCGGCGATCCCGGCCGCCATCCAGCCGTGCAGGGTGCGCATGAACAGGCACAGGTCGGCCGTGCCCGCCGGAGCCACCGGGCCGGAGGCGGCGCCGAAGGTGGTGAACTGGGGCTCGCCATACAGTTTCTTGTCGGCGCTGAACCGGGTCTGGAAGGCGGCGTTCAGGGCGGCCTGGGCCGGATCGGCGGTCGGCCCCTCCGGGAACAGGGCGGCGATATAGGTCCCCTGGCCCCGCGTCAGATAGGGGGCCAGGATTTCAGTGTACCAGCCGCTGCCGGGCCAGAATTCGACCACCGTCATGCGCGGTTGCAGCCCGAAGAAGCGCAGGGTCTCCATCGGATGGCGGAAGGCGTCGCGGGGCCGGTCCTGGGCGCGCCACGGACCGGCGACGGCCCATTCCAGCGATCCTTCGGGCGGACCGGCGGGGGCGGGCGGCGCCTCGGGGGCCTCCTCCTTCTTGGGGCCGCAGCCGGCCGCGGCGATCAGGGCCAGAGCCGCGGCGCCGGACAACAGGAACCGGCGCGACGGGTCGCTGGAAATCGCAGAAAGAGCAGCCATCAAAACACCCCCTCGGAACGCCGGGCCCCGTGTCCGGCAAACCTTGGTCGAACGGGCATAAGCAGGTTCGTGGCGCGGGTCAAAACCCGACTATTCCGGTTTGCGGAAACGCAGGGTCATGCGGTCGCTTTCGCCGACCGCATCGAAGGTCGCGCGCTGATCGGGGGTCAGGGCGGCCGAGCCGTCGCGGGCCTGGGACTGGCGCACCGGCGGCAGGGTCCAGACGCCGAACGGGTGGTCGTGGTCGTCCCTGGGATTGGCGTTCAGCTCGCTGCGGGCCTCCAGGACGAAGCCGGCGTCCTGGGCTTCGTGGATCACATAGCTTTCGGGCACATAGCCGGTGGAGGCGACGTCGGCGACGTTCAGGCCCTCGGCGCTGCGGTGCTGTTCTACGGCCAGGATCCCGCCGGGCTTCAGGGCGGCGTAGAAGGCCTTCAGATAGGGCTGGGTGCGGCCGTCGCGCGACCAGTTGTGGAAGGCGCGGGCCACCAGAATGAAGTCGACCGAGCCGGCCTCGACCCCCATGCCCTCGAGCGGGCGACCGACCCCGACATAGCGACCGCCGGTCGCCGCGGCATAGGGCTCCAGGATATGCCGCCACCAGCTGGCGCCGCCCGGCTCGATCTCGACCACCGTCATGCCCGGCGTCAGGCCCCAGAAGGTCAGGGCCTCATAGGGGTGACGGGCGGCGTCGCGAGCCCGGTCGGCGGCGGGACGGGTCTGGGCGGCGACGGCGGCCTTCAGGGCCGTATCCTCCTCGAAGGTCGGCATGGCGCTGGACAGGGCCGAGCGCGGCGGCGTCCAGGCGCCTTCGGTCTGGGCGGGCGGTGGGGCCGGAGATTGGGCGGCGGCCATCGTCGGGGCGACGGTCGACAGCAGGGCGGAGAGGCCGAGGGCGGCGAGACGCATGGGCGTGTTCCTTGATCCGGTTCGCCTCTCCTTACGGAGCATCGCGGCCGGCGCAAATGACGATCCCGAGACGCCGACGATTTGCCGCGTATTCCACCCCCTTGACGCCGGTTCGCCGCATCCCATTTCAGTGTCCGAGAGCGCCGGTTCCGGGCTCTCCAGACCGACGGCGCCGATTTCGGGTCGCCGGGCTGAACCCCAACCGTCCGGGCAAACCGCCGGGCGGCTCAACCTTGCTGATCCTCAGGAGGATGCCGATGCGTACCTATGATTTCACCCCGCTGTACCGTTCGGCCGTCGGTTTCGACCGTCTGGCCAATCTGCTGGAAACCGCCGCGCGGACCAGCCAGGACGGCGGCTATCCGCCCTATAATATCGAGACCACGGGCGAGAACGCCTATCGCATCGAGATCGCCGTCGCCGGATTCTCTCCCGACGAGCTGAATATCGAGGTGAAGGAAAACCTGCTGACCGTGACCGGCCGCAAGACCGCCAACGACGACGCCGAGGCGCATAAGACCTATCTGCACCGCGGCCTGGCCGAGCGCGATTTCGAGCGCCGCTTCCAACTGGCCGACTATGTGGTCGTGAGCGAGGCCAATCTGGTTAACGGCCTGCTGTCGATTTCGCTGAAGCGCGAACTGCCCGAGGCGTTGAAGCCCCGCCGCATCGAGATCGGCGCCGGCCAGCCCCTGATCGAGGGCAAGGCCCAGACCAAGGTGGAAGACAAGGCGGCCTGATCCGCCTTCGGACCCGAGACTATGGAAGGGCGGCGTTCGCGCCGCCCTTTTTCTATGCCGACTTTTGGGTCGCCAGATGCGCGAAGGCGGCGACCACCTGTTCATAGGCCGGGCGTTTGAACGGCACGATCAGGTCGCAGGCCTCGGACAGGGCGCCCCAGCGCCAGGCGTCGAACTCGATCTCGTCGTCGGCTTGCAGGTCGATCTCGCTGTCCTGTCCGGTGAAGCGGAAGGCGAACCACTGCTGGCGTTGACCCACGAAACCACGCCAGGCCTTGGGATTGTTCATCGCCTCGGGCGGGAAATCGTACAGGATCCAGTCGTCGGTCCGCGCCAGATATTCGACCGAGGTCACCCCCGTCTCCTCGCGCAGTTCGCGCAGGGCGGCGGCCAGCAGATCCTCGCCCTCGTCCACGCCCCCTTGCGGGAACTGCCAGTTATGCGGACCGGGCGTCGCATGGCGGCGGCCGTACCAGACCTGGCCGTCGGCGTTGAACAGCACGACCCCGACATTGGGGCGGTACAGACTGAGGTCGGTCATCGAGTGGCGAGTGGCGCGTGGCGAGTGGCGAGGCCGCGCGGCCACATCGACGCGCTTAGCCGGCGAGAGTCCTCACTCGCCACTCGCCACGCGCCACTCGCCACTTCTCAGCGCCCCGGCCGCAGGGTCATGGCCGAGGCGGGCGCCAGTTGCAGACCGCGCTGTTCCAGACCGGCGGTCCAGCGAGCGGCGGCCTCGACCGTCACCGGATAGGAGAAGCCGGTCCCCAGGGCCGAGCCGCGCAGCTTGGCCTGGGCTTCCAGACTGTTCAGGGCGGCGATGATGGCGGCGGGGGACTGGGTCTGATCGATGACCTTGTCGGCGCTGGCGCGGGCCCAGGCGCCGGGACGGCGCTGGAACGAACCGTCGTCGAGGAAGGCGATCCCGCGCTGGCGCAGGGTCGAGAGGAAGGCGCTCATCCCCGTGTCCGAGGTGGCGAACCGGTCGCCCAGATAGTTGGTCACGCCGAAATAGCCGACAGCGCGGCCCAGCAGCCAGTCCATCTTGGCCTGGACGTCGTCCGGGGTTCCGCTGGCCAGCAAGGTGTAGGGGCCGGGGTCGTTGTCGGGATAGCCGGTGGGCTCCATCGGCATTTCCAGCATGACTTCGTGGCCCTGGGCGCGGGCCTGGTCGATCCAGGACTGGAGATTGTCGGCATAGGGCACGAAGCTGAGCGTCACCTCGGGGGGCAGGCGTTCGATGGCCGCGCGGGTGGTGACGGCGTTCAGCCCCAGGCCGCCGACGATCAGGGCCACGCGCGGCTTGCCGTTCGAGCGGAACGGACGGGCATAGGCCTGGGCCGGAACGCGGCCGTCGGGCGCGATCATCGGCAGGGGGCCGCTGGGACCGGGTTGCGACAGGCCGGCGATCGGCGCCTTGGCCAGCGGAGACGCCGCCTGGACGGGGGCGCTATAGCTGGCCCCGCCCGCGACGGTGGCCCCGTCCGGCAGGGTGATCACCGCCTCGCCGCCTGCGGCGCCGCTGGGGTCCCCGGTTCCGGTCAGGTCCTGATACAGGCCCATGGCCCCCATGGAGAAGGCCTCGAACCCGGTCGGGGCCGGGGCGGGCGCGGCCTCTTCACGATGCAGGGCGATCCGGGCTGAAGGCGTGCCGGCGCGCGGGTCGCCGAGGACGGTCAGAAACAGGGCCGTCGCGGACAGCAGGAAGAGGCCGGAAAGCCCCGCGATCACCGGCGGCTTCTTCAGCGCGGCGACGACAGGTTTCAGGCTCGGCTTTCCACGCGCCGCGGGCGGAGAACCGGCGGCGGCGGCGAGGGCGGACTGGCGTTTGGCGAACATGGACACGGGGCGGAATCCTTCACGCCCAGTCTTGCATCGCGCCGGTTAAGAAACCCTAACGGCGGGTTCACCATGACCTTTCCTATCGCGACCTGTCATGGAACGTGCGTTGACGGGGGCGTTTCGGCTCTTTCACATGCCGGTCTCCCCGCTGCCGACTAGGACATGCCGATGATGACCCCCGCCGCCGACGACGCCCTGCGTGAAGAAGTCCGACTGCTGGGCGGCATTCTGGGCGAGGTCATTCGTCAGGAAGGCGGCCAGGATCTGTTCGATCATGTCGAGGCGGTGCGCCAGGCCTCGGTCGCCTATCACCGCGACCCGGCCTCGCATCCGGCCAAGCGGCTGGAGAAGCTGTTGACCGCCATGACGGTGGATCAGGCCGCCGGCCTGGCCCACGGCTTCGCCCTGTTCTCCCTGCTGGCCAATATCGCCGAGGATCGCGCCACCCGCCGTCGCGCCCAGGACCAGGTCGTGGCCGGCGCCCGTCCCGATACGCCCGAAGGCGCCCTGCAACGGCTGGCCGAACAGAAGGTGGACAAGGCGGCGGTGCGCGCCCTGCTGGACGAGGCCCTGATCTCGCCGGTCCTGACCGCCCACCCGTCCGAGGTGCGGCGCAAGAGCGTCATCGACCGGATCGCCGCCGTCAGCGACATGTTGGACGCCTGCGACAAGGCCGGCGACGCCTGTTCCGCCGCCCAGATCAACCAACCCCTGCGCCGCCAGATCGTCATCCTGTGGGCCACGCGTCTGGTCCGCACCCAGGGACTGGTGGTGCAGGACGAGATCGACACCGTCGTCTCCTTCCTGGACCGCATCTTCCTGCGCGTGGCGCCGAAGCAGTTGTCGGCCTGGCGGCGTCTGCTGGACGCCCCGGACCTTCAGCCCTTCATGCGGGTCGGCACCTGGGTCGGCGGCGATCGGGACGGCAATCCGAACGTTGACGGCGCCGTGCTGGCCGCCGCCTTCCGCACCCAGTCCCGCGCCGTCCTGGGCTATTACCTGGAAGAGGTTCACGCCCTGGGCGCCGAGCTCAGTCTGGCGGCCGAACTGGCCCAGGTCTCGCCGGAACTGGCCGTCCTGGCGGACGCCGCCCACGACCCGTCCCCCCATCGCGCCGACGAACCCTATCGACGCGCCCTGACCGGCGTCTACGGCCGCCTGGCCGCCACCTATGAGGCGCGGGGCGGAACCCCGCCGCCCCGCCGCGCCGTTGTCGCCGCCGAGCCCTACCCCGGCCCCGACGCCTTCGAGGCCGATCTGAAGATCATGCGCGACAGCCTGGTGGCGTATAATGGCGAGGTCTTCGCCGACGACCGGCTCAGCGACCTGATCACCGCCGTCGAGATCTTCGGCTTTCACATGGCGACCCTGGACCTGCGCCAGAACTCGGACGTCCACGAACGGGTCGTCGCCGACCTGCTGAAGACGGCCGGGGTCTGCGCCGACTATTCCGGCCTGGACGAAGAGGGGCGGCTTTCGGTGCTCGCCGCGGAACTGGCCTCGCCGCGCCTGTTGTTCAGCCCCTATGCCGAGTATGCGGCCGAAACCCTGAAGGAGCGCGGCATTCTTCAGGCCGCCGCCGAGGCCCTGGCCGCCTTCGGCCCCCAGGCGATCCGCACCCATATCGTCTCCAAGACCGACGCGGCCTCGGACCTGCTGGAGGTCTATCTGCTGCTCAAGGAGGTCGGCCTCTATCGCCCCGAGGATCCCGCCGCCTGCCCGATCCAGGCCGCCCCCCTGTTCGAGACCATCGAAGACCTGCGCGCCTCGCGTCCGACGCTGGAGCGCCTGCTGAAGGAGCCGTCCGCCCTGGCCGTCGCCAAGGCGCGCGGCGTTCAAGAAGTGATGATCGGCTATTCGGACTCCAACAAGGACGGCTCGTATCTGACATCCGGCTGGGAGTTGCACGAGGCCTCGCGCGCCCTGGTCGAGGTGACCAAGGCCGCCGGCCTGAAGCTGCAGCTGTTCCACGGGCGCGGCGGCACGGTCGGGCGCGGCGGGGGTTCGTCCTTCGCCGGGGTGCTGGCCCAGCCGGAAGGCACGGTCCAGGGCCGCATCCGCACCACCGAACAGGGCGAGGTCATCGCCAACAAGTACGGCGAGCCCGAGATCGCCCTGCGCAACCTCGACGCCCTGACCTGCGGCGCCGTCCTGGCCTCGCTGGACCAGGGCAAGGATCACGTCTTCACCGCCGACCACGGCGCCACCCTGTCGGACCTGTCCGCCCGGTCGATGGCCGCCTATCGCAAGCTGGTCTATGAAACCGACGGCTTCGTCGACTATTACCGCGCCGCCACCCCCATCGCCGAGATCGCCGATTTGAAGATCGGCTCGCGCCCGTCATCGCGCACCGCCTCGACCCGGATCGAGGATCTGCGCGCCATTCCCTGGGTGTTCAGCTGGTCGCAGAGCCGGGTCATGCTGCCCGGCTGGTTCGGTTTCGGTTCGGCCGTCCAGGGCCAGGACATGGCCGAACTGAAGGCCATGGCCGAGGTCTGGCCCTTCTTCCGCACCCTGGTCCAGAACATGGAAATGGTCATGGCCAAGTCGGACATGACGGTCGCCCGCCGTTACGCCACCCTGGTGCCCGATCCGGCGCTGGCGGCGCGCATCTATGGCGAGATCCGCGACGAGTGGCAGAGAACCCACGACGCCGTCCTGGCCATCACCGGCCATGACAGGCTGCTGGGCGGCCAACCGGAACTGGATCGGCTGATCCGGCTGCGGATGCCCTATGTCGAGCCGCTGAACCATGTGCAGATCGAACTGATCCGCCGCCGCCGCGCCGGGGATGAAGACCCCCGTGTTCGCGAGGGGATTCTGCTGGCGATCAACGGCGTGGCGGCGGGGCTGCGCAACAGCGGCTGATTACAGCCGCAACCATGACGACGATTTAATCCGCCTGTCTTGGATCGGCGGCTGAACCCTCATTGAGCTGTTACACAACACGCGTATTGCGCCTTCGTCGCCGTTTCGAGCGATTATCTTTCTCTTTAGGAGCAAAGCGATGAAGGTTCTCTCCCCCGTTCTCTTCGCCGTCGCCGTCCTGTCCGTGTCCCCCGCCCTGGCCCAAAGCGATGACGCGCGGATCGCCTTCCGCGATCTGGACCTGTCCTCGGCCGCCGGCGCCGCCGCCTTCGACGGCCGCATCGACCAGGCCGCCGCAGACCTGTGCCGCAACTTCACCGTTCCGGGCAGCCGGATCGTTCGCAGCCACGCCTGCCGCTCGGCCGTTCGCGCCGAGGCGATGCGCCAACTGCCGCGTTCGCGCCAGGTCGACTACGCCCGCGCCCCGCGCGACGCCCGTCAGGTCGCCCAGGTCGTCGGCCTGTTCGCCAACAGCTGATCCAAGACCGGCGAAGGGCGCACGACGCCCTTCGCCGCATCGGCCGGCCTACAGCCACTTCGTGCGTTTGAAGGTGATGTACAGGCCGACGCAGACCGCGACGATCAGACCCATCACGACCGCATAGCCGTAACGCCAGTGCAGTTCCGGCATGAATTCGAAATTCATCCCATAGATGCCGGCGATCGCGGTGGGCACGGCCAGAAGCGCCGCCCATGAGGCCAGCTTGCGGGTGATCACCCCCTGCCGCTGCTGTTCCAGCAGATTGGCGACCTCGAACACCGAGGCCAGGATGTCCGTCAGCCCGTTCAACCGGCTGTTCACCCGACGCACATGGTCGGCGATGTCGCGGAAATAGGGTCGGATGTCCGGGTCGATACAGGGCAGGTCCAGCGACTGCAGCCGACCCGCCACCTCCTCCATCGGCCCCAGGATGCGCCGGAACTTCAGCAGTTCGCGGCGCAGGGTGAACAGGCGACGGATCTCGCGCCGCGACAGGAAGGCCTCCAGCGCGCGCTGCTCCAGCTCCAGCACGCTGTCCTCGGCTCCGTCGACGATCGGCACATAGGCGTCGGCGATGAAGTCCAGCACCCCGTGCAGGACGAAGTCGGGACCGGCGCGAAGCTGTTCGGGGGAGGCCTCCAGCTGGGCGCGCAGGGCCGTGTGCGACCGGGCCGAGCCGTGGCGAATGCTGATGACGTGGTCCGTGCCGACGAAGACGTGGGTCTCGCCATAGCGGATGACGTCGTCCACCTTTTCGGCGGTGCGGGCGACGACGAACAGTTCGTGGCCATAGACTTCGACCTTGGGCATCTGGTGGGCCGACAGGGCGTCCTCGACCGCCAGGGGGTGCAGGTGGAACCGTTTCACCAGAACGTCGAACTCGGCGTCGGTCGGCTCGTGCAGGCCGATCCAGACGAATTCGCCGGGTTTCATCGTCAGGCCTTTTTCCGTCAGCGGCGCCGCCCGCACGCGCTTGCCGTCACGATAGACGTAGGAGGCGACGACGGACATGCGGGCTCTTCTCTCGGCGGATTCTGATCCTGATCTAGGCCAGGTCGCGCCCAAACGAAACGGCCGGCGGATCGCTCCGCCGGCCGTTCGCTCATTCAGTCCAACTCGGCCGAAGGCCGACAGGCCAGGATCAGGACACCGGGAAGCCGCGGACCTTCAGCAGGGCCGCCACGTCCGGGTCGCGACCGCGGAAGGCGCGGTAGGCCTCGGCGCGATCGGTGGTGTTGCCGGGCGCCAGCATGATCGACTTGAAGCGGCCGGCGATGTCCGGATTGAAGACGTCGCCCGACTCCTCGAAATAGGCCCAGGTGTCAGCGTCCATCGTCTCGGACCACAGGTAGCTGTAGTAGCCGGCCGAATAGGCGTCGGACGTGAACAGGTGATTGAACTGCGGCAGGCGGTGCCGCATCACGATCTCCTTGGGCATGCCGATCCGCGTCAGGCTGGCCTTCTCGAAGGCGTCGATGTCGGTCGGCGGCGTGGCCTGGGTGTGCAGGTCCATGTCGACGATGGCCGAGGACAGGTAGCTGACGGTCGCATAGCCCTGGTTGAAGGTGGACGAGGCCTGGATCTTGTCGACCAGGGCCTGGGGCATGGCCTCGCCCGTCTGATAGTGTTTCAGATAGCCGTCCAGGATCGGCCGGCTCAGCACCCAGTGCTCGTGGACCTGCGACGGATATTCGACGAAGTCGCGCGGCGTATTGCCAAACGACGGATAGGTCACGTTCGACGAGAAGTAATGCAGGGTGTGGCCGAACTCGTGGAACAGGGTCTCGGCGTCGTCCAGCGAGATCAGCACCGGCTCGCCGGGCTCGGGCTTGGTGAAGTTGTTGTTGTTCGAGCCCAGGATCACCTTCGATCCGTCCAGGGTCGAGAAGGACCGGTAGGTGGTCATCCAGGCGCCCGAACGCTTGCCCGGACGGGCGTAGTCGTCGGTGTAATACAGGCCGATCAGCTTGCCGGTGGCCTTGTCGTGCAGTTCATAGACCTCGACGTCCGGCTCGAAGGTCGGGACCGAACCCTTGGGCAGTTTGGTGAACTTGAAGCCGTACAGACGCTCGGCCATGGCGAAGGAGCCGGCGCGAACCGCGTTCAGTTCGAAGTACGGCTTCAGCTGGTTCTGATCCAGGTCGTACTTGGCCTTGCGGACCTTCTCGGCGAAATAGAGGTAGTCCCAGGGCTCGATGTCGAAGCCGGCGATCGCCTTCATGTCGGCGACCTCTTCGGCGACGCGCGCCTTGGCCGGCGCCCAGACGCGGTCCATCAGGCTCTGCGCATTGGCTGGGGTCTTGGCCATGGTGTCCTGCATGCGCAGTTCGGCATGGTTGCGATAGCCCAGCAGCTTGGCCCGCTGGTCGCGCAGTTTCACGATCTCGGCGATGGTCGCATTGGTGTCATTGGCGTCGCCGTTGTCGCCGCGATTGACGAACTTCTTCCAGACCTGCTCGCGCAGGGCCCGGTCGTCGGCGAAGGTCAGGAAGGGATCGACGGCCGAACGGGTGTTCAGAATGGCCCAGCCCTGCAGATTGCGGCTGCGTGCGGCCGAGGCGGCGGCGGCCTTGTTCGAGGCGGGCAGGCCCGCCAGACCGGCTTCGTTCGGGATCAGGGTCCAGGCGTTTTCGTCGGCGACGACCTTCTGGCCGAAACGGGTGAAGGCGTTGGACAGGGCGGTGTTGATCCGGCCCAGCTCGGCCTTGCCGGCCGCGTCCAGATTGGCGCCCGAACGGATGAAGGCGTCGCGACGACGCTCGGCCAGACGCTTCTGCTGGGCGCTCAGGCCCATGGCGTCGGCGTTGTCGGCGACGGTCTTGACGCGCTGGAACAGGGCCGCGTTGAAGGTGATCTCGTCCGAGGCCGCCGACAGGATGGGCGACAGTTCGGTGTCGACCGCGTCATAGGCCTCGCCGCCGATGTTGGAGGTCATGACGCCATAGAGGTTGGACGCCCGGTCCAGCGGCTCGCCGGCCAGCTCCAGCGCCGCCATGGTGTTGGCGAAGGTCGGGGCCTCCGGGTTGTTCGCGATGGCGGCGATGTCGGCGCGTTGCAGTTCGATGCCTTCCAGCATGGCCTCGCGCAGCTTGGCCGGGGTCACCTTGTCGAACGGCGGCAGGCCGTCATACGAACCGGTCCACGGCTGCAGCAGTTCGGCCTTGGGCGTCGCGGCCGGCAGGACGGCGCGGGCGATGCGGCCTTCTTCAGCCAGGTCCATGGCGGTCGGCGCGCCGGCGGCGGGCGTAGCGCCGGATCCGGTGGAGGCGCAGGCCGAGAGGGCCATCAGGCTGCCGCCCGCGATGAGAAGCTGGCGTCTGTGCATGGAATGCTCCGTGGAAAAATCATGTCGGGGTCACACTTAGGCGCACCGGACCGGATCGTCACCTGCCCCGCCCGTTAAAGGCCCGTAATCTTGTTGGATCGATCGTCGCACTGTTCTAAAGCGCGGTCATGGCTATTGGCGTATTCGACTCCGGCGTGGGCGGCCTGACCGTCCACCGTGAACTGACCCGACGCTTTCCCCAGCGGGATTTCGTCTATCTGGCCGACCAGGCCCACGCGCCCTATGGCGGGCGGGGCGGCGAGGACATCGTCGAACTGACCAGGGCGGGGTGCGAGCGGCTGTTCGAGGCCGGCGCCTCGGTCGTGGTCCTGGCCTGCAACACCGCCAGCGCCATCGCCCTGCGCCGCCTGCAACAGACCTGGATCCCCGGCCTGCGCGAACGGCTGGGCCGGCCGGTCAATGTGCTGGGCATCATCGTGCCGACCATCGAGGCCGCGACCGGCAAGCCCTGGAGCTTCGAGGCGGAGCGCGCCGCAGAAGGGGATAAGGTCGAGGCGATCGCTGTCACCGGCGTCTTCTGCACCGCCGCCACCGCCATCAGCCGCGTCTTCGAGATCGAGATCGACAAGCGGCGCGAGGACATCGCCGTCTTCTCCGAACCCTGCCCCGGCCTGGCCGGCCTGATCGAGCTGGGCGCCCCGCGCGAGGAGCTGAAGGTGGTGGTGGACGACCACGTCGACGCCCTGCGCCGCCGCATCGGCCGCCACCCGGACAAGGCCATCCTGGGCTGCACCCATTACGAGATCATCGCCGAACTGTTCGCCTCGGCCCTGCCGGCGGGCACGGTGCTGATCAACCAGCCGACCGCCGTGGCCGATGCGCTGGAGCGGTATTTCGCGCGGCACCCCGAATTCGAACTGGGCGACAGCGGCCGCCGCGACTTCCTGACCACCGGCCAGGCCGGTCCGCAGTCGGAGATGGTGTCGCAGTTCTGGGGCGCGCCGCTGGCGTTCGCCCAGGCGTAGGGGCAGCGCCCCCTCCCCGTCATCCTCGGGCTTGCCCCGAGGACCGGACGCGGATCGGGCTGTGCCTCGAAGTCCAGCGCAGAGCGGGGGCGGCGCCCGGCCCTCGGGTCAAGCCCGAGGGTGACGGAGGCTAGGGATCAACACCCCGGACAGTCCGGCAGGGCCTCGCTTTCCAGCTGAAGCGTCGTGTGGCGGATGGAATGGCGTTTCGCCAGCGCCTGGGCCTCCATCAGCAGGACGACGCCGTCCTCGCGGTCGTGGACCAGATGGGCCGTCAGGGCGGTCTCGGTCGTGGACAGGCCCCAGACGTGCAGGTCGTGGACCGCGCGCACGCCCGGCAGCCCCATCAGCGCCTTTTCCAGCTTGGCCACGTCCACGTCGGCGGGCGCCCCGTCCATGGCCAGATTGACCGAGTCCTTCAGCAAGCCCCAGGTCGACCACAGGATCACGGCGACGATGACCAGGCTGACGATCGGATCGACCAGGGACCAGCCGGTCAGCATGATCAGCCCGCCGGCCGCCACCACCCCCAGCGACACGCCGGCGTCGGCCATCATGTGCAGATAGGCGCCCCGCGCGTTCAGGTCGTGCTGGGACTTCATGAACAGCAGGGCGGTGCCCAGATTGATGAAGAAGCCGATGGCCGCCACCGTCATGATCACGCCCGAGCCGACCGGCGCGGGTTCTGCAAAACGCCGCACGGCCTCGAAGGCGATGGCCCCACAAGCGAAGATCAGCAGCAGGGCGTTGCCCAGGGCCGCCAGCACCGTCGCCTTGCCGAAACCATAGGTCCGCCGGCCGCCCGCCGCCCCGTGCGCCCCGCGCCGCGCCAGCCAGGCCGCGCCGCCCGCCATGGCCAGGCCCAGGACATCCGACAGATTATGCCCGGCGTCGGCCAGCAAGGCGGTCGAATCCGCGATCAGCCCCGCGCCGAACTCGCAGAACACGAAGGCCAGATTGACCACCAGGCCGACGGCGTAGCGCCAGTCGCCGGTGTCCACCGGTCCATGGGCGTGCCCATGCCCATGATGATGGTGGTGATGGCCATGCGAAGAGTCATGGCCGTGATCATCATGATCGTGCCCATGATCGGAATGGTCGTGTTCGAGCGAGACGTTCATGGCTCCGCCTATACGCCTTTTGCGCCAACGGCCAAGCTGGTACTTGATAACGCATTGAATGTTATCATGTAATATCCATCAATGCGGTTGGAGAACGATCACCAGCCCCAGGGCGATCAGGGCCACGCCCAGCACCGCCCCCTCATAGCGCGCCCACCGCTCCATCCGCAGGATCGACGCGCCCGCGCTGGCCAGGCCCGTGAACACCGCCATGCCGGCGATGGTGCCGACGGCGAAGACCAGGGTCAGCAGAGCCAGGGCCGCCAGGCCCTGGGAGGCCGAAGACAGATAGATGGGCAGCAGCACCTCGCCCGGCGACACCGCCATCATGGCGACCAGGCCCAGGAAGGCGGCCTTGTCGGACACGGCCGGCGGCGCGGCCTCCATCGTCGGGCCGCCGGCCGTTGCGGGCCGCAACACCGTGGCGCGCGCCAGATAGAAGGCGCCGAACAGGAACAGCAGCACCGCCGCCAGATGAGGCAGGAGCCCCTCGACCCACTGATCCAGCGCCAGGCCCGCCGCCACGATCAGGCCGCCGACCACCGCCGTCGAGGCGATATGGGCCAGGCCCGCCGCCGTTACGGCCAGCAGCACGCGCGACGCTCGCCAGCCCTGCGCCCGACCCACCAGGGTGAAGGGCAGCCAGTGGGTCGGCAGGGCGGCGTGCAGGAAGGCCGCGACGAAGCCGCCCCCGAGCAGGGACAGCAACACGGACGGTTCGGAGACAGGCGACATGGGCGGGCCTATACTCCGTTACTTTATAACGGTCGAGACCAATTCCACCTTACAGCCAGTCGGCGAAGGGTTCCCGGTCCAGCATGTCTTCATAGGTGGGGCGCGGCCGAATGACGGCCCACTGGTCGCCGTCGACCAGAACCTCAGGGACCAGGGGGCGGCTGTTGTATTCGCTGGCCATGACGGCCCCATAGGCGCCGGCCCCGGTGAAGACCACCAGATCCTCGGCCTCCAGCGGCGGCAGGCTGCGGTCGCGCGCAAAGGTGTCGCCCGTCTCGCAGACCGGCCCCACCACGTCATGAGACAGGGCGGCGCCGGGACGGGGATTGACCGGCTTGATGTCGTGGAAGGCGTCGTACAGGGCCGGCCGCATCAGGTCGTTCATCGCCGCGTCCAGCACCAGGAAGCGCCGCCCGTCCGAGCGTTCGTTGACCTGGATCACCTGGCTGAGCAGCACCCCGGCGTTTGCGGCCAGCAGCCGGCCGGGCTCGAACGCCGCCTCGACGTCCAGCCCGGACAGGACCCGCGCGGCCATGGCCACATAGTCGGCCGGGGACGGCGGTTCGACCCCGCCCGAATAGGGCACGCCCAGGCCGCCGCCCAGGTCCAGCCGCGTCACCGCATGCCCCTGGGCCCGCAGGTCGCGCGTCATCTGGGCCAGCACGGTGAAGGCGGCCTCCAGCGGGGCCAGGTCGGTGATCTGGCTGCCGATGTGACAGGCCAGGCCGACGGGCGTGACATAGGGCGAGGCCGAGGCGCGGGCGTAGAGGGCCATCGCCTCCTCGACCGGCACGCCGAACTTATCGCCCTTGCCGCCCGTGGTGATCTTGGCGTGGCCGCCCGCCCCCACATTCGGATTGACCCGCACGGCCACGGCGGGCGACGCCTGCATCAGGGCGGCGACCGCGATCAGCCGATCCAGCTCGGCGCCGGATTCGATATTGATCTGGCGCACGCCGACGCCGATGGCGAAGACCATCTCGACATCGGTCTTGCCGACGCCGGAGAAGATGATCCGGTCAGCCGGAATTCCCGCCGCCAGGGCGCGACGAATCTCGCCCTCGGACACCGTATCGGCGCCCGAGCCCAGCCTGGCCAGGGTCGCCAGCACCGACAGGTTGGAGTTGGCCTTGACCGCAAAGGCGATCAGGGCCTCGCCCAGGGCCTCGCGATGGGCGTCGGCGGCGGCGCGCAACAGGCCGTAGTGCCGCTTCAGCGTCGCGGTGGAATAGACATAGACGGGCGTCCCCACCTCGTCGGCGATGATCTCGAGCGGGACGCCTTCGGCGTACAGGGCGCCGTCCTTCAGGTCGAAATGATGCAAGGCGGCCTAGCGGGGATCGTTCTGGGCGGCGCCGGCGCCGATCGGATTGGAGGGACCGCCGTCGATCGGCACGCTGCTGGACGGGCGGTTCAGGGTCGCCGGTTCGGGCAGGCCGGGGGCGCGGCTGCTGCGCGGCGCGCGCTCGGTCTCGCGCGCCGGCGATTCCAGGTCGGCCATGCGGCCGCAGCCGGCGGCCGACAGGGCGAGCAGGCCCGCGAGGATCAGGGTCTTTTTCATAGGCGGGCTCTCCAGTCGGCGATGCGCGCGCGGACCTGTTCCGGCGCGGTGCCGCCATAGCTCTGACGGCTTTGGCACGAAGCCTCGGCGGTCAGCACCTTGTAAACCGCTTCCGTGATCCCGGGCTCCAGTTTCTGCATTTCCGTCAGCGGCAGTTGCGACAGGTCCACGCCCATCGCCTCGGCCTGTTTCACCGCCGCGCCCGTCACATGGTGCGCCTTGCGGAACGGCAGGTTCAGTTCGCGCACCAGCCAGTCGGCCAGGTCAGTCGCGGTCGAGAAGCCGGCGCCGGCGGCCGCCGCCATCCGTTCGGTATTGGGCCGCAGGGCCGAGACCATGGCCGTCATGGCGACCAGGGCCAGGTCCAGGGCGTCGAACGCCTCGAACACCGGCGGC
This sequence comes from Brevundimonas sp. TSRC1-1, assembly GCF_049898245.1. Lineage (NCBI taxonomy): Bacteria > Pseudomonadati > Pseudomonadota > Alphaproteobacteria > Caulobacterales > Caulobacteraceae > Brevundimonas > Brevundimonas sp. TSRC1-1. Next base: position 216,191 of record NZ_JAFCXI010000002.1, read on the forward strand.
TTGTCTTCCTGCATGTCCTTGGAATAGGCGAGCGGCAGACCCTTCATCACGGTGGACAGGGCGACCAGCGAGCCCAGGATCCGGCCGGTCTTGGCCCGGACCAGTTCGGCGGCGTCTGGATTGCGCTTCTGCGGCATGATCGACGACCCGGTCGTCAGGTCGTCCGGCAGGCTGGCGAAACCGAACATCGGCGTCATCCAGACCACGATCTCCTCGGCCAGGCGCGACAGGTGTCCCGCCGTGATCGAGGCCGCGGCCAGGCTTTCCAGCGCGAAATCGCGGTCGGACACCGCGTCCAGCGAATTGGCCATCGGCCGGTCGAAGCCCAGTTCGGCCGCCGTCATGTGGCGGTCGATCGGGAAGGGCGAACCGGCGAGCGCCGCTGCGCCCAGCGGGCTTTCGTTCATCCGCGTCCGGGCGTCGGAGAACCGGCCGGCGTCGCGGCCGAACATCTCGACATAGGCCATCAGATGGTGACCCAGGGTCACCGGTTGGGCGGTCTGCAGATGGGTGAAGCCGGGCATCAGATCGCCGGCGTGCTGTTCGGCCCGGTCCAGCAGGGCGGCCTGCAAGGCCTTGAGCTGGGTGATGGTGCGGTCGGCGGCGTCGCGGACCCACAGGCGGAAATCGACGGCCACCTGATCGTTGCGGCTGCGCGCGGTGTGCAGTCGGCCCGAGGGTTCGCCGATCAGTTCCGACAGCCGGGCCTCCACATTCATGTGGATGTCCTCGAACTGGTCGCGGAAGGGGAAGGTCCCGCCGAGGATCTCGGCCTCGACGGCGTCCAGCCCGCCCAGAATGGCGTCGGCGTCGGCCGGCTGGATCACGCCCTGTTTGGCCAGCATCCGGCAATGGGCGCGCGATCCGGCCAGATCCTGACGCCACAGCCGCTGGTCCACGCCGATAGAGACGTTGATCGCCTGCATGATCTCGGCGGGGCGCGACGAAAAGCGACCGCCCCACATGTCTTGACCTGCGGGCTTGGCCGGGGCCTTAGAAGCACTGGCTTGGGCGGTATCGGAGGCGGCGTCTGTCATGAGTGGCTCGAGAAAGGCGATCTGGGCGGTCGTCGGCGCGCTCGTGCTGTTCAGCACGCTCGCCGGCGCCGGCGGCTTGGCGATGTCGCTATACGCCAATCATCGGCAGAAGGCGCAACCCCAGACGACGCCCGTCGCGAAAAGCGATCTGGCCCGGTTCGCCGTCGGACCGCTGGCGTCGCTGGAGACGCCGTCCGAGTTGAAGACCGCGCCCGAATACATGTTCCGCGACCGCAACGACACGGCGGTGCGGTTCTCGACCTTCGAGGGCAAGGTGGTGGTGGTCAATCTGTGGGCCATGTGGTGCGCCCCGTGCCGCACCGAAATGCCGACCCTGGCCCAGCTGGCCCGGTCCTATCAGCGCAACGAGGATCTGATCGTCCTGCCGATCAATGTCGACGCCTCGCCCGACGCCCTGGCCGACGCCAAGAGCTTCATCGACGTTCACGAGCCCCTGCCGCTGTACAGCGACCTCAAATTCCAGCTGCCGTTCGAGTTTCCGGGCAAGGGCAAGATGCCCCAGACCATCTTCCTGGATCGCGAAGGCCGCATCCGCGCGACCTTCTCGGGCGAAGCCGACTGGAACAGCCCCGAGGCTCACGCCCTGATCGACGCCCTGCTGGCGGAGGGCGCGCCCCCGGTCGGGGCGACGCCGGGCGCCTGAGGCGTCAGTTGTCGGCCGGTACGCGCTGGTCGGTGGTCGGATTGACGGCGCCGGGTTTGCCCTCGGCGGCGGCCTCGGCCTGGTTTTCCTCCAGCTGGTCCGCGACATTGCCGGCGCCGGTCTCGACCGCACGCGCGGCCTTCATGGCGCCGGATTCGATGACTTCGCCCGCCCGGGCCGCAGCCTCGGCCGTATTGTCGGCGGCCGCCCCGGCATGAGCTTCGGTGTCTTCCTGCTCGGCCTCGGTGCAGGCGGCGGCAAGAGCCATCACCGCAATCACAGCAGCCAGGCTCCTGGTTCGAATTGTCATGGCGTCTCTCAGTCAAGGTTGTGCTGGCCGCTCAACGCGAGAGGCGACGACAGGTTGCAGTTGGCATTCCGTTAATAGTTCCGGGCGCTGCGCGCTGTTAACGCGCTGTCGCCGCATATGCCCCACTCAAGCTGAGCCGCCGGTCTATAAGATTGTGAACAACCCAATCTCGCCCTCCTAAAGACCGCGTCAAAACGTCACAACTACAGCGAGAGTTTTCAGTGTAGCGTCGCTCAGCCCACGATGGGTAAGTAACTGAGGGAGATTACTATGAAGAAGCTGATCGCCGGAACGTGTGCGGCCCTCATGCTCGCGTCGATAGCGGGCGCCGCGCAGGCAAACTCGCGCTATTCTAACCGAGGTGAAGCCGGCTATGAATTGGGGTGCGCAGTCATGTGGATGTTTGGCTACGGGGCTTGCGCCGAACTTCCGAATTATCCCGCGAAGTTCAAATAGCGCCCTGTTAGCTCATTCGAATACTAGCGCCGAGCCCGCCACCTTTATGGTGGCGGGCTTTCGTCTACGGCGGCATTAGCCGATGGCCGTCGCCTTTGGATAGGAGGCTTCCATAACACGCGCCCGCGCCACTTGAAGCTCCGAAAAACTAGGCAGCCTTCTACCCAAGAAAAGTGGTGACTGGAGGCGGGATCGAACCGCCGACCTGTGGGTTATGAATCCACCGCTCTAACCATCTGAGCTACCCAGTCGCATCCCGTCTCCGGGCGTCCGCGCGACCTGGGGCCAGCGCGAAAGAGGCGTGCCTATATCGCCGTCGGGCGCGCGGTTCAAGTCGTCTCGACGCAGATCGTGCGGCGATGCGGCGCAGGACAGGCCTCGGCGGGAACGGTAACGCTGAAGGGGTCGTTGCCGATGTCAGCCCCCAGTCCGTCCCAGATCCCCTCAAGACCTCGCCGGAGCTTCCCCCGCCATGCGCCTGATCGTCCTCGCCGCCTCGACCTCCCTGCTCGTCCTCGCCGCCGCCTGCGGCGCCAACGGCGAGAGCGCTCCGGCCTCAAGCCAGGCGGGCGCGGCGCTGGAGACCCGGCCGGCCAACAACCCCGACCAGCAGCCCGCCTTCCCCGGTCAGACCCGGGCGCCGGGGGTGAAGACCGACGTCGCCTTGAGCCACAGCGTCGTCGCCTCGGGCCTGACGCATCCGTGGGGCCTGGCCCTGATGCCCGACGGGCGCTGGCTGGTGACGGAAAAGCCCGGCCGGCTGCGCATCATCACGGCCCAGGGCCAGGTCGGCGAACCGGTTCAGGGCCTGCCCCGCGTCGATGCACGCGGCCAGGGCGGCCTGCTGGACGTCATCACAAGCCCCGGATTCGGCCAGGACCGGCTGATCTACTGGAGCTATGCGGAGCCTCGTGAGGGCGGCAACGCCACCTCGGTCGCCCGGGGTCGCCTGTCCGACGACGGGGCGCGGGTGGAGGACGTCCAGGTCATCTTCCGCGCCCTGCCCGTCTATGACGGCGACAAGCATTTCGGCTCGTCCCTGGCGTTCGCATCGGACGGCACGCTGTTCATCACCCTGGGCGAACGCTCCGACAGGCCGATGCGGGCGCAGGCCCAGGATCTGGGCTCGCACATGGGCAAGACCATCCGGATCAACGCCGACGGCTCCGTACCCCAGGACAATCCCTTCGTCGGCCGTGAGGGCGCCCTGCCCGAGATCTGGAGCCTGGGCCATCGCAACGTCCAGGGGATCGCCGTCCAGCCCGGCACGGGCGCAGTCTGGACCATTGAGCACGGCACGCGCGGCGGCGACGAGGTCAACCTGGACAAATCGGGCCTGAACTACGGCTGGCCTGACGCGGCCTATGGCGTGGAATACGCGGGCGGACAGATCACGGGCGGCAAAACGCAGGCGCCGGGCACGGAGCAGCCAGTCTATTACTGGGACCCGGTCATCGCGCCGGGCGGGGCGGCCTTCTATCAGGGCGCCATGTTCCCCGGCTGGGACGGAGATCTGCTGGTCGCCGGTCTGAAGGAGAAGCACATCGCCCGGCTGGTGATCGAAAATGACCGCGTCGTCGGCGAGGAGCGGCTGCTCACCGACCTGGGCGAACGCGTCCGCGACGTGGCTGTGGGGCCGGACGGCGCGGTCTGGGCCATCACCGATGAAGCCGACGGCAAGCTGGTCAGGCTGGCGGTCGCGCGCTAGCCTGCATCCGATCGGGGTCGTCCGAACGCCTCGGCGTTCCATTATGGAGATTCCCCATGCGTACTCTCATTCTGTCGAGCCTGATCGCCCTGCCCCTGCTGGCGGCCTGCGGCACGACCAAGGGCGTCAACAGCTACCAGGCCGACATGGACGCCCTTGAGGCGGCCTGCACCGCACGTCAGGGCATACTGACGCCCACCGGCCTGCAGAGCGGCCGGCCGGAGACCGACTACGCCTGTCGGATCACGGGCGTCGCGAGCCGTATTCCGTCGAACTGAGCGACGCCCGGAGCGGCCCGTCTTCAGGCCGCTCCGGATCAGACGCACCGTTTTCTGCCTCTGGCGTCCTTCTCGTCATCGCCCCACATGCACCAGGCGACATGGCGGTCGCGGCCGTTCACGCGGCTTATTACTTGACGTTGACGTAAACGTAGGGTTCTTGGCGTTCGAGCTTAGACCCGTCCTTTCCCCGACCGTCGCGCGACGCCCAATCTTCATCGGGCGCCGCGCGCAGGGGCCAAAAATGGAGACTCACGCCCATGGCTGACGCCTATATCTACGACGCCGTCCGCACCCCGCGCGGCAAGGGCAAGAAGGACGGCTCGCTGCACGAGATCACCGGCCTCAGCCTGGCCACCCAGGTTCTGGAGGCCCTGCGCGACCGTAACGACCTGGACACCTCCAAGGTCGATGACGTCATCCTGGGCTGCGTCACCCCCGTGGGCGAACTGGGCGCCGATATCGCCCGCACGGCGGTTCTTTCGGCCGGCTGGTCGCAATATACCGCCGGGGTTCAGGTCAACCGCTTCTGCGCCTCGGGCCTGGAAGCCGTGAACATGGCCACCGCCAAGGTGAAGTCCGGCGAGGCCGACTTCGCCGTCGGCGGCGGCGTCGAGGCCATGAGCCGCGTGCCCATGGGTTCGGACATGGGCGCCTGGCCCACCGACCCGTCGTCGGCCTTCCCCACCTATTTCGTGCCGCAGGGCGTGTCGGCCGACATGATCGCGACCAAATACGGCTTCAGCCGCGACGACGTGGACGCCTATTCGGTCGAGAGCCACAAGCGCGCCGCCCAGGCCTGGGCCGAGGGCCGGTTCAAGAAGTCAGTTCTCGCGGTCAAGGACCAGCTGGGTCTGACCATCCTGGATCGTGACGAGACCATTCGTCCGAACACGGACATGCAGACCCTGGGCGGCCTGAACCCCTCCTTCACCATGATGGGGGAAATGGCGTTCGACAGCGTGATCAACCAGCGCTACCCCGAGGTCGAGCGCGTCAACCACGTCCACACCCCCGGCAACTCATCCGGCATCGTCGACGGTTCGGCCGGCGTGCTGATCGGTTCGCTGGAAGCCGGCCAGGCCCTGGGCCTGAAGCCGCGCGCCAAGATCCTGGGCGGCGCCTCGATCGGTTCCGAGCCGTCGATCATGTTGACCGGCCCGGAATATGTGACCCGCAAACTGCTGGGCAAGCTGGGCATGACGCCCGACGATATCGACGTGTGGGAGCTGAACGAGGCCTTCGCCGCCGTCGTGCTTCGCTACATGCAGGCCCTGAACATCGACCACGCGAAAATGAATGTGAACGGGGGCGCCATCGCCATGGGGCACCCCCTGGGCGCCACCGGCGCCATGATCACCGGCGCCGCCCTGGACGAGCTGGAACGCTCGAACAAGTCGACGGCCCTGATCACCCTGTGCATCGGCGGCGGCATGGGCACCGCCACCGTCATCGAACGCGTCTGATCCGGAGCGAATGACTATGGAAAACTTCAAGATCGACATCGACGCCGACGGCATCGCCGTCATCGCCTTCGACGTCCCCGGCCGTTCGATGAACACCCTGACCAGCGCGGTCATGGCCGAGATCCCGGAACTGGTCGAACGGATCAAGACCGACGAGGCCATCAAGGGCGCCGTCATCACCTCGGGCAAGGCCTCGGGCTTCTGCGCCGGCGCGGACCTGGGCGACATGGCCGGCGGCGTGCTGTCGGGCGGCGGCGACCTGCAGAAGGCGTTCGACGCCGGCTGGAAGCTGAACGGCGCCTTCCGCGCGCTGGAGACCTGCGGCAAGCCGGTGGCGGCGGCGATCAACGGCCTGGCCCTGGGCGGCGGGCTGGAGTTCACCCTCGCCTGCCACTATCGCGTGGTCGAGAACGACAACAAGATCCAGCTGGGCCTGCCCGAGATCAAGGTCGGCCTCTTCCCCGGCGGCGGCGGCACCCAGCGCCTGACCCGCCTGGTCGGCGTTCAGAACGCCATGATGGCCATGAGCGAAGGCAAGTCCTTCCGCCCCAATGACGCCAAGGGCGCCGGCATCGTCCATGAGGTGGTCGAGAAGGGCCAGTCGGTCGAGGCCGCCAAGACCTGGATCAAGAACGGCGGCAAGGCCATCCAGCCGTGGGACGACAAGTCGTTCAAACTGCCCGGCGGCGGCCCCTATCACCCGGCCGGCATCCAGAACTTCATGGTCGGCAACGCCATGCTGCGCAAACAGTCCTACGGCAACTATCCCGCCGTGGTGAACCTGATGAAGGCCGTCTACGAGGGGACCCAGGTTCCGATGGATGCGGCCCTGCGCATCGAGACCCGCTATTTCATCAAGACCCTGATGACGCCCCAGGCCCAGGCCATGATCCGCAGCCTGTTCCTGTCCAAGCAGGAACTGGACAAGGGCGCCGTGCGTCCGGCCGACGTGCCCAAGTCCGATCCGAAAAAGGTCTCGGTCCTCGGCGCCGGCATGATGGGCGCGGGCATCGCCTATGTGCAGGTCATGGCCGGGATCGAGACGGTGCTGATCGACCAGACCCAGGAAGCCGCCGACAAGGGCAAGGCCCATGTCGAGGAACTGCTGAAGAAGCGTCTGTCGCGCGGTCAGATGACTCAGGACAAGTATGACGCCACCCTGGCCCTGGTCACGGCGACGACCGACTATGACCACATCAAGGGTTCGGACCTGGTGGTCGAGGCCGTGTTCGAAAGCCGCGAGATCAAGGCCGACGTCACCAAGCGCGCCGAGGCCCAACTGGCCGAGGGCGCCGTGTTTGGCTCCAACACCTCGACCCTGCCGATCACCGGCCTGGCCGAGGCCTCGGTTCGGCCCGAGGACTTCATCGGCATCCACTTCTTCTCGCCCGTCGACAAGATGATGCTGGTCGAAATCATCCTGGGCGAGAAGACGGGTCAGGCCGCCATCGCCAAGGCCCTGGACTATGTGCTGAAGATCAAGAAGACGCCGATCGTCGTCAACGACAGCCGCGGCTTCTACACCTCGCGCTGCTTCTCCACCTTCCTGATGGAAGGCATGGCGATGCTGGAAGAAGGCTACGGCCCGGCCCTGATCGACAATGTCGGACGCATGACCGGCATGCCGCGCGGCCCGCTGGAGATGCACGACGACGTCGCCCTGGACCTGTCCTACAAGATCGCCAAACAGACGGCGCTGGACCTGGGCGACAAATATGTCCCGTCGGAAGGCGCCGACATCGTCGCCAAGATGGTCGAGGGCGGACGGTACGGCCGCAAGAACGGCAAGGGCTTCTATGACTATGATCAGAAGCCCAAGACGATCTGGAAGGGACTGGGCGAACTGGCGCCGACCACCAAGGGCATCGACAAGCCCGAGGAGGCGACCGCCTTCGCCCAGATCGACGAGCTGAAGACCCGCCTGCTGTATCGCCAGGCGGTCGAGGTCGCCCGCTGCTGGGAAGAGGGCGTCATCGACGACCCGCGTGAAGCCGATCTGGGCGCCATCCTGGGCTGGGGCTTCGCGCCCTGGACCGGCGGCCCGATCAGCATGATCGACGGCATCGGCCTGGCCAAGTTCGTCGAGACGGCGGACCGCCTGGCCGCGACCTATGGCGACCGGTTCAAGGCGCCGCAGCTGCTGCGCGACATGGCGGCCAAGAACGAGACCTTCTACGGCAAGTTCGCCCCGGAGAAGGCCGCCGCCTGATCGGTTGCGGACATCGTAGAACGACGGAACGGGCGGCCTTCGGGTCGCCCGTTTTCGTTTGGATTCCTCGCTTTCGCCGGGATGAGCGGATGTATGGAAATTGGCCTCAAGTAGCGCGAACGCGCGATAGGCCAAGCAAAAAAGACCCGCCCGACACGAGGTCGGACGGGTCGCTCCGCCGTCCCTCGCGGGGTCGGTGGCGGGTCGCTTGGGGCGACGGAGTGTCTAGGAAGGCGAGAGGGTCGTCAGCCTTCGAGATCCTGGCCTTCGTCCGGCTCGGGCGTGCCCAGCAGTTCGTCGGCGATCTTGCTGGTCGAGGCCCGCACCGCCTTCTCGATCGAGGCGGCGATGTCCGGGTTCTGTTTAAGGAATTCGCGCACATTCTCGCGGCCCTGACCGATCCGGGTCGAGTCATAGCTGAACCAGCTGCCCGACTTCTCGATCACCCCGGCCTTGACGCCCAGGTCGATGATCTCGCCCAGTTTGGAGATGCCCTCGCCGTACATGATGTCGAAGATGACCTCGCGGAACGGCGGGGCGACCTTGTTCTTGACCACCTTGACCCGGGTGGTGTTGCCGACCACCTCATCGCGGTTCTTGATCGCGCCGGTGCGGCGGATGTCCAGACGCACCGAGGCGTAGAACTTGAGCGCATTGCCGCCCGTCGTCGTCTCGGGCGAGCCGTACATGACGCCGATCTTGTGACGGATCTGGTTGATGAACAGGACGATGCAGTTCGACTTGGAGATCGAGGCGGTCAGCTTGCGCAGCGCCTGGCTCATCAGACGCGCCTGAAGGCCTGGCAGGCTGTCACCCATCTCGCCCTCGATCTCGGCGCGCGGGGTCAGGGCGGCGACGGAGTCGACGACCACGATGTCCACGGCGCCGGAGCGCACCAGGGTGTCGACGATCTCGAGCGCCTGTTCGCCGGTGTCCGGCTGGGACACCAGCAGATCATCCAGGTTCACGCCCAGCTTCTGGGCATAGCCGGGGTCCAGCGCGTGTTCGGCGTCGACGAAGGCGGCGGTGCCGCCCGCCTTCTGAACCTCGGCCACCGTATGCAGGGCCAGGGTCGTCTTGCCCGAGGATTCAGGACCGAAGACCTCGATCACCCGTCCGCGCGGCAGGCCGCCGATGCCCAGCGCCATATCCAGGCCCAGGGATCCGGTGGACACCGAGGGGATCACGTCGGCGACCCCGCCCTTGCCCAGTTTCATCACCGAGCCCTTGCCGAAGGCGCGATCGATCTGGGCGATCGCCGCCTCCAGGGCCCGTTGCTTGTCGCCGTCTTCCTTGCCCACCAGTTTCAAAGCCGCCTGTGCCATTGCCTTCGTCTCCCTTGCCATGATTCCCGTCAGAAGCTTGGGAGAGACCCGCCATGGACCCGCCCCCGTTTTTGTGAGGCCGACTATGTGCACGGTTTGTTCCAGTTCACAAGATGTTCTCATCCGGAACCCATGAGAACATCCGAATCCTACGTCCGATTTTGACGTATCAAGGAACGGCGACCGGCGCCTCAGCGGCCGGCTCGGCATGGCGGGCCGCCAGGGACAGGCCGCAGCCCAGGATCAGCATGGCCGCCGCCAGCCCGGCCAGGGTGTGGCGCGCGCTTCCCGCACCCGGGGCCAAGGGCCGGGCCAGGGCGACGATCAGCACGGCGATCAGGCCCAGCGCGCCCGGCTGGTCCATCCCCACGCCCAGGAAGACGAAATGGCCCAGCCCCGCCAGCCAGCCGCCGACGACCCCGGTGGCGACCGCCGCGGGCGCCAGGGCGGCCCACCGCTCCAGCCGCGCCCCGATCCCCGCCGCCAGGGCCGCTGCGCCGGCCGCCGCCAACCCGGTCCAGACGAACAGCAAGGCCGCTTCGGGCGCCACGGCCTGAACCAGGACGCCCAGGATCAGCACCAGGACGATGGCCCCCAGCCAGCCGCCCCAGACCGTCTCGTCCTCGCCGCCAGGCCACAGGCTCAGACCCACGGCGACCAGGGCCGCGCCCAGCACCACCGGATCGAACCCGCCCAGGCCCGTGGCCAGAACCGCCGCCGCGGCGATCACCCACGCCAGCAGACGCCGCCCGATCAGGGCCCGCCCCGCCAGCAGGGCGAACATCACCCCCAGCACGGCCAGGCCTACGCCCGCCTCCATCCAGGGCAGGCGGCGCAGCAGGACATAATAGGTCTCGGCCGATTCGATCCGGCCGCCGACCGGCCCGGCCAGAACCCGCACCGCCTGGGCCACGACGATCCCGGCGGCCAGCAGCCAGACGCCCCCGCTCAGCCCCTTGCCGAACTGACGCAAGGTCAGGCCCGTGGCGTGACGCGCGCCCCAGGCGGCGAAACCGGTCAACAGAAAGGCAAGACCCAGCAGCCCCCACCCCGTCCCCGGCCCGTGCCGCAACACCCCCAGGCCGAAGACATCGGCGTAGACGGCGTTCTGCGTGGCCTTCGGCAGGACGGGCGCCCGCACCAGGGCGTCGGTCATTTCCAGCGCCTGGGACCCGATATGTTGCAGACTGCCCTGGTCCAGGGCGTCCGGCGTCGAACCGGGCGAATGGTACTGCGCCGGCCGGCCGATGAAGGCCAGGTTGATCCCGGCCAGGCCCCGGTCGGCGGCCAGGGTGAAGTCTGTGCCGTTGGGCATCAGCCGATAGACGAAGATGGCCAGGGCGTTGCTGGCCGCGCCCCCGTCGGCCCGGCGCGTCGCCCGAGCGTAAAGGTCGATGGTCTGGGCGTTGCCGGGGCCGGTCTCGAACATCATGGCCCGACCGCCGCCGCCGCGCGCCTCCAGGTTCACCACCGCCCCGACCCGCCCCCGCAACGGATGCTCGCTGAAGAAGGCCCGCGCCCCGTCCAGGTTCAGCTCCTCCCCGTCGGTGAGCAGCACGACCAGCCCCCGGTCGGCCGGTCCGCGCGCCCTGATCGCCCGCACCGCCTCCAGCACCGCCGCCACGCCGCTGGCGTCGTCGGCGGCGCCCGGCGAGCCGGGCACGCTGTCATAATGAGCCATCAGCACCACGAGGGGCAGGCTGGGGTTCCGGCCCGGCAGGACGCCGACCAGATTGACCACCGACAGGCCTTCGACCGACTCGCCCCGGTCCTCGATCCGGCGCACGGCGGCGGGCGACAGGGCGCCGGCCTGGAGCGTGGGCGCCAGGCCCAGCTGCGCCATTCGGCCCTGCAGATAGGCCTGGACCAGGGCGTGATCGGTCGAACCTATGGGACGGGGGGAGCGGGCCATGACCCGCACGTCCGCCATGGCCCGCTCCGCCGAGAATCCGGTCGCGGCGGCGCTTGTCGGCGCGGGCCGAGGCGTCTGTGTCGTGATCACGGCCAACCCCAGCGCCGCCGCCAGGGCCGCCAACAACAAGACCAGCCGCATTAGATGCATCCCCCGAGGCGTCATCGCGCCAATAGGGCCGAGCTGGCGTCATTTCGCAAGTGCGGGGTCAGGGACGCGTCCGGTTCCGTTCGACCCGGTTGCCAGTCGCCCCGTCGCCGTCGTCGGCGCTGGACCCGAACGGATAGCCGGCGTCATCGCCGCAATAGGACCGGTTCCCCTCGCGCGCGCCCACCACCACCGTCCGGGGGCGCAGCCAGCCGACGCCGGAGAACACATTATCCGCAATCTGATTATAGGACGACGTCTGGTGCCGGATCACCCCGTCCTCGCCGCAGTTGCGGTACAGGAAGACCCCGCCGCGGCCGCCCAGGGCGAAGCGGTTGCCGATGATGCGATTGGCGCCCGATCCGTCCACGGCGATCTGTTCACGCCCGGTGCGAATAGTGAAGTCATTGTCCTGGATCACCGTTCCGGCGCTCTCGGCGTCCAGATAGACGGCGGTCGAGACCGACCGGCCCGAAAAGCGCGAGCGCGCCACCACGGTCTGCGTCACCCCCGGCCCGACATACAGGGGGATCGTCCCCACGCCCTCGAACCGCACCCGCTCCAGCATCGTGCCCAGGGGCGCCGCGCTCTGGGCCGCCGTCGTGTGATCGGGCGTCCGTGACGAGGCCAGCAGGTCGCGCATCGATCCGCCCGCCCCCATGCCCCAGATCCGCACATTGCCGACGACGGTGCAGTTACGCACATAGGTCTGGACCGGACGGCTCCAGCCGTCGCCCTGACGCCGCGACCAGATCGCCACCGTCGGCGTCTGTGACGTCGCCTCGCGCGCCGGTCGGATCACCCCGCCGCCGCAGTCGATCCCCGCGCCCGAGGCCTCGGCCCCCTCCATCAGAACAGGCCGCCGCACGGCGACGCCCGCCAGGTCGGCGCGGCACGTCAGGCGATAGGCTTGATCGGACGGGGCGGTCAGGTCGCGCACCTCGGCCGGGGTGCAGGCCCGCGCGCCTGCGGGACCGCCCGCCTGAACCGCCGCCAGCAGGATCAGGCCGCTCCACATCTCAGGGCAGGGGAACAGCCAGGGCCGCGCGCTCGGCCGCGCAGCCGGGATTGGTCCGTCCCGTCGCCCGCGCCGCCGCCAGTTCGTCGCGCGCCGCCGCGATCTCAGCCTGGAAGTCCGGCGTCGCGACGATTTCGGCGACGACGGCCCGCCCCAGCGCCTCGCCCGCCAGCCCATCGCTGGGATAGTCCATGGCGCAGATCTGGCGGCTCACGCCGATCTCATGGCCGATGCGCCGCACCGCCGCCGCCCGGTCCGGCGCGATCAGGGCCAGGGCCTCGGCATAGGCGGTTCCCAACGCCGCGCCGGCGGAGGGCGCGGACGGGCTGCGCCGCATCGCCGGCGTCAGGGTCTGGCAGGCCCGGCGCGCGGGATCCTCGGCGACCGGCCGGGCGCGACGACCTCGCGCCTGGGCCTGGGCCTGGGCCTGGGCCTGGGCCAGCACGACCGCCGCCTGGGCGTCATGAAAGACCTTGGCCATCATCCGGTCCAGCGTCGGCGTCTCGGCCGACCCCAGTCGCACCCCCAGGGCGCAGTCGAAATGCTGAAGCGCCAGCGGCGGGCGCAGTTCGGCATGGGCGGTCGCCATCAGCCAGCGGTCCGAATCCTCCAAGGCCGTGAACCGCGCCGAGGCCGCCCGGTCGGCCGCATCCTGGGCCGATCCCGCCACGGGCGCTGGGGGCACGGCCTGGGCCAGCCGCGCGACGACGCCGGGCGACAGATAGCCTTCGTCGGTCGTGCTGAAGATCGGACGGGGCGAAGGCCGCTCGGCCGGGGCGCAGGCCGCCAGGGGCAGCGAAGGCAGGATCACCGTCGCCGCGATCAGAGCGGCGACCGGTCTCACAGACCCGCGCTCCAGCTCAGCTGCACCGAGGTCTCGCCGCCGGCGCCCGGCGCCGCCACCACCTGAAGATTGGTCGCGCCCGCCTGGCCGCCCGCAGCGCCATAGGCCCGGGCGTCGCCCTGGTTCATGCCCATGACCGAGGTCAGGCCCGCCTCCTCGGCGCGGGTGCGATAGAAGGCCACCACCTCGTCGGGCGTGGCGGCGGTGGTGAAGGTGACCAGCCCGCCCTCGCCGTCCGGCCCGGTGGCGGTCGTCGCCGGCTGGTCCAGGGCGGCGCCGGGGTACAGGGCGGCATAGGCGGGCGCGCCGGGCGCAGCGGGGATATCCGCCGTCATCGCCTCGGGCGCAGGCGCAGCCTCTTCCTCCGACGGCGAAGCCGGGGCGGTCATTTGGTCAGGAGCGGCGAGGGAGGCCTGGGCCGGCGCCTTTTCGGTCCTGGACCGGTCGTCGCAACCTGCAAGGCAAAGCAAGACTAAGGCGGCCGAGGCCGCCAGACGGCGTATCATCGGGGAATCGTCCCTTGGACCCATGGTCAAGGCGCCACCGTGGCGCAAGGATGCGGCGGCAGCAAGGCGTCGGCGTCAATCGTCGTTTTCAGCGCGGCCCCGTGTCCCCGCCGAGGCCCGCCCTTCTTCGGCGAGGGCCTCGTTGATCTCGAGCGAGTCGGGATCATCGTCCGATCCGCTGGCGGACCCGCCGCGCAGCGAGCCGGCGCGGGTGTCGGAGCCGGAATCTGTGCCGTCCAACGCCTCGATCAGGGCGTCAGCCTTGTGCCCCAGGTCCGGCTTTTCGCCCATGTCGGCGGCCTCGCGCGCATCCTCGCACTCGGCTTCGGTCTTTTCGGCGTCAACGTCCGTCATGGCTCATGTCTCCGGGTTCGTCGAAGGTAAAGCGCCGACCCGGTTGCGGTTCCCCGCTCCCTGCCCTTGAACCTCGGCCGTCAGCCCCGATCTAGGCGTCATGATCCCGTTCTCAGTTCTCGACCTCTCCCCCATCGTCGAAGGCGGCGACGCCCGCCGCGCCCTCGACGAGACCCTGGCCCTGGCCCAGGCCGCCGACCGGCTGGGCTATGAGCGGTTCTGGCTGGCCGAACACCACAACATGCCCGGCATCGCCAGCGCGGCGACCGCCATCGTCATCGGCCATGTGGCGGCGGGCACCCAGCGCATCCGCGTCGGCTCCGGCGGCGTCATGCTGCCCAACCACGCGCCCCTGATCGTCGCCGAACAGTTCGGCACCCTGGAGACCCTGTTCCCCGGCCGGATCGACGTGGGCCTGGGCCGCGCGCCCGGCACGGACGGCGCCACCGCCCGCGCCCTGCGCCGCTATTTCGAGGGCGCCGACCAGTTCCCGCGCGACGTGGTCGAATTGATCCAGTGGTTCGAACCGGCCGCCGACAACCAGCCGGTGCGCGCCGTTCCCGGCGCGGGTCTGCGCGTGCCGATCTGGCTTCTGGGGTCCAGCCTGTTCAGCGCCCAGCTGGCCGGCCAGCTGGGCCTGCCCTACGCCTTCGCCAGCCATTTCGCGCCCGAACTGCTGCTGGAGGCCCTGGCGCTTTATCGCCGCAGCTTTTCCCCATCTGACCGCCTGGCCCAGCCCTACGCCATGGCCGCGATCAATGTCTTCGCCGCCGATACGGATGAGGACGGGGTGCGCCTGTCCACCTCGATGCAACAGAGCTTCGCCCGTCTCTCGACCGGCAAGCCGGGCAAGCTCCCCCCGCCCGTCGACGACATCACCGCCGTCCTGACCCCGCAACAGATCGAGGGGGCGCGCAGCCGCCTGCTCTATTCCGCCGTCGGCGGGCCGGACACGGTGCGGAAACAGCTGACCGACTTTATCGCCCTGACCGGCGTCGATGAATTGATGGTCACCGGCATGGCCTTCGACAACGCCGCCCGTATCCGCAGCCTCGAGATCGTGGCGGAAGTTCGCGGGCGGATGGAGACGGCCCAGGCGACCTAAACCCTCAGCCCCGCCAGAAACGCCAGCAACAGCCCATTGACCTCGTCCGGACGCTCCTGCTGGATCCAGTGGCCGGCGCTGGGCAGGACCACCGAACGGGTCAGGTTCGGAACCCAGTCCTTCAGCCCCGCCTCGGCCGAGCCGGCGTAATGCCGCACCGGGTCGTCCTCGCCGACGATGAACAGGGCCGGCTGGAGAATCCGCTGCTCCTGCGCGAAGGCGGTCAGCGACCAGTTCAGATCGATCGCCCGATACCAGTTCAGCGGCCCGTCGAAGCCGCCGGCCGTGAAGGCCTCGACATATTCGGCGAAATGGGCGGGGGTCATCCACGGCGGCAGGTCGGCGCCGTCGTCGATGCTGTCCAGCAGGCCGACGCCGCGCGCCATGAAGCCGGTCGCCCGTTTCGACGCCGGGGTGGCGCCGTCATAGGACCAGAACAGTTTCCTCAGCGTCGTCGCCGGATCGGCCTCCAGCGTCAGATGGGCGTCCGCCGCCTGGAACCGGCTGATATAGAGATCGCCCAGCCCGGCCCGTTCGGACAGGATGGCCATGACGGTCGTCGGCGGTCCCTGGGGGCGACGCGGCTGGAAGGGCACGGACAGGCCGGCCACCGCCGTGAACAGATCCGGCCGCAGCAGGGCGCAATGCCAGGCGACCGGCGCGCCCCAGTCGTGGCCCACGACGACGGCGCTCGACTTGCCCAACGCCCGGACCAGATCGACCATGTCCCCGACCAGATGCAGGATCGAACAGGCGTCGACGCCCTCGGGCTTGTCCGTGCCGCCGTATCCGCGCATGTCCGGGGCCACGACGTGATATCCCGCCGCCGACAGGGCCTCGACCTGGGCCCGCCAGCTGATTCCCAGTTCGGGGAAGCCATGGATCAGCAGGACCAATGGCGCGTTGGGGTCTTCGAACCCCGCCTCCAGCACCTGTTGGACAAGGCCGTCGGTCTTGATAAGCCGGGTGCGCATCTCAACCTCGCAGGCGGCTCTTCCGCCGCGAATGGAATAGGACGGACATGACCCGCCTCGTCACCTTTGCAGACGGTACGACCGTTCCCGCCCTGGGCCAAGGCACGTGGGAGATGGGCGACGATCCCGCCTGGCGCGACGAGGAGCAGCAGGCCCTGGCGCGCGGCATCGACCTGGGCCTGACCCTGATCGACACGGCCGAGCTCTACGGCGACGGCCGTTCCGAACGGTTGGTGGGCGAGGTCATCGCCGGACGTCGCGACGAGGTCTTCCTGGTCTCCAAGGTCCGGCCCGACAACGCGTCGGAAATGAAGATGATGCTGGCCTGCGAGAAGTCGCTGGAACGGCTGGGGACCGACCGGCTGGACCTGTATCTGCTGCACTGGGAAGGCAATGTCCCGCTGGAAGAGACCGTCGCCGCCTTCCAGGAATTGGTCGACGAGGGGATGATCGCCCGCTGGGGCGTGTCCAATCTGGATCTGCGCGCCATGGAGCGGCTGATGGAGATCGAGGGGGCCGAGGACTGCGCCGTCAACCAGCTGCTCTATAATCTCGGCTCGCGCGGGGTGGAGTTCGACCTGTTGCCCTGGATGCAGGCCCGCGACATGCCCATGATGGCCTATTCGCCCCTGGGACGGGGCGAGTTGCTGGAACAGCCCCTGATCCGCGACATCGCCAACCGCCACAGCGCCGACCCGGCTCAGGTAGCGCTCGCCGCCATCCTGCGCCACGACGGCGTCATCGCCATTCCCAAGGCCAGCTCGGTCGAACACGTCGAGGCCAACGCCGACGCCCTGGAGATCCAGTTCGACCTCGAGGATATCGAACGCCTCGACGCCGCCTTCCCCCCGCCCACGCGCGAGACGCCGCTGGATATCATCTGAGGCAAGGGACACGGCCGAACCCCGGCCGCGTCCCTTGCCACGGCGTGATTTAACGGTTGCCGCCGGCCACAGCGATGATTTCACCGGTGATCCAGGCGCTGTCGGGCGAGGCCAGGAAGACGGCCACAGGTGCGATGTCGGACGGCTGACCCATGCGGCCGAGCGGCGTCTGGGCGACCATCTGGACCTCCAGATCCGAGCCGATGATGCCCGTGGCGTGGGTGCCCTCGGTCTCGACGGCGCCGGGCGCAATGGCGTTGACCCGGATCTGGCGCGGGCCGAGTTCCTTGGCGAGCACGCGGGTGATCGAGTCCACGGCGGCCTTGGTGGCCGTGTAGACCGAGGCGGTCGGGATATCGACGGTGGTGGCGCCCGAGCTGATGTTGATCACGCTGCCGCCGTCGGGACCGAAGCGCTTGGCCGCCTCGCTGGTGGCCAGCAGCAGGCCCAGAACATTGATGTCGAACTGGCGTCGGTATTCGGCCTCGGTAAAGTCCTCGATCGGCGCGAAGGCATAGACGCCAGCGTTGTTGACGAGGATGTCCACGCCGCCGAACGCCTTCTGGGTCTCGTCGAACAGCCGCGTGACATCGTCGCTGCTGGCCACGGACGCCTGGACGGCGATGGCCTTGCCGCCGGCGGCGGTGATCTCGGCCACGACCTTGTCCGCCCCTTCGCGGCTGGAGGCGTAGTTGACCGCCACTGCGGCGCCCTCGGCGGCCAGGGCCTTGGCGATGGCCGCCCCGATGCCTTTCGATGCGCCGGTGACGACGGCGGTCTTGCCTGAAAGCTTGCTCATGATCTCTCTCCGGTCGCCTTCAGCGGCGAACGGTTTGATATTTAGATAACCATCGAACTGATTCAATAAGCGGGGCTGTTGATTTTCTGAAACCGGCCTCAGATTTCCGCGAGCTGGGCCAAATAGGCGTTCAGGACGTCGCGCTGCAGCACCAGGAAGGCGAACTTGCCCTGCCGGCAGATCTGGATCAGGCCGGCGGTCTCCAGTTCCTTCATATGGTGCGAGAAGGTGGGGGCGCTGACCGAGACAAGCTGGGCGACCGCGCCGCAAGGGGTGGGTTCGCTGGCCGCGCCGATCTCCTTGAGGATCTGACGGCGACGCGGCTCCGCCAGGGCCTTGGCGATCAGGTTCACCTGGCGTTCGTCCAGCCGGATGCGCAGCGCGTCTTCCATAGGGCTCATATGCGGTGCGAGAGCGGCTGACGCAAATGGGGCGCGACGACACATCGATCGTCGGATCGACTACCCGCTCCCGATCAACTCCAACAGCCGCGCCCGCGCCACCCCGGCATAGGGCGCCGCCGGGCCTCGCCCCCAGACCGGATCGGGCCACAGGCCGTCGTCGCGACGGCGGCCGACGACATGGAGGTGCAACTGGGCCGTCACATTGCCGATGGCCCCCACGTTCAGCTTCTCGACCGTTCCCAACCGCCGCACCAAGGCCCCGGCCCGCACCGTCTCCTCCATCAGCGCTGCCCGCTGTTCGACGCTCAGGTCTTCCAGCTCCACCGCCCGCTCGACACGCGGGATCAGGATCAGCCAGGGAAACCGCGTGTCGTCCTGCAGCCGCACATGGCACAGCGGCCATTCGGCGGCGGCGATGGAGCCCGCCTCGAAGGCGGGGTCTGGACGAAAGTCGGTCATGGCGTCTCCGCAACAGGGTTTTCCCAGCCTTGCAGCGCGGCCGATGCGGGTCTAGACCGCCCGCACGATTAATCCCCTTTCGCACACGCAATAAACGGAGACATCCATGGCTCGCGCGAAGATCGCCCTCATCGGCGCCGGCATGATCGGCGGCACCCTGGCCCATGTGGCCGCGCGCGAAGCGCTGGGCGACGTGATCCTGTTCGACATCGCTGAAGGCACCCCCCAGGGCAAGGCGCTGGACATCGCCGAGGCCACCGCCGTCTTCGGCTCGGACGTGGCCCTGAAGGGCGCCAACGACTATGCCGACATCGCGGGCGCCGACGTCTGCATCGTCACCGCCGGCGTGCCGCGCAAGCCGGGCATGAGCCGCGACGACCTGATCGGCATCAACCTGAAGGTCATGAAGGCCGTCGGCGAGGGCATCAAGGCCCACGCCCCCAACGCCTTCGTCATCTGCATCACCAACCCGCTCGACGCCATGGTCTGGGCGCTGCAGAAATTCTCGGGCCTGCCCAAGGAGAAGGTCGTCGGCATGGCCGGCGTGCTCGACTCCGCGCGCTTCGCCTACTTCCTGGCTGAAAAGACCGGCGTCTCGGTTCAGGACATCCACGCCTGGACCCTGGGCGGTCACGGCGACGACATGGTGCCGATGGTGCGCCACTCGACCGTCGGCGGCCTGCCCCTGCCGGACGCGGTCAAGGCCGGCTTCCTGTCGCAGGACGAGCTGGACGCCATCGTCGACCGCACCCGCAAGGGCGGCGGCGAGATCGTGGCCCTGCTGAAGACCGGCTCGGCCTTCTACGCCCCGGCCGAAAGCGCGATTGCGATGGCCAAGTCCTATCTGCTGGACCAGAAGCGCGTCCTGCCCTGCGCCGTCTGGCTGTCGGGCGAATACGGCCTGTCCGACCTCTATGTCGGCGTCCCGGCCCTGATCGGCGCCGCCGGCGTCGAAAAGGTGATCGAGTTCACCACCAACGACGACGAAAAGGCGATGTTCGAAAAGTCCGTCGCCTCGGTCCAGGGCCTGCTGCAGGCCTGCAAGGATATCGACGCCTCGCTGGTTTAAGCGATCATCCAGATCGAATGACGAAGGGCCTGCGGAGCAATCCGCAGGCCCTTTTTCTTTGCTTTCCAGATCTTCCCCCGCTTGCGGGGGAAGTGTCAGCTCGTCGAGCGCAGCGAGACGGCTGACGATGGGGGAAGTTCTCGTCCAGCCAAACAAGACTCCCCCCTCCGACCCTGGTTCGCTTCGCGAACGCCGGGCCACCTCCCCCGCAAGCGGGAGAGGGTCTTTCGTGTCACTCCCGCACGTGGGCCAGCCAGTCCTTGCTCTGCATCTCGTTGAAGCGCGACACGGTGCGTTCGAACTCGAACGCCCCCACACCCTCGGTATAGAGGGCCTCAGGCCGGGCGGCGGCCAGGACGATCAGCTTGGTCTTGGCTTCGTACAGGGCGTCCACCAGGGTCACCAGACGCCGCGCCTCATGGTGGTTGGCCGAACTCAGGATCGGCACGTCCTCCAGGAACAGGGTGTGGAACCGTTCGGCGACGGCCAGATAATCCTGCGGCCCCAGCGGCCGGCCGCACAGGTCCGCAAAGCTGGCCCGCGCCATCGAGCCGACGGTGCGTTCGATCACCACGTCGCGGCCCAGCACGGCCAGATGCGCCGGTTCCTCCGGCTCGCCCCCCTTCAGCTCGCGCCAAAGTTCCTCAAACCCGGCCCGGTCGTCCGGCGTGTGCCAGATCTCGGCCGAACTCAGCCGGTCCAGCCGCCAGTCGCGCGCGCCCGCCGTCTGCACCACGGCGCAGCGGTCCCGGATGATGTCGATGAAGGGGGTGAACAGCTGGCGGTTGATGCCGTTCTTGTACAGGTCCTCCGGCGCCCGGTTCGAGGTGATGGCCAGCACCACCTTGTCCTCGAACAGGGCCTCGAACAGCCGGCCCAGGATCATGGCGTCGGCGATGTCCGTCACCTGCAACTCGTCGAAACACAGCAGCCGGGCTTCGGAGGCGATCAGCTTGGCGATCGGCGGAATGGGATCGTCGCCCTTATGCGTCCCGAACACGGCCTTGCGGGTCTTCGCATCCCCCTCGCGCCACTGGCGCACCAGGTCGTGGATCCGGGCCATGAAGGCGTGGAAATGGGCGCGGGTCTTTCGCGGCTCGGGCGTGGCGGAATAGAACAGATCCATCAGCATGGACTTGCCCCGTCCCGGCGGCCCCCACAGGTATATCCCCTTCACCTCGGGCGGGCGTCCGAACAGACCGCGCCGGGCCAGATCGGTCTCCAGCCGCTCCAGGGCGACGAGCACTTCGGCCTGGGCCGGATCGGGCGTCAGTACGCCCTCTTCCACGCGGATGTCGTAGGCGTTTCGGATGCGGGAGGTCATGAGCCCCTGCTTAAAGTCCCCGTCGCCGAAAAGCGATTGCTTCGCGGCTGCGAACGCCTAAATGCACACCACACAACACATCGCGCTCAAGCAGCGAGGCCCCGTGGGCCGAGCGATAGCGCGTCCGAAGGACCAATCATCATGGGTTATCGCGTCGCGATCGTCGGGGCCACGGGCAATGTGGGCCGCGAAATGCTGAACATCCTCGAGGAGCTGGAATTCCCCGTCGATGAAATCCACGCCATCGCCTCGCGCAAGTCCAAGGGGGTCGAGGTCTCGTTCGGCGACAAGACCATCAAATGCCAGGACATCGAACAGTTCGACTTCTCCAAGGTCGATCTGGTCCTGATGTCGGCCGGCGGCGAGGTCTCGCGCGCCTGGTCCGAGAAGATCGGCAAGGCCGGCCCCATCGTGATCGACAACTCCTCGGCCTTCCGCAAGGACGCCGACGTGCCCCTGATCGTGCCCGAGGTGAACCCGGACGCGGTCAAGGACGCCAAGAAGAAGAACATCATCGCCAACCCCAACTGCTCGACCATCCAGTTGGTCACGGCGCTGAAGCCCCTGCACGATACGGCCAAGATCAAGCGGGTGGTGGTCTCGACCTATCAGTCGGTGTCCGGCGCCGGCAAGGAAGGCATGGACGAGCTGTGGAACCAGACCAAGGCCATCTACGGCCTGGGCGATGCGCGCCCCAAGAAGTTCCCCAAACAGATCGCCTTCAACGTCATCCCCTATATCGGCTCCTTCCTCGAGGACGGCTCGACCGACGAGGAGCAGAAGATGTCGGACGAGACGCACAAGATGCTGGACCCCGACATCAAGGTCACCGTCACCTGCGTGCGGGTGCCGGTCTTTGTCGGCCACTCCGAGGCCGTGAACATCGAGTTCGACCGCCCCCTCGCCCCGGACGAGGCCCGCGCCATCCTGCGCGAGGCGCCGGGCGTGCTGGTGATCGATAAGCAGGAGCACGACGGCTATATCACCCCCGTCGACGCCGCCGGCGAACACGCCGTCTATGTCAGCCGCATCCGCAAGGATCCGACCGTCGAGAACGGCCTGAACCTGTGGGTCGTGTCCGACAACCTGCGCAAGGGCGCCGCCCTGAACGCCGTCCAGATCGCCCAGTTGCTGGACGAGACGGGCGTGATCACCTCGTCGTCGGGGTATCGTTCGATCACGGTGTAACCTTCTTTCGTCATCCTCCGGCGCGCTTAGCGCGACCGGGGGACCCAGCGGCGCGCGTGAGCGCGAACCTGTCGCGGACACGATTTCGGCCGTCATGCTGCTGGGAGATTTCGCCTTCGGCGCCGCTGGGTTCCCCGGTCTGCGCCGCGAAGGCGCGGCTTGCCGGAGAATGACGAAAGTGAAGTTGAGTCGCCCATGACCGCCGCCACCCCCAATGATCCCCGCGCGGTCGCCACCGCCGTCGCCTGCTACAGCCTATGGGGCCTCTTGCCCCTGCTGTTCATGGCCATGGCCGCCCATGGCTTCGGCGCGCCCGAGATCCTGGCCCACCGGGCGGTGTGGTCGGTCTTCGTGGCGGGTCTGTTCCTGCTGCTCGCAGGCCAATGGGGCGAGGCGAAACAGGTGCTGGCGACGCCGCGCACCCTGGCCTGGCTGGCCCTGTCGGCGGCGATGATCGCGACGAACTGGAGCCTGTACGTCTTCGCCACCACCCATCACGCGACGCTTGAAGCCAGCCTCGGCTATTACATCAACCCGCTGCTCAACATGGCGGCGGGAGCGGTGTTGTTCCGTGAACGGATCGACCGCTGGAGCGGCCTCGCCATCGGCCTGGCCGCCGTCGGGGTGGTGATCCAGACCATCGCCCTGGGCCATGTGCCGATCATCGGCCTGACCCTCGCCGTCACCTTCTGCGCCTATGCGGTGATCCGAAAACGCGTGCCGGCCTCGGCCCAGACCGGGTTGTTCGTCGAGTGTCTGGTGCTGCTGCCCATCGGCGCCCTGTTCCTGGCCTGGCTGGCCACGCACGGCCAGGCGACGGGTTTCGCCTCCCCCGCCGGTCTGGCCTGGGCCCTGGTCAACGGCCCGGCGACGGTCATTCCGCTGGTGATGTTCGCCTGGTCGGCGCGACGTCTGCCCCTGTCCACCCTCGGCTTCATCCAGTTCCTGGCGCCGACGCTCCAGTTCGCCTGCGGCGTCTGGGCGGGCGAGGCCCTGACGCCGCTGCGCATCGTTTCCTTCGGCTTCATCTGGGCCGGAGCGGGGGTGTTCGCGATCGGCGCGGCGCGGCGGTCGCGCGCCGCAAGGCGCGCCGTCGTCCTGTCCGAAACGGTCTAGAGCGCGCCGTATAGGGCCGCCAGCAGCCGCCGGGGGCGAGGGTCGCCGATCAGGTGCGGCGACTGACGCGTCATCACATAGGCGGCCGACAGCCGGCGCGACGGGTCGGCCATGGCCATCGACCCGCCCCAGCCGTAGTGGCCGAAGGACCCGCCCGGCCCGAAGACGTTCAGCCCGTCATTGCGCATCAGGCCCGCCGCCCAGCTGATCACATAGGGGAGCACCTTGTCCGGGCCGTGGATCCGTTCGCGCGTCAATTGGTCCAGCGTCTCCGCCGACAGCACCGACCGGCCCTCCAGAACCCCCGCATTGGCGACCACCCCCATCATCCGCGCCAGGCCCAGGGCCGTGCCGTGCAGATTGGCCGAAGGAATCTCCATCTTGCGCCATTCGGCCGATCCCCGCCCGCCGGGGGCCGAGCCCCGGTCCAGGAAGGCCGCCTGTTTGATCGGATCGACGGTCCCTAGGCTGGGCGCCGCCGTGGGCTTGCGCATCTGGGCCACCCGGCCATGCTCGCTCTCGGGCAGGCCGATCCACAGATCCAGGTCGGGGAAGTCCGCCCGCAAGGCCTGGCCCATGGTCCGCCCCGTCGCCAGGCGGAAGACCTCGTTGGCCATGTAGCCGACCGTGACGGGATGATAACCGGACGCCGTGCCGGGCTCCCACATCGGCGCCTGGGCCGCCAGCCGCGCCAGCACGGACGCCGCCTCGAACCAGACCGACGGATCGACCGCCTCGGAAAAGCCCGGCAGGCCCGCCTGGTGGCTCATCAACTGGCCCACGGTGATCCCGGCCTTGCCCGCCGCCCCGAACGCGGGCCACAGGCTGGCGACCGTCTGCTCGTAATCCAGCCGGCCCGCCTCGACCGCCGTGGCGATCAGCAGGGCCATCACCGCCTTGCCGGTCGAGAACACCGGCGTCAGGGTCGTCTCGGTGAAGGCCGTGGTCCGCGCCGTGTCGGCATGGCCCGCCCACAGATCGACGACCGCCTCCCCATCGATCAGCACGCTGAACCGCGCCGCCTGCTCGTTCAGCCCCTCGGGCGCATCGGTGAAATTGGCGGCGAACGCCTCGCGCACGGCGTCGAAGCGCGGGTCGCAATGGCCTTGAATATCGATGTCAGTCATGACTCCGTTCTTAGACCGTCCCCCGCCGGCGGGGAAAGTCTCAGTGCGGCCCCTTTCCCGGAACCCGTCCGGCGCCGGCCGGGCCGTCACGCCGTCGGCGGGCAGAAGCCGGGTCTGGCGCCGGCGGCGCGAAAGACGTTCGTGATCAGCGCCGGACGCCGCCCGCCCGCCATACGGGCCTTGTTCGCCTGAGCCAGCGCGACGACTAGCGGTCGGTCCGCCTCCCCGGTGCACCAGGCGGCGCGGCTATGGTCCTCGGCGACCAGGGTATCGCCCCGGCGGAAATCGCCGTGCTTCGCCAACAGGTCCACGGCGGCGTCATTGAGGGCCTTGGGGTCGCCCGCCTCGACCGAGGCCGAACAGCCCCCGTCCGGCAGGGCCATGACATAGACGTCGGAATAGGAGGCCAGCCGCCAGGCGGCGACGGCAAGGGGCGAACCGGTCGTGCGGGGCGGCACGGGACGCAGCCAGTGATCCAGCGCCAAAGCCTCGACCGGACGATTCTCTCGAACGGCGGTCAGGCAGATGTCGGAGACGACGATCTCCATCGCCGCCATGGGCGAGGTCAGGGCGGCCCAGGGCGCGGGCTGGGTTGGTCGGACGGTCGGATTGGTCGCGCACCCGGCCAGGGCGAAGACCATGGCGGCGACGCCCGCCAGCCGGATCGAGAGAGTGTTCATGCTCAGCCCCGCCAAACAAGCCGAGAGTGCGTGGTCCACACCTAACGGTCAAGGCGTTCGCCAACGAAAAGGCCCCCCGCCGAAACGAGAGGCCTCAAATCGTTCGATCCGGCGTGTGGATCAGGCCGCGACGACCTCGGTCGCCTGTTCGGCCAGGATGGTCAGGCCTTCGCCGTTGACGTCGGCGAAGCCGCCCTTGACGTCATACTGGGTCCGGGCCCCGCCGACATAGACGGTCACCAGACCCTCGCGCAGGGCGGTCATGAAGGGGGCGTGGTCCGGCAGGACGCCGAAGTCGCCCTCGACGCCCGGCGCATCCACCTGGTCCACCAGGCCCGAGAAGACCTCGCGTTCCGGCGAGACGAGGGAGAAGTTCAGCTTGCCGGCCATGATCAGGCTTCCGCCGCCATCTTCTCGGCCTTGGCGACGGCCTCTTCGATCGCGCCGACCATGTAGAAGGCCGATTCCGGCAGGTGGTCGTATTCGCCGGCGACGATGCCCTTGAACGAGCGGATGGTGTCGGCCAGTTCGACGAACTTGCCGGGGGCGTTGGTGAACTGCTCGGCCACGAAGAAGGGCTGCGACAGGAAGCGCTGGATCTTGCGGGCGCGCGAGACGACCAGCTTGTCCTCTTCCGACAGCTCGTCCATGCCCAGGATGGCGATGATGTCCTTCAGGCCCTTGTACTGCTGCAGGACTTCCTGGACCGAACGGGCGACGTTGTAGTGTTCTTCGCCGATGACCAGCGGGTCCATGATCCGCGAGGTCGAGTCCAGCGGATCGACGGCGGGGAAGATGGCCTGGGCGGCGATGTCGCGCGACAGCATGGTCGTCGCGTCCAAGTGGGCGAACGAGGCGGCGGGCGCCGGGTCGGTGGGGTCATCGGCCGGGACGTAGATGGCCTGGACCGAGGTGATCGAGCCTTTCTTGGTCGAGGTGATCCGCTCTTGCAGATTGCCCATCTCGGTGGCCAGGGTCGGCTGATAGCCCACGGCCGACGGGATACGGCCCAGCAGAGCCGACACTTCCGAACCGGCCTGGGTGAAGCGGAAGATGTTGTCGACGAACAGCAGCACGTCCTTGCCTTCTTCGTCGCGGAAATACTCGGCCTGGGCCAGGCCGGTCAGGGCGACGCGGGCGCGGGCGCCGGGAGGCTCGTTCATCTGGCCGTAGACCAGGGCGCATTTGGAACCCTCGGTCGAGCCGCCGTTCTTGGCCGGGTCGACGTTCACGTTCGACTCGATCATCTCGTGATACAGGTCGTTGCCTTCGCGGGTGCGCTCACCCACGCCGGCCAGGACCGAATAACCGCCGTAGGCCTTGGCGATGTTGTTGATCAGTTCCTGCATGGTCACGGTCTTGCCCACGCCGGCGCCGCCGAACAGGCCGGTCTTGCCGCCCTTGGTGTAGGGGCAGATCAGGTCGATGACCTTGATGCCCGTGACCAGGATTTCCGACGAGTTGGTCTGCTCCTCGAAGGTCGGGGCCTCGCGGTGGATCGGGCGGTACTGGGTGGTCTGGATCGGGCCGGCTTCATCGATCGGCTGGCCGACGACGTTCATGATCCGGCCCAGCACGCCCGGCCCGACCGGGGTCTGGATCGAGGTTCCGGTGTCCGACACGGCCTGGCCGCGCGTCAGGCCCTCCGTCGTGTCCATGGCGATGGTGCGGACCATGTTCTCACCCAGGTGCTGGGCGACTTCCAGGACCAGGGTGAAGGGCTCGCCCGTCTTCTGGTCGATGTTCTGTGTGTGCAGGGCGTTCAGGATCGCCGGCAGGTGGCCGGTGAACTCGACGTCCACGACGGCGCCGATGACCTGGGCGATCTTGCCCGTGGCGACGGCGGAGACGGGAGCCGCTGCGGGAGCGGCCTTCTTGGCGGCCGGCTTGCGGGCGGCGGGCTTCTTGGGGGCGACGGTGTCGGTCATGGCTGGGGTCCGTATCGGAATGTCTGTTCGGTCGGGATCAGAGGGCTTCGGCGCCGGCGATGATCTCGATCAGCTCGGTGGTGATCTGGGCTTGGCGCTTGCGGTTGTACTGCAGCGTCAGGGCGTTGATGAGGTCGCCGGCGTTGCGCGTGGCGTTGTCCATCGCCGCCATCTGCGACCCGAAGAAGCCCGCCTGGTTCTCGTACAGAGCGGCCAGGATCTGGGTCGTCAGGTTGCGCGGCAGCAGGGTCTCGAGGATTTCCTCTTCCGACGGCTCGTAGTCATAGACCGCGCCGTTCAGGTCGATCGGGGCGGCGTCGCCCTCGACCACGGCGGGGATCAACTGCTTGCCGGTCGGCACCTGCTGGATGACCGATTTGAACTGGCTGTAGAACAGGGTGACCACATCGGCCTGACCGTCCTCGAACGCCGTGGCGATCATTTCGGCGACTGGCTGGGCCAGGGGCAGGCCGATGGTCTTCTGGGCGCTCAGCTCGAAGGTGTGGACCACCTTGTCGCCGTACAGACGGGTCAGCTGATCGCGCGACTTGCGGCCGACGGCGATGATCTTCACGTCCTTGCCGTTGGCGATCAGGCTGCCGATCCGCTCGCGTGCGGCGCGGATGACGTTGGTCGAGAACCCGCCCGCCAGACCCTTGTCCGCCGTCGCCACCACGATCAGGTGACGCTGGTCCTGACCCGTGCCGGCCAGCAGCTTGGGCGCGTCGGCGCCCGAGACGCCGGCGGCCAGGTTGGCGATGACCGAGGCCATCTTGCGCGCATAGGGCCGGGCGCTCTCGGCCTGGTCCTGGGCGCGTTTCAGCTTGGCCGCGGCGACCATCTGCATGGCCTTCGTGATCTTCTGCGTGGCTTTCACGCTTCCGATCCGATTGCGCATTTCCTTGAGGCTGGCCATCCGGCGTTGCTCTTCCTCTAACTACCGGCGGGGTTCAGGCGAAGGTCTTGACGAAGGCGGCCAGGATGTCCTTGAGCTCGGCTTCGATGTCCGAGGTCAGGTCCTTCTTGGTGCGGATGCCTTCCAGCAGGCTGGGGTGGTTCGCATGGATGCGGGCCAGCAGTTCCTTCTCGAACCGGCCGACGTCGCTCACGGCGATGCCGTCGATATAGCCGCGCGTGCCGGCGTAGACCGAGACGACCTGTTCTTCCATCGCCAGCGGCGAGTATTGCGGCTGCTTCAGCAGCTCGGTCAGGCGGGCGCCGCGGGCCAACAGCTTCTGGGTCGAGGCGTCCAGGTCCGAGCCGAACTTGGCGAAGGCGGCCATTTCCCGGTACTGGGCCAGCTCGCCCTTGATGGTGCCGGCGACCTTCTTCATCGCCTTGGTCTGGGCCGAGGACCCGACGCGCGACACCGAGATGCCGACGTTCACGGCCGGGCGGATGCCTTGGTAGAACAGGTCGGATTCCAGGAATATCTGGCCGTCGGTGATGGAGATGACGTTGGTCGGGATATAGGCCGAGACGTCGTTGGCCTGGGTCTCGATCAGCGGCAGGGCGGTCAACGAGCCCGAACCGTAGTCCTCGTTCAGCTTGGCCGAACGTTCCAGCAGGCGGCTGTGCAGGTAGAAGACGTCGCCCGGATAGGCTTCGCGACCCGGCGGGCGGCGCAGCAGCAGGGACATCTGGCGATAGGCCACAGCCTGCTTGGACAGGTCGTCATAGACGATCAGGCCGTGCATGCCGTTGTCGCGGAAATATTCGCCCATGGCCGTACCCGAGAAGGGCGCCAGGAACTGCAGCGGGGCCGGCTCCGACGCCGTGGCGGCGACGACGATGGTGTATTCCATCGCCCCGGCCTCTTCCAGGGTCTTGACGATCTGGGCGACGGTCGAACGCTTCTGGCCGATGGCGACGTAGATGCAGTAGAGCTTGGCGCTCTCGTCGTCGGTCTTGTTGACGTTCTTCTGGTTCAGGATGGTGTCGATGGCGACGGCGGTCTTGCCCACCTGACGGTCGCCGATGATCAGCTCGCGTTGGCCGCGGCCGACGGGGATCAGGGTGTCGATGGCCTTCAGGCCGGTCTGCATCGGCTCGTGGACCGACTTGCGCGGGATGATGCCCGGCGCCTTGACGTCGACGCGGCGGCGCTCGGTGAACTGGATCGGGCCCTTGCCGTCGATCGGCTCGCCCAGCGGGTTGACGACGCGGCCCAGCAGGCCCTTGCCGACCGGCACGTCCACGATCTCGCCCAGGCGGCGCACGTCGTCGCCCTCGGCGATGGCGGCGTCGGCGCCGAAGATCACGGCGCCCACATTGTCGCGTTCCAGGTTCAGGGCCATGCCCTTGACGCCGGCCTTGGTGAACTCGACCATTTCGCCGGCCTGGACATTGTCCAGACCGTGGATGCGGGCGATGCCGTCGCCGACCGACAGCACGCTGCCCACGTCGGAGACATCGGCTTCGACGCCGAAGTTGGCGATCTGCGACTTGAGGATGGCCGAGATTTCAGCGGCGCGGATGTCCATGACGGGCTCTCTGTTCTTCAGTCTTCTGCGGGTGCGCCGATCAGGCGCGCTTCATTCTTGGGGCGGGGAGCGGGCTTACGCTCGCTTGAGGGCGAACTTCATCTGGTCGAGCTTGGTCTTCAGCGAGGCGTCGAACAGTTTCGAGCCGACCTTGATCTTCAGGCCGCCCAGGATGGCCGGATCGACCCGCGTGGTCAGTTCCGGCGCCTTGCCCAGGCTGGCGTTCAGCGCGGTCTTGATCGCGGTCAGCTGCTTGGCGTCCAGCGCCTGGGCCGAAACGACCTCGGCGGCGGCGATGCCGGCGTGCTTGGCGTAGCGGGCTTCGAACCCGGCGATCACATGGGGCAGGTCCCGCGCGCGGTGGTTCTGGGCCAGCAGGCCCAGGAAGTTGGCGGTGGTCTGTTCGAACCTGGCCTTGGCGGCGATGGCGACGAGGCCCTTGCCCTGATCCTCGGCCGAAATGACCGGCGAGGTCGCCAGGCGGCGCAGGTCGGCGCTCTCGATCCAGGCGGCCTTCAACGACGTCAGGTCGGCACGGACGGCGTCCAGGCGGCCGGTTTCCAGCGCCAGATCAAACAGCGCCTGTGCGTAGCGATCGCCGACTTCCGTCGTTCTGAAATCATCAGCCACTGATTAGGGTCCGAGGTCGTTGTGTCAGGGTCGCGACCGAATGCGAGGCTCGCAACGGTCAAAAGCTTGAAATGCTTGCGGAAAGCACGACAGAGGCCGTATTCGTGAATACGCCCCCTTCAAGCCGGGCGCCTGATAGCACGGGGTTTTGCTGCTCGCAACATTGTGTGAAGGGGTGATGAAGCCGCACCCTGTCGCATCGGGTGTCGCACCCCGGTCATCCCTCCATGTGAAATCACGGGCCGACCTGCCGACGAGAGCCGAGATGAAACCGCACCCGCTGCTGATCACCGCCGCCTGCGCCCTCCTGGCGCCCTGCGTCGCCGCCCCGTCGCACGCCCGAGCCGGCGGCCTGACCGGGGCCCTGACCGCCCCTGCGGACGCTCCCCGCTCCGTGCGGCTGATGAGCTACAACATCCGCTATGACGCGCCCGACGACACGCCGAACTGGCTGCAGCGCCGGCCGCACATGGCGCGCCAGATCGCCTTCTTCGATCCCGACGTCCTGGGGGTTCAGGAGGCGCTGATTCCGATGGTCGCCTATCTGGCCGATCAGGCGCCGGCCTATGACCATTACGGCGTCGGCCGCGACGACGGCGCCCAGGCGGGCGAGACGACGACCCTGTTCTGGCGCCGCGCCCGATTCGAAGCGGTCAGCACCCAGACCCTGTGGTGCTCGCCCACGCCGGACCGTCCGTCCAAGGGGTGGGACGCCGCCCTGCCGCGCACCGTGACCCGCGTCGTGCTGCGCGACCGGGTCAGCGGCCGGCTTCTGGACGTGCGCAACGCCCACATGGACCATGTCGGCGCGGTCGCCCGTGAACAGTGCGCCGCCCTGGCCGCCGATCTGGCCCCGGCGACGGTTGAGGGGGCGACGGCGACGGTGGTGCTGATGGGGGATTTCAACGCCGGGCCGGACACGGCCCCCTATCGCCGCGTCCTCGCCGCCGGGCTGCGCGACGCCCGCGCCGTCAGCCCCGTCGTGTTCGGTCCCGCCGGCACCTACAACGACTTCGACATCGCCAGGGACAATGACGGCGTCGCCATCGACCATGTCTTCGTCGCTCCCGGCCTCTCGGTCGAACGCTACGGCGTGCCCACCGATTCCTTCAGCGGCCAGGTGATCTCGGACCATTTCCCCGTGGTCGTCGATGTCGCGCCGGACGAAAAATGATCGCACAACTGAGGGCCGGGGTGCGACCATTGCGCCGCCCCCGACCGCTTGATCGGAACCTGCGGCGGCCCTAGCGCTTAACGCTGACGCTTTTCCACCTAGGACACCTAAATGCTCGACAGCATTACGCCCCTGCTCTCCGACCCAGCCGCCTGGGCCGCGCTGGTGACGCTCATCGTGATGGAGGTCGTGCTCGGCATCGACAACCTGATCTTCATCTCGATCCTGTCGAACAAACTGCCCGAGCATCAGCGCCAGAAGGTGCGGCGCATCGGCATCGGCCTGGCCCTGGTCATGCGCCTGGCCCTGTTGTCGATCATCGCCTGGCTGGTGGGTCTGGTTCAGCCGGTCTTCACCCTGATGGGCAACGAATTCTCGTGGAAGGACCTGATCCTGATTGCGGGCGGCCTGTTCCTGGTCTGGAAGGCCACCAAGGAGATCCACCACACCGTCGATCCCACGCCCACCCACGACGTGATGGACAAGAAGGACGTGATGATCACCAACGCCGGCGCGGCGATCTTCCAGATCATCCTGCTGGACCTGGTCTTCTCGATCGACTCCATTCTGACCGCCGTCGGCATGACCGAACACCTGCCGATCATGGTGGTCGCGGTCCTGGTCGCTGTCACCGTCATGCTGCTGGCCGCCGATCCGCTGGCCAATTTCATCAACGAGAACCCCAGCGTCGTCATGCTGGCCCTCGGCTTCCTGCTGATGATCGGCATGGTGCTGATCGCCGACGGCTTCGGCTATCATGTGCCCAAGGGCTATATCTACGCCGCCATGGCCTTCTCGGCCGGGGTCGAGGCCCTGAACATGATGGGCCGTCGCTCCGCCACGAAGAAGGAAAAAGCCACGGCCGCCCGCGCCCAGGCCGATCAGGCCGAGGCCCGCGCCAAGAAGGCCGAGGCGGAAGCCGCCGCCGAGAAGGCCTGAGCCGATGATCCGCCTGTCGTCACGCCTCGCCGGCCTCGTCTCCGGCCTGCTGCTGGCGACAGGCGGCGGCCTTCCGACCCGGGCCGAGGTTCCGGTCCAGGCCTATGAAGTCGTCCGCGCCTATCCGCACGACAAGACGGCCTTCACCGAGGGCCTCTTCTTCCATGACGGCGCCCTGTACGAGAGCACGGGCCTCTACCCGTCCTTCATCCGCCAGGTCCGGCTGGAGACGGGCGAAGTCCTGCGCCAGCGCGACCTGCCGACCGTCTATTTCGGCGAAGGCATGACCACGCTGAACGGCAAGCTCTACAGCCTGACCTGGCGCAACCACATCGGCTTCATCTGGAAGCTGGACGACTTCTCGCCCCTGGGCGGCTTCTCCTATCCGGGCGAGGGCTGGGCCCTGACCACCGACGGGCGGCGGCTGATCATGAGCGACGGCACGGACCAGCTGCGCTTCCTCGATCCCGACACCCTGGCCGAGACCGGCCGGATCTCCGTCACCGCCGACGGCGAGCCGCTGGATCAGATCAACGAGCTGGAATGGATCGACGGCGAGGTCTTCGCCAACCTGTGGCAGGACAACCGCATCGCCCGCATCGACCCGGAGACCGGCGTCGTGAAGGCCTTCATCGACCTGACGGCCCTGGTCCCCCAGGATGCGGGCCTGGACCCGAACGACGACGTCCTGAACGGCATCGCCTGGGACGCAGGCGGCAAACGCCTGTTCGTCACCGGCAAACGGTGGCCGCAACTGTTCGAGATCAGGCTGCGCTGATCCCTTGAAACAGCGAGGGGGCGGACGCCTGCATGCGTCCGCCCCCTCGCCGCCTGTACTCCGGCTTAAATCAGCCGTGCAGGTCGAACCGGTCCAGCTCCATGACCCGGGCCCAGGCCGCCACGAAGTCCTCGACCAGTTTCTTCTGGCCGTCCGACCCGGCGTAGACCTCGGCCAGGGCGCGCAGCACGGCGTTCGAGCCGAACACCAGATCGACGCGCGTGCCGGTCCATTTCGCCTCGCCCGTCTTGCGGTCTCGGCCTTCGAACACCGCCTTGGCGTCCGAGGTCGCCTGCCACTTCACGTCCATGTCCAGCAGGTTGACGAAGACGTCGTTGGTCAGGGCGCCGGGCCGGTCCGTCAGCACCCCGTGGGTCGCCCCACCGACGTTGATGTTGATGGCGCGCAGCCCCCCGATCAACGCCGTCATCTCGGGCGCGGTCAGGGTCAGACGCTGAGCCTGGTCGATCAGCAGGGATTCGGCGGGAACGGCGTAGCGGGCCTTCTGATAGTTGCGGAAGCCGTCAGCGACCGGCTCCAGATAGCCGAAGGATTCGACGTCGGTCTGGGCCTGGCTGGCGTCCGTCCGTCCCGGCGTGAAGGGTACGACGACCTCATGTCCCGCCGCCTTCGCCGCCTGTTCGACGCCGGCGGCGCCGGCCAGCACGATAAGGTCGGCCAGCGAGACCTTCTTGCCGCCGACCTGGCCCTGGTTGAAGGCGAACTGCACGCCTTCCAGGGTCTTCAGCACCCGCTCCAGCTGCTCGGGCTGATTGACGGCCCAGTCCTTCTGGGGCGCCAGGCGAATGCGCGCGCCGTTGGCGCCGCCGCGCTTGTCCCCGCCCCGGAAGGTCGAGGCCGAGGCCCAGGCCACGCCCACCAGCTCCGAGACGCTCAGCCCCGTGGCCAGCACCTGGGCCTTCAGCGCGACCACGTCGGCCGCGTCGATCAGCGGATGATCGACGGCCGGCACGGGGTCCTGCCAGATCAGTTCCTCCTTGGGGATCTCCGGGCCCACATAGCGCGAGCGCGGACCCAGGTCGCGGTGGGTCAACTTGAACCAGGCCCGGGCGAAGGCCTCGGCGAAGGCCTGGGGGTTGTTCAGGAAGCGGCGCGAGATCTTCTCGTATTCGGGGTCGAACCGCAGCGACAGATCGGTGGTCAGCATGGTCGGCCGACGCATCTTGGTCGGATCATGGGCGTCGGGGATAACCAAGCCCGCGTCCTTGGCCACCCACTGGTGCGCCCCGGCCGGCGACTTCTCCAGCTCCCATTCGAAGGCGAACAGGTTCTCGAAGAAGAAGTTGCTCCACTGGGCCGGGGTCTGGGTCCAGGTCACTTCCAGACCACTGGTGATGGCGTCACCCGCCTTTCCGCTGCCGAAGCTGGAGGCCCAGCCCAGGCCCTGGGCTTCCAGACCCTCGGCCTCGGGCTCGGGTCCGACGTGGTCGGCCGGGCCGGCGCCGTGGGTCTTGCCGAAGGTGTGGCCGCCGGCGATCAGGGCCACGGTCTCCTCGTCGTTCATCGCCATCCGGGCGAAGGTGTCGCGGATGTCGCGCGCCGCCGCGATCGGGTCGGGATTGCCGTCCGGGCCTTCCGGGTTGACGTAGATCAGGCCCATCTGGACCGCCGCCAGCGGGTTCTCCAGATCGCGAGTATGCTCACGACCGTCCGCGTTGTCGTCGGTCACCAGCACGGCCTCATCAGCCGGCTTGTCCACGCCGTGCGAGCCGCGCGCATAGCGCTCGTCGCCGCCCAGCCAGGTCGTTTCGCGCCCCCAGTAGACGTCCTGATCCGGCTCCCAGGTGTCTTCACGACCGCCGGCGAAACCGAAGGTGCGGAACCCCATGGTCTCCAGCGCCACATTACCGGTCAGGATCAGCAGATCGGCCCAGGAGATGGCCTGGCCGTATTTCTGCTTGATCGGCCACAGCAGGCGGCGCGACTTGTCGATGTTGACGTTGTCCGGCCAGGAGTTCAGCGGCGCAAAACGCTGCTGGCCGCGCCCGCCGCCGCCCCGGCCGTCGCCGACGCGATAGGTGCCCGCGCTGTGCCAGGCCATGCGGATGAACTGGGGCCCATAATGGCCGAAGTCCGCCGGCCACCAGTCCTGCGAGTCGGTCATCAGCTGGCGCAGATCGTTCTTCAGCGCCTCATAGTCCAGTTTGGAGAAGGCCTCGCGATAGTTGAACCCCTCGCCCAGCGGGTTCGACCGCGACGAATGCTGGTTCAGCAGGTCGGTGCGCAGCTGCCCCGGCCACCAGTCGCGGTTCTGGACCCCACCCCCGGCGACCGACTCTGTCGTCGCGCCTGAGAACGGGCATTTGGCTTCGGTGGTCATGGCGGTCTTCCCTATGATGGCGCGATGCGGCGGGCGTGTTGGCGATAGCCCTTCGGCTGACGTGGCTATTGAACACGGCCCAGCTTCATAAGACCAATCGATTATCTTTGATTTTTGTATAGACCCGCCCTATTCGTCCGAAATGCTCCCCACCCTGCGTCAACTCCAGTACCTGAAGCTTCTCGCCGAACACGGCAGCTTCTCCCGCGCCGCCGAGGCCGCCCACGTCAGCCAGCCTGCCCTCAGCGCCGGGGTGCAGGAGCTGGAACGGATCCTGGGCGCCCCTGTGGTCGAGCGCGCGCGCGGCGCCGTCATCATGACTGCGGTGGGGGTCGAGGCTGTGCGCCGGGCCGAGGACGTGCTGGCGCGGACCGAGGATCTGGTCGAGGCGGCCAAGAACGCCGGCCGCCTGCTGTCGGGCCGATTCCGCCTGGGCGTCATCCCGACCGTGGCCCCCTTCCTGCTGCCCGCCAAGCTGCCGTCGCTGAAGATCGCCTATCCGAACCTGAAGCTGTTCATCCGTGAGGACCTGACGCCGCGCCTGATCGCCGCCCTGAAGGCGGGCCAGATCGACGCCGCCGTCATCGCCCTGCCCTATGAGGCGCCGGGGGTCGAGCACGCCCGGATCGGCGACGACGAGATCATGGCCGCCGCCCCCCACGACCACGCCCTGGCCGCGCCAGGCCCCATCCGGCCCGGTTCGCTGCGGGCCGAGGACCTGATCCTGCTGGAAGACGGCCACTGCCTGCGCGACCACGCCCTTGCGGCCCTGGACATCGAGGCGCCGCGCGGCGACGACGTCTTCGCCGCCACCAGCCTGCACACCCTGATCCAGATGGTCGGCTCGGGCCTGGGGGTCAGCTTCCTGCCCAAGATGGCGGTTCAGGCCGGCCTGGCCGACACCCCTTCCGTCGTCATCCGCGCCTTCGAGAACCAGGCCGACGGCGTCCCGCCCCACCGCGAAATCGTCGTCGCCTGGCGCTCCGGCTCCAGCCGCGCCGCCGAGGCTCGGCTGCT
The DNA here is from genome assembly GCF_049898245.1 of Brevundimonas sp. TSRC1-1. NCBI lineage: Bacteria > Pseudomonadati > Pseudomonadota > Alphaproteobacteria > Caulobacterales > Caulobacteraceae > Brevundimonas > Brevundimonas sp. TSRC1-1. The sequence goes on from NZ_JAFCXI010000002.1 coordinate 252,844, forward strand.
GGCCGAGGCGCTGAAACTGGATTGATCGTCGCCTTCGCCCCGACCCTGGCCGCGCTAGCGCTGGCCGAACAATGCCACCGCATCGGCCCCTGCAGGGAAGCGCAGCCGGCCGGTTTCATCGTTCGCGGCGCGCCATACGGCGTCTGCGACTTCCGCCTCGGTCGTCACCATCTCCGGCTGAGCGAAAGCCGCGAGCACCGGTTTGGCGAAGGCCGCATACGGTTCGGGGATGACGTCCTCGAGGCGAATGTCGCTGTTCTGCGAGAAGCGCGTCGTGGGGCCATAGCCGGGTTCGACCAACTTGACCCGAACGTTGAAGGCGCGGAGTTCGTGTTCGAGCGATGCGGTGAATCCCTCGATCGCCATCTTGCTGGCCGTGTAAACTGACGCGAGGGGCATTGGCGCCAGCGTCACGCTGGAGGTCACGTTGACGATCACGCCCGCTTTCCGCGCGCGGAACTGGGGCGTCACGGCCTGCGTCATCGCGATCACGCCGAACGTGTTCGTCTCGAACACTTCGCGGGTCTTGGACATGGGTGTGGCCTCCAGCGCGCCGATCACGCCGATGCCGGCGTTGTTCACGAGCGCGTCAATGGGGCCAGCCTCCTCCAGCGCTGCCGTTATGCTCTCGGCTCGGGTGACATCAAGCGGCAGGATTCGAAGCCGGTCGGACTCCGGCAGAATACCTGAGCGCGGCGATCTCATCGTCGCGATGACGTTCCAATTCTGGGTGAGGAAGCGGCGCGCCGTCTCCAGGCCGTAGCCCGAGGAACAGCCGGTGATCAGGACAGTCTTCATGGCGGGGTCTCCTGCATGTTTGAAGCCGGACCTTAGGCGGGCGTGATCGATACGATCTACAATGGCAAGTCCGCCTTTAATCTCATATCGTCCGGTTCATGAGTGATCCCCTTTCCGAAGTCGTCTCGCTGCTCAGACCTCGAGCCGTCTTCACCAAGGGAATTAGCGGCGCTGGAGCCTGGGGCGTTCAATACGCCGAATTCGGCCACCCAAGCTTCTGCACGGTTCTGGAAGGAAGATGTCGACTGAAGGTCGATGGCCGGGAATCGATCACGCTCCAAATGGGCGACTTCGTGCTTCTGCCGGCCACCCCTGGCTTCGTGATTTCCGGCCTCGCGTCGGTCATTCCGGCGATCATTGATCCCACGGTCGCATCAACGCCCATCGAAGACGTTCGTCATGGGCTTCCCGACGGCGATCCCGACGTCCGTTTGCTCGGCGGTTATTTCATCTTCGATTCGCCCGACGCGGACCTGCTGGTCGCGCGACTGCCCCCGCTCGTGCACATCCGCGACACGCCGCGACTGTCCTTGCTGATACGGTTGACCGGCGAGGAGGCCCGCGAACATCGGCCTGGTCGTGACCTCATACTCTCACGGCTCGTCGAGGTGGTGCTGGTGGAGGCGCTGCGGAGCCTTCGCGCGGACGAGGCGCCGCCCAGCCTTCTGCGCGGACTGGCGGACACACGGGTCTCGACGGCCATACGGCGCATGCATGGCGAGCCCGCCCACGCCTGGACGATCGCCGCCTTGGCGAAGGAGGCGGCGCTTTCCCGGTCGGCCTTCTTTGATCGGTTTTCCCGCATCGTCGGCGTATCGCCGATGGAATATCTCCTAGGCTGGCGAATGGCCCTCGCGAAAGACTTGCTGCGCCGCCGCGACATGAGCCTTTCGGAGATCGCGGAAAAGGTCGGCTACAGTTCCGCCAGCACCTTCAGCACCGCATTCAGCCGATATGTGGGTCGTGCACCGGGCCGCTATGCGCGAGCGTTCTCAGGCTGACGCCCTTTGGCATGAAAAGGGCCGACGGATCGCTCCGCCGGCCCTTCTGTTTCAGCGATCAGTCGCCGGATTATTCAGCCGCGATCGGCGCCTCGGTTTCCGGGCCGCGGGCCAGGTTGCGCAGGACGTAGGGCATGACGCCGCCGGCCAGCAGATAGTCCATCTCGGTCTGGTTATCGATGCGGCAGCGGACCGGGAAGCGGGCCATCTTGCCGTCCGACGGGCGGAACAGTTCGACCCACAGGTCCTGACGCGGACGCAGCTTGCCGACATTGGCGTCGGACAGGCCGCGGATGGTGACGATCTCCTCGCCGGTCAGGCCCAGCTTCTGCCAGCCGTCCTGTTTGAACTGCAGCGGCACGACGCCCATGCCGACCAGGTTCGAACGGTGGATACGCTCGAAGCTTTCGGCGATGACGGCGCGAACGCCCAGCAGGCGCGTGCCCTTGGCCGCCCAGTCGCGCGACGAACCGGTGCCGTATTCCTTGCCGGCGAAGACGACCAGCGGCCGGCCTTCCGACTGGTAGCGCATGGCGGCGTCATAGATCGACATGGTGTCGCCCGACGGGAAGTGCTTCGTCACGCCGCCTTCGATCTCGGGCGTGATCCGGTTCTTGATCCGGATATTGGCGAAGGTGCCGCGCATCATGACTTCGTGGTTGCCGCGGCGGGCGCCGTAGCTGTTGAACTCGGCCGCCTCGACGCCGTGGTGGGTCAGATAGACGCCGGCGGGCGAGGTCTTCTTGATCGAACCGGCCGGGCTGATGTGGTCGGTGGTGATCGAGTCGCCGAAGATGGCCAGGACGCGCGCCTCGACGACGTCCTGAACCGGGGTCAGGTCCATGGACAGGCCTTCGAAGTAGGGCGGGTTGGCGACATAGGTGGAGGCGTCGTCCCACTCATAGGTCTGGCCGCCGGCGACCTTGATCGCTTGCCAGTGCTTGTCGCCCTTGAACACGTCCTTGTAGCGTTTGGCGAACATGGCCGGGGTGACCGACTTCTTCTGGATGTCGGCGATCTCCTGCGAGGTCGGCCAGACATCCTTCAGGAAGACGTCGTTGCCCTTCTTGTCCTGACCGATCGGATCCTTGGTGATGTCGATCCGCATCGAGCCGGCGATGGCGTAGGCCACGACCAGCGGCGGCGAGGCCAGATAGTTGGCCTGGACGTCGGGGTTCACCCGGCCTTCGAAGTTGCGGTTGCCCGACAGGACCGAGGTCGCGACCAGGGCGTTGTCGTTGATCGCCTTCGAGATCGCCGGATCCAGCGGGCCCGAGTTGCCGATGCAGGTGGTGCAGCCGTAGCCGACCAGGTTGAAGCCCAGGGCGTCCAGGTCCTTCTGCAGGCCGGCGTCGGTCAGATAGTCGGTGACGACCTGCGAGCCGGGGGCCAGCGAGGTCTTGACCCAGGGCTTGGCCTTCAGGCCCAGGGCATGGGCCTTGCGCGCCACCAGACCGGCGGCGATCAGCACCGACGGGTTGGAGGTGTTGGTGCAGGAGGTGATGGCGGCGATGACCACGTCGCCGTCGCCGACGGTGAACTTCTCACCCTCGACGGCCGCGCGCGGGGCGTCGGTCGGACGGGCGAAGACATCGACCAGGGCGGTTTCGAAGGCCGGGGCCGCAGTGGTCAGTTCGACGCGGTCCTGCGGACGCTTCGGACCGGCCAGCGACGGCACGACGGTGGCCAGGTCCAGTTCCAGCACGTCGGTGAAGACCGGGTCTTCCGAGGTCTCGTCGATCCACAGGCCCTGGGCCTTGGCGTAGGCTTCGACCAGGGCGACGCGCGCCTTGTCGCGGCCCGTGGCGGTCAGATAGCCGATGGTGGCTGCCGAGACGGGGAAGAAGCCGCAGGTGGCGCCGTATTCCGGGGCCATGTTGGCGATGGTCGCCTGGTCCTCGATGGTCATGTTCGGCAGGGCGTCGCCGAAGAATTCGACGAACTTGCCGACCACGCCCTTCTTGCGCAGCATCTGGGTGACGGTCAGCACCAGGTCGGTCGCGGTCGTGCCTTCCGGCAGGCGGCCGGTCAGTTTGAAGCCGATGACCTCGGGGATCAGCATCGGGATCGGCTGGCCCAGCATGGCCGCCTCGGCCTCGATGCCGCCGACGCCCCAACCCAGGACGGCCAGGCCGTTGATCATGGTGGTGTGGCTGTCGGTGCCGACGACGGTGTCGGGATAGGCGACGGTCTTCTTGCCTTCGTCCAGGGTCCAGACGGTCTGGGCCAGGTTCTCCAGGTTCACCTGGTGGCAGATGCCGGTGCCGGGGGGCACGACGCGGAAGTTGTTGAAGGCCGACGAACCCCAGCGCAGGAAGTTGTAGCGCTCGATGTTGCGCTCATATTCGCGCTCGACGTTCTGGCCGAAAGCCTTGGCCGTGCCGAAGTGATCGACCATGACCGAGTGGTCGATGACCAGATCGACCGGAACCAGCGGGTTGATCTTGGCGGCATCGGCGCCCAGGGCGCTCATGGCGTCGCGCATGGCGGCCAGGTCGACCACGGCGGGCACGCCGGTGAAGTCCTGCATCAGGACGCGGGCCGGACGGAAGGCGATCTCGTGCTCGACCGAGCCCTTGTTCTCGACCCAGGCGGCGACCGCCTTCAGGTCGTCCTGCGTCACCGAGACGCCGTCTTCGTTGCGCAGCAGGTTCTCCAGCAGCACCTTCATCGAGCGCGGCAGACGGGAAATCCCGGTCAGACCCGCTTCCTCGGCGGCCGGAAGGCTGTAATAGGCGTATTTCTTGCGCCCGACGGAAAGGTCCTGGCGGGTGTTGAAGCTGTCGGTGGACGGCATGGAGAGTTTTCCTCTGGTCAGCGCCGCCCGACAATCCGGTTGCGCCTTCGCGCGGCAGACGCAGCGGCTCACAGGGCCCCTGCGCGCGCGGCGAAAGCCTGCTGCGGCAATCGTGCCTATAGTCCGCTCATCGCGCACCGTCCATGTGTCCACACCCTCGATGCGGACATTGAGAAAGGTTCTCAAAACAATGCGTATTTTCTCCCTCCCCGGCGCGGGGAGGGGGGCTGAGCGGAGCGAGGCCGGGTGGGGCGGGCCGCGCGACCCATCGCTCGCCTTGTTTCCAGGAAATCGTGCGCCCTCGCCGGGCCGCCCCCACCCCGTCGCTCCGCGACGCCCCTCCCCGGAACGGGGAGGGAGAGTGTCGCCGTCATGATCCACACCCTTTCGATCTCCGACCTGACCGTCTCACGCGGCGAGCGCCTCCTATTCCAGGGGCTCGACCTGCGCCTCCAGGCCGGGGAAGCCGTAGTGCTGACGGGCGCCAATGGCGCAGGCAAGACCAGTCTGCTGCGGACCATCGCGGGCCTGCTGCGCCCCGACGCCGGCGAGGTCGCCTTCCATGACGGCGACGGCAACCCGCTGGACGAGCGGCTGGCGCGCGGCCGCGAAACCCATTTCCTCGGCCATCAGGACGGACTGAAGACCAGCCGAACGGCGCGCGAAGAACTGGGCTTCCAGTGCGACTGGCTGGGCCATGTCCAATGCGGCATGGACGATGCGGTCGAAGCTTTCGGCCTGAAGCCTATGCTCGATCTCGAGGTGCGACGCCTGTCCGCCGGGCAGCGCCGCCGCCTGGCCATGGGCCGGCTGGTCGGATCGCCGCGCGCCCTGTGGCTGCTGGACGAGCCGATGGCCCCGCTGGACGCCCGCTGGCGCGCGGCCTTCGCAGACCAGATGCGCCGCCATCTCGCCGCCGACGGCCTGATCCTGGCCGCCGTCCACGACCCCCTGCCCCTCCCCGCTCGCACCCTGGACCTGGGAGGTCTGACGTGAGCCGTCCTGTCGACGCCGAACCCCGCCCGCCGGGCCTGCGCGGCGCGACGCGCGTGCTGCTGGAGCGGGAGCTGGACCTGGCCTGGAGCGGCGGGGGCGGCCCCCTGCTGGCCTGCGGCTTCTTCGCCTGTCTGACCGCCGTCCTGCCCCTGGCTGTCGGGGGCGATCCGCGCACGCTTTCGCCCGTCGCCGGCGGGATCGCCTGGCTGGCCCTGGCGCTCGCCTCTTTGCTGTCGCTGGAGCGGCTGTTCGAGCGGGATCTGGAGGACGGGGCGCTGGACCTGCTGGCGCTCGGCCACCTGCCGCTGGAATCGGTGGTGCTGATCAAGGCCCTGGCCCAGTGGATCGCCGTCGGCCTGCCCCTGGCCCTGACCGCGCCCGTCGCCGCCCTGGCCCTGGGCCTGCCGCCGGCGTTGGTCCCGCTCACCGCCTTGTCGGCCCTGATCGGCGGGGCGGGCTTCGCCTGCACCGGAACCCTGGGCGCCGCTCTGGCCCTGGGGGCGAAGCGGGGCGGCCTGCTGATCGCCGTCGTGGTCCTGCCCCTGCTCATCCCCCCGGTCGTCTTCGGCGCCGGGGCGCTGGAACGCGCCGCCTCGGGCCAGTCGCCCGCCCCGGCCCTGGCCTTCCTCGCCGCCTATGTCCTGTTCGCCGGCGTCATCGCCGCCTTCGCCGGGGCCGCAGCGGTGCGCAACGCCCAGGGATGACTGAGTTGATCCGCCGCTTGCCCGCCGTCGCGACCCCGCGTAATCGCTGAGCCCATGTTCGGCCTGTCCAACCCGCAGCGTTTCATGGCCTTCACCGGCCCGCTGACGCCCGTCCTCTGGGCGGTCGCGGCCGTGCTGCTGGCGGTCGGGACCTGGCTCAGCTTCTCCGTCCCCGCCGACTATCAGCAGGGCGACACGGTGCGGATCATGTTCGTCCATGTGCCGGCCGCCGTGTGGGGTCTGGGCGCCTATTCGGCCCTGGGGGTCTCCAGCTTCTTCGCCCTGGTGTTCCGCCACGCCCTGGCCGACGCCGCCGCCCGCGCCGCCGCCTTGTCCGGCGCCGCCTTCACGGCCCTGGCCCTGTTTACCGGCTCACTGTGGGGCCAGCCGATGTGGGGGACCTGGTGGGTGTGGGACGCGCGCCTGACCAGCGTGCTGGTCCTGTTTCTCTTCTACCTCGGCTATATGGCGCTGCGGGCCTCGATCGACGACGAACAGAAGGGGGCCCGCGCCGCCGCCGTCCTGGGTCTGGTCGGGCTGATCAACCTGCCCATCGTCAAATTCTCGGTCGATTGGTGGAACACCCTGCACCAGCCGGCCAGCTTCCTGACCCCCGGATCCTCGGGCCTGGACCCGGTCTATCTGCCGCCCTTCCTGACCATGCTGGCGGCCTATGGGGTTCTGTTCGCGGCCCTGTGGCTGACGGCGATCCGCACCGAGGTCCGCCGTCGCCGCGTCCTGACCCTGCGCGCCCGAAAGGCGCTGGAGGCTTAGATGCTCGACCTCGACATGACCCCCTACGCCGCCTTCGTCTGGCCCGCCTGGGGCGTCAGCGCTCTGGTGCTGATCGCCCTGACCGCCCGCGCCGTCGTCGCCTCCCGCAAATGGAAGCGCGAACTCGAGCGTCTGGAAAAAGACCAGAGCGCGACATCAGACGCCGCAGACTCCAATCGCCCTCAAGTAGCGCAAAGCGCGATAGGGCCCTTAAAGTGAACCGCTGGCTGGCCCTCCTGCCCCTGGTGGTGCTCAGCGCGCTCGCCGCCCTGTTCATCGGCTGGTCGCTGAAACGCGATCCGGCCTTCAAGCCCGACGCCATGGTCGGCCAGCCCATCCCCGAAACGGTGCTGCCCATGCTGACCGGCGATAGCGCCGGGCCCGGCAATCTGGACCTGAAGACGGCAGGCGTGGGCCGGCCCATGCTGGTCAATGTCTTCGCCTCCTGGTGCGCCCCCTGCCGGATCGAACATCCCAAGCTGCTGGCCCTGAAGGCGCGGGGGATCGCCGTCGTCGGTGTGGCCTACAAGGACGAGCCGGTCGCCACCCGCGCCTTCCTGGACGAGATGGGCGACCCCTATTCCATGGTTCTGGTGGATCGCGAGGGTCGGGCCGGCCTCGACCTGGGCATCTCCGGCGTGCCCGAGACCTTCGCCATCGACGCCATGGGCCGGATCACCGCCAAACAGTCCGGCCCCCTGCTGAACGACGCCGACATCGACCGTCTGGTGGCCTCGATGCAGGCCCCGCCCCGGCCCGCTCCCGGTGAAAAATCGCATTAACTCTCTTTCGAGAGGCCTTGTTAACGATTGATCGCTCCGGATGCGTTAACGTTTGGGCATGAGCGCGATTCGCCCCGGTTTGCCGCAGCCCGTCCCGTCGCAAGGTCTCGACCTGCCGACGGCGCGAAACGCGCAGGCCGCCTTCTTCCGCGCCGCCCTGGATCAGGCCTCACGCGTTCAACCCAGTCAGGCGCCCGCCGCCGCCGTCATGTCCACGGTGCGCACCGCCAATCCGGCGCGCCCCGTCGAACCCGCCCCGGTGGCGCCGGAGCGCGAAGAGCCCCGGATCATGCGCCCCGGCTCCTATCTCGACATCAAGGTCTGATCCGACCCAAGCTGAGCGCGCCCCTCGGGCCGCCAGGGCGATGCGATTTGCCGTAGAGCGCGTCGGGACACGTCGTCCCTCAGGATTTTAAGCTGGATACGGAGGGATACCCCTTATTGCGCTCACCTGGGCTTTCAAGGACTCTCGACGCCGAAAACGAGAGACGGCGATGGCAGAGCGCTTCGAAACCGGCCGCTGGGAGAAGACGACGTGCCAATGTCCCAAGTGGGGCGACGTGCGAACCTGCGGACCTGCCAATCATCACGCGGTGGGGACCATGCTGCAGTCCGCCGTCATCCGGCTTGCGCGTCGATGGACGACGCGGGTTGACGAGGTGCTGGCGGAAGGGGGCCTGAACGCGGGCCAGCTGGCGGTTCTGAACCTTCTGGCCCAACGCCCCTCCGGCTTGATCCAGAGGGAAGCGGCCGATGCCCTGGCGCTTTCGGAGGCCGTCATGTCGACGCGTGTCACCGGCCTCCTTGCGGCGGGTCTGGTGGAGCGCCAGGCCCTGAAGGGGGATCGACGCGCCCACCTCCTGCGCCTTACCGACAGTGGACGAGAGGCGGCGAAACTCTGGTCGGCCTGCGCCTCATGCGTGCAATACAGCGCCGAAAGCTCTGTCTCGCTCCAGGACCTCTCGACCGCCCTCGCCGTCCTGTCCCGGATGAACGCCGCCCTTGGGGCGCACGATTGTTCCGTTGCGACAGACGCAGACCCGGCGCCGCAGTCCCGAGGCTGCGCCTGCATGCCCGGGCAGGTCTCCACGCTCGGCGCGTGACCGGTATTCCCATTCGCTCCTGAGCCGCGCCTGGGCGTTCCGAAGATCGGCACGGCGGCTCGCTTCAGAACGCCTCCCAGTCCGATGTCGCCGGCGCAGCCTGGACCCGTCCGCCGCCGACGGCGACGAGGCGGACCGGGCGAGGCTCGGGCGCGGCCTGCTGTCGGGGTGAGCTTCCCGCCGTTCCCAGCTGAAACCGCCCGATCATCGTCATCAGCCCTTCGGTCTCCTGACGGAGCGAATGTGAAGCGGCCGTGGACTCCTCGACCATGGCGGCGTTCTGCTGGGTGACCTGGTCCATCTGGTTGACCGCCACATTCACTTCGCTCAGGCCCGATGACTGCTCGCGGGCCGAGGTGGCGATGTCGCTGATCAGGGCGTCGATTTCGGCCACGCGCTCGACAATGACCCCGAGAGCCTCTCCGGTCTCACCGACCAGTTTGACGCCCTTGGTGACCTGCTGCGTGCTGCCCGCGATGAGTCCCTTGATTTCCTTGGCGGCTTCCGCAGATCGCTGGGCGAGCGCCCGCACTTCGGAAGCGACGACGGCGAAGCCGCGGCCGGCGTCCCCGGCCCGCGCCGCCTCGACCCCGGCGTTCAGGGCCAGCAGATTGGTCTGGAAGGCGATCTCGTCGATCACCCCGATGATGTTGGTGATCTCCACGGCGGATCGCTCGATTTCCGACATGGCGGAGATCGCCTCGCCCATGACGTCGCCCGAGCGTTGGGCGTCGCCCCTGGCCCCGAGCGCGACGGCGGCCGCCTTCTGCGCATTGGCGGCGCTGCTGTTGACGGTCGAGGTGAGCTGATCAAGCGCCGCGGCGGTCTCTTCCAGACTGGAGGCCTGCTGTTCGGTCCGGCGCGACAGTTCGTCGGAAGCGACGCCGATCTCGTCGGCGCCCGCGCGAATCGCGCCCGCGGTCGCGCCGACGCTTGTCATGGTCGCCTGGAGGGTTTCGACGGCGCTGTTGAAGTCGATCCGGAGCTTGTCGAGTTCGGGTATGAATTTGGTCGTTATCCGCTGCTGGAGATCGCCCTCGGCGAGCGCCGTCAGCGCGTCGCCGATCACGGTTACGGCCTCCACGCGCTGCGTCACGTCTGTGGCGAATTTGACCACCTTGGCCACCTTGCCGTCAGGGCCGATGATGGGGTTGTACGATCCCTGGATCGTGACGACGCCCCCGTCCTTGCGAACCCGTCTGAACTCGCCGGACTGGAACGCGCCGCTCGCGAGCGCCGCCCAGAACTGCTGATAGTCGGGGCTGTCACGGTATTCCTGTTCGGCGAAGATCTCGTGTTTGCGGCCGACGACTTCATTGAGCTGGTAGCCCATGACATCGAGAAATCGCTCGTTGGCGTTGACGATCGTGCCGTCCAGCTTGAACTCGATCATCGCCTGGGATCGCCCGATCGCCTGAATCTGGGCCGCGAAATCCTCGCTGGCGAGCCGGTGATGGGCGTCCGCCCACTCCACGACAAAGCCGGCTGGTTTGCCCCGCCGCTTCAGCGGGCTGACGTGAAGGTCGAAGGCCAGGTCTCCGACGCGGATGGTGGCCGAGTGCGGCTTGGTCAGGGCCGCCAGCATCCCGCGCTGATGGGCCGGGTTCTTGTGAAAGATGTCGATGTTGCTGCCGACGAGTTTGGCGACGCTGAAGTTCGGAAGTTCCTTGCGCAGATCCGCCTCAGCGGCCTGCAGCAGATCTTGAACCGCAGGATTCAGATAGGTGATGTTCAGGTCCTGGTCCGCGATCATCACATTGGTTCGCAAGGCTTCGACAGCTTCTTCAAGCACCAGCGACGCCGATCGTTTTCCCTTGCCCAACATTGCGTCCCAGTCTTTTCCCGGTTGATTCCTTCCTTGGATATCACCCATTCGCTACCAAGACGTATGGATATGCTCAGCCCCCGAAGCATCTGAATCGACACGCCGTTTTCCGCTTCAGCACGGCGGGTTTGGGCGCTTGCCGGCCCGGCCTTTCATGGCGACGCCGCCGCCTTCGCCGACAGGCGCCGTGCGGTCCAGGCTTCATCAAGCTGTGTGCAATTTCGTTGGCGTGGAGCGGGCGCCGTCGCCGGCGACAGGCGGACGTTCCGCCAGAGGTCTAGTTCGAGGTTCGTCGGGAGGAGCCTCGTTCGACGAGACGTCCCGGCAAGAGGACGATGCGGGTCTCCGCCCTGGGGTTTCTGATCCTGTCGGCCAGCAGCCGCATCGCTTCCTGACCGATCTGATCGACCGGCTGGGCCAGCGCGGTGAGGCCAGGATCGACGAGACTGGTCCAGGGTTCGTCGTCGAAAGTGGCCAGGGCGATGTCATCGGGGACGCGGAGCGTCCGGGCGCGAAGCGCCTTCAAAAGGCCCGAGGCTAGAAGACTGTTCGAGGTGATGACGGCGTCCGGTCTCGCTTCGCGCCAGAGTTCGGGAAGCGCCGCCTCCGCCGCCGCGGCGCTCGGGGAAATGAGGCGGCTGAGGTCGGGCAGGCCGCGCGCCTTGAGCGCAGCGGCGTAGCCCGCCTGCCGCTCAACCCCCGTGGTGCTGGCGGCGCCGAAGAGGCCGGCGATGCGGGTGAATCCTCGAGAAGCGAGGTGATCGACCAGCAGGGCGGCCGCCCGACGATTGTCGATCATCACGGCGTCATGGCCGCACTGGGGACTGGCGCGATCGACGAGCACGGTGGGGAGGTCGAGGGCGAAGCCCTGTTCCATGGCCTGCAGCGTGATGCGCGTCGGCGCGAAGATGAGACCGGTGACGCGCTCCTCCTGCATAGCCTGCATGTAGAAAGCCTCGCGGTCCGGATCCTCGTCCGTGTTGCACAGGATCACCCTCATCCCCTGCGCATAGGCGATATCCTCCACCGCGCGGCTCACGGCGGTGAAGAAGGGGTTGCGGATGTCGGCGACCATCAGCCCGATCGTCCGCGTGTCCTGGGAGCGCAAGCGGCGAGCGGACAAGTTGGGGCGGTAGCCTATCGCCCTCGCCGCAGCCTCGACCTTGGCGCGCAGTTCGGGACTGATGGGGCCTCGCCCGAACGCGCGGGACACGGTCGCAGGAGACACGCCGGCGGCCCGCGCAACGTCCTTGATTCCGACAGGTTCGACCGAGACAGACTTCATCGGCAGTGCATCGCGCGCTGCGACCGCCTTTGCAAGCCGCCCCGGGATGGTTGACAAGCGGTGTGAAAACGATTTCACATGCCGCCAATAATCGAGCGTCAGGGAGGCGCCTAATGACATCGACTTCCGCCACAGGACTGTTGACTCACGAGTTGATCCGTTTGGGCGGCGCCGCCTCGGACAAGTCGGACGCCATCGCCCAGGCGGGCGCGCTGCTGGCAGCGGCGGGATGCGTCGACCCCGGCTATGCACAGAGCATGATGCGCCGCGAGGCGGCGGCCAACACCTTCCTGGGTCACGGTGTGGCGATCCCCCATGGCCTGGTGGAGGACCGCGCGATGGTGCGCCGCAACGGCATCGCCATCCTGCAGCTGCCGAACGGCGTCGAATGGAATCCGGGCCAGACGGCGCGGCTGGTGGTGGCGATCGCCGCCCAGTCCGACGCCCATCTGGACGTGCTGCGCCGTTTGACCCGCCTGCTCCAGGACGAAGATCGGCTCGGGCGACTGTTCGAGACGGATGAGCGATCAGAGATCATCGCGGCGTTGCAGGACGAGCATCAGACGGCCGCCCAAGGCGCCTCCCTGGGCGACCTGGCCGTCGCCTTCGATTGGGTCGTGCCCTATCCCTCGGGGCTGCATGCACGGCCGGCGGCCCGATGGGTCGAGACCGTCCGTGGTTTCGCCGCCCAGGTCAGGGTGCGGCGCGACGCCGAGGCCGGGGACGCGAAGTCCTTGATTTCACTTCTGCAACTGGGGCTCAAACACGGCGAGTCCGTCGTCGTCTCCGCAAACGGATCCGACGCGGAGGCTGCGCTCGCCGCCCTGCGGCGCGTGATGGACGGCCTGTCCGTTCAGGAACAGGCCGACGCCGCGCAGGCGGCGGCGCGCGCCGCTGAGCGCGCACCGGACTGGAGCCCCCCGGGGGCGCCCGCCTATATCGCCGGCGTCGCAGCCTCGCCGGGTCTTGCGATCGGAACCCTCAGGAAGGTGTCCGCCGTCGAGGCCGAGATCCCGGATCGCCCCGTCGCCCTGACCGAAGGAGGGGCGATGCTCGACGCCGCCCTGAGCACCACGCGCTTCCAGCTTCGAGCGCTCGCGGACGATACGGCGCGACGCGTCGGAGAGTCCGAGGCGGGCATATTCCGCGCCCAATCGGAACTGCTCAACGACACCGATCTCATTACTCTGACCTGCCAGCTGATGGTGGAGGGTCATGGTCCCGCTTGGGCGTGGAACGCGGCCGTCGATCGGATCGCCGCCGGCCTCAGCGCCCTGGGCAATCCGGTGCTCGCCGCGCGGGCGGCGGATCTGCACGACGTCGGACGGCGCGTGCTGACCGTGCTGGAGCCGACGCTCAAAAGCGACGCCCTTTCCGGCTTGCCCGACGCGCCGACCGTACTGGTGGCCAGCGACCTGTCGCCGTCCGATACGGCGGCCCTGAACATCGACAAGGTCGCCGGCCTGATTACAGCTCTGGGGGGACCGACCTCGCACACGGCCATCCTGGCGCGGACTCTCGGCCTGCCCGCTGTCGTTGCGGCGGGATCGGCGGTGCTCGATCTGGCCGATGGGGCGACGGTCATCATCGACGGGCAGGCCGGGCGGCTGTATCTGGAGCCCTCGGAGGCGGACGTGATTTCCGCCAGCGCCTGGCTGGAGGCCCAGCGTGAGGTCCGCGAGCGGGAAAGCGAAGTCCGCGCCCTGCCCGCAGTCACCCGTGACGGGCGCCGCATCGAGGTGGCGGCCAATATCAACCAGGCGCACCAGGCCGCCTTCGCCCTGTCGCAGGGGGCGGAGGGCGTCGGACTGATGCGGACGGAGTTCCTGTTCCTGGAGGCCGATCACTCCCCGGACGAGGCCGAACAGTTCGAGGCCTATTGCGCCATGCTGGACGCGATGGGAGGCCGACCGGTCATCGTGAGAGCGCTGGACATCGGCGGCGACAAGCAGGTCGCCCATCTTGAGCTGCCGCGCGAGGACAATCCCTTCCTGGGCGTACGCGGCGCACGGCTGCTGCTGCGGCGTCCCGAACTTCTGGAGCCCCAACTACGCGCGCTTTACCGGGCGGCGGCCCACAGGCCCGGAACGCTTTCGATCATGTTCCCCATGATCACCTCCGTCAGCGAGGTTCTGGCCTTGAAGGCGATCTGCGCCCGTATCCGCGCGGAGGTCGGCGGACCCGAGACGCCCCTGGGCGTCATGATCGAAGTGCCGGCCGCTGCGCTTCAGGCCGAGTCTCTGGCGCGCCACATCGACTTCTTCTCGGTCGGTACGAACGACCTGACGCAATATGTGCTCGCCATCGACCGCCAGAATCCCGATCTGGCGGCTGAAGCCGACGCCCTGCACCCAGCGGTGCTGCGGCTCATCCATGAGACCGTCAAAGGGGCTGAAGCCCACGGCAAATGGGTCGGCGTGTGCGGCGGCCTTGCCGGCGACCCGTTCGGCGCAAGTCTGCTTGCGGGACTGGGCGTCCAGGAACTGTCGACGACCCCGCGCGAGGCGCCTGCGGTCAAGGCGCGGCTGCGCGACGCCCTGTGGCCTGACCTGCGCGAGCTGGCCGAAAGGGCGCTGGCGGCGGAATCCGCGGCGGATGTGCGCGCCTTGGAAAGACGCGGCGCATGACCGAGCGGATCGTCACCGTCACCCTCAATCCTGCGATCGACCTCACCGTCGGCGTCGATGTGCTACGTCCCGGGGAAACCCATCGCGCGCGTGCGGCGGGCTCCAACCCGGGCGGGAAGGGCGTCAATGTCGCGAGTTGCCTGTCTGACTGGGGGGCGCCCGTAACCGCCGCCGGATTTTTGGGCGCAGAGAATGCGGCCCTGTTCGAATCGCTCTTCACGGACAAGGGGATCAAGGACGCCATGACGCGTCTGCCGGGCGCGACACGGGTCAACATCAAACTGGCCGAGCGCGACGGGCGGACCACCGACGTCAACCTGCCCGGACTATCGACAGCCCAGGACGACTTGGCGGGCGTTCGCGCTGTGCTCGAGCGTTTGTCACCGAGCCTGCTGGTTCTGGCGGGAAGCCTGCCGGAGGGTCTGCCAGGCGGCACCTGGGCGGATCTGTCCGCCGAGTGGCGCGCGCGGGGCGCACGGGTCATCATGGACGTCAGCGAGGGGCCTCTCGCCTTGGCGCTGGCCGGGCCGAGGTCCCGTCCGCATGTCCTGAAGCCCAACCGCGACGAACTGTCGATCCTGGCGGGGGGGGCGCTCGACGACATCGGCCTGTTGCGTCAGGCCCGCCTGATCCGCGCCGGCGGGGTCGCGCTGACCGTGGTGTCCCTCGGCGCGGGCGGAGCCCTTTTTGTCGGGCCGGACGAGGCGCTTCACGCCGAGGCCTTGCAGGTCGACGCCTTGTCCAGTGTCGGCGCCGGCGACGCCATGGTCGCCGGTCTGGCGGCGGCCCTGGTGGAGGGCGCGGATCTGGATCGCACTGCGCGGCTCGCGACCGCGTTCGCCGCGGGCAAGCTGCGGGTCGTCGGGCCGCATCTGCCTCCCCGAGAAGTGATCGAGGGCTTGGCCGAACAGGTGAAGATCAAGTCCGCCGATGCGTGGGTCGGCGCGCAAGACGACGCCGCATAGCGTCGCTGCAGAGAGGAAAGACACTCATGTTGTTGGCCATCATCGTCGGGGACATGCAACGCACGACACAGGCGTTGCTGGCGTCCGAAGCCTTGCGCAGGGCGGCGGCCCGTCGCGGTCTGACGCCGCCGATCGAGGTTCAAGTCGAGGGGGCGGTGCTCGGCGCCCTGGAGGTCGACGCCAAGCCCGACCTTCTACTGTTGGTCGGCGACCCCGAACCCCGACCGGTCGGATCCGAGCCGGTCCGCACTCTGGCGACCCTTGAGGCGGTCTTGACCGACGCCGACGCCGTGCTGGCCCGCGTGATCGACGGCGCCGGCGCCCCCGCATTGGCGGCGGGGCTCCGGCGGATCGTCGCCATCACCTCCTGTCCGACCGGAATCGCCCATACCTTCATGGCGGCGGAGGGGCTGAAGGCGGGCGCCGACTCGCTGGGCTACGCCATTCGCGTGGAGACCCAGGGTTCCGTCGGCGCGCGAGACGGCCTGACGCAGCAGGAGATAGACGCAGCCGACGTCGTCGTCATCGCGGCGGACACCCAGGTCGATCTGTCGCGCTTCGCCGGCAAACGCGTTCTGGTCACAGGGACGAAGCCGGCCATCAACGACGGCGCGGCCCTGATCGAACGGGCGCTGGCCGAAGCCCGATCCCATGACGAGGCGCTGACGCCGCCCCCTGGTTCGACGCCCGCCAAGGCGCCCGGCGGAGCAGGCGTCTACAAGCATCTGATGACGGGCGTGTCCTTCATGCTGCCCTTCGTCGTAGCGGGCGGGCTTCTCATCGCCCTGGCCTTCGCGGTTGGCGGAATCTACGCCGGCGACCAGCAGGGCACCTTCGCCGCCGCCCTGTTCCAGATCGGCGCCAAGGCCGCCTTCACGCTGATGGTGCCCGCTCTGGCGGGCTATGTGGCCTTCTCGATCGCCGACCGGCCCGGCCTTGCGCCCGGCATGATCGGCGGCGTCCTCGCGGCTCAGCTCGGCGCCGGTTTCTTGGGAGGAATCCTCGCCGGCTTCATCGCCGGCTATGCGGTTCGTCTGATGAGCCGATGGATCCGCCTGCCTCAGGGGCTCGAGGGGCTGAAGCCGGTGCTGCTGCTGCCGCTGCTGGGGACCCTGATCACGGGGCTGGCGATGATCTATATCGTGGGCCGGCCGACGGCCCTGGTCCTGACAGGCCTGTCGGCCTGGCTTCAGAGCCTCCAGGGCGGGGGCGCCTCCACTCTCGGCGCCCTGCTCGGCGGCATGATGGCGATCGACATGGGCGGTCCGATCAACAAGGCTGCCTATGCGTTCTCAACCGGCCTCCTGACCAGCGACGTCTATGGCCCGATGGCCGCCGTCATGGCGGGCGGCATGACGCCGCCGCTCGGCCTCTTCCTGGGCACGCGTCTGTTTCCCCAGCGCTTCACGCCGGCCGAACGTGCGGCCGGTCCCGCCACGGCCTTGCTGGGGCTGGCGTTCATCACCGAGGGGGCCCTGCCGTTCGCCGCGCGTGATCCCTTGCGCGTCATCCCCGCACTCGTTCTGGGCGCGGCGACGGCCGGCGCCCTCTCGATGGCGGTGGGCGCCCAATTGCGCGCTCCGCATGGCGGGCTCTTCGTCATGCTCATCCCGAACGCCGTCAGCCATGTCCTCGCCTATGGCCTGGCCGTCGCCGCGGGTTCAGCGATCACGGCCGTCGCTCTGCGCGGCTTGCTGCCCCGTCAGGCGGCGTAAATCCAAAAAAGGGAGAGGAACCATGGGTCATTTGATGAAATCGTTTTCAATAGCCTGCGCCTTGGCGGCCTCGCCGGCCGTCGCCCAAGACGCCCAAGACACCCAGCGCGCTGTGCACTGGCAGGCGGGCTACACCGGCGAAGGCGCTGCGGTGGTCGACGGCGGCCTGGCCCGAACCGGCGCCTACGCCGGTCAGCTCATGCTGGGCGCCGACGTCGATCTGAACCGGCTGGCCGGTTGGAAAGGGGGCCGGTTGCACGTCGCCTTCGTCAACCGCCACGGCGACAACCTTTCCGAAGACGGGATCGGCAACAGCACCTCCGTTCAGGAAATCTACGGCGCGCAGAACAGCAGATTGACCCTGTTCACCCTCGAACAGAGCCTGTTCGAGGATCGGCTGGTTCTGGAAGGCGGGCGGACCGTCGCCAACATCAGCTTCCTGGGTTCGCCCCTGTGCCAGTATTTCCAGAACAACGCCGCGTGCGGCAATCCCACCTTCGTCTTCAAGACCAGCAACTTCACCTGGTGGCCGGCGTCCAGCTGGGGGGCGCACGCCAAGGCCTGGTTGACGCCGAACATCTACGCCCATGTCGGGGTCTATGAGGTGAATCCAGAGCGGTCTCGCGACAGCGACCACGGCTTCGACTGGGACACCCACGGGTCCACCGGCGTCGATGTGCCCTTCGCCCTGGGATATCGCACCGACGCCGCGACCGATCCCTACCCCCGAATGTATGAGATCGGCGGCTGGTATGACGAGGCGGACTACAATGATCCGCTGCGCGATGAGACCGGAGCCCCGGCTGTGGTTTCAGGCGCGCCTTATGCGGTGCGCAACGGACGATCCGGCGTGTTCGCCCGGTTCGAACAGAGGGTCTGGAAACCTGAATCCGAGGGCGAGCGGGGATTGACGGTCTTCGGCGCTGTCCTCGCCGCGACCTCCGGCGAGACTTTGGAGACGGATTTTCAGCAGTTGGGCTTCGTCCTGAAAGGCCCCCTCGCAAGCCGCCCGTCGGATAGCCTCTCCTTTGTGGCGTCCCGCCAGGCCTATTCGGACGCGGCGCTGGAAAACCTTCGTCTCGCCCGCGCCGGCGCAGGCGGCGTGGGCACGCCTGCCGCCGACCAGATCATGGTCGAGCTGGGCTATGGTCTTCAGGTGACGCCCGCCGTGCGGGTCCAGCCCAATCTGCACTACATCGTCAATCCGGACCAACTGAACGCGCCGGCCCGGAGGGTCGACTTGCCCGACGCGGTCGTGATCGGTGTTCGGCTGGATATCGACCTGGCCGGTGCGCTGGATCTGAACCGCTGACGAGAGGGCGCGGTTGCACCTGCTGTTAGACGGCCGCCGTCCCCGCTGCCAAGGGGCGACGGCGGCCTGCTGGACGCCGCCGCCTTCACCGAGCGTCGCTTTCCGGCTGAAAGCCTGTGGCCGCCACATCGCCTTGATGGAGGCCGATCCCGTGCGGCAAGGCGTAAGCCGCCGTTCAATCCAGGCCCTGGGCGCGCGCGTGACGATCCTTCCGTCTTGGACTCGACTATGTCGACTGGTTCAGTCCTTCGCGTTCGACCTGATCGTGTTCGGCCATCAAGCCGATTTGGCGAAGGAGCCAGGCCCCTCGGCCCCGTCATCTCCGGGCCCCGGCGATACGCCCATCCTGATGCTCGGGAAGCGGTCGGCGATGCTCAGGACGAAGGCGGGGTACGAACCGCTGGCCTGGGCCGCCTCCTGCCGCCGCTACGAAGATCTCGTGCGTCTTGCGTTGCAGAGCGCGCCCTTGGAGCCCTTGTCGGTCGGGACACTCTCCATCGGTCGGGCCGCCTATGATCTTGAGAGATCGACGATCTCGATCAACGGCTTCACTCACCGCCTGCCCTTTAGCGAAGCGCATATCCTGCGCATGCTCGCCTTGAACCCGAACCTTCCCGTTGACCGGCTGCGGCTGCGCCCGGATCAACCGGATGGCCGTGCGGTGGATGTCGGAATTGCGAGATTGAGGCGGCGGCTTGAGCTGGATCCCGCCAATCCACGCCATATCCTGACCATACGCGGATCGGGTTACAAGCTGGTCCCGGGTTTTTCGCCCTGACCCCAGGAACGAGAAAGCACTGCGTCGGCCCGTCTTCGGGTCCAGAGTGGTTTGGTTGCCCCAGGCGTCAGCGGATGTCGAGGATGATGCGGTCGCTCTGAACTTGAGGGGAGGCGTCCAGCATCACAGCGGCCATGCAGGCAAGGCCCGACGTGTCGTCTAGGCGAAACACCCATGTCGCTCCGGCGCTTGGCCATCAACGGGAAACATCGAGAAACCCTAAGGTTCGAGCTCGATGTCCCAATAGAGATAGTCCAGCCAGCTCTGGTGCAGATAATGCGGCGGGAAACGCCGGCCCGCCTCCTGCAGCTGCCAGGCGTTCGGGCGATAGGGCTCGCGGCGGATCGGCATCATGGCCTGGCGCGGGGTGCGGCCGCCCTTGGTCAGGTTGCAAGGGCCGCAGGCGGCCACGATGTTCTCCCAGGTCGTGCGGCCGCCGTGCGAGCGCGGAATGACGTGGTCGAAGGTCAGCTCGGTCGATTCCCCGCAGTACTGACAGGCGAAGCCGTCGCGCAGGAAGACGTTGAACCGGGTGAAGGCGGGGCTGCGATCCTGATCGACATAGTTCTTCAGCGCGATGACGCTGGGCAGCTGCATCTCCATCGACGGAGAGCGGACCACCTTGTCGTACAGCGACACCACGTCCACCCGGTCCTGATAGACCGCCTTGACCGCCTCTTCCCACGGCCAGAGCGACAGCGGGTAATAGGACAGCGGCCGGAAGTCCGCGTTCAGAACGAGGGCGGGAAAGCCCGACGGCGGTCGGTGGAGGACCTGCATCAGGCCCTCCCGGTCGGCGCGGGGGGTATGGAAGCTACAGGATTGAAGACGCGTCTCCTTCCCTAGTCCGAGGCGTTCAGCCTAGTCCCGATTCGAAGACGCCGCCATGACGAACAGGCGACGAACCGTTCAATTTCGCTCAGGGAAGCCCGGCAGGGTCCAGCCCCAGCGCAGCGCCCCCGCCCGCAGCATGAAACCGGCCACGGCGGCGACGATGGCGGCGGGCCAGATCGGCGCCTCGGGGATGCGCAGGACGATATAGAGGGTCGCCGCCAGTATGGCCGCCGTCACATTGATCTCGCGCCGCAGCAGGATCGACGGCTGCCCCGCCAGGGTGTCGCGCACCACCCCGCCGAAACAGGCGGTCAGGGTGCCCATGACGATGCAGATCAACGGGGGGGCGCCCGCCGCCTCCGCCTTGGCCGCCCCCATGACGCCATAGGCGCCCAGGCCGATGGCGTCGAGCCACAGCAGGGCCCGGAACCGCCAGTCGCGCTGTCCGATCAACCAGACGACCACCGCCGTCAGCAGGCAGACCGCCATATAGCGCCAGTCCTGAACCCAGAAGACCGGCAGGCCCAGCAGCAGGTCGCGCAACGTCCCCCCGCCGACGCCGGTTATGGCCGCGAAGAAGGCGAAGGTGACCACGTCGTGCTTCTCGCGCGCGGCGGCCAGGGCGCCGGTGGCCGCGAACACGGCCACCCCGGCGAAATCGAGCGCCGCAAGCACCGTCTGCGGATTGCGCAGCGGCTCGGTCAGGGCGGGATCGATGGGGGTCACGCGCTCATATCCTCCAGCACGATGTCGCCGCGCCGAACGCCGCCATACCACCCCCACAGCAGATGCGCCGCCACCCCGCGATGGGGCCGCCACAGTTCGGCGCGGGCATAGGCCTGTTTCTCGTTCGGGCGCAGTTCGGCCCGGTCGGCCCAGCGCATCGCCTCCTGCAGGGCCACGTCCCCGCCGGGAAAGACGTTCAGCCGCCCCTCGCAGAACATCAGATAGGTCTCGGCCGTCCATTTGCCGACGCCCTTGATCGCGGTCAGGGCGGCGATGGCGTCGTCGTCCGACAGTGTCTGCATATGGTCCAGATCGACGCGCCCCTCGACCTGGGCCAGGGCGATCTCGCGACCGTATTTGGCCTTCTGTCCCGACAGGCCGAAGGCGCGCAGGGCGTCGATGTCGTGGGCCAACATCGCGTCGGGCGTCACCGCTCCGCCCAGCCCCTCGACCGTGCGCGCCCAGATGGAGGCGGCGGCGGCCACGGACACCTGCTGCTCCACGATCATGCGGAACAGGCCCTCGTAACCGCCGGGCCGCAGCCGCCATTCGAAGGCCGGCGTCTGGGCGTGGGCGCGCGCCAGGGCGGGATCGGCGACGGCCAGAGCCTCGCGCGCGGCGGTGATGTCCTGGGATGTGGGCGCGACGGGCATTCCTCCTGCTTACGGCTCATACGCAAACTCGGAAAGAGCGGGGGGCGCCGTTGGCGTCCGGAAACCGCTAAGGATTACCGAGATGTTCGCCACTCGTTTCGCCCCCTCTCCCACCGGCCGCCTGCACAAGGGCCACGCCTTTTCGGCCCTGACCGCCTGGTCGGCGGCCAAGGCGGCGGGCGGGCGGTTTCTGCTGCGGATCGAGGACATCGACCCCACGCGCTGCCGACCGGAACATGAGGGCGCCATTCTGGAAGACCTGGCCTGGCTGGGGCTGGACTGGGAGACGCCGGTCCGACGCCAGTCGGATCATCTGTCCGACTATGCCGCGGCGATCGAGGCCCTGAAGGCGCGGGATCTGTTGTACCGGTGTTTCCGTACACGGAAAGAGATCCTGGACCGGATCGGCGATGCGCCGCACGGGGCGAGCGAAACGGTGCGGCCGGGGCCGCATCCGGCCGAGGAGGAGGCCCGTTTCCTGGCCCAGGGGCGGCCTTTCGCCTGGCGGCTGTCGCTGGACCGGGCGCGTGAAACCCTGGGCGAGGCGACGTGGACCGGGCTGGTCTTCATCGAGCAGGGGGCCGGCCCGGACGGAGAAACCGGCGTTGTGCCCGTGCGGCCCGACACGGCCGGGGATGTGGTGCTGGCGCGCAAGGATGCGGGCGTCGCCTATCATCTGGCCGTGACCCACGACGACGCCCTGCAGGGGATCGACCATGTGATCCGGGGGCAGGACCTGTTCGAGGCCGCCCATGTGCAGCGCCTGATCCAGGCCCTGATGGGCTGGCCCGCCCCTGTCTATCGCCACCACCGCCTGCTGGCCGGGCCGGACGGGCGCCGCTACGCCAAGCGGGACCAGTCGGTGACCCTGGCGGAACTGAGGGCGGGCGGCATGACGGCCCAGGCCCTGCGCACCGAACTGGGGTTCAGTCCCGCCGGCTGAAGATGCGCGAGGCGCCATAGCCGGTCAGGGCGGCCAGAACCACGCAGAGGAGGCCGTACAGCCACGGCCGGCGATGGGCGAACTCGTAGATGTCGCGCTCGATGCCGACCTTTTCGACGGTCAGGGTCAGATTGGAGACCGACCGGGGCTCGCCGCCCTGGAACAGCCAGACCTCGGCATAGTATTTGCCGGTCGGGGCGACCGTCGGCAGCTTGACCTCGGCCCGGAACAGGCCGCGATCCACGAACTCCACCCCGTCCGGATCGGTGTCATAGAGGGCCGCCGCCTCCTTCAGCCGGATCACGGCGCGGCGCCAGTCCAGATAATCGTCGCCCAGACGGCTGACGACCACGTCGCGCACCCCGTAGCGGGTCACGGTGCCGGCCTCCTCCGGCGCGTCGATACGCAGATGGTCCACCCCGACGCCCAGCCGACGCAGCTGGCCGAAGTCGGCGATGTCCGACAGGGGCCGGGTCGAGGCGGTCATGTAGAAGCCGGGCGCCCCTTCGAACAGGACCGGGCGGCTGTTCAGCCAGACCCCCATGTTGCGGGTCTTCTTGACCAGGCGGACCGGAGCGTCGGGGCCGCGCACCACCACGACCACATCGACCGGGTCGGGGGTCGGGTTGAACACCGCGCCATACAGGACGATGGAGGCGCCGGTGAAACCGGAATCGACGTGGACCTGGGCGTCGGTCAGGGCGGCGGCGACGCGCAGTTCGCCCGTCGTGGCCTCGGACCGGTCGGGGGCCGGCGCCGCGACGGCGGCCGCCTCGATGGGGGGCGCCTCGATGGCCGGAGGGGGTGGAGGAAGCGCCTGCATCAGTCCGACACCCCCGGCGCGAGCAGGAAGATGTCACTGGGCCGCACGAACAGCTCCAGCCCCATCTGGATGCCGACCAGCAGCACGATCAGGCCCAGGGCGGCGCGCAGTTCCTCAGCCCGGAACCGACCCGCGAACCGGGCGCCGATCTGGGCGCCGACCACCCCGCCCAGCAGCAGGATGGTGGACAGCAGGATGTCGACCGTCTGGTTGCGGCCGGCCTGGAGAATGGTGGTGATGGCCGTGGTGATGATGATCTGGAACAGGCTGGTGCCCACCACCGCCCCGGCTCGCATCCGCAGCACATAGAGCATCGCCGGCACCAGGATGAAGCCGCCGCCGACCCCCATGATGGCCGACAGGACCCCGGCGAAGACGCCCAGGCCGAACGGCGGCAGGGCGCTGATATAGAGGCCCGACTTGGGGAATTTCATCCGCAGCGGCAGACCATACAGCCACAGGGGACGGCGGCGGTCCTTGCGCGGCGGGGGCAGGCCGCGACGCCGACGCAGGATCTCGGTCAGGCTTTCGTGCAGCATCAGCAGGCCGATGGCGCCCAGGAAGACCAGATAGGACAGGGCCACCACCAGATCGGCCTGGCCCAGCAGGCGCAGATAGCGGAACAGTTCGACGCCCGCGATCGCCCCGGCGGCCCCACCCGCGGCCATGACGCCGCCCATCTTGAAATCCACCGCGCCCTGGCCCGCATAGCGGATCACGCCGGATGTTGAGGAGGCGACGACGTGGCTGGCCTGGCTGGCGACGGCCACGGTCGGCGGAATCCCCATGAAGACCAGGATCGGCGCCATCAGGAAGCCGCCGCCGATGCCGAACAGGCCCGAGACGAACCCGACCACCGCCCCCAGAATCACCAGGGTCGGCCAGTTCACCGAAACCTCGGCGATCGGCAGATAGATGTCCAAAGGACGCGCCTTCGGCTGGAGCGGAACGGGAGACGCCGAACGGCGACAGGGTGTTCTTTAGCGACGGGGACGGCGCGCCGCCACCCGTGCGCGAAAGGTTTGGCGGCCTAGCCTCGGCCCTGAGCCGGGCTTTGGACCTGCTGCTGCACAAATGCGTCGGCGGCGGTGCGGGCGGCGCGCTGGGCGGTGGCGGTGGCGGCGGGACGAAGTCGGGTGACGGCCGCCTGGGCCTCGCTGTCGCCGCCGCGCGCGGCGATCATGTACCATTTCAGGGCTTCGGTCGGGTTCTTCGCCACGCCCTCGGCGCCGGTCTCATAGATGCGGGCGACATTGTACTGGCTGTCGGTCAGGCCCCGCTCGGCCGCCCTGAGCAGCCAGATCAGACCCTCGGCCTGATTGGCCGCGCCGCCGTCGCCCTCGTACAACTGCATGCCGTACAGATGCATGCCGCCGGGATCCCCGGACTCGGCCGCACGGCGGCCCCACCGACGGCTCTCGGCCGGATTGGCGGACACGCCGTTTCCACCCATGAGATAGAGCTGACCCAGATAGGTCTGGGCCGGGCCGTACCCCAGGTCGGCGGCGCGCTTCAGTTCGTCCACGCCTTCCAGGTCGCCGCTCTCGATCCGGTTCACGGCCCGTTCGAACTCGGCCGCGCCGGCGTCGACCGTAGGTACGGCGTCCGTCGGCGTGATCGCCATGGCGATCGGGGTTTCGCTGGCGGCGGAGGCGGGCGTCCGGGTCGAACCCGGCAACCCCGGCAGTTCGAGATCGGGCAGTCCCGACCCGTCGGCCAGGGTCAGAGACGCATAGGCCCCGCCGGTCAGGGCCACAGCCGTGACCGAGGCCAGGAAGGCCTTCTTGACCGTCGATCCGTCCTTGGCCGCCTGCTTGTCCAGCCGCTCCTGCAGCTTGGACTTGCCGCCGCGCTTGGGCATCAGGCCGAAGCCCTGGCGGGGCGCTTCCTCGGGCGCCGCCGGCGTCGTCATGGCCGCACGGGCGGCGTCAATGGTGCTGCGGGTCGAGGCCGCGCGACCGGCGGCGGCGGCTGCGCCCATGCTGGCGCGCAGACGGCGGGGATCGACGAATTCGGTGTCGTCGGCAAAGTCGTCGTCGCCGTCCAGCAAGGCGTCGCTCCGGCCTTGAACTGGGCCTTGAACGGCGTCCTGATCCGGGGCCTGTCCGTTCGGACGCGGCTCCGACCGGGTCGAGAAACCGGATGCGGTGGCCTCCAGCGCGTCGTCGACATCGGCGCCGCCGAAACCGCCGAAGGGCTGGATTCGGGGTTCGCTTTCGACCGACGCCGCAGAAACCGGAGCCGGATCAGGCTCGGGCCGGAGCGGCTCCGACGCCGGTGCAGCGGGCGTCGACGCCGTCGGCATCGACGGGAAGGGCGTCGCCATGGCCGCGTCCGGCGACACGGGGTCGATCGACCAGTCATCCTCGACGTCGAAGGATTCTTCGGGGAAGACGGCCGCGCGCCAGTCCGGCTCGACCGGCGCCGAGACGGCGGCGACCGCTGCGCGCTCGGCGACGGCGCGGGGCGCGGGCTCGGGCGAAGGCTCGGCCTCGGGGATGTCCAGCTGCAGGTCGCGGGTCGCGGCCGGCTTGCGCGTATCCATGCTCTCGCGGGCCTCGGCCAGCAGGCGGGCGGTGCGCTCCTCGCTCATCCGCATCCGCTCGGCCAGTTCGCCCGAGGCGCGGTCGTAGCGCTGTTCGATCTTGTCCGAGCTTTCCGACAGGCGCCGCGCGATGTCGTCCAGCGCCTGCTGCGAGCGGCGTTCGGACTGGGCGATGCGGTCGCTCAGCTGATCCGAAATCCGGGTGATCTCGCCGCCCAACTTCTCGAGCGCCAGGGCGTGACGGTCGTCGCTGGCGGTCAGGCGTTGATCGACGCGATCGACGTGGCGCGCGAACTCCTGGTCCATTCTGGCCGCGTGACGCGACAGATCGGCCTCGACCTTGCGGCCGACCAGGTCGGTGACGCTGCGGGTGACGGCCTCGGCGCGGCCGATGGCCTCGCGTTCGACCGTCTGGACCCGGGCGTTCAGGTTCTGGGCGATCTTCAGGACCTCGCGGCCCATGGCCTCCAGCCCCTGGGCGCCCTTGCGCTCGGAGGCGTTCAACTGATCGCCGACGCTGCGGACCGCCTGCTCGATCCGGTCGATGCGCGCGCCGGCCTCGGCGGCGTCGAGCCGCTGCATCATCTCGGCGCGGTTGAACTCGATCTGGCGCGACAGGGTCTCGGCCAGCTTCTCGAACCGGGCGGCGTCACGCGCCCCCTCGGGCTCGACCCGCCCCTCGGCCGCGCGCATGCGCTGGTCCAGCTCGGCGAAGGAGCGCTCGAGGGTCTTCAGCGCCTCGGTGGTGCGGCTCTGGGCCTGGTCCAGACGCGCGCCGACCTGGGCCAGCAGGTCCGTGCCGACGCCGGGACCTGCGGCCTTCTCGACCGCCTCCATGCGCTGGCGCAGTTCCGAGACGCCCGACCTCTGGCGTTCCTCGATGTCGTACAGGCGGCCGGCCAGGGCGCCCAGCGACTGCTCGACCTTGCCGAAGGTCTCCTGGGTCTGAGGGCCGGTGTCGCGTTCGAAGGCGCGCAGGCGACGATGGCCCTCGCGCAGTTCCTCGGCGATGTCGTCGATGCGGCGGGCCTGTCCCTTGGTCTGGGCGTCCTGGCCGTCCAGCCGGCGCACCAGGCCGGACACGGCTTGGTCCACGCCCTGGATGGCGACGGTCGAGCGGCGCTCGGCGGCCTCCAGCCGGGCGGCGATGGCGTCGATGGAGGCGCTGATCCTCTGCCAGCCTTCGTCGGAAGCGTCATAGGCGTCGTCGAGACGGCGGCTGCGACCGCGACGTTCGAACATCTCGGGGCCGGCGGAGCGACGCGGCAGGGTGGCGTAACCCTCGTCCTCGTCTTCCATGATCATGGAGTTCAGCCATTCGCCCAGGGTCATGCCCGAGCGGCGCGCAAGATCCTTGGCGACCTCGCGGGCCTTCGGATCAATACCCTTCACGCTCCAAGGCGCCGCTGCGCTCACTGATTCGGCTCCCGACCCATGGGATGGAGGCTATAACGCCAATATCGAGGGTGTAAACGTGTGGTTAACCGCAAGATGTTGCGCCGACTCGTCAGCCTGTGGACATCTCGTCGGATGGGGAGGCTTTTGGGCGCGACGTGGTTAATGACGGATTAAGATTAAGGAGCTGGTAACGGGTTCGGCTTGCGTCCCCGCCCCGGCGGCGCCAACTGCGGCCCATGAGCCTGACAACCACTCTGATCCTGCTGGGCGCGGCCCTGGCCGTCATGGTCTTCGCCGGCTGGCGCGGCGCGCGGCCGCCCGACCCGTTCAAGGGGCCGCGCATGGTCCCCTGGCGCTTCATCATGCTGGGCGCCGCGGCCCTGGCCATGCTGCTGCTGATCCACCTGGCCACCCTGTTCGGCGCCGAACGACCGCCCTGGGTTTCAGTTTAGGAACCCGAGCGAGGCCCGATGGTTGATCCTGCGAACCCCAGACAGGAGACGCATCATGGCCGACAAACTGACCCCCGCCGAGGCGGAAAAGGAATTCTGGAACAGCCTGAAGGAGTCCAACACCGGCATGCTGGGCCTGGACCAGGCCGGATACCACCATCAGCCCATGACCGGTTTCGGCGAGCCGGAGACCGGGACCATCTGGTTCTTCAGCCGCAATGACACCGACTTCGCCCGCGACGTGGCGGTCGGCGGTCAGCAGGGCATGTTCTGCTATCAGGCCAAGGACCAGAAGGTTCAGGCCTGTATCCACGGCGACCTGTCGATCGACCAGGACCGCGCCCGGATTGAAAAATACTGGAACCCCGTCGTCGCCGCCTGGTACCCGGACGGCAAGGACGACCCGCACCTGACCCTGATCCGCTTCAACGCCGAGGACGGCCGGGTCTGGGTTTCGGACAAGGGCGCGCTGGGCTTCGGCTATCAGGTGATGAAGGCCAATCTGACCAAGACCCAGCCGGACGTCGGCGGCGTGTCGGACGTGAATCTTCAATAGGTCGGGCGAGCTGGGAACGGGGTTCTTGCCGGAATGGGCGCGTCGATATCTGGACGCGCTCCGGTTTTTGCTCGCCCTATGAACAGGGTCTGGCGCGCGCGCCGTCAGGCGTTCGCTTCGACAACAGGCCGCTCGCCGCCCTCCCGCGGCGTCCAGCTGTTCAGCGCCTGCTGGAACAGTCGGGCGGTTAGGGCGTCGCTCATCGGGGCGGCGGCGATGCGGGCCGCCTCGGAGGCTCTCAAGTCCTCGATCTCCCGGCTGAGGAAGCTGACGCCGCCATCGGGTCCGGACGCCCGTTCAGCCAGATCCGCAGCGATCTGTTCAGGAGACGTCTGGGCAGGCGCGCCTTCCGGCGGCGTCGGGCCGACGTCCGCCCCGCTGCTGTCCAGCATCTCCTTTATCCCGGCCTGGAGTTCGGGAGGAATTTCCGAAATCTGCGTCGGCTTGAGCGCGAGGTGACGGCCGACGAGGAAGTCATCGACGGACAGCGGCTGATCCGCATCCACGCCGCGGCGGGTCATCAGGACGCGGTCGGTCGCATAGCCCGCATCATAGGCCGCCGCCCGGCGCAGATCCGCCGAAGCCTCGCGTTCCGACTTCGACACCAAACCGTCGCCGTCCGTGTCAGTTTGGGCGAACCAGTCGGCAAGATATTCCTGATCGGAAATGGATTCCGACCCGGACTGGGCCTGGATCAGGGCGTTCAGGGTGTCGGCGCCGAAGGTGTCGGCGGGGGTCATCTCGGCGCGGGTGACGCGGCCGTCCGCGTCGGCGTCGAAGGTTTCGAAAGCCTTTGAAACCTTGACGTTTCCAGCATCGACGGCGCTGATCTCGTCGAGGGTCAGGGCGTCGTCGCCGTCGAGGTTCAGGCGGTCGAACAGCTTCTGATAGAGCTGCTGCGTGAGGGTGGAACCCGCAGCGGAAATCGTGGTCATGGCCTCAGCCTCCCCAGGGCGCGACAAGCGTGACCGGAAGGAAGCAAGAGCCAGACCGCGCGACGCGCGGCCTGGCGATCGTCAGATCGGCGTCAGCCGGCGAAACACCAGGCCAGAACCGCCTTCTGGGCGTGGATGCGGTTTTCGGCCTCGTCCCAGACCAGGGAGCGGGGGCCGTCGATGACGGCGTCGGTGACTTCCTCGCCCCGGTGGGCCGGCAGGCAGTGCAGGAAGACCGCATCCGGATCGGCCAGGGCCATCAGGGCCTCATCGACGGTGTAATCCTCAAACGCGGCCAGACGCGCCTCATAGTCCTGGTCGCCCATCGACACCCAGGTGTCGGTGACGACGACGTCGGCGCCCTTGACCGCCTCGCGCGGGTCGCTGGTCAGGGTGACGGCGCCGCCGCCCTTGGCCAGGTCGCGCAGGTCGGGGTGATACGCCGCCGGACAGGCGACGTTCAGGTGGAAGCCGAACCTGGGCGCCGCGTGCATGAAGCTGTGGCAGACGTTGTTGCCGTCGCCGATCCAGGCGATGGTCTTGCCCGAGACCGGGCCGGAATGTTCCTCGATCGTCTGAAGATCGGCCAGGATCTGGCACGGATGCGACCGGTCAGTCAGGCCGTTGATCACCGGCACGGTCGAGACGCGGGCGAAGCGTTCGACGTCCTCGTGGCTGTTGGCGCGGATCATGACGGCGTCGACCATGCGCGACAGGACACGGGCCGTGTCCTCGACCGGTTCGCCCCGGCCCAACTGCATATCGGAAGCCGTGGCGATGATGGCGGCGCCGCCCAGCTGGCGGATGGCCGCGTCGAAGCTGAAGCGGGTGCGGGTCGAGTTCTTCTCGAAGATCATCGCCAAGACCCGGTCCTTGCCCGGCGCATCGGCGTCAGGACGGCCCTGGGGCCATGCCTTGCGGGCGGCCTTTCGGGCGTGGGCGTCGTCCAGGATGGACCGCAGATCGGCGGCGTCCAGCAGGTGGATGTCGAGGAAGTGCCGGACCATTGCCTAACTCCGCTCATCCCCGCGAAGGCGGGGACCTGATGCTTTGGGCGACGGGCGCCCGATGTCTGTCACGTCCGCCGGTCCCGGGCCTTTCGCGTAAAAGACCTGGGTCCCCCGCCTTCGCGGGGATGAGCGGTTTTGAGGATCAGGCCGCCCACTTCTCGCGGGCGACCTCGCAAGCGGCTTCGAACCGGACGATCAGTTCGCGAGCCTCGTCCAGGGTCAGGTTCAGCGGCGGCAGCAGGCGCACGCAGTTGTCGCCCCCCCCGGCGATCAGCAGCTGCTGCGTGTCGCGCGCCAGGGCCATGAACTCGCGATTGTTCGGAACCAGCTTGACCCCGATCAGCAGCCCCTTGCCGCGCACATCGACGATGACGTCCGGGAAGCGGGACTGAAGCCCCGCCAGCTGCTGCTTCAGATAGCCGGCGATCTCGTTGACGTTGTTCAGGGTCTCGGGCGTGTTGATCAGGGACAGCGCCTTCAGACCCACGGCCATGGCCAGGGGATTGCCGCCGAAGGTCGAGCCGTGGACGCCGACCGTCATGCCCGAGGCCGCGCGGGCCGTGGCCAGACAGGCGCCGATGGGGAAGCCGCCGCCCAGGGCCTTGGCCACCGCCATGATGTCGGGCGACATGCCGGCCCATTCGTGGGCCCACAGCTTGCCGGTCCGGCCCATGCCGCACTGGACCTCGTCGAAGATGATCAGGACGCCGTGTTCGTCGCACAGCTCACGCAGGCCGCGCAGGCACTGCTCCGGCATGGCGCGGCAGCCGCCCTCGCCCTGGACCGGCTCGACGATGATGGCGGCGGTCGTGGGGTTGGCGATGGCGGCCTTGATGGCGTCGTGGTCGCCCCACTTCAACTGGTGGAAGCCCTGCATCGGCGGGCCGAAACCCTCGGTATAGCTGGGGTTGGCGGCGGCGTTGATCGCGCCATAGGTGCGGCCGTGGAAGGAGCCGTCGAAGCCGTAGATGTCGATCCGCTCGGGCGCGCCATTGGCCGAATGATATTTCCGCGCCGTCTTCAGCGCGCACTCGACGGCTTCCGTGCCCGAGTTGGTGAAGAAGACCACGTCGGCGAAGCTCGACTCGCACAGGGCGTCGGCCAGGGCTTCCTGGCCCGGAATGCGGAAGATGTTGGAGACGTGCCACAGCTTCTCGGCCTGGTCCTTGACCGCCTGGACCAGTTCGGGATGGGCGTGGCCCAGGCCGTTGGTCGAGATGCCGGCGACGCAGTCCAGATACTCGGTCCCGTCGGTCGACCACAGGCGAGCGCCT
This sequence comes from Brevundimonas sp. TSRC1-1, assembly GCF_049898245.1. Classification (NCBI taxonomy): domain Bacteria; kingdom Pseudomonadati; phylum Pseudomonadota; class Alphaproteobacteria; order Caulobacterales; family Caulobacteraceae; genus Brevundimonas; species Brevundimonas sp. TSRC1-1. Next base: position 284,455 of record NZ_JAFCXI010000002.1, read on the forward strand.
CGGCCGCGTTCCACTTCCAGCGGCGCGCGATTGTAGACACCCATCAGATGGTTCGTGGACACGGGACTAAGACCTCCAAAAGCGATACGGCCCCGACGCGAGGCGCGACGGAGCCGGTTTCATAGGGACAGGCGTTGTCGGACGGGCGACGGTGTTAGTCAACACCGGCGCCGAGGCGAAGGCTACGGGTTGCTGGCGTCCGGCATGGCGGCGGCGGGGGCGTTTTCTGCGGCCACGGCGTCTTGCTTGGCCTGGATTTCGACCAGTCGCTTGTCCAACGCGAGCCCCAGGTCCGCGAGGAACAGGCCGAAGCGGGCCACATCGACGCCGTTGATGTAGGACAGCCTGTCTTCGGTCGAATGGATGCGCTGGAAGACCGGCGGGACGAAACCCTCCTTCAGGCCGTTATCCTTGCCGCCGTTGAAGGCCAGCCACATCTGATGGGCGCCCACCGCATCCTGCGTCCCCAGCGAGACCACCGGCACGCCGGCCGCCGAGAAGACGCGGTCGTCGCTGGGCGGATAGATCGGATAGGGCATGCAGTCGAAGCCGCGCTCGGCGCACAGGCTGCGCAGGGTCTCCAGCACGAAGCCGGACTGGTCGCCGTTGTTCTCGCCGTACATGACCGTCTCGCCATAGGCGGCGACGTCGGCGTTGATGACGGCGGCGATCCGGTCCTTGCCGTGCTTTTCCAGGAAGGCCTTGGCCCCCAGCAGGCCCAGTTCCTCCTGATCGGTGAAGACGAAGACGAAGCGGTGGGCGACCGGCTGCCCCTCCAGCCCCATCTCCAAGGTCTTGGCCGCCTCCATCATGGCCATGACCGAGCCGATATTGTCGACGACGCCCTGGGACAGGGTTCCGTCGCGCAACTTCACCGCATCATAGTGGGCGGTCAGGACGATGTCCTTCGCGCCCTCGCCCACCGTCACGACGAGGTTCGCGCCCTCCATCGGACCGGTGGCCCGATTGCCGCCGGCGAAGACCTGGATCTCGGGCGTGAAGCCCAGGCGGGTCAGCATGCCGACCAGGACCTGGGTCCTTTCGGCGTTGGTGGGCTTGATGAACTGGGCGGCGCCGGCGGCGATGTCGGGGCGGTCGCCGGCCTGGGGCGTGGCTTCCTGGGCCCAGGCCGGCGCAAGGCCTGGAACGGCGGCGAACAGCGCCGCAGCGGCGACGAGCGAACGGAACAGCATGGCGGACCTCTCAGGGGAGCGATCCTCCAGAGTTAGCCGCTGATCGGGCCGGGCGCCAGCGACGCCTGCGCCGCCAGACCGGCCCCTCGGCGACGACAGCGGATCGATGATCGGCGCCCGCCCTGTGACGGACCCGCACCGTCACCGCCATGATCTGGATGCGCTGAATGTCGATTCGTCCTAGGAAACGGGCATGAACGACCGTCTCCACGCCTTCGAGGCCATCGACAACTTCCGCGACTATGGCGACTACGCCACGGCGGCCGGGCGACGCGTGCGCGCGGGCCGTCTGCTGCGTTCGGGCCATCACGCCCGCGCCAGCGACGCGGATCTGGAGCGGCTGAAGGGGTTCGACCTGGGGGCGGTGATCGATCTGCGACGGCCGGGCGAGCGGCGGGACCAGCCGTCGCGGCGGCCCGACGGCTTCGACGCCCTGGTGATCGAGGGCGGGATCGACGACGGGGCCGACGCGCCGCACATCGCCTTCCTGAAGACCGAGGACCTGACGCCCGCCTCCGGCCGCCGCTTCATGGAGCGGACCTATCGGTCCCTGCCCTTCGACGCCTCGCACATCGACGTCTTCAGCCGCTACTTCCATAGCCTTGGCGACCAGGACCGGCCGGTCCTGATCCATTGCGCGGCGGGCAAGGACCGGACGGGGTTTCTGGCCGCCCTGACCCATCATCTGCTGGGCGTGCATCGCGACGACATGGTCGAGGACTATCTGCTGACCAACACCGCCGTCGATCTGGTCGGCCGCGCCCCGTCCATCGCGCGGCAACTGCACAAGATGACCGGCCGCGTCGCCTCCGATGACGCCGTCGTGGCCTTCCTGGGGGTCGAGCCCGCCTATCTGGAGGCCGCCTTCGCCGAGGTCGAGGCGCGGCACGGATCGCTGGACGCCTATCTGGCCCAGGCCCTGGGCGTCGACGCCGCCCTGCGGGCGCGGATCGAGGCGCGGCTGTCGGCGTGAGCGATAGCCTGACCCATGTCGTCGTCCGGGATCATCCGTGGACGGATCCTCTGGATGTGGCGGCCGGGATCGGCGAGGCCGACGGCGGCCTGGCCCTGCTGTCCGACGGCGGGCCGGGCGGACGCTGGTCCCATGTGGCGACGGCGCCGGACCGTATTCACGTGGGCGCGGTCGAGGCCGATCTGTTCGCCCCCTTGCGCGATCCGGCCTGGGGCGCGGGGACGGTGGGGCTGGCCGCCTATGACGCCGGGGCGCGGGCGGCGACGGGCGACCGGCCTCAGGCCTGGCCCGACCTGATCCTGGCCCGCTATCCGGCGATGCTCAGCTTCGACCATCTTCAGCGCCGGGTTTGCGCCATCGGCCGGGGGGCGACGGCGGCACAAGCCGAGGCCGCCGCCGTCCGCGCCGCCGGGTGGCTGGCGGCGGCGATCACGCCAGAAACCCCCGCCGCCCCGGCCGAAGCCTTCGTGGCCGAGGCGGATGACCAGGCCTATCGCGACGCCGTCGCCGAGGTCGTGACCCGCATCGCCGCCGGCGAGCTGTTCCAGGCCAATATCGCCCGCGCCTGGGGTGGGGAACTCAAGCCCCAGGCCGATCCGTTCGACGTCTTCCTGCGGCTGCAACAAGGGCGGGCCTCGCCCTATGGCGCCTTCTGGCGGATCGGTGATCGGGCCCTGGTGTCCAACTCGCCCGAACTCTTCCTGGCCTTCGACGGCGAAAGCCGGCGCATCGAGGCGCGGCCGATCAAGGGCACCCGCGCCCGGTCGGCCGACCCTGTCGAGGACGCGGCCCTCGCCGCCGAGCTTCAGGCCAGCGCCAAGGACCGGGCCGAGAACCTGATGATCGTCGACCTGATGCGCAACGACCTGGCCCGCGCGTCGCGCGTCGGTTCGGTGGCGGTCGAGCGGCTGTTTGCGATCGAGAGCCATCCGACCGTCCATCATCTGGTCTCGACCGTGGTCGGCCGGGCCGAGCCGGGAGTGACGCCGGCCGATCTGCTGGAAGCGACCTTCCCGCCCGGTTCGATCACCGGCGCGCCCAAGCATCAGGCCATGAAGGTGATCGCCGACCTGGAGCCGCCGCGCGGCGCCTGGTGCGGGTCCCTGTTCATTCTGGAAGAGGACGGAGGCCTGACCGCCTCGGTCCTGATCCGCACGGCCGCCTTCGAACGCCGGGGCGGGCGCTGGAGCTTCCGCACCCTTGCGGGGGCGGGGATCGTGGCCGACAGCGACCCGCAGGCGGAACTGGCCGAAACCGAGGTGAAGATTTCAGCGCTGAAGCGCGCCCTGGTCGGTCAGCAATCCGAACAGGTGATGACGGTCGCCTCGCGCGGGTTCAGATAGGCCCGACGGGTGAACTCCGCCGCCGGCAGGAACTGCTGGAAGGGCGAAGAATATTTGTAATAGGCCTCGGCGACGATGATCGAGTCCCCGTCGGCCGGGAACATGTCGGCCGGAATACCGGCGTCGGCGATGACCAGAGGCTTGTTCATCTTCGTGCCGGCGCCGCCGTCGGGAGTCCAGCTTCGGCTCCAGTTCAACGTATATTTGTTGGCGGAAACACGGGTCACGCTGCTGACGCGCTGTTCCATGGAGGTTGAGGCGAACGGCGCCATGATCGCCGGCCCGACCTCGAAGATGCTGTTTATGTCAGCCTTGGTGATGGTTCGCGACTGGGAGACCAGGTCCGCCACGGCCGAGGCGGCGTGGCTGGTGCGCTTCAGGGCCATATAGCCTTGGCACAGGTCCACCATGCCGGCGTAGAACAGGAGCATGACGGGTGCGATCAGGGCGAACTCCACCGCCGATACGCCGCTTTCATCGCCGGCCAAGCGCCGGATCAAGGATCGGGACATCAGAAGGGCTCGTTGCGGAAGGCCGTGGTCGAGGAGATCATGATCTGTCCGGGTCCCGCGCTGCTGACCGCCTGGGTCAGGGCTGGAATGATCATGGGCTGCTTGTACCAGAGCCGAACGATGATCAGATCCTGGCCGACCCCGCCCTTGAAGTCCATCTGGGACAGGTCCAGCACGCCGTCTTTGTCCTTGGGCGGATCGATGTCGTCGGAAAAGCTGGTGACGACGCGCACGTCGATCGTCGCCCGATCCGCGCAGTCGCTCTTGAACACGCTCATCTGATCGCAAACGGCCTGTTTGAAGGCGGTCTTGTCGAATTTCTTCGTCTGGGCCTCGCCTGTCCGCACCAGCCGGCTGGCTTCCAGCACGGCGTTTTCCGCCACCGCGTCGATCATGAAGACCAGGCCCAGCTGGAAGATCGAGAACAGGAGCAGAAAGAAGGGCGTGGCCACCAGGGCGAACTCGACCGCCGCCGCGCCTTCGCGCGACCTGCGGGCCTGGCCCGCCTTGAACCGACGACGAAGAGGCATGTCCACGAAGGTCAGGGCGTGGGCGTGGCGCCGGCCGTCGAGGCGGTGGCGCGGACGCTGGGCGCGCAGGTGGCGCTGCAGGCCATTTCCGTCGCCTGACCGCCGCGCCAGACGCGAACCGAACCGGTCGAGCCGCCCGTGACGACGATCTCGCGCTGGAACAGGGTGCGGCCCACGCCGTCCACCGCCACCACTTCGGTGACGCCATACCCCTTGCCGACGATGAACAGGGTGTTGGCGTCGACCACGGTGACGTCGGCGATCTGCGGATTGCCGACGATGACGGACGAGGCCGCCCCGTTGAGCTGGACGCGGGCCGAGCGATCGATCTCGACATTAAGGGCGCCGCTCTGGGCCTGGGCCGGAGCGGCGGCGAGCGGCGCGGCCATCAGGGCGGCGGCCAATACGGCGATGGGAAGGCGGGACATCGGCGGCTCTGAACAACAACGCGCATGAACGCGGACACGCGCATGATGTCCCACGGAGTCTCAACAAAGGCTGAAGCGGTTCAAACCGAATTTTCTTTGGTAAATCCGAGGGTAACCAAAACTCGTGACTCAGCCTTAACGAGCGTCAGGCATCTTCATCCTGCGTTTGGGGGTCAAGCGGGCTACCGGCTCCCCCCGCCAAGTTGCTCGCTAGACATTTTATCAAAAGGGAACACTCCATGACCAAGTTCATTTCGCGTTTCGCCAAAGACGAATCGGGCGCCACCGCCATCGAATACGGCCTGATCGCCGCCCTGATCGCCGTCGTGATCATCACCGTGCTCGGCACCATCGGCACCAACCTGAACACCAAGCTTCAAGCCGTCGCCACCGGCCTGGAAACCAAGAAGTAAGACGCCCAACGTCTTGAAAACCGGAAGGGCCGGAGCGCAAGCTCCGGTCCTTTTTCTTTGTCCGACGGCAACGCGGCCTTAACAGGCGACGTGCCACAGATTCCCGCATGGACCTTCTGAGCCTTCTCTGCCTCGCCGTCTTTCCGATCCTGATGATCGCGACCGGCCTGCACGATCTGACGACGATGCGGATTCCGAACTGGATCTCCCTGGTCCTGCTGGCGACCTTCTTTCCGGCGGCCCTGCTGATCGGTCTGTCGCCGGTCGAGGTCGCGATCCATGTCGGCGTCGGCTTCGCCGCCCTGATCGTGGGCATGATCATGTTCGCCCTGCGCTGGATCGGCGGCGGCGACGCGAAGGCCCTGGCGGCCGCCTGTCTGTGGATGGGCCTTACGGGTCTCGCGCCCCTGTTGCTATGGACCGCGATCGTGGGCGGCGGTTTCTGTCTGCTGCTGCTGCTCGTCCGCCAATATTATCCGATGGTCGCGCCTGCCGCGTTCCGCATCGGGTGGCTCGCCCGGCTGATGGAGCCGAAGGGCGACATTCCCTATGGCGTCGCCATCGCCATCGGCGCCCTGATCGCCTTTCCCGAGGGGGATCTGGCAGTTCGCTTTCTGACGGCGCGATAGACGCGCCGGCGCGCGGCCTCGTCGGCGCTTAGGAAGCATTAACCCGCCGGCCTCATGATCGTTAACGGTAGGGCGTCGAGGATCGACTCCGGGTCGTCACGCCTGCCGGAGACCTCTGGATGAAGCCCGCCCGCATCGCCGTCATCTGTATCGCCGCCGTGTCGGCCCTGGGCCTGGCGCTGGTCGTCCGCGCGATGGGGAACGGCGAACCCGCCGCCCCCGCCGCCGCCGCGCCCGTCGAGACCCGGCCGATGGCCAAGATCCTGGTCGCGGCCAAGAATCTGGAGCCGGGCAAACGCCTGGCCGAGGCGGACCTGGCCTGGAAGGACTGGCCGGTCGACGAGGTCAATCCCGCCTTCATCACCGACGGCTCCACGCCCATTCCCGCCAAGCCCGCCCCCGAAGGCGCCGGCGAAAAGGCCGGCGCCGCCGTCGAGCGCGTGGCCGAGGCCGCCGGCCAGATGGCCGGTCCCGGCGCCAAGTCCGACTATATCGGTTCGGTGGTGCGCGAACCCATCCTGGCCGGCGAGCCCATCGTCGGCCGCAAGATCGTGCGCGCCGGCGACAGCGGCTATCTGGCCGCCTATCTGGAGCCCGGCATGCGGGCCATGGCCATCGCCGTGACGGTGGAATCCGCCGCCGGCGGCTTCATCCTGCCCGGCGACCGGGTCGATGTGGTCCTGACGGTGCAGAACGAACGCGGCGGCTCGGCCGTCGAGGGCGGCGGCGCAACGGCCAAATATTCCTCAGCCACCGTGATGCAGAACGTCAAGGTTCTGGCCATCGACCAGTCCACGCGGGCCGGCGACGACGCCCAGGCCGTGGTCGGCGCGACCGCCACCCTGGAGGTCCGCCCCCAGGACGCCGTGCTGCTGGCCCAGGCCAAGTCCGAGGGTGAACTGTCGCTGTCGCTGCGCTCCTATGCGGACACGGCCGGGCCCTCGGGCGCGACCCGTGCGCCCCGGGCCGTCGCCAGCGCGTCCCGCAGCGTCCGCGTCTATCGCGGCGGCGAACCGGAAGTGGTGACCACCCCATGAGGAAGACGCCCGTGCGCAAGACCGTCGCCCTGGCCTGCGTCCTGCTGGCCGGCCTGGGGGCCGCCCCGGTCGCCGGCCTGGCCCAGACGCGCGCCGCCGTGTCCATGGGCGCCGCGCCGCAACTGATCAATCTGCCGCGCGGGACGTCCTTCGCGGTCGATCTGCCGGCCGACGCCCGCGACGTGATCGTCGCCAATCCGCAGGTGGCCGAGGCCATGCTGCATTCGCCGCGCCGCATCACCGTGATCGGGATTGCGCCCGGCGAGACCGACGCCGTCTTCCTGGACGCCGCCGGCCGCACCATCCTGAGCCTGCGGGTGCGGGTCGATGCGGGAACCAGCGCGCTGCAGGACACGCTCAGCCGGCTGGTTCCGGGCAGCCAGATCCGCGCCGAGGCGGTCAACGACAGCGTGATCCTGAGCGGGGTCGCCGATTCTCCGGCCCAGGCCGTCCAGGCCGCTCAGGTGGCCCGCGCCTTCGTGTCCGCGCCGGAAAAGGTGCTGAACATGATCAGCGTCGCCGGATCCGACCAGGTGACCCTGAAGGTCCGGGTGGTCGAGGTCCAGCGCAGCGCCATCAAACAGTTGGGGTTCGACACCTCGGCTGTGGTCGGCCAACTGGGCAGCACTCAGTGGCTGCTTGGAAACTCCGCCACCTGGGGAGTCAACGGCGGGCTGATCGGCGGCATCAGCGCGGGCTTGTCGCGCGATACGACCAAGAATTATCAGATGCAAAGGCCTTGCGTCGGCCCCGGCTGGACCCCAGGCGCGCTTTGCCCCGTCACGGTCAGAGGGCCAGACGACGCATCAAACTGGGATACGGCCCAACCCGGCACGGGGCCAGGTTCGAATGATCTTAACAAGGGCAGCGCCACGGTTAAGGCGTTCGAGCGTGTCGGTCTGCTTAGGACGCTGGCCGAGCCGAACCTGACCTCGGTTAACGGCGAAGCCGCCAGTTTCCTGGCCGGGGGCGAGTTCCCGATTCCGTCCGGTCGAGACCGCGACGGCAACATCACGGTCGTCTACAAACCTTACGGGGTGGCGCTCAGCTTCCGGCCGGTAGTCTTGGACGCGGGGCGTATCAGTCTTCAGGTCAAGGTCGAGGTGTCGGAGTTGACGTCTCAAGGCGGCCTGACAATCGGGGCAGGCACCACCTCGTCCGTCAGCCTGCCGGGGCTGTCGGTTCGCCGCAGCGAGAACACGGTCGAACTCTCGTCGGGCGGTTCCATGATGATCGCCGGCCTGCTCCAGGAAAACACCCGTCAAGCCATCGACGCCTTGCCCGGCATGACCAATCTGCCGGTGCTGGGACAGTTGTTCCGCTCACGCGATTACCTTAATGGCGAGACTGAGTTGGTCGTGATCGTCGAGCCCTATATCGTCAGCCCGACCTCGCCCGACCGGATGCAGACGCCGGCCGACGGCCTGCGTATCGCCAGCGACTCGCAGACCATCCTGTTTGGTCAGTTGAACCAGATCTATGGATCGCCCAGCCCAACCGCCCGATCGGGCGCCGTGTGGCAAGGGGCGGCCGGCTATGTGATCGAGTAGGCGCATGATCCGAACCTCAAGAACGCGCGTTCTGTCCCTAATCCTTTCCGGATCGGTCCTGGGGCTGGCTAGCTGTGTGGGCGGCCCGGCCAGTCTGGGCGGCCCGCCGCCTCTGACCCCGACCTCGCGCTATTCGCTTCAGGTCGAGACCGGTCTGGACCGTATCGCCCTGGCCGTCCACGAACAGGGACTGTCGGCCAATCAGCACGCGGCTCTGCGCGACCTGGCCCAGCGGTTCGCCGCCGCCGGGGCGGGCGTCATCGTGATCGAGGCCCCGGCCGGGGAAGACTCGGTGGCCGCCAAGACAGCCTACGACACGCGCGCCGCCCTGGCGCAGATCGGCCTGGATCCGAACCGTCTTCGCGTCGTCAGCTATGCGGGGCCTGACCCCCGCGCGCCGGTTCTGGTCGGGTTCGAAACGGTCCAGGCCGCCGTGCCGCGCTGCGGCGCCGCGTGGGGTAATCTGAGCCGGACCGGAGACAATATGTCCGGTTCGAACTTCGGCTGCGCCGTCACTGCCAATCTGGCCGCCCAGATCGCCGATCCGCGCGACATCGCGGCGCCCCGCGCCCTGACGCCCCCCGAGGCGGGCCGGCGTTCGGTGGTCTTCGATCGCTATCGCCAAGGTCTGCCGACCGCCGCCCCGCAGGAACAAATGGTGCAGCGTTCACGTGTCTCGACGGCTGTGGAATAGGCCGTTGACCATGTCCGCCCCTCACCCTCTCGAACCTTTCGACGACGGCTTCGACGTCGATATGGACTTCTCCGAGGCAGCCGCCGCTTTTCCGGGCGACTCCGGGCGCTCCCCCTTGCAGTTCACCCCGCCGGCCTCGGCGGTTCAGACTGCGGCTCAGCCCGTGATGCAGGCGCCGACCCAGAACACGAGCGCCCCCGGCTTCAATCCTGTCGGCGACCTGCTGGCACAGGCGCAATCGACTCTGGCGCCGACGACGGACGCGGGCCCTGCCCCGTCCAGTGCGGTCCAGTCCGCCCTGGCGCCTTCTGGCCTGGCTCCCGCCGGTCTCGCGGCCGTCGGATCCATCGGCGAAGTGTCGGTGCCGCGGATCGCCATCCATGTCTTCGCCGAACGTCAGGACACCCTGGCGGCGGCCGAGCGCGCCGCCCAGGACCGACGCCTGTCGCGCGCCACCACCCAGATCCGCATCGGCGGGATCATGGCCGCCGTCGAGACCTATCAGCACGAACCGACCCCGCCGCTGATCATCGTCGAATGTCTGAAAGACCCTCAGACCCTGTTGTGGGAAGTGGATCAGCTGGCCGAGGTCTGCGACGCCGGCACCAAGGTCGTCGTCGTGGGGCCGACCAACGACATCCTGCTGTTCCGCGAGCTGATGCGTCGCGGGGTCAGCGAATATCTGGTGGGCCCGCTCCAGCCCCTGCAACTGATCGCGGCCATCGGCGGCCTGTTCAACGATCCGGCGCAACCGTTTGTCGGCCGGTCCATCGCCTTCGTCGGCGCGCGGGGCGGGGCCGGAGCCTCGGCCGTGGCGCACAACACCGCCTATGCGATCTCGGAGCGGATCGGCGCCAATACGGTCATCGTCGACTATGACCTGCCGTTCGGCACCGCCGGCCTGGATTTCAACCAGGATCCGCTGAGCGGCGTCGCCGACGCCCTGGGCCAGCCCGACCGACTGGACTCGACCCTGCTGGACCGGATGATGGTCCGCTGCACCGACAAGCTCAGCCTGTTCGCGGCGCCCGCCACCCTGGACACCGACTGGGACATCTCGACCGAGGCCTTCGAGGAGGTGACGACGCGCATCCGCTCGACCGCGCCCTTCGTGGTCCTGGACCTGCCGCACCTTTGGTCGCCGTGGATGCGCCGCACCCTGATCAGCGCCGACGAGGTGGTGATCGTGGCGACGCCGGACCTGGCGGCCCTGCGCAACGCCAAGAACATGATGGACCTGATCCGTTCGGGCCGCCCGAACGACGCCCCGCCGCGCCTGGTGCTGAATCAGGTCGGGGTGCCCGGTCGTCCCGAGATCCCGGCCAAGGATTTCGGCGCCGCCCTGGGCGTTCATCCCAGCCTGATCATCCCCTTCGACGCCAAGACCTTCGGCGCCGCCGCCAACAACGGCCAGATGATCCTGGACGCCGGCGCCAAGACCAAGGCGGCCGAGGCCTTCCAGACCCTGGCCCAGATCGTGTCGCGTCGGGAAATCCCCGTCATCGCCGGACCCAAGGCCAAGCCCGGAAAGGCGGCTTCGACCGAGTCGAAATCCCTGTTCGCCTCCATGTTCAAGAAGCGCTGACGGGTGTTCGGCAAGCGCACAGGTCAGCCCGGCGTCGTTCCGGCTCCGATGCGTCCCGCCCCTGCGGGCGTCGCCGGCGCCGCGCCCGAGTTCGCCCCGCGACAGTCCGCGCCGGGCGTCCAGACCGAGGCCTTCGCCTTCGGCGGCGCGGCCGACCTCGAGCCCGCTGTCGAGGCCTTCGCCCCGGCCGCTTCGGGGCAGGCCCAGCCCCAGGCCCAGCCGGCCGCCAAGGCTGACCGCCTTGACGCCCTGGCGTCCCGCCCGACCCCCGAGGCCGCGGCCCCCGCCGCGCCGGGCGGCAAGCCCGCGCCCGGTCCCAAGGCCACGGCCGGGTTCGAACAGCTGAAGAAGGCCCAGGCGGTCGCCGAGATCGTCCGGGAACAGAGCGACTATTATCACGCCACGAAGACCACCATCTTCAATGCGTTGATGAACACCATCGACCTGGCCCAGCTGGCCCAGCTGGACACCAAGGCGGCGTCGGAAGAGATCCGTGACATCGTCGCCGAACTGGTGGCGATCAAGAACGTCTCCATGTCGGTCGCCGAGCAGGAGCATCTGGTCCAGGACATCGTCAACGACGTCCTGGGCTACGGCCCGCTGGAGCCGCTGCTGGCCCGCGACGACATCGCCGACATCATGGTCAACGGCGCCGGCCGGGTCTTCATCGAGGTCGGGGGCAAGGTCCAGCTGACCAATGTGCGCTTCCGCGACAACGCCCAGCTGATGAACATCTGCCAGCGGATCGTGTCCCAGGTCGGCCGCCGCGTGGACGAGTCGAGCCCGATCTGCGACGCCCGCCTGCCGGACGGTTCGCGCGTCAACGTCATCGCCCCGCCCCTGGCGCTGGACGGGCCGACGCTGACGATCCGGAAGTTCAAGAAGGACAAGCTGACGATGAAGAATCTGGTGGAGTACGCCTCCATCAGTCCCGAGGGCGCACGCGTCCTGGGCGTCATCGGCGCCTCGCGATGCAATCTGGTGATTTCGGGCGGCACGGGCTCGGGCAAGACGACCTTGCTGAACACCCTGACGGCCTTCATCGACCCCACCGAACGGGTCATCACCTGCGAGGACGCGGCCGAACTGCAGCTGCAGCAGCCGCATGTGGTGCGTCTGGAGACGCGCCCGCCGAACCTCGAAGGCCAGGGCATGATCACCATGCGCGACCTGGTGAAGAACTGCCTGCGGATGCGTCCCGAACGGATCATCGTCGGCGAGGTGCGCGGACCCGAGGCCTTCGACCTGCTCCAGGCCATGAACACCGGCCACGACGGCTCCATGGGCACGCTGCACGCCAACTCCCCGCGCGAGGCCATCAGCCGGATGGAATCGATGATCACCATGGGCGGCTACGGCCTGCCGTCCAGGACCATCCGCGAGATGATCGTCGGCTCGGTCGACGTCATCATCCAGGCCGCGCGTCTGCGCGACGGCTCGCGCCGCATCACCCACATCACCGAGGTCGTCGGCCTGGAAGGCGATGTGATCGTCACCCAGGACCTGTTCGTCTACGACATCACCGGCGAGGACGAGAACGGCAAGATCATCGGCCGTCACCGGTCGACCGGCATCGCCCGTCCCCGCTTCTGGGACCGCGCCCGCTATTACGGCCTGGAGCGCGAACTGGCGGACGCCCTGGACGCGGCGGAGTAGGGACATGTTGCCGATCCTCGCCGCCGTTCTGGCCTTCATCACCATCGGCGGCCTGGGCTGGGTCTTCGTCGGCGGCGACGATTCGTCCGGTCAGGCGGTCAAACGGGCGCAGAACCTGGGCGAGGGAAAGCGCAACGCCGCCACGGCGCGCAAGGCCGCGGCCGCCGCCAATACGCCCGAGGCGCGCCGCAAGCAGATCATGGTCCAGCTCCAGGAAGCCGAGCGCCGCGAGCGCAAGGCGCGCGCCAATATGGCGGCCAAGCTGAAACAGGCCGGACTGACGATCAGCGTCCGCACCTTCTACATCGTCAGCGGCGGGGTGGGCCTGATCGCCGCCGTCGCCGCCCTGGCCTTCGGCCTGCACATCCTGATCGTTCTCGGCCTCGCGATCGTCGTCGGCCTGGGCCTGCCGCGCTGGATCGTCGGCTTCCTGGCCAAGGCGCGGATGAAGAAATTCTCGCTGGAGTTTCCCAATGCGGTGGACGTCATCGTTCGCGGCATCAAGTCGGGCCTGCCGGTCCACGAGTGTTTCAAGATCATCGCCCGCGAAAGCCCCGCCCCCCTCGGCCCGGCGTTCAAGAAGCTCGTGGAGGCCCTGGGCGTCGGCATGACCCTGGAACAGGCGCTGGGCAAGATGTTCGAACAGATGCCGACCCCGGAACTGAGGTTCTTCACCATCGTCATCGCCATCCAGCAGAAGACGGGCGGCAATCTGGCCGAGGCGCTCAGCAATCTGTCGACCGTGTTGCGCGCGCGGCGGATGATGCGCGAGAAGGTCAAGGCCCTGTCTTCGGAAGCCCTGGCGTCCGCAGGCATCATCGCCTCCCTGCCGCCGGCCGTCATGACGATGGTGATGTTCACCAGCCCCGGCTACATGATGGCCCTGTTCACCGACATCCGCGGCAACGCGCTGCTGCTCCTGGCGGGTGCCCTGATGGGGACGGGGATCTTCGTCATGAAGCGCATGATCTCGTTCAAGATCTGAGGTCGGGACCGTGGACGCCTTCATTCGCTTCATCACCGACCCGCAGAACCTGCTCAGCCTCGGCGTGGGCGTGCTCGTCTTCGCCACCGTCCTGACCCTGCTGTCGTCGATGACGGGCGGGGTGAAGCTGGACCAGCGGATGAAGGCGGTGTCGGAACGCCGCGACGAACTCAAGCGCCGCTCCCGGGCCGCCATCCACACGGGGCCGGGCGGATTGCGCCACACGGACGACGAGGGGTTCAAGAAGCGGGTCGTGGACCGGCTGAACCTTACCAAGCTGCTGGAGGATCCCAAGGTCGCCGACCAGATGGCCCAGGCCGGCTATCGCGGCCCGCGCCCCCTGACCACCTTCTACTTCTTCCGCTTCGCCTCGCCCTTCATCTTCCTGATGGTGGTCGCCTTCTACATGTTCGTGATCAAGGTCGTGGACTGGCCCACGATGCAGAAGATCACCGCCTGCATGGCCGGCGCCGTCGCGGGCTTCTATGCGCCCAACCTGTTTCTGACCAATCGGATCACCAAGCGCCGCACCTCGATCATGCAGGCCTTCCCCGACGCCCTCGACCTGTTGCTGATCTGCGTCGAGGCGGGGATGTCGATCGAGGCGGCGATCGCCAAGGTCAGCCAGGAGATCGGCACATCGTCCATCGAACTGGCCGAGGAGCTGTCCCTGCTGTCCGCCGAACTCAGCTATCTGCCGGACCGGCGCATGGCCTACGAGAACCTGGGCAAGCGGACCAACCATCCCGGCGTCAAATCCGTCGCCGTCGCCATGACCCAGGCCGAGACCTACGGCACGCCCCTGTCCGCGGCCCTGCGGGTGATGGCCAAGGAAAACCGCGACCTGCGGCTGTCGGCGGCGGAGAAGAAGGCCGCCGCCCTGCCGGCTCAGCTGACCGTGCCGATGATCCTGTTCTTCCTGCCGGTCCTGTTCATCGTCATCCTGGGGCCGGCGATCCTGAACATCATGGACACGATGGCCAAGGGCTGATCCGGCGGCGCTTCAGGCCTCGGCTGCGGCCTTGAGATTGTCGACGATGGCCTGATGCGCGTCGCGCAGGGCGATCCGGTGCTTGTCGTGGAACAGCTCGCCCCTCAGCCCCGCGAACTTGTGCGCCGACGAGACGATGCAGCTGCCCTTTTCCAGCTCCTCGATGTCGATGTAGCGCAGGGTGCGGAACAGGAAGCCCCGGTTCTCGGTCCAGACCAGCCGCACATAGGGCCGCCAGTCGGCGATGCGGGCCACGACCGCGCGCTCCGGCTGACCGGGAAAGGCCTCGGTCAGGGTCAACTGGCCGCCGAAGGCGATGGCGCCCGAGACCTCGGTCTCGTGCGGATTCCATTCGTTCCAGCGCGACAGGTCGGAGACCAGCTCCCAGATCCGGTCGGAGGTCGCCCGCACGCCGGCGCGTTTCTCGATCTTGGTGTCGTCCATGCCGCCGATCTGGCACGACTGGGCGGCGGAAGAAAGACGTCTCAGTCGGGCGTGACCACCTTCAGCCGCCGCCCGTCGTCCAGCCCCAGCCGCGTCTTGACCTCGAACAGGTCGGCGCCGGCCGGGATGATCAGCAGTTTCTTGGGATGGGCGGCGTTGACCGCCACCACCCCGCCCTTGGGGCAGATGTCGAAACAGTCGGTCCCCGCCACGGTCAGTTCGCCCTTGCGCCCCTTCTTGCCCTTCTTCAGGTGCAGATATTTCCGCAGGGCCTTCTTCAGCGTCAGATCGCCGTCCGGCCCGAAGCCGCCGTCCAGCTTCTTGGAGCATTTGCGGCACACCAGCACGACGTCGCGCCACTCGGTCGTCGTGCTCTTGATCGGCTTGGCCATGATTCGAGTTTCGCCGAGCGATGGTCGTTGCACAAGCGGCCCCGGCGCCCTCATCCTGCGGCTTCTCCGATTTTACGGGATATCCACATGCGTCGCCTGTTCGCCGTCTCCACCCTGGCGCTGCTGCTCGCGGCCGGTTCCGCCCAGGCCCAGGCCGTCGATGCGGCCAGCGTGGACGCCGCCGTCCAGCGCGTGACGCCCCAGGTGGTCGACTGGCGCCGCGACTTCCACCAGCATCCCGAACTGGGCTTCGCCGAGACCCGCTCGGCCGCCGTCATCGCCGATCACCTGCGGTCCCTGGGGCTGGAGGTCCGCACCGGGGTCGGCAAGACCGGCGTCATAGGCGTCCTGCGCGGCGCCCGTCCCGGTCGGATCGTGGCCCTGCGCGCCGACATGGACGCCCTGCCGGTGCAGGAGGCCACGGGCCTGGCCTTCGCCTCCACCGCCACCGGCAAATACATGGGCAATACGGTTCCCGTGGCCCACGCCTGCGGCCACGATATGCACATGGCCATGTTGATGGGCGCGGCCCAGGTTCTGGCCGGGATGAAGGACCAGATCGCCGGCACGGTGGTCTTCGTCTTCCAGCCGGCGGAAGAGGGCGCCCCTCCCGGCGAGCCCAAGGGCGGCGCCGCCCTGATGATCGCCGAGGGCGCGCTGAACGATCCCAGGCCCGAGGCCATCTTCGGCCTGCACGTCGTCCCCGGCCGCCCCGGCAGCGTCTTCTATCGGCCCGAAGGCTTCATGGCCGCCTCGGACCGGGTCGATATCGTGCTGAAGGGCAAACAGACCCACGGCGCCTGGCCCTGGCGCGGCGTGGACGTGATCGCGGTGGCGGGTCAGGTGATCGAGACGGTCAACACCCTGACCGCCCGCACGGTCGATCCGACCACCACCCCGACGGTCTTCACCATCGCCACCCTGAACGCCGGCGTCCGCTACAACATCATCCCCGACAGCGCGACCCTGTCGGGCACGCTTCGCACCTTCGACGTCGCCCAGCGCGACGCCCTGGTCGCCCGCGCCGAGACCGCCATCGACCATGTCGCCGCCGCCTATGGCGCCACCGCCGAGTTCGGCGTCAAACAGAACGCCGCCCTGGTCTTCAACGACCCCGGCCTGTCCGCCTGGCTGGCCCCGGTCCTGACCGAGGCGGCCGGCCCCGGCAACGTCAACCCCGCCACGCCCCCGACCACGGTGGCCGAGGACTTCAGCTATTTCCAGCAGGCCATCCCCGGCGTCTTCTATCATCTTGGGGCCAGTCCCGACGGCGTGGACCCGTCCCAGTCCGCGCCGAACCACTCGCCGGAGTTCTCGCCGAACGAGAAGGTGTTGCCGCTGGGGGTGAAGACGCATGTGCTGACGGCGCTGCGGTTTCTGGAGCGGAGCTAAGTCGCACGCCCTCTGTCTCCTCCCCGCCTCGCGGGGAGGTGGCGCGGCGCTTCTTCAGCGCCGTGACGGAGGGGTTCTTGCCCCGGACTCGGTGCGGCGGACAGACCCCTCCACCGCTTCGCGGTCCCCCTCCCCGCAGAGCGGGGAGGGGGCGACGTCTCCTCTTCGGTGAAGCCGATTTGTCGGCGCGGCACGTGGATCACCTTCGCTGCCTGGGTTAGCGTCTTCGGCCCCCGCGTGGGGAGCACGCCAAAACGCTTGGAGACTATATGCGCCCTCTCGCCGACTTCGCGTTGAAATGGTCTCATCCCGAGTATCGACCGGCTCCGGTCCGGGCCGCCGATCTGGCGACCGCGGAGCAGCAACTCGGCGGTCGCTTGCCGGCGGACTTTCGCGAAGCGATCATCGAGATCGGTCTGCCTCGGCCGACCGCCGCTCTTCTGACTAGCGTTTGCGAGGCCGAGGCCGATTTCGCCGACGTGTCCGATTTTCTCCCGCCGGAAGAGATGGTCGCATCGACCTTGGGCTGGCGCGAAATGGGGCTGCCGGTCCAGATGATCGCCTTCGCCTCGGATTGCATGGGCAATCTGTTTGCCTTTGACGGCACTGCGCCCAGCCCCGGTTCCGCCGTCTGGTTCTTTGACCACGAAACAGGCGAGACCTCTTTAGTCGCCCCTTCCTTCAGGGATTGGATCCAGCAATACTTGGACCTCAGGTTTGTTCCGTTCGACTAGCGTGTCTCCTTCCAGCCTAGCGGGGAGGTGGTGCGGCGCTTCTTCAGCGCCGTGAAGCAGGGGCTCTTGCCCCGGACTCGGCGGGGCGGACAGACCCCTCCACCGCTTCGCGGTCCCTCTCCCCGCAAAGCGGGGAGGAGACGGACATCATCACAGCCGCTCGAACACCGTCTCGATCACCCGGCGATAGACCGCCGTAAGCGCCTCCAGCTCCGCTGTCGGCACCCGTTCGTCGATCTGGTGCATGGTCTGGCCGACCAGGCCCAGTTCCAGCACCGGGCACAGGGCGCGGATGAAGCGGGCGTCGGAGGTGCCGCCGGTGGTCGAGGCTTCGGGGCGGCGGCCGGCGACGGCCTCGACCGCGTCCTGAACCGCCGCGACGAAGACGCCGGGCTCGGTCAGGAAGGCCTCGCCGGAACACAGGTGCTCCAGGGTGATCTGCAGCCCGGTCTCGGCCTGCATGGCCCCGGCCTCGCGGTTCAGCCAGTCGATCAGGCCGTCCCCCGTATGGCTGGGGTTGAAGCGGATGTTCAGCCGCGCCTTCGCCTCGGCCGGAATGATGTTGGTCGCTGGATTGCCGATGTCGATCGTGGTGATCTCCAGGTTCGACGGCGGGAAACCCTCATAGCCGTCGTCCAGCACATGGTCGTTCAGCCGGCTCATCAGCCGGGCGATCACCGGGGCCGGATTGGCCGCCCGTTCGGGATAGGCGACGTGGCCCTGTTTGCCCGTGACTGTGATCCAGGTGTTCAGCGAGCCGCGCCGACCCACCTTGATCATGTCGCCCAGGTGCTGCGACGACGAGGGTTCGCCCACGATACAGGCGTCGATCACCTCGCCCTCGGCCGCCAGCGTCTCGACCACCCGTTTGGTGCCGTGTAGCGCCGGGCCTTCCTCGTCGCCGGTGATCAGGAAGGAGAGGGAGCCCTTCGGCTCGTCCTCGGCCAGCACCTGGGACACGGCGGCGACCCAGGCGGCGATCCCGCCCTTCATGTCCACCGCGCCCCGGCCGTACAGGACGCCGTCCCTGACCTCGGCGGTGAAGGGTTGCGACGACCACTGTTCCGACGGCCCGGTCGGCACCACGTCCGTATGGCCGGCGAAACACAGATTGGGCGAGGCGGTTCCGCGCCGGGCGTACAGGTTCTCGATCCGCGCATGGACCCCTTCGCCCCCCGGCCCCTCGAACGCCAGCCGGCGGCAGTGGAAGCCGAGGGCCGTCAGATGGCGTTCCAGCACGTCCATCGCCCCCTCGTCTGCGGGGGTGACGGACGGAATACGGATCAGGTCGCGGGTCAGTTCGACAGGATCGATCACAGGAGTTGATGCGCGGCTCATGCGCCTATGCTTTACGGACATCGCGTCACGGCGAGAAGGCCCATGCCCAAGATCGACATCGACAGCGCGCCCCGGGGCGACGGCACGACCTATCCGGACGAGTTCGCCGGCCCCTGCCTGTCGCGCCGCCGCTGGAAGCTGGGCGATGCGGCGGGCCTGAGCCAGTTCGGCGTAAATCTGCTGCGTCTGCCCGCCGGCGCCTGGTCCAGCCAGCGCCACTGGCACGAAGCCGAGGACGAGTTCGTCATGGTGGTCGAGGGCGAGGTCGTCCTGATCGAGGACGAGGGCGAGACCGTGCTGCGCGCCGGCGACTGCGCCGGCTTCAAGGCCGGCGTTCCGAACGGCCACAGGATCGAGAACCGATCCGGCCATGAGGCGGTTCTGCTGGAGGTCGGCACGCGCAGCCCGACCGTCACCCCTTGCGACTACCCCGATATCGACATGGTCCTGCCTGCGGGCGCGGACCGATACTTCCACCGCGACGGTTCGCCCTATCCGAAACAGCCCAGACGCACGTGACCTCAGACTCTACCGACACCGCCCCTGCCGAAGGCCCCGACAGTCCGTGGGGCATCCGCGATTTCCGCCTGTTGTGGTTCGGCCGCGTGGTCGCCGTGCTGGCGATCCAGATCCAGTCCTCGGCCCTGTTGTGGCAGGTCTATGAGATCGCCCGGCGCGACCATCCGATCGAGGAGGCCAGCCTGTATCTGGGCCTGGTCGGCCTGTGTCAGTTCCTGCCGCTGCTGGCCTTCACCCTGCCGGCCGGGGCCATGGCCGACCGGCGCGACCGCAAGCGCACGGTGTGGATCTCCATCCTGGTCGAGGCGGCCTGCGCCGGGTCGTTCCTGGCCATGGCGCTTCACGGAAACCCGCCCCTGTGGGGTCTGCTGGCGGTGGCGGCCCTGTTCGGCGCGGCGCGGGCCTTCCTGGCGCCGGCCAGCCAGGCCTTCCTGCCCATGGTGGTGGGGCGCAAGGCCCTGCCGCCCGCCATCGCGGCCCAGTCCATCGCCTTCCAGACCGGGGCCATCGCCGGCCCGGCCCTGGGCGGCGTGATCGTCGGCGTCAATGTGCCCCTGGCCTATGCCGTGTCCCTGGGCATGTTCCTGCTGGCGGTCGCGGCCTTCATCCTGATCCGCACCGGCGGCAAGCCCGCGCCCCAGGCCAATCCCCTGTCGCCGATCGACTCGGTCAAGGAGGGGCTGGCCTATGTGTGGAAGACCAAGATCGTCCTGGGCGCCATCTCCCTGGACCTGGTCGTGGTCCTGCTGGCGGGCGTCGCGCTTCTGACGCCCATCTTCGCCCGCGACATCCTTCATGTCGGACCCCAGGGCTTCGGCCTGCTGCGCGCGGCCTTCGGGGTGGGGGCCATGGGCATGGCCATCTATCTGAGCCGGTTCCCGATCCGGCGGAACGGCGGGCGCTGGATGTTCTCGGCCGTGGCGGTGTTCGGCATCTGCACCCTGACCTTCGGCCTGTCCAGGATCGTCTGGCTGTCCGGTCTGGCCCTGCTGATCGGCGGGGCGGCGGACATGATCAGCGTCAATGTGCGCCAGACCCTGATCCAGCTGGCCACGCCCGATCATATGCGCGGCCGGGTCTCGTCGGTGTCGATGCTGTTCATCGGCGCCTCGAACGAGCTGGGCGAGGCCTATTCCGGCGTCATGGTGCGCATGTTGGGCGCGGTCGGGGCGGCGGTGTTCGGCGGGGTCGGCGCGCTGGCGGCGACGGGCGCCTGGTCGGCGATGTTCCCGGGGCTGAGGAAGGCGGATCGGCTGACGTGAGGTCTCCGTCTCTCCCTCCCCCTGCGGGGGAGGGGCGTCGCGTAGCGACGGGGTGGGGGCGGCCAGGCGACGACGCACGGACTTGATCGGGCGAGGTCTGCGACGCGTCGCCCGGCCCGCCCCGCCCGGCTTCGCCTGCGGCTCAGCCCCCCTCCCCCGCAGGGGGAGGGAGAGGCCTGTGGCTCACCACGCCCTGAAATGTTTCGACAGCTTCAGGCCCTGGTTCTGATAGTGGCTGCCGCTCTCGCCATACAGGCGGCTGGGCCGTTCGGTCAGGGGTTCGTAGACCAGGCGGGCGACGATCTGGCCGTGTTCCAGCAGGAAGGGGGTGTCGTGGGTGCGGACTTCCAGCACGCCTTTCGACCCCGCGCCATGCGCCTCGTCCGTGCCGAAGCCGGGGTCGAAGAAGCCGGCGTAGTGGACGCGAAACTCGCCCACCGACGGGTCGATGGGGGTCATCTCGGCGGCCTGATCGACCGGGATCTCGACGTCGTCGGACGAGGCCAGGATATAGAACTCGCCCGGATCCAGCAGCAGTTCGCCGCGACGCAGCGTCAGCGGCTCCCAGAAGTCGCGCGGGTCGTGGCCGTCGATATGATCCAGATCGACCACCCCGGCGTGGCGTCGCCCCCGGAAGCCGACGATGTCGCCGCCCTGCAGATCGACGCCGACCGAGCGGGTCTCCAGCTTGGGCGGATCGCCGGCCTTGAGACGCAGCTGGTTCAGCCGGGTGCCCGGCCGCACCAGGATGGAGAAGGTCTGGGGCGCGACCTCCATATAGAGGGGGCCGTCATAGCCCTCGGCCACGTCGTCGAAACTGGCGCCCTGATCGGTCAGCAGGCGCACGAAGACATCGACCCGGCCGGTCGAGGACTTGGGATTGGCCCGCGCGATCAGGCCCTGGGGCAGGTTCAGCCGCTCCTGCAGGCGCACGATATAGACGCAGCCCTTTTCCAGAACGACCCCGGCGTCGGTGATCTCGATGGCGTGCATGGCCACGTCGGCGATCCGTTCCTCGACCTTGCGTCGGCCGGGCAGGAAGGAGGCGCGCACGCGCCAGGCCTGGTCCGACAGGCGCAGGTCCAGGCTGGCCGGCTGGACCTGGTCGTGATCGAACGGGGTGTCGGAGGTGATGGCGCCGGCGGCGATCAGCGTCTCGATGGACTGGGCGGGCAGGATGCCGGGACGGGGCGCTTGGAAGGAGCTCATGGCGTCTGTCTCACACGGTTTTCGCGGCTTGTCTCCAAGTCGCGCTTGCAGCCCGCGCGCGGCGGGGCGAGCATATAGCCCATGCACGATGGTCCTGCCTATACCGCCGAAACCAACGGCATCCTGATCCGGGTCCGGCCCAGCTATCTGGCGGGCCAGTCGGACCCCGACGAGGGCCGCTGGGTCTGGGCCTATCAGATCGAGATCGTGAACTTGACGGGATCGACGGTGCAGCTGATGGCGCGCCGCTGGACCATCACCGACGGTCACGGCCATGTCGAGGAGGTGCGCGGCCCCGGCGTGGTCGGCGAACAGCCGGTGATCGAGCCGGGCGCCAGCTACGCCTACGCCTCGGGCTGCCCGCTGCCGACCGACAGCGGGTCGATGGTCGGCGCCTATTATATGACGGACGCGGACGGCCGCAGTTTCGAGGCGGAGATTCCGGCGTTCTCGCTGGATACGCCGGATGCGCGGCGGGTGTTGAACTGAGATCTATGAAGTTTACGATTCAGCGGGATATTTCCGCCGCAGCAGGCGCACTCTCGCTCTGCGAACGGGCGGCGTCAGGGAGATGGCGACGCCGACGAGACTGGCGGCCAGCCCGACAAATCCTGAGACCATAAGGTCGTGCGTCAAGCCAAGCGCGGCGGGAAATCCAAGCGCGGCCGGAAGGGCGGCTCCAACGACGATGACGCGGTCCGGTATGCTCATGACGCCAACCTGCCGTCGTCCGCTGAAGAACTCGCTAACGTCCGCCTGTGGCTCTCTACAACCAGTTGGGACGTTTCTGATGGAAGCACCGCAACCAAGGCGGATGGGGCTGCGTCAACCCGGATGAACCGCAGCCCCGCCCCCTGAAGTCTCGCCGGCCGCTTGCGCAGACCGGCGAGGGGGAAGTCGGCTCCCTAGAGAGCATCTCTTTGTGGCGCTATGTTCGCGACGCGGTCGCTCACGACTTGAGCGCATTCGTGCGCTCCCGCGCGAAGCGCCGCGCTCAAGTAGCGCGAAGCGCGATAGCGCCCTTAGATGTAGCGACGCAGACTGCGGGCCAGATCCGAACCGCTTTCCTTGGCGCCGCGACGGACTTGCGGCTGGTAGGCGACGCGGGCGTGTTCGACGCAATAGACGCCTTCCGAGGCGCGGCGGCCGCAGAAGCTGAACTCCCGCGAGGACGGGTCGCCGATCGGCCATTTGCACATGTGCGCGCCCAGGGTCATGACCGTGGCCGTGCCCGGCAGGTCCGGGATCGGGGCGGCCGGGGGCGTCGGCGGGACCGGCTTGGACGAGACGGCTTCCAGGCGGCGCGGAGCCGAAGGCTGGGGCGCCTGGGCCGGGGTCGCGGCCGGAGCGGCCGGACGCGGGCGGGTGGTGCGGAAGCTGGTCGCGGTGCGCGCCGGCTGCGACGGAGCGGCCCGGCCCGACAGGCCCAGACGGTGCACCTTGCCGATCACGGCGTTGCGGGTGACCCCGCCGCCCAATTGTTTGGCGATCTGGCTCGCAGACTGGCCCTCGAGCCAGAGCTTCTTCAGCGCGCCTACGCGGTCGTCGGTCCAGCCTGCGGTCATGCCACCCTCAGCGAGTTTGGATTCAATATCTAGGTCCAGGCTCCCCCTCCGGGGTCTTGACCTACCACTAATCGTAAACCAGCCATTAAGAGACGCAAGATGTGCGAATCAACCGTCCACAGAAACCAGATATTGAATCTTCGTTAAGGTTAAGACGGGTTCGTCAGGCGTCACGCGTGAATCGTGAGTCAGCGAAGGCCACGATTCACCAGTCACGAGTCACCCCGACCTTGCGAAGACAGGCCTCAGAGCGCATCTGGCGGCCATGACCGAGACCACGCCCGACCTGATCTCCACCCGCCCCGCCGGACTGCCGCAGCCGCGACGCTACCCGGGGATCAACTGGATCGGGGTGCAGACCCTGTATCTGCGCGAGGTGCGGCGGTTCTGGAAGGTGGGGGCCCAGACGGTGGCGGCGCCGGTGGTGACGACCCTGCTCTATATGCTGGTCTTCGTGGTCGCGCTTCAGGGCGCCCGGCCGCCGCTGCACGGCACGCCCTTCGCCCTGTTCGTGGCGCCCGGCCTGATCATGATGGCGGTGCTGAACAACGCCTTCGCCAACGCCTCGTCCAGCCTGATCCAGGCCAAGATCATGGGCACGGCCACCGACTTCCTGACCCCGCCGCTCAGCCCGCTGGAGCTGACGATGGGCTTCACCCTGGGCGCCGCGACGCGCGGGGCGGTGGTCGGTCTGGTCACGGCCCTGTGCGTCCTGCCGTTCGCGCCGCTCGGCGTGGCCAATGTCTTCGCCATCGTCTGGTTCGCCCTAGCGGCCAGTTTCATCATGGGCATGACCGGGATTCTGGCGGGCCTTTGGAGCGAGAAGTTCGACCATCTGTCGGCGGTCCAGAACTTCATCGTCATGCCCATGACCTTCCTGTCGGGCACCTTCTATCTGGTCGACAACCTGCCCGAGCCGTTCCGCTCGTTCAGCCGCTACAATCCCTTCTTCTATCTGATCGACGGCTTCCGCTACGGCTTCATCGGCCATGCCGAGAGCAACCTGACGGTCGGCGTGATCGGTTCGGCCGTGCTGATGGTCGTCATGGGAGTCGTCTGCTGGCTGGTGTTCCGCTCGGGCTGGCGTCTGAAGAGCTAGCGCGCCGGAAGCAGCCCCGCCATGGCGTCCAGATAGGCGACGAAGGCGGTCCGGCCCTCTTCGGTCAGCCGGGCCTCGGTCAGGGGCTTGCGGCCGACGAAGCTCTTGGTCACGGCGACGAAGCCCGCCTCCTCCAGCTTTCGCAGATGGACCGACAGATTGCCGTCGGTCGTCTGCAACCGGGCCTTCAGCGTGTTGAAATCCGCCGCCTCGGCCCCGGACAGATAGGCCATGATCCCCAGCCGGATTCGCCCGTGGATCACCTCGTCGATCCGGCTGATATCGAAATCATCCGCCATCAGACGATCTCCGACGGTTCCTGCCGCATCAGGATCAGGCCGGGAACAAAGGCGACGGCGAAGATCACCACGGTGAAGACCAGGTACATGGCCATGTCGCCGGCGAACCACCCCACCACCACAGCGCCGATGTAGGACAGGATCCCCGTCATCGTCATCCAGCGCACGCACGTCATGGTGCCCGCGATTATCCAGGCCGAGCCATAGGCCACGAAGACGATGGTCGGCATGGCCATCATCACCGACCAATCGCCAGACTTAAGCCCCATGGCCATAAACCCCATCCAGGTGGCGAAGATCCCATATCCAACCGCCGACCAGGCAGAGCCGACCGCGCGATTGCCCGACGAGTTGAAGCCCGGCTTGCCCTTCATCCGACCGATCAGAACCGCCAGGGCCGCGCCAAACACGAGGCCGGATCCGATCCAGAGCCAGACCGGCGCCCAGGGCGAGGCGTCGATCACGTCGGTGAGAAGAGCCCACTGAGCCAGATTGGCCGCCCCGAAAATAACCGCGGCCGTCACCAGCACCGGCCCCGCCAGCAACGGCGCGTGCCGCCCCTCGTGGGCCAAGGCCCGCATATAGGCGATGTCGTCCTGGATAGTCTGTGTGTCGCGCGTCATGGCGCCCTCCTCCTGAAATCCGATGATCACAGGATGCACAATGTACTTTTGTTTGTAAAGTTCTTTCTCGACATTAGACCCCTCCCCACATATGGGGCAGTGGCGCGGCGGCCCCCTCCCCGCAAGGGCGGGGAGGAGGCAAGCGGCGATCACCGGAACGGCGGCTCGTCGAAGGCGCGGAGTTTGCGGGAGTGCAGGCGCGAACCCTCGTTGCGCATCAGGTCCACCGCCTGAATGCCGATCTGGAGGTGTTCCGAGATCGAGCCTTCGTAGAAGCGGTTGGCCTGGCCCGGCAGTTTGATCTCGCCGTGCAGCGGCTTGTCCGAGACGCATAACAGGGTGCCGTAGGGGACGCGGAACCGGTAGCCCTGGGCGGCGATGGTGGCGCTTTCCATATCGATGGCGACGGCCCGGCTCTGGTTGAAGCGCAGCGCCGACTTCGAATAGCGCAGCTCCCAGTTCCGGTCGTCGGTCGTGACCACCGTGCCGGTGCGCAGGCGCAGCTTGACCTCGTCGCCGGGCATGCCGCTGACCGACTTGGTCGCATCGTACAGGGCGCGCTGGACCTCGGCGATCGAGGGGATCGGAATGTCCGGCGGCAGCACCGCGTCCAGAACATGGTCGTCGCGCAGATAGGCGTGGGCCAGGACATAGTCGCCGATGGTCTGGCTGGCGCGCAGGCCGCCGCAGTGGCCGATCATCAGCCAGACATGCGGGCGGGTGACGGCCAGGTGGTCGGTGATGGTCTTGGCGTTGGACGGGCCGACGCCGATATTGACCAGGGTCACGCCCTTATGGCCCGGCGCGGTCAGGTGATAGGCCGGCATCTGGTGCTTCTTCCAGGCCGTGTCGCTGATCGAGGCCTCGGGATTGGGCGTGTCGCGCGTGATCACCACCCCGCCGGCGCAGGACAGGGTCTCGTACGGCGTGCCCGGCGTCTGAAGCTGCTCGATGGCCCAGCGCACGAACTCGTCGACATAGCGATTATAGTTGGTGAACAGGACATAGGACTGGACATCGTCCACCGGCGTGCCGGTGTAGTGCCGCAGCCGCGCCAGCGAGAAGTCGGTCCTCAGTCCGTCGAAATGCGACAGGGGGAAGTCGCCGCCCATGTCGAACAGGCCGTCGGCGATCTCGTCGCCGATATGGGCCAGGTCCGTGGTCGGGAACCAGCGCGCCAGGGCCGCCGTCATCGACCGGTCCAGCGCCACCTCGAGACCGTCGGTCACATAGGGGAAGGGGATTTCCTGCTTCGAGATCCCGACCTCGAAGGTCGCGGCGTACTCCTGCTCCAGCAGGCCCAGCTGTTCGGTCAGATAGGGGCGGAACAGGTCCGGCCGCGTGATCGTGGTGGCGTAGGTTCCCTGTTTCGACAGCCGGGCGTAGGCGCGCGGCTCCAGGTCCTGGGGACGATCCCCGTCCCAGCGGATGCGAAGTTCCGGATAGGCGAACACCCCTTCGGCGCGTTTCAGCGGATCGGGCCGCGCGCCGGTCTCGACGAAATCCCGCACGGCGTCGCGCAGGTTGGTCACGGATTGGGTGTAGAGGGTTTCGAGGCGGTCCAGCGCCGCCTGTGCTGTCATCTGTTCTGTCATGACTTCCTCTAGCGAAGCTTCGTGACAATGGCGAGGCGTTGCGGCTTCAATCTCGATTTCGCTGCATTGCAGCAATTTATGACGCCTGCGCGGTTGCGGTTCGGGCGATTGCCGGGCATCTGCCGGGCATGTCCGCCGCACCTGCCTCGCCGCCCGCCCAGCCCGCCAGGAAGGAGCCCGGCTTCGTCGAGTTCGTCTGCCTGATCGCCCTGATGATGGCGCTGAACGCCCTGGCGATCGACTCGATGCTGCCGGCCCTGCCCCACATCGGCGCCGACCTGAACGTGACGACCGACAACGACCGCCAGTGGGTGGTGACCGCCTATCTGCTCGGTTTCGGCGGGGCCCAGCTGTTCTACGGCCCGCTGGCGGACCGGTTCGGGCGTAAGCCCGTACTGCTGTTCGGCGTCGGCGTCTATGTGGTGTTCAGCCTGCTGGCGACCCTGGCGCCCACCTTCGACATGCTGATCCTGGCGCGGATCGGCCAGGGCCTGGGCAGCGCCTGCACCCGCGTGCTGGCCGTCTCCATCGTACGCGACCGCTACGAAGGCCGCACCATGGCCCGGGTCATGTCCTTCAGCTTCCTGGTCTTCCTGGGCGTGCCCATCCTGGCCCCGTCGCTGGGGCAGTTGATCATGCTGGTCGGACCGTGGCGCTGGATCTTCGCGGGCCTGGGCCTGATCGGCGTGGGCCTGATCGTCTGGGCGTCGCTTCGTCTGCCCGAGACGCTGAAGCCCGAGGATCGGCTGCCGATCCGGGTGAAACGCCTGACCTCGGCCTACAGGACCGCCCTGACCGACCGCACCGCCGTCGGCTACACCCTGGCCATGACGGCCATCACCGGGGCGCTGTTCGGCTTCATCAACTCGTCGCAGCAGATCTTCGCCGACGTCTTCGACGCCGAGGCGGCCTTCCCGGCCGTCTTCGCCCTGATCGCCGGCGGCATCGCCGTGGCCTCGATCGTCAATGCGCGGCTGGTGGTCCGGCTGGGATCGCGCAAGATCTCGCACACGGCCCTGATCGGCTTCACCGCCATTTCGGCCGTCCACGCCGCCGTGGCGATCAGCGGGCATGAATCGATCTGGACCTTCGCCGTGCTGCAGACCCTGACCATGTTCTGCTTCGGCCTGATCGCCGGCAACTTCGGCGCCATGGCCATGGAGACCATGGGCCATATCGCCGGCACCGCCGCCTCGATCCAGGGCTTCGTCTCCACCATCTTCGGCTCGCTGCTGGGTTTTG
This sequence comes from Brevundimonas sp. TSRC1-1, assembly GCF_049898245.1. NCBI lineage: Bacteria > Pseudomonadati > Pseudomonadota > Alphaproteobacteria > Caulobacterales > Caulobacteraceae > Brevundimonas > Brevundimonas sp. TSRC1-1. Next base: position 312,687 of record NZ_JAFCXI010000002.1, read on the forward strand.
CGGTGGGTCAACAGTTCAACGGCACCACCGTGCCCATGGTGCTGGGCTTCACCGTCTTCGGCCTGATCGCCCTGGCCTGGGTCCTGTTCGCCGAGCGCGGCCGGCTGTTCCGGTCGCATCACGCGCCCGGCGCGACGGCGCACTGAGGCTTTACCGACCGCAGGCTTGATCTTTTCGACGTTTCCGCGCGTTCTCCGGCCAACCCCTCTGGTCAGCCCCGGAAAGCCTCGATGAAGCGCAAAGCCTTCGGTCTCGTCTCCGCCCTCGCCCTTGCTTCGGTTCTCGGCCTCGGCGCCTGTTCCACCCCGACCGGAGGAACCGCGTCGATGACGCCGCCCGCCATCGCCCCCGCGCCCGGCCCCGACGCGGTCGACAGCCACACCTACGCCCGGCCCGAGATCGCCCGCGTCGTCGACGTGGCCCTGGACCTGACCGCCGACTTCAACGCCAGGACCCTGTCGGGAACGGCGACCCTGGACATCCTGGCCGTCCCCGGCGCCAATGAGGTGATCCTGGACATCCGCAACCTGGACATCCAGGACGTGCGCGACGCCTCAGGGCAACCGCTGCGCTATGTCGTCGGCGACGATGACGCCATCAAGGGCCAGCCCCTGACGGTCTATTTCCCGGCCTTCGCGCCCAATGAACGGCGCAAGATCACCATCCGCTATTCGACCCGTCCCGACGCGGCGGCCCTGCAATGGCTGTCGCCCAGCCAGACGGCGGGCGGTCAGAAGCCCTATCTGTTCAGCCAGGGCCAGGCCATCCTGACCCGCACCTGGGTTCCGACCCAGGACAGCCCCGGCATCCGCCAGACCTATTCGGCCCGCATCACCGCCCCGGCCGACCTGACCGTGGTCATGAGCGCCGACCAGCTGACGCCCAAGGGCGAGTCGGCCGCCAATGGGATGAAGTCCTGGCGCTTCCGGATGGACAATCCGATCCCGCCCTATCTGATCGCCATCGGCGTCGGCGACATCGCCTTCGCCCCCTTCGACGAGCGGACCGGGGTCTGGACCGAACCCAGCCGCCTGCGCGCGGCCGCCGCCGAGCTGGAGCCCACCGCCGAAATGGTGGACGCGGCCGAGAAGCTCTACGGCCCCTATCGCTGGGGCCGGTACGACCTGCTGGTCCTGCCGCCTTCCTTCCCGTTCGGCGGGATGGAGAACCCAAAACTGACCTTCGCCACCCCGACCATCATCGCCGGGGACCAGTCGCTGGTCTCGCTGGTGGCGCACGAACTGGCCCACTCCTGGTCGGGCAATCTGGTCACCAACGCCACCTGGAACGACTTCTGGCTGAACGAGGGTTTCACCACCTATTTCGAGAACCGGATCATGGAGTCGATCTACGGCCATGACCGCGCGGTGCAGGAACAGGTGCTGAGCTGGGACGGGCTGCAGGACGAGCTGAAATCCCTGCCCGCCGCCGACACCCGCCTGCATCTGGACCTGACCGGCCGCGATCCCGACGACGGCATGAACACCATCGCCTATGACAAGGGTTCGGCCTTCCTGCGCACCATCGAGCGGATCGCCGGGCGCGAGAAGTTCGACGCCTGGCTGCGCGGCTATTTCGACCGCAACGCCTATCGGCCCATGACCACGGCCATGTTCCTGAAGGACATCCGCACCCATCTGGTGAAGGGCGACGCGGCTCTGGAATCCGAACTGCAGCTGGACGCCTGGGTCTATCAGCCCGGCCTGCCGTCCAACGCCGTGGCCCCGGTCTCGAACGCCTTCACCCCGGTCGATGCGGCCGCCGTCGCCTTCTTCAAGGACAAGGGACCGGCCTCCGCAATTCCGTGGGCGGAGTGGAACACCCAGCAGCGCCAGCGTTTCCTCGGCTGGCGCCCAGAGGGCCTGGCCGCCAACGCCGACTGGTTGACCGCCGCCCAGCTGGCGGATCTGGAGCGCACCCTGAACCTGGCGAACGAGGGCAACAGCGAACTGACCTTCGCCTGGCTGCAGATCGCCCTGGCCCACCGCTATCAGCCTGCGGTCGCCACGGCGGAGAAATTCCTGACCAGCCAGGGCCGGCGCAAGTTCGTCCTGCCCCTGTTCCAGACCCTGTGGAACGAGGGCGACTGGGGCCGCCCCATCGCCCGCCGCATCTACGCCGAGGCCCGGCCGTTGTATCACCCGGTGACCAGCGGTTCGGTCGATCAACTGGTCGGCCGGCCGTAACGCAAAAGACCCTCTCCCGCTTGCGGGAGAGGTGGCCCGGCGTTCGCGAAGCGAACCAGGGTCGGAGAGGGGAGTCTGATTTCAGAAAAAACTTCCCCCATCGTCAGGCGTGTCGCTTCCCCCGCAAGCGGGGGAAGGTGGGCCTCGCCCCCCGCCCCTAAAGGTTGACCACGCTCGCGCCCGCCTCGTCCGACAGCCGCTCCGCCAGGACGGCGCGGTGGCACCCGGCGTGATCGGCCTCGAAGCACAGCAGGGCCACGCGCTTCTCGCCTGCCAGCGCCTTCAGCCGCTCATATTCCATCTGAGCCTGAGGCTCGGCCAGATGGTCGGCGAAGATGGCGCGCATTTCGGCGACATGACCCTTGCGGGCCGCATCCCGACCCGCCTTGGGCGTGCCCAGGCCGCGCAGATGCAGATAGTCGATCCCCTCGGCCTTCAGGCTCTCGCCCAGAATCGTCTTGGAAAACCCGGCGCGGCGCGAGGCGGCGACGGCGCGGACATCGACCAGAAGATCGACCCCGGCCGCCTTCAGCCGGTCGATCACCTGGGCCTGGGTCGCGCCCTCGTAGCCGATTGTGAAGACTTTCATGGGTCGCAGATAGGGGCGGCGGCCACGATCGCCAGCTTGACAGTCCAACGCCGCGTTGCGGTGCGGCGCCCTATCGTTTATCCCGCCGACACGGATTTCGACTGGAGCTTTCCCCATGGCTGACCTCGCCCCCGGCGTCGTGACCCTCTTCGGAGGATCCGGCTTCATCGGATCGCAGGCGGTGCGCGCCCTGGCCCGTCGCGGCTGGCGCATCCGCGTGGCGGTGCGCAACCCGGTTCTGGCCATCGAGGTCCAGCCCCTGGGCGATCCGGGCCAGATCCAGTTCATGCGCTGCGACGTGACCAATGCCGAGGATGTGGCGGCGGCGGTGCGCGGCTCTCACGCCGTGGTCAATCTGGTCGGCGTCCTGCACGACGGCGGCGGCAAGCGCGGCTTCAAGAGCGCCCATGTCGAGGCCGCCAGGAACATCGCCCAGGCGTCCAAGGCCGCCGGCGTGGAGCGCGTCGTCCAGATCTCGGCCATCGGCGCCGACGCCAACAGCCGCTCCGCCTACGCCCGCACCAAGGGCGAGGCCGAGAACGAGATCCGCGCCGTCTATCCCGACGCCGTCATCCTGCGCCCGTCGCTGGTGTTCGGCGCCAGCGACGGCTTCCTGAACCGGTTCGCCGCCATGGCGACCATGGCCCCCGCCCTGCCGCTGATCGGCGGCGGCAAGACGCAGTTCCAGCCGGTCTATGTCGGCGACGTGGCCGAGGCCGTCGCCCGCGCCGTGATCCGCGGCGACGCGGCCGGCCGCACCTTCGAACTGGGCGGTCCGGACGTCTTCAGCTTCCGCGAAGTGCTGGAGCTGGTGTGCCGCGAGACCGGCCGCAATCGGCCGCTTCTGCCCATCCCCTTCCCCGTCGCCCGCCTGATGGGTTCGGTGTTCCAGACCGTCGCCCTTCTGGGCCTGACCCCGCCCCTGACCCGCGATCAGGTCGTCATGCTTCAGTCCGACAACATCGTCTCGCCGGACGCCGCCGGCCTGACCGACCTGGGCATGGTTCATCCGACCAGCATGGGCTCCATCGCCCCCTCCTATCTGTGGCGCTATCGCGACGGCGGCCAGTTCGCCGTCTCGCCCGCCCACTGACACGCCCTTCGCCGGTTTGACGCCCGGCCGTGAAAACGGCCCATTCTAACTTAAGACCCGGCCGTGAAAACGGCCGGGCGATCTTCGCACGGCGGAACAAATAGTGCACAACCTTCGGATGCCCGCCACGCAAACCCAGTTCCGCCCCGACCAGGACCCGACGCTGGACGACGCCCGGTCCCTGCTGTCGCGCGTCTGGGGCCACGGGGATTTTCGCGGCCTGCAAAGCCAGGTGGTGGCCGAAATCCTGGCCGGGCGCGACGCCCTGGCCGTGCTGCCGACCGGCGGCGGCAAGAGCGTCTGCTATCAGATCCCGGCCATCCTCCGCCCCGGCCTGGGCCTCGTGGTCTCGCCCCTGATCGCCCTGATGACCGACCAGGTCGAGGCCCTGAAGCAGCAGGGGGTCGCCGCCGCCCGCCTCGATTCCGGCGTCTCCCTGGACGAACGTTCGGCCATCTGGGCCGCGGCCCGGTCCGGCGATCTGGACCTGCTGTACGTCTCGCCCGAAGGCCTGGCGGCGGGGGCCATGATGGACCGGCTGGCCGAACTGCCGCTGAGCCTGATCGCCATCGACGAGGCCCACTGCGTCAGCCAGTGGGGCCACGACTTCCGTCCCGACTATCGCAGCCTGGGTCTGCTGGCCGAGCGGTTCCCGAACGTCCCGCGCATCGCCGTCACCGCCACCGCCGACGCCCGCACCCGCGACGACATCCTGCGCTCGCTGCGGCTGGAACAGGCCAAGGTCTTCGTCGACAGTTTCGCCCGCCCGAACCTGCAACTGTCGGCCGAGCGCAAGGAAAGCGCCTCGCGCGCCAAGACCGACGCCCGCGTCATCGAACTGGTGCGCGAACGGCGCGGCAAGTCGGGCGTGGTCTATTGCGGCAGCCGCGACGGCTGCGACCGCGTGGCCCAGGCGCTGCGCGACGCCGGAACCAACGCCATCGCCTATCACGCGGGCATGGACACCAAGGAGCGGGACCGCCGGCTGGAGCGGTTCCTGGCCGAGGACGGCGCCGTCATGGTCGCCACCATCGCCTTCGGCATGGGAGTGGACAAGGCCGACGTCCGTTTCGTCATCCACGCCGATCCGCCGGGTAGTCTCGAGGCCTATTGGCAGGAGATCGGCCGGGGCGGCCGCGACGGCGAACCGGCCGAGGGCATCACCCTGTACGGCCCCTCCGACATCGCCTGGACCCTGCGCCGGCTGGACAGCCGCCCGATGGCCGAGGAGGTCAAACAGGTCCAGGTGCGCAAGGCCCGCCAGCTGTTCGCCATGCTGGACGGCGCCGTCTGCCGCGCCCAGGCCGTGCGGCGCTATTTCGGCGAGACCGACGCAGAGCCTTGCGGCGTCTGCGACATCTGCGGCGACCCGCCGCTTCTCTATGACGCGACCGTCCCGGCGCAAAAGGCCCTGGCGGCGGTCCAGCGGCTAGGCGGCCGGTTCGGCCGGGGCCGGATCGTCGACCACCTGACCGGCCGGACCAAGGCGGTCCAGCCGTGGGAGCAGCAGCTGTCCACCTGGGGCATAGGCGCCGACATCTCGCCCAACGGCTGGCGCGACATCGTCGATCACCTGCTGTTCGAAGGCCTGCTGGTCGAGGATCCGAACGACGGCAAGCCCCTGGTCGGTCTGGGCGACGGCGAGGCGGTGCGCGCCGTCTACAAGGCCGAACGCAAGATCGAGGTGCGCCGCGTGCCCGCCGGCTTCGACGCCGGCACGCGCTCGGGCAATCCGCGCAATCGCCGCGACCGCACCGGCGAGGGCCGCAATGCGGCGCTAGAGACGATGGACGCCGACGTCCGCGCCCGGTTCGAGGCCCTGCGCGCCTGGCGCCGCGACCGCGCCTCCGAACAGCACGTCCCGCCCTATGTCATCTTCCAGGACAAGACCCTGCTGGAAATCGCCCACGCCGAGCCCGGCGACCTCGCCGCCCTCGCCGCCCTGCCCGGCGTCGGCCAGTCGAAACTGGACCGCTACGGCAAGGGGGTGTTGGAGACGTTGGCGAAAGGCTTGGAGCCCGAAGACGGTCGTCCCTCGGACATCATCGACCGGGCGCGCGATTTGCGCCGAGAGATGAGTTTGCCCGAGGTCCAGCTATGGCAGGCGCTGCGGGGCGAGAAATTGGGCGGGCTGAAGTTCCGCCGCCAGCATCCGATCGCCCCCTATGTGCTCGACTTTTATTGCGCCGGCGCGCGACTGGCGGTCGAGATTGACGGAGAAAGTCATGAAGGGCGAGGCGCTCAAGACGCCCGGCGCGACGCCTTCTTGCTGGATCAGGGCATACGCACCCTGCGGATTCCGGCCCGCGACGTCCTTAACGACCTGACCGCCGTCACCGACCATATCCATCGCGAGGCCCGCAGCCGCTAAGACCCTCTCCCGCTTGCGGGAGAGGTGGCCCGGCGTTCGCGCAGCGAACCAGGGTCGGAGAGGGAAGTGTCGCTCAAAGGGAGACTTCCCCCATCGTCAGGCGTGTCGCTTCGCGCCACGACCTGCCACTTCCCCCGCAAGCGGGGGAAGGTCTGCACCTATCCCATGAACCGTTCCACCGCCGCCTGAAAGCGCGCGGGTTGGTCGATCATGACCTGGTGGTCGGCGCCCTCGATGCGGACGAATTGTGCGGGCCGGCGCAGGGTGGAGAAGCCGTAGCGGTACAGGCCCTCCAGCCGGTTGCGCGGGTTGTTCGTGTCCCGCGTCCAGCCATAGACCACCGTGACCGGGGCGGTGACGTCGCGCAGCCGTTGGCGCAGATCGACCGTCAGAGCTTCGTACAGGCCCTGGGCCAACACCCGCCGGTCGCCGCCCTGCAGGCCCAGGCCGTCGAACACCATGTCGCCCGCCAGGCCGAGGTCGCCGCCCAGGGCCGAAACCTGGCCCTTCAGCGCCTGGTCCCCGAACAGCATCAGGGCCTGATAACCCAGCCGCGCCAGGGGCTCGACCTCGCGGGCGGTGACGCGGGAATCGACCAGGGCCGGAAAGAAGGGGGCGGAATCGACCACCATCACCCGGCCGATCCGGTCCCGCATGTCCGCCGCGACCCGCAGCGCGATCTGGCCGCCCAGCGAGTGGCCGATCAGGGCGGGGCGCGAAAGCCGCTGTTCGCGGATGTAGCGTTCGATCTCCAGAGCGGCGGGCGCGGCCAGGGCGCCGCCGGCGTTGGCGCCGATATCCGTCTGGCCGAAGCCCCGGATGGTGACCAGATGCACCCGATACCGGCCCTCCAGCTTGTCCGCCGTCGACCGCCAGGCCGCCCCGGTTGAGCCCAGGCCCGGAATGAAGACGATATCCGGCCCCGCGCCCCGCGTCTCGACGATGATCCGGTCGGAGCGGAAGGCGGGGGCGAGAGACGCCGATACTGTTGTCCGGGCGACGGCGGCGCCAGGCAGGACGACGAACAGGATCGCGAAAAGCGGAGCAAGAAGACGGCGCATGACCCGCACCTAACGCACGATCACGGCGATCGGTTGACGGCCGCGACCGTTAGTCATCGCCCCTTGAAGTCCGGCTTGCGCTTGTCGACGAAGGCGGACATGCCCTCCTTCTGGTCCTCGAAGGCGAAGAGAGAGTGGAACAGGCGGCGCTCGAACCGCACGCCCTCGGTCAGGGTCGTCTCAAGGGCGACATTGACCAGTTCCTTGTTCATCATCACCGCCAGCGGGCTCTGGGCCGCGATCTTGGCGGCGGCGGCGCGGGCCTCGTCCAGCAGGGCGTCGGGAGCGACGACGCGGCTGACCAGGCCGGCGCGCTCGGCCTCGGCGGCGTCCATCATCCGGGCGGTCAGGATCATGTCCATGGCCTTGGACTTGCCGACCAGACGGGTCAGCCGCTGCGAGCCGCCGATGCCGGGCGCCACGCCCAGATTGATCTCAGGCTGGCCGAACTTCGCCGTCTCGGACGCGATGATGAAATCGCACAACATCGCCAGTTCGCAGCCGCCGCCCAGGGCGTAGCCCGACACGGCCGCGATGATCGGCTTACGGAAGCGCATGATCCGGTCATGGCCCAGGGCGAAGAAGTTCCCCTTGAACATGTCGGCGTAGGACTGGTCGGCCATCTCCTTGATGTCGGCGCCGGCGGCGAAGGCCTTGGCCGAGCCGGTCAGGATCAGGCAGCGCACGCTGTCGTCGGTCTCGACCGCATCGAGGAAGGCCGCCAGCTCGCCGAACAGGGTCGAGTTCAGGGCGTTCAGCGCCTCCGGCCGGTTCAGGGTGACGACGGCGTAGCCGTCGGCGCAGCGTTCGATCAGCAGGGTGGAATAGGCGTCGGCCATGGGCGGTCTCCTTTGAGCGCGGTCATACAGGGACGAAGGCGGGCTTGCTACCGGCGCGGCGTCAAGGCCAGCGTCAGGCCGGCGCGCACCAGTTCGGCGACGACCGCCATGCCGAGCAGCAGATTGGCGGCGATCACCTGGCCGCGCGCGCCCGACAGATCCAGCGTCCAGCCGAAGACGGACGAAAGCGCCAGGACCAGGGCCGAGAGCAGGATCAAGCCGACCAGCAGCATCAGGGCGACATGCCCCGCCTTCAGCGCCGCCTGAAGCGTCGGCCCGTCGTCCAGCGCACGGGTGCGCCGTCGAAGCAGACGGGCGATCAGCCCGGTGGCGGCCCCTTCTGCGACGACGGCGACGATCAGGGCGGCGAGAAACCACCAGATCAGTCCCCCGAGATCGCCGGAGCGCAGACCTTGAGCGAAATGAAGGAAATAGGCGCCCCAGACCAGGACGCCGACCACCAGACTGATCCACAGATGGATTTTGCGCATGGTGCGGACCTCTTCGGGATTACGTCTTCTGGCAAGACGGGCAGTAGAAGGTCGAGCGACCGCCCTGGACGATGCGCGCCACGACGCCGGAGCAGCCTTCGCCGCGACAGGCTTGACCCTCGCGGCCGTAGACGTCGAACCGGTGCTGGAAATAGCCCTGGCCGCCCTCGGCGTTGGCGAAATCCTTCAGGGTCGATCCACCGGCGGCGATGGCGTCGTTCAGCACGTCGCGGACGACGGCGGCCAGCCGCTCCAGCCGCGCCTTCGACACAGATCCGGCCGCGACCAGGGGCGAGATGCGGGCGCGGTAAAGCGCCTCGCAGACATAGATGTTGCCCAGTCCGGCGACGATCCGCTGGTCCAGCAGCGAGACCTTGATGTTCTGTGTCTTGCCGACGAAGGCCTCGACCAGGTGCGCGCCGGAAAAACCATTGCCCAGGGGTTCGGGGCCCAGGCCGGCGAACCACGGGTGGACCTCGACCTGGTCGGTCGGGATCAGACCCATGAAGCCGAACCGGCGGGCGTCGGCGTAGCCGATCCGGGTCGAGGCGCCGTCGCGGACGGCGCAGCCGCTGAAATGCTCGTGCTTGCCGGCGATGGGCGCCGCCTCCTCGAACTCGCCCAGCTGGGTTCCGTCCAGGGTGAACCGGCCGGTCATGCCCAGATGGGTGATCCAGGTCTCGCCGCTAGACAAAGGCATCAACAGATATTTGGCCCGTCGGTCGATCCGTTGGACCGTCGCCCCCTCCAGCCGCTCGACGAACCGGTCGGGAAAGGGAAAACGCAGATCGGGCCGGTTGATCCTGACCCGGGACAGGCGCGCGCCCGCCAGTACGGGCGTCAGGCCGCGTCGGACGGTTTCGACCTCGGGAAGTTCAGGCATGGACCGGTCCTAGCGCCTCGACACGGGCGGGCCAAGCGGATCGTCCGCCCCCGCTGCGATCTTCGGAAAACCTTGTTCGAACCGACGTTCAGCCGACACCCTGGTCTGTCATCCATTTTAGGCGCACTCCGGGGGGAACGTGTCTCAATCGATCATCATCCGCCGGCCCGGCGTCCGCGTCTCGAACCTGATTCGTTCGGTCGGTCTGACGCGCGACGACGCCGCGATCCTGGCGGCGGCGGCCGTTTTGGCGGTCAGCGTCTATTTCCTGGCCTTTCCCGGCGTCGATATTGCGGTCAGCCGTCTGTTCTACCGGCCCGAAGCCGGCTTCTTCCTGGCCGACAATCCCCTGCTGAAGGCGTTGCGCAAAAGCTCCTCCCTCGTTCTGGCCCTTATGCTTCTGGGCGTGATCGGCCGACTGGCGTGGCGCGCCCTGCGTCGCCGGCCCCTCGGCGCCGCCGCGCGCCGCGCGGTCTTCGTCCTGGCCGCCCTGGCCGTCGGGCCGGGCCTGGTCGTCAATCTGGTGCTGAAGGGGCTGTGGGGCCGCGCCCGTCCGGTTCAGATCGACCAGTTCGGCGGCGACGCGGCCTTTACCCCCGTCTGGATGGTCAGCGACGCCTGCCAGTCCAACTGCTCCTTCGTTTCGGGCGAGGGCTCCAGCGCGGCCTGGATGGTCGGGGTCCTGCTGGTAGTGACGCCGGCGAAATGGCGGCCGGTCGTCCTGCCCCTCGGCCTCGTCTACGCCTTCGCCCTGTCGATGAACCGGCTGGCCTTCGGTGGGCATTTCCTGTCGGATATCCTGCTGTCCTGGGCCCTGACGGCCCTGGTCATGGCGGGGGTCTATCGGGTGACGGTGGCCTCGCCCGGTCTGGTTCGTCGGGCCCGGCGGCGGTTCCGGGGGCTTCAGCCTCTCCCCGCCTGAGCGTTGTCTGGGCGTGACCGGTTGCCGCAGGCGACGTTATGGGCTTACGTCCGCGTCGAACGTGGGAACCAATCTCGATGACTGACGCCGCCGCTGCGCCCCAAAGCCCTGCCCAAAAGGGCCGGCTTGAACTGACCCTTCGCGCCCTTGTGCTGGGCTGCCTGCTGGCGGTGATCTTCACCGCCGCCAACACCTATCTGGGCCTGCTGGTGGGCCTGACCTTCGCCTCGGCCATTCCGGCGGCGGTGATCTCGATGGCGGTGCTGCGGGCCTTCCGCACCTCGACCATCTGGGAGAACATGACCGTCCAGACCGTGGCCTCGGTCGGCGGGGCCATGAGTTCGATCATCTTCGTCCTGCCCGGCCTGGTGATGATCGGCTGGTGGCTGGAGTTTCCCTTCTGGCAGTCGGTGGCCATCTGCATCCTGGGCGGCGTGCTGGGGGTGACCTTCTCCATCCCGCTGCGCCGCGCCCTGGTGACCAACGGCGGCCTGCCCTACCCCGAGGGCGTCGCCGCCGCCGAGGTGCTGAAGGTCGGCTCTCGCGGAGCCGAACAGACCGAGAGCGCGGTGCGCGAGAACAAGTCCGGTCTGTGGATCGTCGTCGCCGGCGCTGTCGTCTCGGCCGGCTACGCCCTGCTGGTCGCGGGTCGCGTCTTCGCCGGCGAGGCGGCGAAATTCTTCAAGCTGCCGGCCGCCCTGGGCGGCGGCGCCACCGGCATGGGTTTCGGCATGCAGTTCGCGCTTCTGGGCGCCGGCCACCTGATCGGCCTCACCGTGGGCCTGGCCCAACTGTTCGGTCTGATCCTGGCCTGGGCCATCGCCGTGCCGATCCTGACCAGCCCCGACACCGTCGCCTGGCTGACGGCGCACGGGATCCCCTCCATCGCCTCCACCCTGCCCGTCGGCGCGCCGGCCGAGGAGTTGGCGGCGACCGTCTGGAGCCGTGAAGTTCGCTTCATGGGCGCCGGCGTCATCGGCGTCGCCGCCATCTGGACCCTGGTCAAACTGGCCGGACCGCTGATCGGCGGCCTGACCTCCGCCCTGGCCGCCAACGCCAAGCGCGCCCACGGCGAGGTGCTGGAACGGACCGAACAGGACCTGCCCATCAAGCTGGTCGGCGCGATTTCGGTCGCCTGCCTGGTCGGAATCGCCGGCCTGCTGGCCTGGTTCGCCCAGAGCGCCCCGGCCCTGGCGGGATCGACCCCGCTGCTGGTCATCGGCGGCCTGGTCTATGTCGTCCTGATCGGTTTCGCCGTCGCGGCCATCTGCGGCTATATGGCCGGCCTGATCGGCTCGTCGAACAGCCCGGTCTCGGGCGTCGGCATCCTGGCGGTCGTGATCGCCTCGCTGCTGATGCTGGGCGTCATGGCCATCGCGGGGGTTCCGGCCGATCCGTCGATCATCGCCTTCGCCCTGATCGTCACGGCCGTGGTCTTCGCCGTCGCCGTCATCGCCAATGACAATCTTCAGGACCTGAAGACCGGCCAACTGGTCGAGGCCACGCCTTGGCGCCAGCAGGTCGCCCTGATCGTCGGCGTCGGCGCCGGCGCCATCGTCATTCCCCTGATCCTGAACCTGCTGAACCAGGCCTTCGGCTTCGAGGGCGGGCCGCCCGCCATCGTCGAGGGCGCCAAGACCCTGGCGGCGCCCCAGGCCACCCTGATCTCGGCCCTGGCGCGCGGCGTCATCGGCGGCGATCTGCGCTGGGACCTGATCGGCCTGGGCGCGGTGATCGGCGTGATCATCATCGTGCTGGACGCCGTCGTGTCCAGGGCCACGAACGGCAGGGTCAAACTGCCGCCGCTCGCCGTCGGCATCGGCTTCTACCTGCCCGCCGCCGTCACGACCATGCTGGTCATCGGCGCCGTCTGCGGCTGGATCTATGACAAGGCGGTCTCCAGCACCCGCTACGCCGATGTGGCGCGCCGCATGGGCGTGCTGCTGGCCTCGGGCCTGATCGTCGGCGAGAGCCTGTTCGGCGTCTTCACCGCCGGGGTCATCGTGGCCACCCGCGACGACGCGCCGTTCGCCATGCTGCCCGAGGGTTCGACCTGGCCGGCCATGCTGGCGGGGATCATCGGCTTCGCCGTCGCGGTGTTCGGCCTCTACGCCTGGACCCGCAGCCGCGCCAAGGCGGTGTGACACAACACTTCTCCCTCCCCCTGCGGGGGAGGGGGGCGGAGGCGTAGCCGGAGCCGGGTGGGAGCGGCAGGGCGACACATCGCAAACCTGGCTCGGTCGGATAGGTGCGCCCCCGCCTGGCCGCCCCCACCCCGTCGCTGCGCGACGCCCCTCCCCCGCAGGGGGAGGGAGATCCGTTAAGCCGCCCGCGTCGCCACCATCATATAGTTGATGCCCGCATCGTCGCTCTGGCTCCAGCGGTCGGTCAGCGGGTCGTAGTTCAGGCCGTACGGCCCCTCGACCGTCACAGCCTCCTGCGCCAGCATCGTCCGGATCTCGTCGGGCTTCAGGAACTGTCGCCAGTCGTGCGTGCCCGCCGGCACCCAGCGCAGGATATATTCCGCCGCCACCTTGCCCAGGGCCAGCGACTTCAGCGTGCGGTTCAGGGTGGCGACCATCATCACCCCGCCCGGCCGCACCAGGCGCGAACAGGCGCGCACGAAGGCCTCCGGGTCGGCGACATGTTCGATCACCTCCATGGTCAGGACCACGTCGAACGGCCCCGCGCCTTCCGCCTCAATCTGTTCGACCGTGGCGGCGCGATAGGCGATGTCCAACCCGACCATCTCGGCGTGGGCGCGGGCCGTGCCGATGTTCTCGGACGAGGCGTCGATGGCGGTGACGGAAAAGCCCATCCGCCGCATCGGCTCGGCGATCAGCCCGCCGCCACAGCCGACGTCCAGCAGGGTCAGTCCCTCGAAGGGGCTGCGCGCCTTGGGATCGCGGCCCAGCCGGGCGCACAGCTGTTCGCGGATCAGGGCCAGCCGGGCCGGATTGAACCGGTGCAGCGGCGCGAACGGCCCGTGCGCGTCCCACCATTCGGCCGCCTGGGCCGAGAAGCGGGCGACGTCGGCCGGGTCGATCGATGCGCCAAATGCGCCCTCGGACGAATTTTGCGGAAAACCATGCCCTTCGCGGGGTAGGCGAGACGGTGCGGCGTCGCTAGAAGCGGTCATGACGCGAGGGATGAACCTTCGCGCCCTTTCACGCAAGCAGGGGGCGAAACGCCACGATGACGCGGCCCGATTCTTCACGATCCGACACCACGCGACTGGTGATGAAGTTCGGCGGCACCTCGATGGGCGACCTCGAACGGATTCGGCGCGCGGCGCGAATCGTCGCCGCCGAGGCCGCGTCCGGCAAGAAGGTCGCCGTCGTCGTCTCCGCCATGGCCGGCAAGACCAACGAACTGGTCGCCTGGACCGACGGCGCCGGTCCGGCCGCCGCGGGCCTGCCCGTCAGCGACGATGAATATGACGTGGTGGTCGCCTCGGGCGAACAGGTGACGGCCGGGCTTCTGGCTCTGACCCTGCGCAACATGGGGCTGAACGCCCGGTCGTGGATGGGCTGGCAGGTGCCGATCATCACCGACGACGCCCACGCCCGCGCCCGCATCATCGACATCCCCGGCGAGAAACTGGGCGCCGCCCTCGACGCGGGCGAGATCGCCATCGTCCCCGGCTTCCAGGGCGTCACCCCCGACGGGAAGATCACCACCCTGGGCCGCGGCGGGTCCGACACCTCGGCCGTGGCCGTGGCCGCCGCCCTGTCCTGCCCCTGCGACATCTATACGGACGTGGACGGGGTCTATACGACCGACCCCCGCATCGAGAACCGTGCGCGCCGCCTGGCCAAGGTCTCCTACGAGGAGATGCTGGAAATGGCCTCGCTGGGCGCCAAGGTGCTGCAGACCCGCTCGGTCGAGCTCGCCATGGCCAAACAGGTGCCGGTGCGCGTCCTGTCCAGCTTCATCGAACCGGACGCGTCCGGCCAAATGCCCGACAAGGGCGGAACCCTGATCTGCGACGAGGAGGAGATCTTGGAAAAGCGCATCGTGTCCGGTGTGACCATGAGCCGTGACGAGGCCCGCATCACCCTGCTGGGCCTGTCCGACCGCGTGGACGCCCCCGCCGACGTCTTCACCCGTCTGGCCGAGGCCAACGTCAATGTGGACATGATCGTCCAGAGCCAGTCGCGCACCGCCGGGGCGGTCAACCTGACCTTCACGACCGGCCGTCGCGACGCCGTCCGCGCCGCCGACCTGATGAAGGCCGCCCAGGCCGAGATCGGCATCGAGGAAATCCGGGTCGACGAGGATGTCGCCAAGGTGTCCGTCGTCGGGGTCGGCATGCGCAGCCACGCCGGTGTGGCCCAGACCATGTTCAAGGCCCTGGCCGACAAGGGCGTCAAGTTCCAGGCCATCTCGACCTCGGAAATCAAGATCAGCGTCCTGATCGACGCGGCGTACGCCGAACTGGCCGTGCGCGCATTGCATTCGGCTTACGGGCTGGACGCGATATAGGATGATTTGAACAGGCGCCTCGGCGCCGGAGCGCGGGAGCCATGATGCCGGCAGGCGGCGCGATGACCAGAGGACCTCGGATCCTCCTGCGCCAGATCCGCGAGGCTCTGGGCGGGGCTGGCGCGGGCGCGACCCCGGCGCAGGACCGTCTGAACATGGTGGTGCGGATCATCGCCCGGTCCATGGTCGCCGAGGTCTGCTCCATCTATCTGCGCCGCGCCTCGGGCGAGCTGGAGCTGTTCGCCACCGAGGGCCTGAACCCCGACGCCGTCCACAACACCCGCCTGCGCCCCGGCGAAGGCCTGGTGGGCGAGGTGGCCCGGATGGCCCAGCCGATCAGCCTGTCGGACGCGCCCTCGCACCCCTCCTTCTCCTACCGGCCGGAGACGGGCGAAGACCCCTATCACGCCTTCCTCGGCGCCCCCCTGCTGCGCGGCGGCCGGGCCATCGGCGTCCTGGTCGTCCAGAACCGCACCGAGCGGCGCTATGACGAGGAGGAGGTCGAGGACATCCAGACCATCGCCATGGTCCTGTCCGAGACGGTGTCCTCCGGCGAACTGCTGGAACAGGACGAGCTGCGCGACGTCGAACTGGCGCCCCACCGGCCCGAACGGCTGAAGGGCCAGAAGTTCGGCGACGGTCTGGCGGTCGGCCGGGTCGTCCTGCACGAAGCGCCCCTGCCGCCCGAGAAACTCCTGTCCGAAGACCCGGCGATGGAGGAGGCCCGGCTGAAGCTGGCCCTGGCCTCGCTGAAGACCGGCCTGGACGCCATGCTGGACAAGGGCCAGGGCCTGGCCGGACCCTCGTTCGAGGTGCTGGAGACCTATCGGATGTTCGCCGACGACCGGGGCTGGAACCGGTCGCTGGAAGAGGCCGTGCGCAACGGCCTGACCGCCGAGGCGGCGGTGGACCGGGTCCGGAACGAGCACCGCGCCCGCTTCGCCCAGGCGCGCGACCCCTATATCCGCGAACGGCTGCACGATTTCGAGGACCTGGCCAACCGGCTGCTGCGGGTGCTGGCGGGCGACAAGCCGGGTGAGCGCGAACTGCCGGACGACGCCATTCTCGTGGCGCGCAACCTGGGTCCGGCGGACCTGCTGGAATATCCGCGCGACAAGCTGAAGGGCCTGTTGCTGGAAGAAGGCTCGGCCGCCAGCCACGCCGCCATCGTCGCCCGCGCGCTGCAGATCCCGTGCGTCGGCCGCCTGATGGGCCTGCGCGACCGGCTGTCGGAAGGCGACGTCGTCATCGCCGATGGCGAGACCGGCGAGGCCTATCTGCGGCCCCGCCCCGATATGATCGAGGCGGTCCAGTCGCGTATGGCCGTGCGCGACCAGCGCCAGGCTCAGTTCGCCCAGTTGCGCGACACCCCCGCCGTGACCCTGGACGGCCAGCGCATCACCCTGCTGACCAACGCCGGCCTGGCGGTGGACCTGGAGAATCTGAACGAGACGGGGGCGGAGGGCATCGGCCTGTTCCGCACCGAATTCCAGTTCATGGTCTCGGACGAGCTGCCCCGCCTGAACGCCCAGACGGCCCTGTACAAGCTGGTGCTGGACGCCGCCGGCGACCGGCCCGTCACCTTCCGCACCCTGGACATCGGCGGCGACAAGGTCCTGCCCTATCTGGAGGCCGAGCGGGAGGAGAACCCCGCCCTGGGCCGGCGCGCCATCCGCCTGGGCCTGGACCGGCCGTCTTTGTTACGGATGCAACTTCGGGCCCTGCTGACGGCGGCGGCGGGTCGCGAGCTGCGCGTCATGTTCCCGATGATCGCCACGGTGGACGAGTTCCGCGCCGCGCGCGAGCTGGTCGACGTCGAATGCGCCTGGGCCAAGCGGCGCGGCCGCGCCCTGCCCGCCCTGCTGCGCGTCGGGGCCATGGTCGAATGCCCGTCGCTGCTGTGGCACCTCGACGCGCTTCTGCCCCTGACCGACTTCGTCTCGATCGGGACCAACGACCTGTTCCAGTACATGTACGCCGCCGACCGGACCAATCCCCTGGTCTCGGACCGCTACGATCCCCTGTCGCCGCCCACCCTGCGCGCCCTGCAGACGATCCAGAAGGCCTGCGCCGACACCGGCACCCCGGTCTCGATCTGCGGCGAACTGGCGGGCCGGCCGCTGGAGGCCTTCGCCCTGATCACCCTGGGCTTCACCCGCCTGTCGGCCCCGGCCGGCGGCGTCGGCCCGGTCAAGCGGATGATCCTGTCCGCGGACCTGACGGCGGCGCGCCGGGGCCTGAACAATCTGCTGAATCTCTCGACCGGCTCGGTGCGCAACGAGATCGAATCCCTGGCGCGGAAGTTGAACATCGCCGTCTGAGAGTCTTCGCGCGCGTTCCGTTTTGGGAATCGCCGTTGATGGGGCGGGCATTATGGTTTATCCACAGGACGCATCAGGACTGCCTCCGGGGGGAGGCGAGTCCAGTCACGAAGACATGCTACCGGACGGGTCCGTTTCGAGTACGGAGCGGCTTCAAGCCGTTCCGAGTGTGGGGTCAGGCGTCATGGCGCTGGATGCGGGGCAAGCCCCCGACGAGTTCAAGGCTCATCCTGATTGGAAGGACATTGCGCCCTCCATCGCAGAGTCCGTGACTCTGGGCGACGGCCTGCGCCGGGCGCGCGAGTCGTCCGGCAAGTCCCTGGCGGATCTGTCCGCCGAAACCAAGGTCCATTCGCGGTTCCTGACCGCTCTGGAGCAGAACGACTGGTCCTCCCTGCCCTCTCGGGTTTTCGCCATCGGCTATGTGCGTGGCTATGCGGCCGCCCTGGGCCTCGACGAGCAATTGGCCGTCGAACGGTTCAAGCGCGACAGTCCCGACACCTCGGCCCCGTTGAAGGCGCCCATCGGCATCGCCTTTGAGGATGTGAAACGCTATTCGCCGCGCATCATCGCGGTCGTCGCCGTGGCCGCCCTGGCCATCGTCGGATGGAATGTCTTCCAGCGCATCAATCTGATGAAGGCGCCGCGCGCCTCCGACATCGCCGCCGTGCCCGAGAGCTGGACCCTGGGGGACGTGCCCGGTCAGAACGGTCTGATCGACCTCAGCGCGCCCCGCGCCGCACCGCTGGACCAGACCACGCCGGCCCTCTACATCACGCCCGGCCTGGAGGCCCAACTAACCGGGATCGATCCCAATGATCCTGCGGTGCTGGCGGCGACGGCGGCGGCCAACAACGCCCCCGTGCAAAAGGCCTTCAACCCACGCGGCGCCGTCTATGGCGCCCCCGCCACCGCCTCCCAGGTGGTGATCCAGGCCAAGAAGGCCGGCGCCTTGGTCGTTCGGCTGGGGGACGGTCAGGCCCTGTTCGCCCGCCAGATGGCCGCCGGCGAGGCCTGGCGCGCGCCGATGGGCGTCAGCGCCACCATCGATGTATCGGATCCGGCGGCCTTTGACGTCTATCTGAACGGCGAACACGGCGGCATCCTGCCGGCTGTCCTGACGCCCCTGGCCCAGTTGAACAGCCGCGCAGAACAGGCCGCCCGCCAGGTGGCGGAGGACCAGGCCCGTCGCGTGGCGCAGGCTCAGGCCGTGCGGGCGGCCCAACAAGCCGCCCAACCCGCCCCTCCCCCCGTCGCGGCGACAAACTGATCGTCGTCCCCGTGGCCCTGACGCCGTCTTCGGCCTATATGAGCCCGTGATGAGCGACCATACCCACGTCCGACCCTGGCGCCATATCGAGCGCCGCAAGAGCCGCCAGATCCGCGTAGGCTCCGTCCTCGTGGGCGGCGACGCCCCGATCAGCGTTCAGTCGATGACCAATACGCCGACGTCCGACGCGGCGGCGACGATCGACCAGATCCGCCAGCTGGAAGAGGCCGGCGCCGACATCGTCCGCGTCTCCTGCCCCGACGTGGAATCGACCGAGGCCTTCAAGACCATCGCCCGCGAGGCCAGGGTCCCCTTGGTCGCCGACATCCATTTCCACTACAAGCGCGGCATCGAGGCGGCCCAGGCGGGCGCCGCCTGCCTGCGGATCAATCCGGGCAATATCGGTAGTCCCGACCGCGTCCGCGACGTGATCCAGGCCGCCAAGGACCACGGCTGTTCGATGCGGATCGGCGTCAACGCCGGCTCGCTGGAAAAGGAGCTGCTGGAGAAGTACGGCGAGCCCTGCCCCGACGCCATGGTCGAGAGCGCCCTGAACCACGCCCGCATCCTTCAGGATCACGATTTCCACGAGTTCAAGATCTCGGTGAAGGCGTCCGACCCCTTCCTGACCGTCGCCGCCTATCAGCAGTTGGCCGAGGCCATCGACTGCCCCCTGCACCTGGGCGTGACCGAGGCGGGGCCGCTGCGCACCGGCACGATCAAATCGGCCATCGGCATGGGCTCGATGCTGTGGGCCGGCATCGGCGACACCATCCGCGTGTCGCTGGCCGCCGATCCGGTCGAGGAGATCAAGGTCGGCTTCGACATCCTGAAGTCGCTGGGCCTGCGCCATCGGGGCGTCAATATCATCGCCTGTCCGTCGTGCGCGCGTCAGGGCTTCAACGTCATCGAGACGGTGACGCTGCTGGAAGAGAAACTGGCCCATATCTCGACGCCGATGAGCCTGTCGGTCATCGGCTGCGTCGTGAACGGCCCGGGCGAGGCCCTCTATACCGACATCGGCTTCACCGGCGGCGGCAAGGGGGCGGGCATGATCTATCTGAACGGCAAGATCGCCCACAAACAGGCCAATGACGGCATGATCGACCATATCGTCGACCTGGTCGAGCAGAAGGCCGCCGAACTGGACGCGGCCCGGGCGGCGGAGCTTCAGGCGGCGGAATAGACCCGCCCCTCGAGGTTGCACAAGGTTTGATGAAATTCACGCCTGAGTGATTGACCGATCGTGTCGGAAGTGCAACCTCTGCCGTTGGTTCGCCTGGGGAGGCTGAACCTTAATCCACTGAGGGGCCTTATGATTTCCAAAAATTCCGCACGTTTCGGCGTGCGCTTGCTCATGCTTGCCGGCGTGGCGATGTCGCTGCCCGCCTGCGCCACCGTGACGCGTGGCTCCAGTCAGCAATTCTCCGTCCAGAGCACCCCGCCCGGCGCCCAGGTCAGCACGTCGAACGGCTTCGAATGCCAGGCGACGCCCTGCACCTTCCGCATGCCGCGCAAGGACGCCTTCCGCATCACCGTGTCCAAGGACGGTTACGTCGCCCAGACCCATGACATCACCAGCAGCGTCTCCGGCGCGGGCGGTACGGCCATGGCCGGCAACATCCTGATCGGCGGCATCATCGGTGGGGCGATCGACGCCACCTCCGGCGCCATGAATGATCTGAAGCCCAATCCGCTGATCGTGACCCTGCGCACCCCGGCCGAAGAAGCGGCCGCAGCCCAGGCCCCCGTCGCGACGCCGCCCGCCGCAGCCGCAGCCGGAGGCGAATAATGATCCGTCGTCTCGCCGCCGCCGCCGCTCTGGGCGCCCTGATGGGCGTCGCGGCCTGCGCCAGCCCGTCCAACCCCGCGCTCATGACCTTGCCGGCGACATCGGGCCTCACGGCGGCGCCCGGCGATCTCGGCTATCGGTCGGTGACGACAGTCACGGTTTCCGGCGGCCAGAACACCAATCCGATGTGGACCTCCGAGGTTTCGAATGCGGACTTCAAGACCGCGCTGGAAGGCTCGTTGACGGCCGCCGGCTATATGGGGACCGAAGGTCAGCCCATGACGGTCTCCGCATCCTTGATCGACCTGAAACAGCCGATGGCCGGCTTTGACATGTCTGTGACCAGCCAGGTTCGCTATACCGTGATGCGAGCCGACCGTTCCGTCTTCGACGAAACGGTGGCGGCGACCGGCACAGCGACCATGGGTCAGGCCTTCATGGGCGTGGAACGTCTTCGGATGGCCAACGAAGCCTCGATCCGCGAAAACATCAAGGAATTCCTGACCCGCTTCCGCGCCCGCGCGCGCTGATCGGATCAAGGAAAACCACGGCGACGGCGGGTCCCGACCCGCCGTCGTCTTTCGTCTCAGATCACCCCGAACAGCCGCAGGGCCTGATAGCCGGCGGACAGCAACACAACGGCCCCGACGCCGTAGGTCAGGATCCGACGGGGCGCGATCCGCGCGATCACCCCGGCGAAGGGCGCGGCGATCAGACCGCCCAGGATGAGGCCCAGGATGGAGGCGGCGTGGGTGGCGACGCCCTTGGCCTCCGCCCAGTGACCGGTCAGCAGGGCGGCCAGGAAGGTCGCCGAAATGGCCGAGGTGACGAAGAACTCCGCCGTATTGGTGGTGCCGATCGCGGCGCGAGGATCGCCCCCCGACCCCACCAGGGTCGTCGTGACCGTCGGCCCCCAGCCGCCGCCGCCGATGGCGTCGAAGAACCCGCCGACGACGCCCAGCGGTCCCGCGAACCTGACCGGGAAGATCCGCGCGCGAGTCTGGCGGGTCGCGCGCCAGATGATCACGCCCCCCATGATCGCCAGGTAGGCGGTGATCCAGGGCTTGACCAGGTCGCCGTCGATGCTGGTCAGGACAAAGGCTCCCAGGCAGCCGCCCACCACCCCGCCCATGGCCAGGGGCACGAACAGTTTCCAGTTCACATTCTTGTTGACCGTGTGAGATCCGGCCGACGCCGCCGTGGTGAAGACCTCTGCGGCATGGACGCTGGCCGAAGCTGTCGCAGGGGGCACGCCGAACGACAGCAGGACCGTCGAGGAGATGACGCCGTAAGCCATGCCCAGGGCCCCATCGACGGACTGGGCCAGGAAACCGACGAGGAGAAAGACGAGGAAATCTTGCATGGCCGCCCCTGAAAATCCGCCCGACGGTGCGTGTTATTTTCCTACTGGGTCAATAGGAGAAGGATTCGACGCGGCTTGCAGAAGGCTTCGCGCCTCGAACACCGCGGCGACGGCGTCGCGCCCATCCTGCAGGACCGGCTGCAACGGGCAGGTCTCGACGTCCGGACAGGTCTCGCAAGGCCCGTGGGCGGTGCGCGACGCGCAGGGCGCCAAGGCCAGGGGGCCTTCCAGCGCCCGGATCACATCGGCGAAACTGATGGTCCCGGCCGGCGCCGCCAGGGCGTAGCCTCCGGTCCGCCCCCGCTTGGACACCAGCAGATTTTGACGACGCAGATCCAGAAGTATGGCTTCTAGGAATTTGCGCGGCGCCGTGGCGGCCTCGGCGATCTCGCCGATAGTGGCGGGGCCGCCGCCCGGCAGGCCGGCCAGATGGATCATGGCGCGCAGGGCGTAGCGGGACCGGTTCGACAGCATGGTCCGTGATCGCGCGACCGCGCGCCGGACGCAAGACGCCGTTCGCCGTCCGGCCCGACCTCATCCCGGCCGGCCCAACCGGGCCGCCGCCGCCAGGATTTGCCGACCGGTATAGGGTTTCAGCACCAGGGCTTCGGCGAGGGGGGCGTAACGGGTTGCGGCCTCAGCGTCGCCGGAAATGAAGATCACCCGAATGTCCCAGCGCCGCGTCAGAACCTCGGCCAATTCGCCCCCGGTCGTGACGCCGGACAGATTGATGTCCAGCAGGGCGCCGTCGATGGCGTGCAGGGCCGCCGCAGCCTCGGCCGCCGCCGCGCTGTGGAACGGGCCCACCACCCTGTGCCCGGCCTCGGTCAACAGTTCGGTCAGGTCGGCGGCCACCTCGGCGTCATCCTCGACCACCAGCAGGGTCAGAGGCTCCAGATCGCCCCCCACGACGGCGATCTCGGCCGGCCGGGGCGCGGCCCCTTCAGCGGAACCGGATGTCTGGGCCACGATGACCCGACGCAGATCGCGCCAGACCTCGACCGCCGGCCGGTCGCTATCCAGGCCATAGAGGCCCGCCATGGTCTTCAGGTCGCGCGCATCGTCCGGCGACAGACGGCCGCCCGCCGCGGTGAGACGCGCGTCATACAGGCGGCACAGCCGTTCCACGCTGTCGGCGCCGTCCGGAGTCGCGTCGGCGGCCTGGGCGACAGGCTTCGACGGCGGCGGGCGATCGAACATGACGTCCTCCTCACGGCTGATCGGCCGTCAGCTAGTCGTTTGGAACCCTCGGCGTAAGCGCCTCTGACGCCATCGTTATCCAAAATCACAATCCCGGCGCCGACCGTGGTCCCCGCCGACAATCGACATCGCGCCCCTCGGCGCGCTAAGGACGGCCCTCCCTTTCTCCAGGATTGCCCCCTTGCGTCTGCCCCAGGCCCGTCTCGATCAGGTGCTCGACCGTTTCCACGAGGTGGAGGCCCGCATGGGTGCGGCGACGGACGGCGTCGAGATCGTCCGCCTGTCCAAGGAGCACGCCGAGCTGAAGCCCGTCGCCGACGCGGTCCAGGGCCTGGCCCGACTCCGCGCCGAGATGGCCGATCTGGAGGTCATGGCCGCCGATCCCGAAATGGCCGCCATGGCCCAGGACGAGCTGCGCGACCTGACCGAACGCCTGCCGCAGATGGAGCGCGACGTCGCCCTGCTGCTGGCCCCGCGCGACGCCGACGAGAACGCCTCGGCCGTGCTGGAAGTCCGCGCCGGCACCGGCGGCGACGAGGCGGCCCTGTTCGCCGGCGACCTGTTCCGCATGTATTCGCGCTACGCCGCCACGCGCGGCTGGCGGATCGAGCTGGATTCGGCGACCGAGGGCGACGCCGGCGGCTACAAGGAGATCATCGCCACCGTCACCGGCGACGGGGTGTTCGGCCGACTGAAGTTCGAGAGCGGCGTCCACCGCGTCCAGCGCGTGCCGACGACCGAGGCCGGAGGCCGTATCCACACCTCGGCCGCCACCGTCGCCGTCCTGCCCGAGGTCGAGGACGTCGAGATCGAAATCCTGGAAAAAGACATCCGCATCGACACCTTCCGCGCCTCCGGCTCGGGCGGCCAGCACGTCAACAAGACCGACTCGGCCGTGCGGATCACCCACCTTCCGACCGGGATCGTGGCCACCAGCTCCGAGAAGTCGCAGCACGTGAACCGCGACAAGGCGATGAAGAACCTGCGGGTGCGCCTGTACGACATGCAACGCCAGGCCAAGGATCTGGCCCGCGCCGACTCGCGCAAGTCCCAGGTCGGGTCGGGCGACCGGTCCGAGCGGATTCGCACCTACAACTTCCCCCAAGGCCGGGTGACCGACCACCGCATCGGCCTGACCCTGCACAGCCTGCCCCAGATCCTGGAAGGCGACCTGGACCCCATGCTGAACGCCCTGATCGCCGAGGATCAGGCCGCACGCCTGGCGGATCTCGAGGCCGAGTTCGGCTGATCAGCCCAGCACGCCCAGCATGGGCAGGCACAGCACCAGGGCCGTGACGGCTGTATAGCCGGCGAAGGCGTGGACCGACCGGCGACGGCCGCTCAGGGCCGTGGGCTCGGCGATGCGGACGGCGCGATCATTCCACAGCAGATACAGGGCCTGGATCGTCCACCCGGCCAGGAAGGCCGCGACCGCCCAGCCGCTGAGCGCCGCCAGGGCCGCGCCGGAGGCCAGGACCAGCATGGCGCCCAGCGCAATCACCCCGTCCCCGACCTGGTCGGTGACGGACACCGGGATCAGCCCCGACAATGCACGCTGCAAACGCCAGTTGAGCCAGGCCTGATACAGAAGCATCAGCCCGCCCAAGACGTAGAACACCCCTATCGCGCGCGCTGCCCACTCCATGGCGGGAATAAGGCGTCATTCCCGCCCGGGCCGTAAGTGCGGAAAACCCCTTAGTCGGCTGAAAAGGTCCAACCGGCGCAAACGAGACACAACCGATGATATCTCAGGCTGCGCGCGTCTGCTCGGCCTGGAGCGCCCGGACGACCGCCGGACGACGGCCCATCCGGTGGTAATGGGCGCGTACATTCGGAAACTCGGCCACATCCACGCCGTCGCCTTCCAGCCAGCCGGTGAAGGTGAACAGATAGGGGTCTGCGACGGAATAGGCGTCGCCCATCACCCAGTCGCTGTCTCCGTTCCGGGCCAGATCCGCCTCGATCAGGGTGAAACAGTCCCGCATGTTCTGCGCCACCTTGGCCGCCATCGAGGCCTGGGCCGCAGCGTCGTCGCTCCAGCGCGAGGCCCGGCGGCCATGGGCGTGGGCGACGTGGACAGTCGAGGCCAGATAGAGGTTGAAGGCCTGCATCCGCGCAAGGGTGAAGGGCTCGACCGGCGCCAGCAGACCCTGCGGAGCGAGGGCGGCGATATAGGCCAGAATGGCCGGGCTTTCGGTCAGGACGCCCTGATCGGTCACCAGAGCCGGAACCCGCCCCTTGGGGTTGATCGCCAGAAACTCGGGCCGGCGCTGGTCCCCCTGGGCGAAATCGACCAGGCGGACTTCGAACGCCAGGCCGGACTCTTCCAGCGCGATATGGCTGGCCCGGCTGCAGGATCCGGGGGCGGTATAGAGGGTCAGCATGATCGGCCTCGTCGGGAAAGAAAAAGGCGACGAAAACCTCGCCGCCTTTCCGTCTCTTACAGGTCCAGCAGGGCCCGCTGCGGGTCTTCCAGCAGTTCCTTGATGCGGACCAGGAAGGTCACGGCTTCCTTGCCGTCGACGATGCGGTGATCATAGCTGAGGGCCAGGTACATCATCGGACGGATCTTGACCTCGCCGTTGATGGCCATCGGGCGCTGGACGATGTTGTGCATGCCCAGGATGCCCGACTGCGGGGCGTTCAGGATCGGCGTCGACATCAGCGACCCATAGGTGCCGCCGTTGGTGATGGTGAAGGTGCCGCCCTGCAGCTGGTCCATGGTCAGGGCGCCGTCGCGGGCGGCCTTGCCCAGGGCGCCGATGCCCTTTTCGATGCCCGCCAGGCTCAGGGTGTCGGCGTCGCGCAGCACCGGAACCACCAGACCCTTTTCGGTGCCGACGGCGACGCCGATGTCATAGTGGTTCTTGTAGATGATGTCCGTGCCGTCGATCTCGGCGTTGACGGCCGGAATCTCGTGCAGGGCCGCAACCACGGCCTTGGTGAAGAAGGACATGAAGCCCAGCTTCACGCCGTGGCGCTTCTCGAACACCTCTTTGTACTGGGCGCGCAGGGCCATGACATTGGTCATGTCCACCTCGTTGAAGGTGGTCAGCTGGGCGGCCGTGTTCTGCGATTCCTTCAGGCGACGGGCGATGGTCTGACGCAGGCGCGTCATCTTCACCCGCTCTTCGCGCGGGCCGACGGCGCGCGGGGCCGAAGGCGCGGCGGCGGCGGCCGGAGCCGGGGCGGCCTGACCGATGGCGGCGATGGCGTCAGCCTTGGTGATATTGCCCTTGGGCCCGGTGGCGGCGATGGTTTTCGGGTCCAGATTGTTTTCGGCGACGACGCGCTGGACGGCCGGCGACAGGGTGTCGTTCTTGCCGCCCGAGACCTGGGCCGAGCCGGTGTTGGCCGGAGCGGCGGCGGGCGCCGGGGCAGCGGCGGCCGGAGCCGAAGCGGCTGCGCCCGAACCCGAGATCGAACCGATCTTCTGGCCGGGGGTGACGGTCGCGCCCTCGTCGGCGGCGATGGTCAGCACGCCGTCCGCCGGGGCCGACACTTCGACCGCGACCTTGTCGGTCTCGATCTCGACCAGCAGTTCGTCCTTCTTGACGGCGTCGCCGCTCTTCTTCAGCCACTTGCCCATAGAGCCCTCGGCGACGCTTTCGCCCATCACCGGCACGGTGATGTCGATGCTGGACGCAGCGGCGGCGGGCGCCGCCTTGGCCTCGGCCTTGGCGGCCTTGGCCGGGGCCGGAGCCGCAGCGGCGGCCGCGCCGCCTTCGGTCACCGAACCCAGGACCGTGCCGGGAACGACGGTGTCGCCCTCGGCGGCGTTGATGGCGCCCAGGACGCCGTCGGCCGGGGCCACCACTTCCAGCGAGACCTTGTCGGTCTCCAGTTCGACGAGCAGTTCGTCCTTCTTGACCGCGTCGCCGACCTTCTTGGTCCATTTCGCGATGGTGGCCTCGGTGACGGATTCACCGAGGGCGGGGGTCAGGATGTCGGCCATGTCGGGTCCAGCTGTCTCTTTGGGAGTATTCGGTGAGGTGTATCAGGCGAAGGCTTCGTTGGTGAAGGTCTCGAGTTCCTTCAGGTGGCGGCTCATCAGGCCGGCCGCCGTCGAGGCGGAACCGGGACGGCCGACGTAGCGGGCGCGCTTGGAGGCGACGTCCAGCTTGTCCAGCGTCAGCTCCAGCCACGGATCGACGAAGGTCCAGCCGCCCATGTTCTTGGGTTCTTCCTGGCACCAGACCACTTCGGCCTTCGGGAAGCGGGCCAGTTCCTTGCGCAGCGACTGGATCGGCCACGGATAGAACTGCTCCAGGCGCAGGATATAGACGTCGTCCACCGCCTGGCCGTCCTTGGCCTTCTTCTCGCGGGCGTCCAGCAGGTCGTAATAGACCTTGCCCGAACACAGGATGACGCGGCGGATCGCCTTGTCGGCCTTGATCTTGATCCCGGCGACGTCGGGGCGGGTCTGGGCGTCGTCGTGCAGGACGCGGTGGAAGGACGAACCCTCCGCCAGATCCTTCATCGACGAGACCGCCTTCTTGTGACGCAGCAGGCTCTTGGGCGTCATCAGGATCAGCGGCTTGCGGAACGGCCGGTGCATCTGGCGACGCAGGATGTGGAAATAGTTGGCCGGGGTGGTGCAGTTGGCGACCTGCATATTGTCTTCGGCGCACTGTTGCAGGAAGCGCTCCAGACGGGCCGACGAGTGTTCCGGACCCTGGCCCTCATAGCCATGCGGCAACAGCATGGTCAGGCCGCTCATCCGCAGCCACTTGCGTTCGCCCGAGCTGATGAACTGGTCGATCACCACCTGGGCGCCGTTCACGAAGTCGCCGAACTGGGCTTCCCACATCACCATGGTGTTGGGGTCGGCCAGCGAATAGCCGTACTCGAAGCCCAGCACCGCCTCTTCCGACAGGGCCGAGTCGATGACCTCGTAGTTGGCCTGGCCTTCGCGGAGGTTGTTCAGCGGGATGTAACGCTCTTCGGTCGTCTGATCGATGATGCCCGAATGGCGCTGCGAG
This sequence comes from Brevundimonas sp. TSRC1-1, assembly GCF_049898245.1. Taxonomy (NCBI): domain Bacteria; kingdom Pseudomonadati; phylum Pseudomonadota; class Alphaproteobacteria; order Caulobacterales; family Caulobacteraceae; genus Brevundimonas; species Brevundimonas sp. TSRC1-1. The sequence continues at coordinate 340,535 of NZ_JAFCXI010000002.1, forward strand.
AAGGTGCCGCGCACCGAATCCTGGCCCGACAGACGCACCGGGAAGCCTTCGTCCACCAGCGAGGCGAAGGCCAGGCTCTCGGCCGTGGCCCAGTCCAGGCCCTCGCCCGAGGTGATGGCCTCGCGCCGGCCGTCGATGACCCGTTTCAGCGTCTTGTGCATGTCGACGCTGTTGGGGATGGTCGTCAGGCGGTGGCCCAGGTCGGTCAGCTTGGCCAGGGGCACCGCGGTCTCGCCGCGCAGTTCGTCCTTGGGCGACTGGAAGCCCTGCCAGTGGCCGTCCAGCCAGTCGGCCTTCTCGGCGGACCAGGTCTTGCCGGCCTCGAACTGGTCGTCAAGGAAGGTGTCGAACCGCGCAATCTCGGCGTCCACCTCGGCCTGCGTCAGCACGCCCTCGGCGACCAGACGCTGCGAATACAGTTCGCGGGTCGAGGGCTGGGCGCGGATCTTCGAATACATCAGCGGCTGGGTGAAGGTCGGATCGTCGCCTTCGTTGTGGCCGAACCGGCGATAGCAGAACATGTCCACCACCGCGTCCTTGTGGAATTTCTGGCGGTATTCGGTGGCCACCTTGGCGGCGAAGACGACCGCTTCGGGATCATCGCCGTTCACATGGAAGATCGGCGCCTGAACCATCAGCGCCACATCCGACGGATAGGGCGACGAGCGCGAGTTCCGCGGGCTGGTGGTGAAGCCGATCTGGTTGTTGATGACGAAATGCAGGGTGCCGCCGGTGCGGTAGCCCTTCAGCCCCATCAGGGCGAAACATTCGGCCACCACGCCCTGGCCGGCGAAGGCGGCGTCGCCGTGGATCAGCAGGGGCACGACCTTGGAACGGTCCAGCGCCCATTCAGCCTCGGGCTTGCCGGCGTTGGCCTCGCGGATGTCGAACGCCTGTTTGGCGCGCGCCTTGCCCAGCACCACCGGGTTGACGATTTCAAGGTGCGACGGGTTGGCGGTCAGCGACAGGTGGACGTGGTTGCCGTCGAACTCGCGGTTCGAACTGGCGCCCATATGATATTTGACGTCGCCCGAGCCCTCGATGTCGCTGGGCACGGCCGAACCGCCCTGGAACTCGTGGAAGATGACCTTGTAGGGCTTGCCCATGACGGCGGCGAGCACGTTCAGGCGGCCGCGGTGGGCCATGCCCAGCACGACCTCGTCGACGCCCAGATTGCCGCCGCGCTTGATCACCTGCTCCAGCGCCGGGACCATGGCCTCGCCGCCGTCCAGGCCGAACCGCTTGGTGCCGGGGAAACGCTTGTGCAGGAAGCGTTCGAAGCCCTCGGCCTCGATCAGCTTGTTCAGGATGGCCAGCTTGCCTTCCTTGGTGAAGGCGTTCTGCTCGAACTTGTCCGGCCCTTCGAACCGCTGCTGCAGCCAGGACTTCTCCTCCGGCTCGGCTATATGCATGTACTGGATGCCGATATTGCCGCAGTAGGTGCGCTTCAACAGGTCCAGCACCTGGCGGATCGTGCCGGTCTGAAGCCCCAGGACCCCGTCCAGGAAGATCGGACGATCCATGTCGGCGGCGCTGAAACCATAGAATTCCGGCGTCAGTTCCGGGTTTTCGACCGGCTGTTCGATGCCCAGCGGGTCCAGCTTGGCCTGCAGGTGGCCGCGCACGCGATAGCTGCGGATCAGCATCAGGGCGCGAATGGAATCATGGGCGGCGGCGCGGATCGCGTCGCCTGAAACCTCGACCGGCGCGGCCTTGGCCGCTGCAGGCGCCGGCGCGGCGCCGGGCTTCTTCGGATCGGGCTTGGGCGCCGGCCAGCGGCCGTCGAACACGGCGTTCGCCTCATTGGGCTCGGTGGCGGTTCCACGCCCCCAGGCGCCGGCCTCGGCCGAGGCCTTCACGCTGGCGGCGTTGTCGCGCAACTGGTCGAAGAAGGCTTTCCATTCCGCAGAGACCGAGCCGGGATCATTGGCCCACTTCTCGTGCAGCTCCTCGATATAGGCCGCATTGGACCCGTAGAGGAAAGAGGTCTCGGCAAAGACCTGGTTCAGCCGACCCGCATCGTCCGCCATTGTTCTCGCTATCCCTTGGGCCCCGCCGGACACATCTCCGTGAGGGGCGCGCCCGTCATATAGGCGTGCTTTCCTTATGGGTCATGACCGAAACGGGGCAATTCGGTGAGAAATTGGTCGCAGGCGCAAAGAAAAACGCCCCCGGCCGAAACCGGGGGCGTCCAATCCTGCCGAGACCGGCATTTTTGATGCGCGACGCCTCGTCGACCTTTCCCTCCCCCGCAGGGGAGGGGGGCGAAGCGAAGCGGAGCCGGGTGGGGCGGGCAGGGCGAGCCCCACAGACCTCTAAAACTAGACAGGTGCGGCCCAGCCTGGCCGCCCCCACCCCGTCGCTGACGCGACGCCCCTCCCCCGCAGGGGGAGGGAGAGGCGCCTGTGCGCCTTGGCTCCTTAACCCTTCAGCACTTCCACCAGGGTCTTGCCCAGGCGGGCCGGCGATTCCGACATGCGGATGCCGGCGGCTTCCATCGCCGCGATCTTGGATTCCGCATCGCCCTTGCCGCCCGAGACGACGGCGCCGGCGTGGCCCATGGTGCGGCCCTTCGGAGCCGTGCGGCCCGCGATGAAGCCGGCCATCGGCTTCTTGCGGCCCTTCTTGGCTTCGTCGATCAGGAATTGGGCGGCGTCTTCTTCGGCGCCGCCGCCGATCTCGCCGATCATGATGATCGAGGTGGTTTCCGGGTCGGCCAGGAACAGTTCCAGCACGTCGATGAACTCGGTGCCCTTGACCGGGTCGCCGCCGATGCCGACGGCCGTGGTCTGGCCCAGGCCTTCGTTGGTGGTCTGGAACACGGCCTCATAGGTCAGGGTGCCCGAACGCGACACGATGCCGACCGAGCCCTTCTTGAAGATATTGCCCGGCATGATGCCGATCTTGCACTCGTCCGGCGTCAGGATGCCCGGGCAGTTCGGACCCAGCAGGCGCGACTTGGAGCCTTCCAGGCGGCGCTTGACGTTGACCATGTCCAGCACCGGAATGCCCTCGGTGATGCAGGTGATGAAGGGGATCTCGGCGTCGATGGCCTCGATGATGGCGGCGGCGGCGCCCGACGGCGGGACATAGATCACCGAGGCGTCGGCGCCCGTGGCGTCCTTGGCTTCGGCGACCGAGGCGTAGATGGGCAGGGTTTCGCCGTGCGAACCCGTCCAGTTCGTGCCGCCCTTGGTCGGGTGCACGCCGGCGACCATCTTGGTGCCGTGATAGGCCAGGGCCTGTTCGGTGTGGAAGCCGCCGGTCTTGCCGGTCAGGCCCTGGACGATGATCTTGGTGTCTTTGTTGACGAGGATGGACATGGGGTCTCGCTTCTTTGGCTAGGCGGAGAGGAAGGGGTTTTCGACGCGGACCGACCCGTAGGTCTGACCGTGAGTGAGAACTTCGGAATAGAGCACCTTGGCGCCCAGCCGCTCGGCGGCGGCGATGATGGCGCCGTCCCAGTAGGACAGTTGGTAGCGGCGGGCGTTGTCGACGCCCGCGACCACCACCTCCGGCGTGATCGGCTGGCAGGGCTTCATGGCGACGACGCGGACCCATTCGCGGGCCTTGTCCGACGAAAGCGGCGGCGCGCCCTTGCGCGTGGCGTTGTTGTAGAATTCGGCGAGCACCTGGCCCGAGGTGCAATAGTCCTCGGTCAGCACGATCTCGCGCGCACGCTCCCACCTATGCCCCGCATGGTCCCGACCAAGAGCGGCGTAGAGCAGAATATTGGTGTCGAGAAAGACCTCAGAACTCGCGATCAAACCGAGGGTCTCCGCTGTAGGTTTCTTCCCGTGTGAGCGGACGCCAACCCTCGCCTCCGCGGCCTTCGGATTCGTCGATCAGTTTCAGCAGCGCCTCGCGCGCCTCGTCCTTTGAGGTCTCCTGCTCGACCAGCCGTGTCAGAAAGCCGCGCACCATCTCGTTGACGCTGGTCCGCTTCATGGCGGCCAGAACCCGCACCTTGTCGAGCAGGTCGTCGTCGATGGCGAGGGTCAGGTTGCGGGTCATCGGCCTACACGGGTTATGTGGAACACATAGGCCGTGGAGCGAGACGGGGCAAGTCAGTCCCTTGTCGGCCAGCGGGGGCTCGGAATATCGAGCAACAATCCCAGCCGCCGCAGAATCCAGGCCTGAACCGGCGTCAGGGCGTACAGTCTCTCGAACAGCGCGGCCTCCCGGCCCGCGGCCCGCGCCTCGGCGTAGTCTGTCTGCTGCCGTCTTCGGCGGCGGCCGCACTCGGCCGTATCGCCGACAGCCAGCCGTCGATCCCATTTGGCGCGCCAGCCGTCCAGGCTGATGGCGTCATAGTGGAGCAGCCAGGCCCGACCGCCCGTGCCGGGGTCGCGGGCGCGGGCGGCCTTCAACGGAACCCCCGCCCGCTTGGATTCGTGGATACAGACGGTGATGTCGGCCAGGCCGCGCCGCACGGCGTGCTTGCCCATATGGTGGCCCAGCAGCCCCCGGACGAAGAACTGGCCGGCGCCCGGATAGAGGCCGTGGCTCAGCTCGGACCAGAACGGCCCGCTGTAGGACTTGCGGGCCAGACTGGCCCCGTATTCCAGATTGAGATCGTCCCCGGATCGCCAGACCGCCTCGACGGTCTCGAAGATGACGGACTCATAGTCGGCCGGAACCGCCTCCAGCACGGCGGCCGGCGAGACCGCGCCGAAGAAATGCTCGTCTATATCGACGACCAGCAGCCAGTCGGCGGCCAGGCCGCGATAGGCGGCGCCATAGACGACCCTTTGCCGATCCTCGACCGTCGCCGGCCGACCGCCAAGGGCGGACCAGAAGGCGTCGTCACAGACGATCAGCTCGCCTTCAGCCAGGCCCACGGCGTCCGGCGCCGGCGCGGCCGCGCTGTCGAAATAGACGCGAACGCGCGCGGCCCCCTTGCGGCGGAAGTGATCGACGAAGGCCGCGACATGCCGCTCCGGCGCCAGGGCCATGGCGACGACTTCGAACACGGCCATCGACGACGTCCGCCTGGGGGCGAGCCGCCGGACCTAGCCGACCGCTGCGACGATCTTCTGGGCGGCGTCGTCCAGATCGTCGGCGGCCTGGATGGTCAGGCCCGACTCGTTCAGGATCTTCTTGCCCAGTTCGGCGTTGGTGCCTTCCAGACGCACGACCAGCGGCACCTTCAGACCGACTTCCTTCACCGCGGCGACGACGCCCTCGGCGATGACGTCGCACTTCATGATGCCGCCGAAGATGTTGACCAGGATGCCCTGGACGTTCGGGTCGGCGGTGATGATCTTGAAGGCCGCAGCGACCTTCTCCTTGCCGGCGCCGCCGCCGACGTCGCAGAAGTTGGCCGGCTCCTTGCCGTACAGCTTGATGATGTCCATCGTCGCCATGGCCAGGCCGGCGCCGTTGACCATGCAGCCGATGTTGCCGTCCAGCGAGACATAGGCGAGGTCCCACTTGGAGGCTTCGATTTCCTTGGCGTCTTCCTCGGTCTCGTCGCGCAGGGCGCGCATGTCTTCGTGGCGGAACAGGGCGTTGCCGTCGAAGCTGACCTTGGCGTCCAGGACGCGCAGGCGGCCGTTCTCCATGACGATCAGCGGGTTCACTTCCAGCATGGCCATGTCCTTCTCGACGAAGGCCTTGTACAGCGCCGGGAACAGCGACTTGCCGTCTTCGGCCGCATCGCCCGTCAGGCCGTAGGCGGCGTTGATGGCGGCGACGTCGGCCTCGGTCACGCCCGTGGCGGGGTCGATGACGATGGTCTGGATCTTCTCGGGCGTGTCATGGGCGACGGCCTCGATGTCCATGCCGCCCTCGGTCGAGACGACGAAGGCAACGCGGCCATACTGACGGTCGACCAGCAGCGAGCAGTACAGTTCGCGGGCGATGTCGGCGCCGTCCTCGATATAGAGGCGGTTGACCTGCTTGCCGGCCTCGCCCGTCTGGGCGGTGACCAGGGTGTTGCCCAGCATTTCCTTGGCGTTCTTGACCACGTCCTCGATCGAGAAGGCCAGGCGCACGCCGCCCTTGGCGTCGGCCGGCAGTTCCTTGAACTTGCCCTTGCCGCGGCCGCCGGCGTGGATCTGCGACTTCACGACATAGAGCGGGCCAGGCAGTTGCTTGGCGGCGGCCTCGGCCTGATCGGCCGAGGTGATGGGCACGCCCTCGGCGACCGGGGCGCCGAAGCCCTTGAGAACCTGCTTGGCCTGATATTCGTGGATGTTCATGGCGACCGCCGCAATCTTTGCTGGGAAGGGTTTGCGGGGCTTATAGGCTCCGCCCCTTCGCAGGCGCAACAGGGGTCGACCATGGTTTTGGTCTAAGCTTCAGTCGACCCAGTCCCGCTTCAGCGTCCGCGAGGCCCCGATCAGCAGGACCGCCGCCAGCACATAGAAGCCCATGCCGGTGTAGATGGCCCACCTCAGGCTCTCATCCCCGAACCGGGGCGCCAGCAGGTCGCTCATCCAGCCGAAATAATAGAAGCCGACCGCGATCCCCAGCAGATTGTTCAGCAGCAGGAACAGGGCCGAGGCTGTGGACCGCATGGCCGCCGGGACCAGATGCTGGACCGCCGCCGTGATCGGCCCCAGCCAGGCCAGGTTCAGGCCGGTCGGCAACAGGAAGATCAGGAAGGCCAGGACCAGTTGCTGGGTGTTGCTGCCGCCGCCCGGCAGGACCAGGCCGATCAGCCAGGGCGAGTTCATCGCCAGGATGAAACAGGGCGCCGAGATCAGGAAGGCGATGGCCGGGGTCAGGGGATAAGCGCCCTTGCCCTTTTTCGACAGCTTGTCGGCGATCATGCCGCCCAGCCAGATGCCCAGCAGACCGCCGATCAGGGCGATGCCGGCGTAATACCAGCTGGTCTGACGCAGGGTCAGGTCGAAGCTGCGCATGAAGAACAGCGGCAACCAGCCCGCGACGCCATAGCCGCACACCGAGGACGAGGCCGCGCCCAGGCCCAGCAGCCAGAAGCTGGGCTTCTTGATCACCACCGAGGCGGTGCGTCGCGCCACCATCAAGGAAACCCCGATCACCCCGGCCAGCAGGCCGCCGAAGGCCAGGACCAGCGGACTGCCCAGGGACCCGCCCAGCAACCAGTTCGCCGCCGCCAGGAGCAGCAGCCCGGCGCCCAGGCCCAGCATGACCTGGGCCGCGATCCGGCCCGCCCGGTCGGTGCCGACCGGCGCGGCCGCCAGGGCCGCGACCTGGGCCTCGGTCTTGACCGCATCGGTTCCGCCGCGCTGGGGATCCTTGACCGTCAGCCGTAACAGGGGCGCGACCAGCAGGCCCAGCAGGCCGACGACGATGAAGGCCGTGCGCCAGCCGTAGGTCGCCGCCAGCAGCCCCCCGACCAGGGTGCCCGCCGCCATGCCCAGCGGAATCCCGAAGGCGAAGGCCGCGAGGGCCCGCGCCCTTTGATGGGGCGGGAAATAGTCGGCGATCAGCGAATAGGCCGGGGCGACCCCGCCCGCCTCGCCCACGCCCACGCCCATACGGCACAGGAACAGCTGGCCGAACGACCCCGTCATGCCGCACAGGGCGGTGAAGCCGGACCAGACCGCCAGGGCTCCGGTCATGATCCAGACCCGGCTGAACCGATCAGCCATCCAGGCCAGGGGAATGGCCAGGGTCGAATAGACCGATGCGAAGGCGATGCCGCCCAACAGGCCGAACTGGCTGTCGGACATGCCGAACTCTTCCTTCAGCGGCGCGGCCAGGATGCCGATGATCTGCCGGTCCAGGAAGTTCAGCATGTAGATCAGGATCAGCACCGCCAGCACATAGAAGCGGTAGCCCGGTCGGTGCGGCGCGGGCGCCTGCGCGTCCGTCAGCGTGTCGGTCGTCATCGGCGTTTCCCTCGGCGTATTTTTCTTGTTGGGCGCGAGCCTAGCCGCAAGTCCGCCCCCTGCAAAGCAAAGGGCGGCGGCCCGGAGACCGCCGCCCTCCGTCAGGCGTCTTCGGCGATCAGAACCGGTAGGTCAGGCGCGCCGAATAGGTGGTCGGCGGGCCGTAGAAGGCGCTGATCGAGTTGTTGTAGGTCGCGCCCGGGAAGCTGTAGCCCCCGACCTTGTAGCGGACATCGGTCAGATTGCGGCCGAACAGGCCGACCTCCCACTGTTTGCTTGGCGCGATCCAGACCACGCTGGCGTCGGCCAGGACATAGCCGTCCTGGTCGAGGATGGGGTCCGGCGTGTCAAACAGGTGGTAGTCCGAGCGATAGGACAGCGACGGCGTGACCCGGATCTCCCCGCCCAGGATGTCGCCCCGCCAGGTCATGCCGTAATAGGCCGACCATTCCGGCGAGTTCTGCGGCTCGCGGGTGTCGGAGATATCGACCGGCGTGCCCGTGATCCGCGTGATGAACTCGTCGAACTCGTTCTTCAGATAGCCCAGCGAGAAGTTGGCGGTGATGTCGTCGGTCAGGAAGGCCGACCCTTCCAGTTCGAAGCCGTAGATGGTCGAGGCGCCGGCGTTGTCGACCACCGAGGCGATGCCGACGGCCGGGGCCGTGGCCACCTGCTGGGTCGTGATCTGCTGGTCCTTGTAGTCGGAATAGAAGACCGCCGAGGCGAAGTTCATCCGCCGGTCGAAGGCCGACCCCTTCAGGCCCAGCTCATAGGTGGTGACCGTCTCGGGCTGGTAGCCATTGACCGTCTGCGGCACCAGGGCGGCGTCGCCCCGCATGTCCCAGCCGCCCGACTTGAAGCCCTGGCTGACCGAGGCGTAACCGGTGACCTCCTCGGTGAAGTCATACGAGATGCTGGCGCGCGGCGTGAACTTCTCGAAGCTGTCCGAAGCGGTGTAGTCGGTGCGTGTGGCGAAGATCGGCCGGGCGGCTCCGCCGGTGTAGGGCGTCGGCGTGGCGCCCAGATAGAAGAGGCGCAGGACCGAGGCGTCCTTGTCGTCCTTGGTGTAGCGCCCGCCCAGCGAGACGTGCAGCCGGTCAGAGAGATCGTAGCTGAAGTCGCCGAACACCGAGAAGGACTTTGTGTCCACCGACCCCGCCGCCGCGATGGCCAGGCCCAGATTGCCCGCGATGGTGTCGAAGGCGCCCGAGGAGGTGCCGTCCAGATAGAAGACGCCCGCCACGCCCGACCAGCGATCGCCGGTGAACAGGGCCTGGAACTCCTGGGTGAACTGGTCGTCCGAATAGATGGCCGGCACGTCCAGGGTCGGCAGGGGCGTCTGGTCGAAGTCGATGACGGTCGAGGTGTCGCCCGACCGATAGGCGGTGATGGACTTGAGGGTCAGCATGTCGTTGACCCGGTATTCGCCGGTCAGGGACACGCCCTCGGTGACCACCTTCTGCTCGCCGGTGACGCCGGCGTAGGTGTCATATTCGCTGGCCGGAGGCGTATAGCCGCCGGTGGTCGAATTCACTTCGCGGTGGCCGTGACGGGGGCTGGAATCGTCCTCGACCCGGTCCCAGGCCAGTCGGAAGAACAGGTTCTCGTTCGGCGTCCATTCGGCGCTGGCGCGATAGGCGGTGACGTCCTTGTCGTACTGGTCCTGGCCGGTGTTCAGGTTCTCGCCGTAGCCGTCGTGCTGATAGGTGGCGACCGCGCCGCCAATCGCAAAGGTGTCGCCGACCGGGACCGAGCCGGACAGCAGGAAGTTGTGCTCGTTATACGAACCGACCTCGGCCCGCGCCGTCAGGCTGGGATCGGCGCCCAGGCGTTTGGTGACGTATTTGATCGCCCCGCCGATGGTGTTGCGGCCGTACAGGGTCCCCTGGGGCCCGCGCAGCACCTCGATGCGCGAGATGTCGAAGATGTCCAGCACGGCGCCCTGCGGCCGGGCCACATAGACGTCGTCGATATAGAGGCCGACGCCGGGCTCGAAGCCCCACAGCGGGTCCTGCTGGCCCACGCCCCGGATGAAGCTGATCAGGGTCGAGTTGGAGCCGCGGGCGATCTGCACCGTGGCGTTCGGCGTCTGCTGCTGCAGGGCCGTGATATTGGTCGCGCCGGTCTGTTCCAGACGCTCGGCGCTGAGGGCCGAGACCGCGACCGGCACGTCCTTCAGCTGTTCGTCGCGCCGCCGGGCGGTGACGACGATGTCCTCGACCATATTGGCCTGTTCTGCATTGGCCGCCTGGGCCGCCGCCTCGGCGTCCTGGGCCGTGGAAGCCCCCGCCAGCACGCCCCAAGCCGCGCCGGCCAGCAGCGCGCACTTCACATGATGTCTCATGATCCTACCCCTTTGGTTGTCGTTTCCAGCCCGTTGACGCTTTTATTCAGCGTTCAATGATTTTCCTGAACCTGACCCGGTTTCCGCCGTCTGTCAAACCCTCCCCCTTCCCCGCGTCACCGCGCCGCCGCTTCGATCCGGGGCGTGGCGCCGTTGCACCGGTGCGAACGCCCGCCTAGCCTCCCGATCATGAGCAAGCCCGACGCCTCGCCCCCCGCCGTCCGTTCCATCGCCGCCGCGCGCCGCAAGTCGGCCGTCGGCGCCCCTTCGGCTCAGGGGCCCGGCCGACGCGGCCGTCCCCCCAAGGCCCAGGCCAAGGCCGCCGGCGAGACGCGCGACCTGATCCTGGACGCGGCCGAGGACCTGTTCTCCAAACACGGCTTCTATGGCGTCACCATCCGCGAGGTGGCGCGCGAGGCGGGCGTGGACACCGCACTTGTGCATTATTATTTCGGGGCCAAGCGCGACCTGTTCGACGCCGTCTTCCTGCGCCGGGCCGAGGTCTGGAACGACGACCGCGTCGCCGCCATTGATCGTTACGCCGAGGCCGCCGGGCCGGACATGACCCTGGAGGGCCTGCTCGAGGCCTTCCTGCGGCCGCCGTTCGAATGGTCGCTGAAGGGCGGGCCGGGCTGGAAACACTATGCCGCCCTGGTGGCCCAGACCAACGCCAACCCCACCTTCGGGGGCGAGACCATGGCCCGCTATTTCGACCCGGCCATCCGCCGGCTGATCGAGCTGATCGCCGTGGTCCTGCCGGACGCCAGCGAGGTGGACCTGTACTGGGGCTATCACAATCTGTCGGGCGCCCTGACCCTGACCCTGGGCGAGACCGGCCGTCTGGACCGGCTGTCGGGCGGCCTGGCCCGATCCGGGGACCTGGAGACGGCCGGCGACTATATGGTCCGCTTCGCCGCCGCCGGCTTCCGCGCCGTCGTCGGCATGTCGCCCCGCTAGCTGAAGAAGATCGCCCACATCAGCCGGCCGGGCAGGAAGGTCAGCGCGCCGGCGACGATCAGCCCGCCCACGAACATGCCCGTCATCGCCCGCCGGTGCGCCTGCACCCGATGACGCCGCGCAGCATGGACCGCCATCGGCAGGCTCACCACCGTCCAGCCGCTGATCAGATGGATGAACGACAGGCCGGCCGGTCCGTCGGGGTTGATCGTGTGGATGAAGAACGAGCTGACCGCCGTCGTCCCCATGGCCAGCACCCAGGTCCAGCCCAGCGCCCGGTGCAGCCGCGTCCCCTTGATCCCCGCCAGCAGCACGATGCCGATGGCCAGAGCGGTCAGGGCCGCCGCCACATGGATCTGGATCGCGGTCGGCGCCGCCGACAGCAGGCCGAAGTCCGGCGCGCGCAAACTGAACCCGAGCAGGGCGATCCGCCCCCCGTCCGCCGCCAGATAGGCGACAATGGGGACGCCCAGCAGGACCAGGGCGGCGATGGACGGGGCGAAACGGGCGAAACGGGCGTGACGAAACAAGGGGAACCTCCGGCGATGTGTCTCGCCGCTTCTGAAGCCCGGCTCGCGGTCGCGCCTCCCGTTCTGCGTCAACGACCACCCCGGCTTCGCGAACGGACGCCCCTTCCTCCGGCCCCGAAATCATGATTTCAGACAGGCGTCCCTCCTTCGAAAGCCGCCATGACGTCTCCCGCCGCCGACCGTCGCCGAACCTTCCTGCGCGGCCTTGTCGTCGCCAGCCTGGTCGGGGTCTTCCTGGCGACCACCGGCGCCTTCGGCAGCGCCAACGCCCCCTATGTCCAGCGCCTGGCCTACTGGGTGCTGATGATGATCCTGGGCGGGCTGTGGGGCCATCTGTGCAGCCGGATCGTGACGCGGTTCGTCGATGTGGACGACCGCCCCTGGCTGACGGTGGCGGTGATGACCGGAGTGATCACCGGCCCCCTGAGCGTCATCGTCTGGGCGGCGACCGGCCTGTTCTTCGCCCGGAAACTCTATCCGCTGGCGGCCCTGCCCCAGCTGTTCGGCCCGGTGCTGGTCGTCACCCTGGCGGTCACCACCGTCAATGTCTTCCTGGGCCGGGCCCAGCCGGTCCAGACCCACGCCGCGCCCGCCTCCCCCGCGCCGGCCTCGCCGCCCCCGGTCCGTTTCCTGGACCGGCTGCCGCTGAAGCTCAGGGGCGCGACTCTCTACGCCGTCCAGGCCGAGGATCATTATCTGCACCTGCACACCGACCGGGGCTCGGACCTGATCCTGATGCGCCTGTCCGACGCGGTCGAGGAGCTGGAGGGGCTGGAGGGCGCCCGCACCCACCGCAGCTGGTGGGTGGCCCGATCCGCCGTGCGCGGCGTCCACCGCGGCGACGGCCGCGCCACCCTGACGCTGGAGGGCGGTCTCAGCGTCCCCGTCAGCCGCCGTTACGCCCGCACCCTGCGCGAAGCCGACTGGTGGTGAAGGCAGGGGCCGGTCAGGGCGCCGGCGCGACTTTCAAGGCCGAGGCCGATGCGGCGCAACCGCTCAGGGTGTCGTCGCCGATCTCGACCCGTGCGGTCAGGGGATAGGTGCGGTCGCTCATGCCGTCCGAACATTCGGTGGCGATCAGCACGACGTTCATCGCCGCATTCAGGTCGGTGGAGGTGGCGTAGGTGGCGACCGTCCCCTGAACCGTCGCCCCGCGGTTGGGGGCCCGCTGCGTCGGCTGGTCCATCCGGGTGTAGATCAGGGTGTCCGGGGTGATCTCCACGCTCCAGAAGGGTTCGGTCCCCAGGGCCCGCACCGGCTTGCCCAGATCGACACCCGCCAGAACCGGCGCGGCCTCGGGCGGCGGCGCGGATTCGGGCGCCTTGTCCCGACGGTCGTAGCAACCGACCAGAGTCAGGCCGAGAACCGGCCCGATCAGCAATGTGGTGAGTATGGCGCGCATGACGGACCCCCGCGTTCGGCCTGCAGGTGTGGACGGGGCCGGCCTCGGTCAAGGGGCCGGGCTGAGTTATGGTGGCCGCATGTCGATTCGCCCGACCGCCTATGAATTTTTCGCCGGGGGCGGTCTCGCGGGCCTGGGCCTGTCCGGCGCCGGCCTCTCAGGCCAGAGATGGGCCGGCGTCGACACCGTCTTCGCCAACGACATGGACCCCGCCAAGGGGCGGGCCTTCGTCGCCAACCATCCCGACATCCGCTTCCATCTGGGCGACGTCTGGTCCCTGCGCCCCGCCGACCTGCCGGGCGCGCCCGATCTGGCCTGGGCCTCGTCGCCCTGTCAGGACGTCAGCCTGGCCGGGGCGCGGGGCGGACTGGAGGCCGGTCGATCCGGCGCCTTCTGGGGCTTCTGGCGTCTGATCCAGGGCCTGGCGGTCGAAGGGCGCGCGCCCCGCGTCATCGTGCTGGAAAACGTCATCGGTCTGCTGACCTCCGGCCCCAAAGACGAATCGGGCCGGGATTTTTCCGCCGTCTGCGCCGCCATGGTCCAGGCCGGCTATCGCGTCGGGGCGCTGGAGATGGACGCCGCCCACTGGCTGCCCCAGTCACGGCCCCGCCTGTTCATCGTGGCGGTTCAGGAATCGGCCCTGAACGGCGCGCCCGAGGCCTCCGCCCCCTCGGGCCCCTTCCACTCCCCCCGCCTGGTCGCCGCCCATGCCCGGCTGCCGGACGCCGTGCGCGCGGCCTGGGCCTGGTGGAGTCTGCCGGTCCCGCCCCGGCGCAACCTGGATCTCGCCGCCCTGCTGGAGCCGGATGAATCCGTGGAATGGCTGGACGACGGCGCGGACATCCTCGCCCTGGCCGCTCCGCTGCACCGCGCCCGGATCGAGGCCGCCGTCGCCTCCGGCCGGCGCGTGGTCGGCGCCGCCTATCGCCGGGTGCGGACCGAAGACGGCCGCAAGGTCCAGCGGCTGGAGATCCGGTTCGACGGCCTGGCCGGCTGTCTGCGCACCCCGGCGGGCGGGTCGTCGCGGCAATATGTGGTGGTCTGCGACGGCGGTCGGACGCGGGTGCGTCGCCTGACCGGACGCGAGGCGGCGAGGCTTATGGGCGTGTCGGACGACTATCGTCTGCCCGGCAGCGAGAGCGCGGCGCTGAAATTGATGGGCGACGCCGTCGCCGTGCCCGTGGTGCGCGCCCTGACCGAAGGCCTGCTTCTGCCGGCCCTGAGCTCGCGTCGCACAGCGGCCTGAAGCCCGTGGGATCGACCCGGCGAAACGCCGGATCGATCATTCAGGCCTGGCTCAGCGCTGGACCCACTGGCCCTGGGCGTTGCGGTACCACTGGCCCGACTGGATGCGCGGCAGCAGCTGGCTTTCGAACATCCGGGCGCCGGCGACATCGGCGCTGGTGCCCGCTTCGGCCGCGCTGCGGGCGTATGCGGCGCGGCGGCCGGCGTTCATGGCGTCGACGGCGGCGCGCAGGGCGGCGTCGGAGGTGCTGACCCGGAAGCCGACATAGCCGTCGGCCTGTTCGCCGACCGTGCCGGCGGCCTTGGCCTGGTCGACCAGGGTCTTCTGGGCTGCGGTCTGGGCCAGGGCGGCGCCGCCGAATGAAACGGCTGCGGCGAGGGCGCCGACAGCGAGGAATTTACGAAGGCTCATATCGGCCTGTCCTTTCAAAAGAAGCGAGGCGATCAGAAGAGGTTCGGGTTCTGCTGGAGCAGTTGCTGCAGCTCCTGATCCAGCCGGACGCGGACGTCTGCATCCAATTTGGCGTAGATCTGGATCGGCGCAACCTCCAGACGGATGGTCGGGGCGCAGGCCGCGACGGCGACGACGACCGCCCCGAGGCCGAGTCCGGCCAACTGGCGCTTGTTGATCATGGCGAGAACTCCGGGTCGGTCAAGGTTGAGAGGTCATTAGCACGCTATCGCGTGAACGGTCGCTGAATGGTTCGACTCACGGCGCTTCGGGCTCAGGCCCAGTCTCGGGCCCAGTCTCGGGCTCAGTCTCGGGCGCGGGCGTCGGCCCTGGCTCTTTCTGACCCTGACGCGCCCGATTGACCGCCATGATGTCGGCGAACAACTGGTTGGCGTTCAGGGTGGTGTCCAGCGTCAGGTCGATCTGGGTGCCCGACGGCAGGGGCAGTTCCCGGTTCAGGAACTCCCGGCTGATCAGCTCGGCCACCGTCAGGCGCAGTTCCTGGCGCTGCGGCGGTTCGTGCCGCCCGCGGATGTGGAACAGGACCGAGATCCGTCCCTCGTCCAGACTGTTCACATCCGCGCTCAGCACGTCGAAGGCCAGATGCTCCATCGCCTGATAGGCCAGGTCCTCGACCATATTGGGCGGAACGTCCGCGCCCCCGCCGCCCGCATCCACATCGGTCAGCACGTCGCGCTGGATCGACAGCCGCCCCGGCTGGACCGCGCCCAGGGCGCCGGCCGTGATCTTCAGGCCCAGTTTCGGGTCCATGGTGAAGGGCAGCCGGCCCGACACCACCGCGTCCAGCATCACCTTGTCGGCGAAACCGCTGTCGGCGACCACATCCCCCAGCTGGACCCGGTCCAGCACGATGACCCCGCTATAGGCCTGGGTCGGGTCCAGCGGCACGACCAGGGGTTCGATGGAGACGGTCCCGCCCCCGGCCTGGACCGACCCGCCGGCGATGCTGAACCCCGCCGCGTCGATGGCGAAGTTCAGGTCCAGGGCCGTCGCGTCGGCCCCGATGTCCAGACTGTCGACCGTCAGCCTCTGGTTCGGCGCCGTGATGATGGCGGGGCTCAGGCTGGTGAATTCGATCTCGCCGCGCGCGCCCTTGACCGGCCCGGCCGGGCTGACGAAGTCCAGCCCCGGCACGCTCAACCGCCCGCTGGACGTCGGCTCGCCGTCCTTGGTCCAGTCGAACCGGCCGTCGAACCCGACGACGCCGGTCGCCGGCGACTGGACGAAGGCCTCGACCAGAGGGCTCAGCATCGAGGGCTGAAGGCCGCCTTCGACGAACCGCACCCCCTGCGCGGCGATGTGAACGCCCCCGGCCCCGGTTCGACCGTCGTGGGCCAGGGTCAACCGCCCCAGGGTGGTCGCGGCCGCCTTGCCGGTTCCCTTCAGGTCGAACTCGCCGGTCCAGCGCTCATTGGCCAGGGTCGCCTGGCCCGAAGCCGCCAGGGTCTCGAACCGTTTGGGCGTGGTCGCATCGAGCGCCTGGACCTGGGCCACCGTCGCCGTCAGCCCGACCCCCGCCTTGGTCCCGTCCACCACCACCCGGCCCGAGGCCTCGGCGAACCGCATCCCCAGGAAGGGGGCGTCGGCCGACACGCCCTGGAAACCGCCGGCGACGCGCCAGATCCCGTCCTTGGAACTCAGCAGCGGCCCGCCTTCGGGGCACAGCTTCCCGGCCACCTGATGGACGTCGTTCTCGTCCAGCTCCAGCCGCTCGACCGTCAGGTCGACACAGTCGGAGGTCGCATAGGTCAGCCGCCCGTCCGCCATGGCCAGCAGGCCCCGCGTCCGGGCGTCGATGCCGCGCGCCAGGTCGAAGTCCAGCTGGGCCCGCCCGTCCAGCAGGGCCTCGAACCCGCTGTCGGTCAGCCGCCACTCAGGCACGGCCACGGCCATTTCCGGCAGGCCTCGCCCTCGCGTCGCCGTCAGGGTCAGGGCCCCGCCGCCCAGACGGCCCGGTTCGGCCTGATAGGCCCCCGTTCCCGCCTGGGCGACGGTCAGTATTCCGCCGTTGGCCGGCGTCAGGGTGACGGGCCGGGCCAGGGTCACGCTGGTCCCCGCCGAACCCGTGGCGAAGCGGATGGCGGGCGCGCTCAGGGCGAAATCCCCCAGCGCCGTCTTCATCTCGGTCAACTCGGCGATCTCATCCGGCCCGACCGGCCCGAACAGGGGCCAGGCGCCGCCCGCCGAGCGCAGGCCGCCTTCGGCCGCGATCCGGATCGCCCCATCCTGAACCACGTCCAGGCTCAGTTCGCCCCGCGCCTGTTTCAGCATCAGGTCGCCGAAACCGATCCGGTCGAACGCCGCCGTCACCGGCCCGGTCGCCTCGAAGGCCGTATTCCGCCCGCCCATGGACAGACCGTTCGACTGGATCGAAAGGTTCTGCGCCTTGGCCTCGCCGGCCTGGCCAGAGGCGGCTCTCAAATTGAGGGGTGTCTCCAGGCTCCAGCGCACGGCCTCATCCCGCGACACGGTCAACCGCCCGCCCGTCGCCGAACCGGCGACCTGACGCGCCGCCAGCCCCGGCCCATCGATCGCCGCCGCCTTCAGGTTCAGGGCGGTCGCGCCTTCCAGCCGGAAGGTCTCGATCCATCCGGCCGTCACGCCGTCGAACCGCGCCGACAGCTCCGCATCCCGCGCCTGCGTCTGCTGTCCGCCCTGGCCCGCGCCCCCGCTTTGGGCGAAGCCCAGCACGTCGCCGACCAGACGGGCGTCGACCACGGCCCGGCCGTCGCCGCGCCGCCTCTTCATGTCGGGATAGGGCAGGTCGCCGGTCAGGCTCAGCCGGATCGCCCGACCGTTCAGGGCGGCGGTCTGGACCCGGTCGCCTTCGGCCTCGACCCGCAGCGCGACCCGGTCGCCGGTCGTCGTCAGATCGACGACGGCCCCCAGGCCGTCAGCTTGGAATTCTCCGCTCTTCAGCGCGGCCCGCGGCATCCGGGCGCTCAAACGCATCAGCTTGCCGTCGTCCACCCGCGCATCGGCCAGCAACTGAACCGGCCCATATTCGGTATCGAGCCGCGCCCGCCCGCCCTCGACGATCACCAGAGGGCTGCGCGAGTCCGGCCTGGGCGGCCCGCCTGTGAACTGTTCGACCAGAGGATCGAGCGACCCCAGGGACAGTTTTCCCTTCTTCCAGCTGGCCCGCATCACCGGCCGCACCAGTCGGATCCGACTGGGCGTCACCCCCACGCCGGTCCTGGACCAGGGCAGGGCCACGGCGTAATCCACCTCGACCCGCTCGACGGTCACATCCGGATTGCGCGGGTCGCCGATACGGATGCGGCCGACGAAACCGTCCAGCTCGATCCGCTCGACCTCCACCTCGGCCTGGACGCCCTGACGCTCCAGCCAGCCGACCAGAACCTCGCGCGCTGCGGCGCGACGGTTCAGATAGAGGGCGGCCGCCAGCAGGGCCACGACCACGAACACGGCGAGCAGGCCCAGGCCCAGTCGACGCCGCAGGCCGCCCTTGCGCCTGACGCCTGGGGATCGGTCGGAAGGAGTGGCCGGAACTTCGGTCAAACAGGGACGCCGTATCGATTGAGAACTGATCGCCGGACCACCATCGCCACCCTCGATGCGAATACAAGCCTCAAGCGTCGCCGACAGGCCCGAACCCTGCGTTCGTCGCAGCCAAGCTGGGCGACAAGAGGGCGAGCCTGCGTGTCAATCGCATGAGTCTGCGAGACTTTTTCCGCCCACGTCCGGTTCTTAACGGTTTGTAACGGTCTGTCTTCCCAAACTGAGACAGGCAGGTTATAGCCGATGACTTCGCGCTCGGGGTCTATCGGCGCGATTTTGGGTAAAAAGTTTGGCGCCTCGGGCGTCGCAACACGATGAGACCGATGGCTCAGTTCGACCCACGCCGCCAACCTATGCGTCTCGCACCGCATGTCGTGACCGCCGCCGCCGCCATTTCGGTCGCCCTGCTGGCCGGTCGAGTCTACCAACCCGCTCAGGCGGAAGAAGTTCCCGTAATGTCGTCGGCCCAGATGGCCGCCATGGAAGTCCAGGCCTTCGCCGCCGCCAACGCCCCGGCCGGCATGACCGCCCCGGAAGCCGTCCCCGTCCAGATCCGTCGCGGCGAAACCTTCGAGCAGGCCGTGCGCCGCACCGGCGTCGCGCCGGAAGAAGCCAGCGCCGTCGCCGCCACCGTCGCCAACGCTTTCGACCTCGCCGACCTCCGCGCCGGCCTTCGCTTCGAAACCGCCATCGCCAAGCCGCGCGACGGCCGGGGCGACGCCCGCCTCATCGGCCTGACCATGCGCACCGGCCCGGCCAGCCAGCTGACCGTGTCGCGCAGTTTCGACGGCGCCTTGCGCCTGCGTTCGCTGGAAGAAAAAGTCACGCACGAGACCGTGGTCCTGAAGGGCGACGTCGAACGCTCCCTGTCCGCCAGCGCCCGCGAACTGGGGGCCACCGCCTCCATCGTCCGCTCCGCCAGCCGCCTGTTCGCCACCAAGTTCGACATGCAGCGCGACATCCGCGCCTCGGACGAGTTCACCATGGTCTTCGACCGCGACGTGACCGAGGCCGGTCGCACCGTGGGCGTGGGCGACCTGATGTACGCCGAACTGCGCGGCGTCACCTTCTATCGGTTCAAGCCGGCCGGCGCCAAGGAAGCCCAGTTCTTCGACGCCTCGGGCAAGAACCTGCGCTCGGCCATGATGCGCACCCCGCTGCAGAATTTCCGCCGCGTCTCGTCAGGCTTCGGTTTCCGCACCCACCCGATCTCGGGCTACAAGAAGATGCACCAGGGCATCGACTTCGCCGCCGGCACAGGCACGCCCATCGTGGCCCCCGCCGACGGCGTGGTGGTCGAGGCGCGTCGCTGGGGCGGCTACGGCAACTGGCTGCGCATCCGTCACAACAACGGGCTCGAGAGCGGCTACGGACACCTGTCGCGCTACGGCTCCGGCATTCGCGCCGGCCAGCGCGTCAGCCAGGGCCAGGTCGTCGCCTATGTCGGTTCGACCGGCGCCTCGACCGGCCCCCACCTGCACTATGAACTGTGGCGCAACGGCCAGCGGATCAATCCCGCCGGCGTCCGCACCCAGGAAGGCACCGAACTGGCCGGCGGCGACCTGGCCGCCTTCCGCGCCGAAAAGGCCCGCATCGACCGCATCATCGCGTCCGGCGGACAGAAGCGCCCGGCCCTGCAACAAGCCTCCGCCGACGGTCTGCGCCCCGTTCGGGGCTGATCAAGCCTGACGACGCGCTTCCTCAACCCGCGCCTTCGCCGGCGCGGGTTTTCTATTGCGCCGACTGCAGGGCGAGACGGATCGACGTCCGTCCTCCGAATGTGCCAATCCGAGGCAGGCGCGGTCGCAAGCGTCGCAAACTGAACGAGGCGGACGGCGCGAAGGTTAACCCTGTCCTCCGTCCTGCGGGACGATCTTCAATGCGTATCGGCGCTTCGTCCCGAGACTCGGTTAACGCCTCGAACGCGGAAAGACGCGGCCGTTCTTGCAGTCGACAGAACGCCGTCATTTCCGACGGATATCCTCTTGGGGCTTTCAAATGACTCACAATATCGGCGTGACCAGCCTAGCGGCCGCGGCCGCTCTCATGCTCGCATCCGGCGCTCAGGCGCAGTCTACTGCAACATCGAACCAGAAGAACACGGCGACCGTCCGGGCTCAGCTCAACGCCGTCGTCAACGACGTCAACGGG
The DNA here is from genome assembly GCF_049898245.1 of Brevundimonas sp. TSRC1-1. Lineage (NCBI taxonomy): Bacteria > Pseudomonadati > Pseudomonadota > Alphaproteobacteria > Caulobacterales > Caulobacteraceae > Brevundimonas > Brevundimonas sp. TSRC1-1. The sequence goes on from NZ_JAFCXI010000002.1 coordinate 360,981, forward strand.
AACGTCTCGCAGACCTCGGCGGCGATCAGCAACTCCGCGACCATCTCCGGCGCCGGGCCGACGACCGTGCGAAATCTTCAGGATAGCTGGGGCTCCACCAGCGCCGCCCTGTCCAGCAATGTCGCCGACGTGAACGGCGATGTCGCGGCCACGGCGGCGGCCCTGGGCAACTCCGCCACCGTCACCCTGGACGGCAATGTCGTGTCCAAGGTCGCCAACACCCAGTACACCCATCGCGGACAGTTTCTGGCGGACGCCAACCTCAAGGTGGCGGACATCGACGGCGCCGTGAACGGCACCGCCGCCGCCATCGCAAACTCCTTCACCGCCTCGGGCGAAGGGGCGATGACCGTGACCAACGCCCAATATTTCAACGGCGACTCGAGAGCCGTGCTGAACGCGACGGTCCAGGACGTGTCCGACAAGGTGAACCTGACCTCGGCCGCCCTGGCCAATTCGGCGACCATCGACCTGCAGGGCGCGGGCAAGGGCACGGTCACCAACACCCAGATGTCCGGCTACGACCCGACCGCAACCCTGTCCGCCACGATCGCCGACGTCGATGGCGCGGTGTCGGCCACCTCGGCGGCGATCTCCAACTCGCTGACGCTGAACACCGGGCCGAACACCATGCTGACGGCCTCCTCTGTTCAGGACAACAAGGCCCTGACGCAGGCGATATCCAACGTCACGGTCCGGTCCGTGGATTCGGCGTCGCTGACGGCGGCGGCCATCGGCAATTCGGCGACCATCAGCCGGGTGACCGGGGGCCTCTGACCCTTCGTCGCGCGGGACGCCGCCGCCCCGCGCGACGGATCGGGGGACTGACCCAGACGAGAAAGGCCGTCGCGACGCTCGCGACGGCCTTCTTCAATTGGCACTGGAGAAGTCGGAAAGTCCGTGGCGCCTCAACCGCCCGCGGCCGTCGTCCCGCGCACCGCGGACGACGGCGCGGTGCGCCAGCTGGAAGGATCCAGCACCCAGCGGGCCGGCGGTCCCGCCATCGGGCGGGACGGGGCCTGCCCGACGGCGGGCGGCCTGGCGGACGGCCGTTCGGCCTCGGGCGCAGCCGCTTCCGCCGCGCGCAGCGCCAGCAGGCTCTCGCCTTGCAGCCCCGTTTCCGGCCGCGCGAGACAGCGGTCGCGGGGAATGGCGTAGAGGTCGGCGACGAAGTCGTACAGGCCGCGTTCTATCGCGGTCCGGACGGCGAACTGGATCGGCTCCATGCCGGAGGCTCCAGCGGAAAGGTCGAAAATATTGCCGTGGGTGAAGTCGAACACGCCCACGCGGATCTCGCGACCGACAAGCTGCTTTTGATAGGAGGCCGTGGCGACGACCTCCTGGGACCGGGTGTCGACCAGGCGAAGATCGATGGCGATGTTCATGACATAGCCGCTGCTGGTCAGGCCCCCCTTGACCCCGCTGGCCTCGATTCCCCCGGCGGAGACATCGACCCCGGAAGACCGCAGATTATAGTTCAGCTCGGTGACCCCGCCCACGACATAGTATCGCGAACCGGCGATCTGACCGGCGTAGATCGGGCGGAAATTCTCGGCGCTTTCGCCGGCCGCCTGGGGGGTGTCGGACAGGAGATGAGATTGGGCATATTGTCGTTCGACCTCCGAAACCCCGCGATCCTGGCGCTCCACCGTGGGCACTCCGGCCTTGGTCAGGGCTGTCACGGCGAACAGGGACGCGCCCTGGCTGATCTTGCGTCCTGTCTCCAGATCATTGCGGCCGGTCAGGTCGGCGATGTCGCCGACCGCCAGCCGCGGCGCGCTGCGCCCCTCCGCCTGGCCCGCCGACGCCAGACATCTCAGCGCGGCGGAATAGGCGGTGTCGTTGCCGGTCGCCGGCGCGCCGCCGATCGGATTGGCGTAGAGACCGGTGGCGGGGTCGTAGCGTGCGGTCGTGCAGCCGGCCAGACCGACCGCCGCGATCATCGACGCCTCCAGAAGCGGTCTCAGTCTCACGAAGCGGCTCCTGCGGCGATGGCGTAGGTCTGGACCCCGACAGGGTCGTCGGCCGGCAGGCAGGTCGCCTTGGCGCCCGGTGTCTGGATGTCGGCCAACAGTTCGAAGACGCCGCGTTCGACCACCGTCCGCACAGCGGCCTGCACCGGCTCCATGGCGCCGCCGCCGGCCGTCGCAACGCCGCCGACCGATCCCTGGGTTCCCGTCAGCCCGAGGCTGCGGTCCACGCCGACCACCTGTTTCTGGAAGCTGACGCTGTTCACCACTTCCTGCGAGCGCGTATCCACCAGCCTGAGGTCGACCGCGACGTTCATCACATAGCGCGACGCCTGACCCAGGCCGCGCAGGCCGGTCGCGCTCACATCGCCCGCCTGAACGTTCATGCCGTTCGAGGCGATATTGTAGTTCAGTTCGGTGACGCCGCCGACGAGATAGTACCGCGACCCCGCGACCTGGCCGACGTGGATCGGCCTGAAATTGTCGGGATCCTGACCGGCCCGTTCCGGGGCGTCGGACAGCAGGTGCTGGCGCGCATAGTTCAATTCGATCTCGGCGACCGTGTTGTCGAGCCGCTCGACCACCGGCGCGCCGGAGCGGGCCAGGGCCGTGATGGCGAACAGCGCGGCGCCCTGCGAGACGCGGGCGCCGGTCTGGAGATCGACCCGGCCCGTCATGTCGGAAATCCGTCCCACCGCGATCCTGGGCGGGGCGCCGTCGATCCAGCCGCCCCGCCGCGACAAGCAGGTCAGGGCCGCAGAATAGGGAGACGGATTGGCTGTAGCGGGGGCGCCGCGGATCGCGCCCGGATTCATCCCGCCCGAAGGTTCCGCCGTCGCGGCTCCGGCGACCAGGCCGAGCGCGATCCCCGTGATCGCCGCCCGCCTCATGAGCCGGACTTCCGCACATTGGCGCTGACGTCGCCGCTGTTGGTCTGGCGGCTGTTCAGCACCACGGTGTTGCCGTGGCCGATGATGGAGACATTGACCAGGTTGCCCACGGCCGTCGCGCTGCTCGTATCGCCCAGCGCCGCCGCGCCGCTGTCGAAATAGGCGGCGCCCGACTGCGTGTTCGACCCTGTGCTGGCGTAGCTGACGGTCGTGCCGGCCTGACTGTTCACGATGACGCCGTTGACGACCAGCCGATTGCCGTTGGCGTCGCGCGTGACGGGGTTGAAGGTCTGGGTCGCGACGGCGCCGGAACGGCCATAGCCGGCCTCCATCGAAGCCGCCCCGGCGGACTCGGTCGAGGATTGCGCGACGGCCCGCCCGGAGAGACCGGACAGGGTCAGGATTACGAGCGGCAAGAGCGGCGTCTTGGTCATGATGTGTGTCATCTCAGCGGGAAGGAGAGCGGGGTGAAGCGGCGGAAAGGGCCGACGCCGCCTTCGCGGGGACGCCGGCCTGTCCATTCAGAAGCCGGTCACGGTCAAGCTGTTGCCAATGGCCGCCGCCGTGTTGGTGACGGCGCCCGAGACGTCACGCACGGTCGTGGTGGCGATGGCGGAAACCCCGGCGGTATTGGTCTGCGACGAGTTCAGGGACCCCAGCCGCGAGTCGATGGTGGCGGAGTTGCTGATGGCCGCCGCCGTCGCCGAAACCGTGCCCGACACGTCGCTGATGGTGGAGTTCAGCGTGGCCGAGGGGTCGTTATAGGCGACCTGGGTGTTGGTGATCGCGCCGCCCCAGTCGGAGGTCTTGATCGTCGCCGAGTTGGCGATGGCCGCCGACGTCGCCGAGACGTCCTTGGAGACATCGCCGATGGTCGCGTTCAGCTGGGACGACGCGCCGCCCCAGGCGTTCTGATTGTTGTTCAGGGACACCGCCGTGCCGCCGTCGATGGTCACACTGTTGGAAATGGCGGCGGAGGTGACGGAAACCGAATTGTTCACGTCGGTGATCGTGGCGTTCAGCTGCGAGCGGACGGATGCATTGTTCGACTGGCCTGATCCGATGCTTTGAGCATGGGCGGCGCCGGCCGTCGCGACGCCGAGAACGGCGGTGATGATGAGGATCTTGGTGGTCACGAGATTTCTCCAGAAGGCCCAACATCGGGCAAACCGGCTCAGTGCAAAAACCCATCCATTACAATGACTAACACAAATTAATCATAGGCGGTAAGGGGTTGGTCGACGAGGACTACGCAAGCGATTGATCTGACATCGAACCGGGTTCGGACAGCGTTAATACGGCGGCTCTCAAAGCGTGGGGCGGCAGACCGGCTCCGGGTCATCGTGAGTGCTAGCTGTCGCAATTCGGCATGGACCGTTCGTCACTGTCTCGAGACGGGGCGCCTGCGGACCACGCCGCCTCCACATCGGACCCCGCGGCTGAAGCGGGGCATGATCGGGTTTCGATCCGCCTCCGCCGATGGCGGCCGAGGCTGTCCCGGGACGGGTGATCCGCGGCGTATAAGGCGTGTCCGCGAAAGACGGCCCGGTTCCGGCCCCCGGTCGCACAGCCAAACCTATTGCTCGGCGAGCGGCATGACCAATTCGAAGACGGCGCCCTCGGTCGTAGGCAGCAGATCCAGGGTGGCGTCGTTCGCGGCCAGCAGGGCGCGGGCGATGGACAGGCCGAGGCCGGCGCCGCCCTCCCCGCGTCGCGTGGTGAAGAAGGGCTCGAAGACGCGACCGGCGTCGGCCGGCGCGACGCCTGGACCATCGTCCGCCAGGGTGACGACAAGTCGATCGGGCAGGGCCGCCGCCCTGATGCTGACGGCCGTCGCGCCGGCCTGGCGGCTGTTTTCCAGGAGCGTCGAAACCACCATCTCGATGGTAGACGCTGGAACGGCCACCCTGGGCGTTTCGTCCCCGAACATCACCGAGATCGCCAGCCGGCTTGACCTGGCGTCGACCGCCTTCGTGATCGGGAGGCGGACGTCGACCGAAAGCCCGGCTTGGGGACGCGCCATATCGGCGCGCGCCAGGTCGAGCAGGCGCGTCACAAGGGCCGAGAGGCGGCGGGCGTCGGCGGCGATGTTGTCGAGGAACCGTCGACGTTGACCTGGGTCCATTTCATGGTCCTGCAGCAGTTCGACGGCCCCCTGAATCCCGGACAGGGGCGTCTTGAACTCATGGCTGACGGCGGCGGCGAAGTCGCGCAGATAGCGGGACCGGCGATCGACGGCCTGGGCCATCCGCCCGAAGTCCTCATAGAGGGTCTGGATTTCGACGGCGGCGGTGGCCGGCGCGGGGGGCAACACGCCGCCGCCGTTGGCGACATCGCGCGTCGCCCGGCTGAGCGCCTCGATCGGGCGGGCGATGCCGCGCGAGACCAGAACCGCCAGCAGGGCGATCACCCCCAGGGTGCCGACGACGCCCAGCCCGATCTTGATCCGGTCCTGGTACAGTCCCTTGAACAGGGCCCGGGGCGAGCGGGACGCCACGACGACCCCCTCGACCCGGCCATTCACCATCACCGGCCGCGCATGGTGGATACGAACGCCCGCTGCGCGACTGAGCCATTCCATGGAGTAGCGCGGACGATAGGCGTCGTTGCGACGCAGGACCGTTCGCGGTTCGCCCGCAAGCGCCGAGCGCACTTCGGTCAGATCGGCCAGGCCGCCGCCCTGGCCGTAGCCCAGAACGATCGTCCCGTTGCGATCCAGCAAGAGGATCGAGGCCAGGGTGGTGCGGCTGGTCTGCTCGACGACAGGACCAAACCGGGCGGCGACCTCGACCGCCCCGGCCTCAGGCGCCGCCGCAGAGCGCGGCGAGGGTCGCGCCGGCAAGACCGGCGTGGACCCCAGGTCGATCGTCGCGGGTTCGGGCCTGTAATAACCCGGATCGTCGCGTCGGGCGGGATCGGGCGAAACCACGACGGCGCCGGGCCAATCCGAGGCGGCGACGGCCGACAGGACGACGGCCTGGGCGACCAGTTCCGCCTCCGTCTGACGCACCAGGGTGTTCTCGTAGACCCGCAGGAATATGGCGCTGAGCCCCGGCAGGACGCCGGCGAAGATCAGCACCGACAGCAGGATCGTCCGGAGCCTGAGCGCCGGCCAATGACGGCGGACGAAGGCGCGCAGGCGTGCGATCACGCGTCCGACGTCCCCGGCGCGCCGAGACAGGGGCCAAGCTGATAGCCGATGCCGGGTCTCGTCTCGATCACGTCAGCCCCGCCCACCGCTGCAAACTTGGCCCGCAGGTTGCGGACATGGCTGTCGATCGTACGGTCGGTCATGGCGAAGCCTGGGCCATGGACCCGGTCGATGATGGCGTCCCGCGTGAAGACCCGGCGCGGCGCATCGGCCAGGGTGCGCACGATGCTGAACTCCGTCACCGTCAGCGGCACCTCCACATCGCGCCATGTCGCCCGCCATCCGTCCGCGTCCAGGCCCAGGCTCCCCAAGGCGAACTGACCCGGCGTCGGAGGGGGCGGGCTCCGCGCGATCCGGCGCAGGATGGCGGCGACCCGCGCCACCACCTCGCGCGGACTGAAGGGCTTGGTCACATAGTCGTCCGCCCCCAGCTCCATGCCCAGGATGCGGTCGATCTCGTCATCGCGCGACGACAGGAACAGGACCGGCAGATCGCCCTGGGCGCGGATTCGGCGACAGGCCTCGATCCCGTCCATGCGGGGCATGTTGATGTCCAGCACGACGAGGTTCGGCCTGCACAGGGCGATGTCGGCCAGAGCGGCCTCGCCGTCGGCGGCCTCCCGCGTCGCCAGACCCGCCTTCTGAAGCGCGAAGGTCAGCAGGTCGCGGATGTGCGGGTCGTCGTCGACCACCAGGACGGTGCTTTGCATGATGGCCATGTTCAGCCTTCCGTCCGCGAGGTCAACGGGACAGGCGGCGGGGCGGCGACGGGCGCCGGCGCGGTAGGCGGCGGCATTTGGATGAGCCGCCCGTTCCAGTGACGGGCGCCCGGCGCCGGCGCCGACAAGGCGCCCTTCTGTTGCAGGGCGGCGATGCGATCCAGACGACGCTGGTCGCGCCAGGTCCAGCCGCGCCATTCGCTCTGTCGCCGACGGACGTTCAGAAGGATGTCCTGGCGGACGGCGGCGACCCGGTCGCGCAGGACGGCGTCGTCGAGGGTCGTTTCCAGTTCGGCCAGAGAGACGAGGGCGGGCGCGCCCAGGGTATGGAGATAGCCGAGGTCCAGCGCGACCCCGCGACCTCCGACTTCCCTGGCATGCCGCACGTTCCAACCGGCCACGACGGCGCCGAGGTCGACGACGCTGACGACCGCCAGCACGATCAGCGCGGCCGCGGCGTTGGCGTTGATCAGCCAGTGCGCCGACTTGCCGGCCAGCATGCGCCAGCAGATCAGCATCAGGCCGACCGCCACCAGCCCCATCCAGATCATCGCGGCGATGCGGAAACGGGTCAGGGCGTAGGCCTCGATATAGTCGGCGGTGCGCAGCAGGCTGGATGCGACCAGGATCATGTTCTGCGCGATCCAGACGACCACCAGACGACGCACCAGCGGCCTGTTCGCTGTGTCGGAACCCGGCTGGAGCGCCGCCAGGACGAACAGCCCGGCGAGCAGGGCGGTGACGATCAGGGGATAGGCGCCGCGATGGGCGTAGTCGGCCAGGCCCATGTCGCCGGGAAGCGGCGCGCCGCTCCACAGGAAGGCGATGTCCAGGCCGCTCTGGAGCGCGAAGACCGCATTGAAGACGATCAGGGACAGGGTGATCGTGCGGGTCAGGAAGGCTGAAGGCTTTCCGATCTTGCGTTCCGGCAGGGCGAGCAAGGGCTTGCGCCAGCGCGGACGCAGCAGGCCCAGAGCGCCGATGAAGACGGCGCACCAGAACAGGATGCGGAGGACGTTCTGGGGCGACAGGGACGGCAGGGACAGGTTGGCGAGCGCATTCGAAATGAGCGGATTCGCCGCCGAGAACAGGGCGAGGAAGACACCGCCGCCGACCAAGGGCATGATGAGAAGGCCAAGCAGGTTCAGAGCGGACATTCCGCCGCGACCGCGCCTCAGCCGCGAGACCTTGAACAGGTCGATCACGGGGCCAAACAGCGCAAAAAACCAGTCGAGCGCCAGTCTTTGGGCCCAGCCCCACGCCGTCTCGTTCGGCCCCACCCGGCTCGACAACGCCCCGAGGCTCATAGAGACCCCGAACAGAGCCCAGGCCAGCAGCCCAGGCCGGTCCGCCAGAACCAGGGCGAAGGCGACGCCGGCCAGGACGAAGCCCCGGCCTCGACGGTCTTGCAGCAGGTCTTTCCGACCAAGGAGCGCGCTCCCCAGGACCGCGAAGGCGAACAGGCCAAGACTCGTACCGGGGGCATGGGCGAAGAACAGCAGGTCGGCGAGGCCGACCAGGGCGGCGCCGACGGCGACCCTGAGCCAGAATGATGATCGAGGCGGAACGGGTATGTGAAGCATGGGGCCTCCCTTTCGGGAAATGCTTCTCCGCCATGTCCGTCGAGATCGGTTGCGCCGTCGATGGATTGTCAGCGCAGGCGCCATGCAGGTTCGATGCAGACGGCGGCGCTACGCCCCGCCGACCTAAGCTGTCGTGGTCGCTGGGGGCGGTCCTCGTGAATCACGACCCTTCACGAGTCTCGGCCCCTATAAACCGGGCGTGTCGTCTAAATCAGAGGCCTGGATTCGGCTGCCGGCAGTATTACAGCCAGCCCGTCGGCTGGACTCGCAGCGCGGCCCATCTACCCGAATGATAGATTTGTGGAAATGGCGCACCCGGAGCGATTCGAACGCCCGACCCCCAGATTCGTAGTCTGGTGCTCTATCCAGCTGAGCTACGGGTGCGGCTGCCTTGCGGCGAGGGCGGGTCTTTAGCCGTAGAAACCGGCGGGCGCAAGCGGCGGAATGCAGTTTCTGCGTGGTCGGCGGTTGGCGCGGACGCCGGGACGGCCTAGGTCGGGAGGCGACGTCCTCCCTCGTCCGGATTTTCTCATGCATTTCATCCGCCGTCGTCTCGCCGTCCTGCTCATTCCCATTGTCATCGCCGGCTGCCAGACGGCGGGCGGGGGCGCTCCGACAGCGGCCGAGACACCGGTTCAGGGTCAGGCGACGACGCCGGAGGCCGGGACGCCTGCGCGCGGCCCCTTCGTGGCGGCGGCCAATCCGCTGGCGGTCGAGGCGGGGATGAAGGTGCTGCGGCGCGGCGGGTCGGCGGTGGACGCCGCTGTCGCCGTACAGGCGGTGCTGGGCCTGGTGGAGCCCCAGTCGTCGGGTCTGGGCGGCGGGGCCTTCCTGATGAGCTATGAGGCGGCGACCGGCCATGTGACGGCCTATGACGGCCGCGAGACGGCGCCGGCCTCGGCCACGCCAGAGCTGTTTTACGAGGACGGCGAGCCGCTGGCCTTCATCGACGCCCTGTTGTCGGGGCGCTCGACCGGGGCGCCGGGCGCGGTGGCCATGCTGGCCATGGCGCATAAGGATCACGGCCGGCTGGAATGGCGCGACCTGTTCGGCGAGGCCGAACGCCTGGCGCGGGACGGTTTCGTGGTCAGCCCGCGCCTGGCCGGCATGATCAACGGCCCCGCGCCCCAGGCGAGAACCCGGTGGGCCAAAGCCTATTTCACCCGGCCGGACGGCGAACCCTATCGGGCCGGCGACGTGATGCGGAACCCCGCCTATGCCCGAACCGTGGCGGCCCTGGCGAACGAAGGGCCGGGCGTTCTGTATGGCGGCCGCATCGGGCGCGAGATCGCCCAAACAGTGGCCAAGGCGCCGCGCCCCGGCGGCCTGACCGAGACGGACATCGCCGCCTATCGCCCGCTGCGTCGCGACGCCCTGTGCCGTCCGTACCGGATCTATGTCGTCTGCGTGCCGCCGCCGCCGTCCAGCGGAGTGGCCCTGCTGCAGTTCCTGGCCATGGCCGAGCAGACGCCCGACATCCGAAAGGGCCCCGACAGCCCGGCCGCCTGGGTCGCCTTCGGCCGGCTGCAGCGTCTGATGTACGCCGACCGCGACCGCTATGTGGGGGATGCGGACTTCGTCGGCGTGCCGATCGCCGGCCTGCTGGATCCGGACTATGTCGCCGCGCGCGCGGCCCTGGCGCCGACCCTGAACGGTCCCGCGACGGCCGGCGCCCCCACGGGGTCGCCCCCGCGCGGCGCAGACCGCACGGCCGAGCCCGGCGGCACCTCGCACATGGTCATCGTCGATGCGGAGGGGAACGCGGTCAGCATGACGACCACGGTCGAGAGCATCTTCGGCAACGGCCGGATGGTCGAGGGTTTCTTCCTGAACAACCAGCTGACCGACTTCTCCTTCACCCCGAGCGAGGACGGCCATCCCGCGGCCAATGCGGTGGCGGCGGGCAAGCGGCCCCGGTCGTCGATGACGCCGGTGCTGATCCTGGACGGTCAGGGCCGTCTGGTCGGCGCCATCGGCTCGCCGGGCGGGTCCAGCATCCTGGCCTATGTCGCCAAGGCCCTGATCGGGGTGATCGACTGGGGCCTGCCGATGCAGGAGGCTGTCGCCCTGCCCAATCTGGTGGTGCGCGGCGAGATGGTCGGCGCCGATACGGCCCTGATCGCGCCGGACATCCGCGACGCCCTGGGGGCGGCGGGCATGAGCCTCAGACCCAATGCAACCGAGACCTCGGGCCTGCATGGAGCGATGTGGCGCGACGGCCGGTGGGACGGCGGCGCGGATCCGAGGCGAGAGGGCGTGGCGGTGTCGGAGGTTCGCTGATGCGCGACGACCCGAAGGTGCGGGTCAGCGGCGCGGCTTGATCGACAGCTGGAAGGCGATCAGGCCCTCGTCCAGATCGGTGTCGAGGCCGTTCATGCCGCGCAGCCCCTTGCCGGCGTCGATCTCGCGATAGACCAGCCCGACGGAGGTCTGAACATCGCCCCGGCGATAGGCCACGCCGACCGAGGCGTCGCCCAGGAAGCCGCCTCGATCCTGGGTATAGCCGGAGCGGGCGTAGTCGCCGTCGCGGGTGCGGGCGAAATTATAGCCGACCGCCCGGCCGGACCCGGCGGCGTAGAGATACCACCGGGGACGCTCGCCGAAGCGCGCGGTTCCGTCGGGGGCGAGACGATCCAGGCCCTCGCCGATCTTCAGGGTGGCGCCGGCCTCGGCCGAGCCGCCCTCGCTGCCGACGCCGAAACCGGCGTGGGGCGTCAGACTGACTTCCAGGCCGGACGGCGTGCGTCCGACGGCGCCGCGGAAGCCGCGAACATAGCGCAGGTCATAGGCTTCCGCGTCCAGCTCGGCCCGGTCGATCGGCGTGACCGGCAGGGGCGAGCCGTCGGCGCGACGCAATCGCCCGGCGGTTTCCAGCGTGACCCGGTCGGTGAAGGCCTTGCGGTCGATCCAGATATCGTTGCGGGTGGCGGCGGCCAGACCCTCGGTTTCGGCCGGCCGCAAGGGCGCGCTCATCTCGATTTCGGATCCGAAGCGGGCGTCGGGCGTGACGCGGAACCCGCCTTGCTCATTGAGGCGCGCGGTCAGGGTTTGAGCCGTCGCGTGAGTTTCGTCGAAGGCGCCGGGGATCCAGGCCTGGGCGCGCGAGTCGGCGAACCCGGCTGCCGCCAGGACGATTCCCACTCCAACGCTCCACACCGCAACGCGCATTCGGTCTCCCCACCGTCCGCTGTTCTCCAGCTTGCACCAGGTGCAACCAGACTCCAACAGACATTTTCAAGACACTGTTTCGTCCCTTTTGAACGACGCCGCCGCGCCGGAGTTCCAGTCGTGAAAAAGGGCCCCGCCTGCGCGGAGCCCTTTCAGGTCTGGCGTCCGACCGCCTACTGGCAGGCCAGGCACTCGTCGTAGTCGGTCTTGGGCATGGAGAAGAGGTCGGGCTGGTTCGGATCGATGACCGCCTCGGCCTTGTCCTCGGCGCCGGCGAAGGCGGCGCGCTGCACCGACTTGGAGCGCAGATAGTACAGCGACTTCACGCCGCGCTCCCAGGCGGACCAGTGCAGCATGTGCAGGTCCCATTTATTGACGTCGCCGGGGATGAACAGGTTCAGCGACTGGGCCTGGCAGATTTCCGGGGCGCGGTCGGCGGCCAGTTCCACCACCCAGCGCTGGTCCAGTTCGAAGGCGGTCTTGTAGATGCCCTTCTCGTCCTCGTTCAGGGCGTCCAGGTGCTGGACCGACCCCTCGTGTTCGAGGATCGAGTTCCAGACCGCCTCGGTGTTGATCCCCTTCTCGTCGAGCAGGCGCTCCAGATAGGGGTTCTTGACCGCGAACGAGCCCGACAGGGTCTTGTGGGTGTAGATATTGGCCGGGATCGGCTCGATGCCGGCCGAAGTGCCGCCGCAGATGATCGAGATCGAGGCGGTCGGGGCGATGGCCAGCTTGTGGCTGAACCGCTCCATCACGCCGCGCTCCTCGGCGTCGAGGCAGGGGCCCTTCTCTTCGGCCAGCAGGCGGCTGGCCTTGTCGGCCTCGCGACGCAGGTGCTTGAACAGGCGCATGTTCCACGACTTGGCCATGGCGCTTTCGAAGGCGACGCCCTGGCCTTGCAGGAAGGAGTGGAAGCCCATCAGGCCCAGGCCGACCGAACGTTCGCGCTTGGCCGAATAGACGGCGGCCTTCATTTCCGGCGGGGCGCGGCGGATGAAGTCCTCCAGCACATTGTCCAGGAAGCGCATGATGTCTTCGATGAACTTGGGCTCTTCGCGCCACTCCAGGAAGGTCTCGGCGTTGACCGACGACAGGCAGCAGACGGCGGTCCGGTCCACGCCCAGATGGTCGCGGCCGGTGTGCAGCATGATCTCGGCGCACAGGTTCGACTGTTTGACCTTCAGGCCCAGGTCGCGCTGGTGCGGCGCCATCTGGCGGTTCACCGTGTCGGAGAAGATCATATAGGGCTCGCCGGTCTGCATCCGGATGTCGAGCAGCTTGGTCCACAGCGAGCGGGCGTCGACGGTCTTGATGACCGCGCCGTCCTTGGGCGACTTCAGGTCGAATGTGGCGCCGGTCTTCACCGCCTCCATGAATTCGTCCGTGACATTGACGCCGTGGTGCAGGTTCAGGGACTTGCGGTTGAAGTCGCCCGAGGGTTTGCGGATCTCGAGGAATTCCTCGATTTCGGGATGGTGGATGTCCAGATAGACGGCGGCCGAGCCGCGACGCAGCGAGCCCTGACTGATCGCCAGGGTCAGCGAGTCCATCACGCGGATGAAGGGGATGATGCCCGAGGTCTTGCCCGCGCCCTTGACCTTCTCGCCGATGGAGCGGACGCCGCCCCAGTAGGTGCCGATGCCGCCGCCGTTCGAGGCCAGGGCGACGTTCTCGTTCCAGACGCTCTGGATGCCGTCCAGGCTGTCGCCGACGGCGTTCAGGAAGCAGGAGATCGGCAGGCCGCGATCCGCGCCGCCGTTCGACAGGACCGGGGTCGCGGGCATGAACCACAGGCGGCTCATATAGTCGTACAGGCGCTGGGCGTGGTCGGCGTCGTCCGAGAAGGCGGTCGAGACGCGGGCGAACATGTCCTGATAGCTCTCGCCCGCCAGCAGGTAGCGGTCTTCCAGCGTCTTCTTGCCGAAGTCGGTCAGCAGGGCGTCGCGCGAACGGTCCACCTGGACCGATTTCACGACAGTCAGATGGGGCTTCTCGAGGGTCGCGTTCGTCACAACACCTTGGAATTCCGTCGTCTTCAAAGCCTCGCCGCCAGCCATGGTCATCTGCGTCCTGAACAATAAACAGCCTAGAGCCACCTGCGCCGTGACCACATCATCTAGTGGTCTCAACGCTCCCTGAGCCCACATATAGGGCGCACATGCCTAATAACCCGTCAACGTCTTGACGGTCGCATTGTAAGCGAATCGGTCGGACAACTCGTCCACGCCTGGGGAAAATCCAGCAAGCAAGCCAGCAAACCCCTCCCAGGCCTTCGCAGTTGCGATATCACGAACGCGTGATCGGAACATAGGGCGAGCTTGGCCGTTTGGCCCGTCCATGACCGTTTCAGATTTCCGTCCCTTTTTGATACGCGCCCTGACGGTTGCGCGAACAGAGATCGCCGCTTTGACGGCCCTGTTCGTGGCCGCGATCGGCGTCATGACCTTCGTCGAGATCGCCGACGACATGACGGAGGCCGACGGCCAGGCCTTCGACCATCAGGTTCTGGCCCTGCTGCGCCCCTATGCCGACGACCCCGGCCGGCCCTGGGGGCCGTGGTGGCTGAAGGAGGCGGCGGCCGACATCACCTCGCTGGGCGGCATATCGGTGCTGGGCCTGTTCGCCCTGATCGTCATCGTCTTCCTGTTGAGCCAGAGGAAATGGCTGTCGTCCGTCCTGCTGGCCCTGAGCCTGATCGGCGCGGTGACGCTGAGCGAGGGGCTGAAGGCGGTGTTCGAGCGCGAACGCCCGCCCCAGGCCCTGCAGGCGGTCGAGACGATCAACGCCAGCTTCCCCTCCGGCCACGCCCTGCTGGCGACGGTCTTCTATCTCAGCGTCGCGGTCATGCTGACGCGCGCCTTTCCGCGCCAGAGGTTCAAGATCTTCGTCCTGGGGGTCGGCATTCTGATGGCCCTGCTGGTGGGGCTGACCCGCATCTATCTGGGCGCCCACTGGGCGACGGACGTCTTCGCCGGCTGGGCCGTGGGCTCGGCCTGGGCCATGGTCCTGTGGCTGGTCGCCTATGGGATCGCGCGCTGGCAGAAGCGTCATCAGGCGCCCCTGCAGGACGAGCCGTCGCCGATGGAGCCTGAAACCGGGGACGATCCGACCAAAGTCTAGCCCCGCCTTGGCGTCGGACGCAGGATAGTCTGTCTTGAGACGCCGCCTCGATCTGAACAGAGCGGCGCGCAGACGGGAGATACGCCATGGACCACGCCGCCCTCTATGCCGAACGGCTGAAAACGCCGGATCAGGCTGCGGCCCTGATCCGGTCGGGCGCCAAGGTCGCCATGGGCCTGGGCGTGTCCCAGCCCCCGGCCCTGCTCAAGGCCCTGGCCGAACGGGCCGAGCGCGGCGAGGTCGAGGACGTGAACCTCTATTATCTGCTCTCCACCGCCATCGCCGGCGACACTGTGCTGCGCTACGAGTTGATGGACCGGATCCGGCCGTGGAGCCTGTTCCACAGCGCCGTCGAACGCCGGCTGGAGCAGCGCGCCTTCGAGGAGAGGCGGCCCAATCCGGTCCAGTTCATCCCGACCGGCTTCCAGCAGTCGCCGCGCCTGCTGTGCGACGAAGTCGGGGTGGATGCGCTGATCTGCACCGTCTCGCCTATGGACGCCGACGGATTCTTCTCGTTCGGGACCAACACGGACTACGCCAAGCCGGTGTCGGACACGGCCCGGACCATCGTGGTCGAGGTCAATCCGCACATGCCGCGCGTGTTCGGCGACTGCACCGTCCATGTCTCCAGGGTCGCCGGGATCGTCGAACACGCCGCCCCCCTGCTGGTCGTGCCCAGGGCCGAGCCCCAGCCGGCCGACCTCGCCATCGGCCGGATCATCGCCGATCTGGTCGAGGACGGGGCGACGCTGCAGATGGGAATCGGCGCCCTGCCCAACGCCGTCTGCGACGCCCTGAAGGACCACCGCGACCTGGGCGTCCATACAGAAATGCTGACGCCGGGCCTGGTCGAGCTGATGCAGGCCGGGGTGGCCAACCACGCCCGCAAGACCCTGCACCCCGGGGTCGGGGTCTTCGCCTTCTCGATGGGCGACCAGAACACCTATGACTTCCTGGACGGCAATCGCGGCCTGGAGGCCCATCCCGTCTCCTATGTGAACGATCCGGCCGTGATCGCGCGCAATGCGAAGATGGTCTCGGTCAACGCCACGCTTCAGATCGACCTGAGCGGCGCCTGTTGTTCGGAGTTCCTGAACGGGCGCCAGTTCACCGCCTCGGGCGGACAGCTGGACTTCGTGCGCGGGGCCTATGGCTCCGAAGGGGGCAAGTCGATCATCGCCTGTCATGCGACGGCGGCCAAGGGGACCTGTTCGCGCATCGTCGCCCTGCTGGACGGCCCCGTCACCACGCCCCGCAACGACGTCCACATCATCGTCACCGAACACGGCTGGACCAACCTGAAAGGCAAGTCGACCAGCGAGCGGGCCCGCGCCCTGATCGCCCTGGCCGCGCCCGAGTTCCGCGACGACCTGACGGCCGAGGCTGGGCGGCAGGGTCTGATCTGAGGCAAATCTTGCGAGTCGTTATCGACTTTTCATTTCCGGCCGCGCGTCCTAAACCCCGGCCCGTCATCGGGGAGTAGCCGCCCGCAACAATCAGCGGGGCTCGCGTCAACATGCTTCCTCTCCCGGAGAGGATGGCGCGGGAACGGTCCGGGACCCTCTTGGGGTCCGGATCACGGCAAGACCGGCGGCTTTCGCAGGGATGTCCACGCGGGGCCCGGCTGCGAACGCCACAGGTCCGTCCGCCGAGGCTCCCGCGCACACAGGTTCCTTCTTGGAAGCCTTTCTGATCTCGACCGGCCTGGTCTCCATCGCGGAGATCGGGGACAAGACCATGTTGTTGTCCATCGTCATGGCGGCGACCTGGCGACGGCCCACGCCCATCATCCTGGGCATTCTCGCCGCCACCCTGCTGAACCACGCCTTCGCGGCCCTGGCCGGCACGGTTCTGGCCCATTTCATCACCGGCGACTGGATGCGCTGGATCGTCGGCGTCGCCTTCCTGGGCTTCGCCGCTTGGGCCCTGATCCCCGATACCCTGGACGAACAGAAGGGCGAGGTTCAGCGCGGCTTCTGGGCCATCTTCTGGACCACCGCCTCGGCCTTCTTCCTGATCGAGATGGGCGACAAGACCCAGGTCGCCACCGCCATGCTGGCCGCCCGGTTCGAGAACCTGCCCCTGGTCGTGGCCGGATCGACCCTGGGCATGATGCTGGTCAACGGCCCCGCCGTCCTGCTGGGCGAGACGGCGGCGAAGAAACTGCCGCTGAAGTGGATCCGGCTGGCCGCCGCCGTCGGTTTCGCCGCCACGGGCTTGTGGATCCTGTTCGCCCCCTAGGGGCTGCCCCCCCGAGGCTCGCAATCTGTTCGGCCTGGCCTTACCAAGAGGCCATGCGCCGTCCCATCCGCCCCTTGCTTACGCTCCTCGCGCTCGCCCTGCTGAGCCTACCGTCCGGCGCCAAAGCCGCCTCGCGCGCCTATGCCGTGGACGGCGACTGCGGCGGGCGGCCCGCGACCACGGTGCGGACGGCGCCGGGCTATTGTCTGGGCCTAGTCTGGCAGGGCGCGGGGACTGACGGACCCCGCATGCCGCGCGGCCTGCTGCCCCTGTCCGGCGGCGACTGGCTGGTCACCGACCTGGGCGGGTGGGAGCCGGGACGCGGCGCGGTCTGGCGGCTGTCGTTCGGCGCCGACGGTGCGGCGCGCTGGCGCAGGCTCGCCCAGGGGCTGTCCATGCCGCACACGGTGGCGCGGGGCCCGGACGGACGGATCTATGTGTCCGAGATGAACCGCATCCTGACCCTGGACCCCGATGCGGCCGATCCGGCGGCGACGGTGCGGACCGTGATCGGCGACCTGCCGGACAACCGGCTGCACGACAATCGCCACCCCCTGTCCGGTTTCGTCTTCGACGGCGACGGCGCTCTGCTGGTCAATGTCGGGGCGCCCAGCGACCGTTGCCTGGACGCGCGGGGTCGGCCGCGCACTGACGCCAAGGGCGCCTGCGCCGACAGCGCCCGAACCGCCCAGGTGCGGCGTCACGCCTATCTGGGCGCCGGCCGGTGGGCGCAGGACAGCACCGTCTTCGCCTCGGGCTTGCGCAACTCCATCGCCCTGGTGCGGCATCGGTCGGGCACGATCCTTCAGGGCGAGAACTCGGTCGACCTGACCACGCCCGACCATCCCTATGACGAGATCAACGTCCTGCGTCAGGGCGGCCATTACGGCTGGCCCTATTGCGTCGACCTGACGACGCCCCTGCCGGGCTGGAGCGCGGCCCAGGCCCGCTGCGACCGGCGTGACCGGCCGGTCGCCCTCTTGCCGCCGCACGCCGCGCCGCTGGACCTGATCTATTACGAAGGGGCGATGTTTCCCGAACTGCGCGGCCGGCTGCTGATGAGCTGGCACGGCTATCGTCGCGCCGCTGGACGGATCGTGGCGGCCGAGACCGACGCGCAAGGCCGCCCTCTGACCGACATCGGCGGACGCTACGCCATCTACCCGCGCGGCGCCCTGCCCTATCCGGCCGGGGCGCCCAGCGTGCGCGGCAAGGTGCTGACGCCGGGTTGGGACGCGGTCGCGGGTCGCCAGCCGCGCGGATCGCCCGTGGTTCTGGCGGTCGCCGCCGACGGGTCGATCTGGGTCACGGACGACCGCAGCCGGGCGATCCTCAGGATCGCCCGGTCGGAGATCGCCGACTAGGCCGAAACCGGGCGCCTACTTCGGAAGCGTCAAAGCCAGATGCTGCAACAGCATGATGGTCTTGGCGTCGCGGATGCGGCCGTCGGCGATCATGGCCAGGGCCTCGTCCAGCGTGGGCTCCAGCACCTCGATGTCCTCGCCTTCGTCCGGATGGCCGCCCCCGTCGCCGATCTTCATCGACGGATCGTACTCGGCGACGAAGAAGTGCAGGATTTCGGTGACGGAGCCGGGGCTCATGAAGGCCTCGAACACCTTGCGCACCGCGCCGAGCCGATAGCCCAGCTCTTCCTCGACCTCGGCGCGGATCCGCACCTCGGGCTCGGCCTCGTCCAGCAGGCCGGCCGCCGCCTCGATCAGCAGGTCGTCGTAACCGTTCAGATAGGCCGGCAACCGGAACTGCCGCACCAGCAGCACGGTGCGCGCCGCCGGATTATAGGGCAGCAGCACCGCCCCATTGCCCCGGTCGTAATGTTCCCGCTCCTGGGTCTGCCAGCGTCCGTCGCGCCGTTTCCAGTCGAACCGGGTCGTCTTCAGCACATACCAGTTGTCCGAGAGAAGCCGGGTCTCGTGGATCCTGAGACGGTCCTTGACGGTCATCGGCTTGCCTCGGGCGGTCTGGCGCTAGGCCTTGCGGGCGTCGCGCTTGGCCAGGACGCGCAGGCGGAGCGCATTCAGCTTGATGAAGCCGGCCGCGTCCTTGTGGTCATAGGCCTGGACGCCTTCCTCGAAGGTGACGAGGTCCTGATCATACAGGCTGTAGGGGCTCTCGCGGCCGATGACCGAGACATTGCCCTTGTACAGCTTGACCTTGACCGTGCCGGAGACGTTTTCCTGGCTCTTGTCGATGGCGGCCTGAAGCATCTCGCGCTCGGGCGAGAACCAGAAGCCGTTGTAGATCAGCTCGGCGTATTTCGGCATCAGCTGGTCCTTCAGGTGCATGGAGCCCCCGTCCAGGGTGATGCTCTCGATGCCGCGGTGCGCCGCGATCAGGATGGTCCCGCCGGGGGTCTCATAGACGCCGCGCGACTTCATGCCGACGAAACGGTTCTCGACCAGGTCCAGACGGCCGATGCCGTTGTCGTGGCCGTACTGGTTCAGGGCGGTCAGGATCGTGGCCGGCGACATGGCCTCGCCGTTGATCGAGACGGCGTCGCCCTTCTCGAAACCGATTTCGATGACGGTCGCCACATCCGGCGCGTCCTCCGGCGAGATGGTGCGCTGGTGGACGAACTCGGGGGCCTCGACGGCCGGGTCTTCCAGCACCTTGCCCTCGGAGGACGAGTGCAGAAGGTTGGCGTCGACCGAGAAGGGCGCCTCGCCGCGCTTGTCCTTGGAGATCGGGATCTGGTTCTTCTCGGCGAAGTCCAGCAGGGCCTCGCGACTGCGGAACTCCCATTCGCGCCAGGGGGCGATGACGCGGATGTCGGGCTCAAGCGCGTAGTAGCCCAGTTCGAAGCGGACCTGGTCATTGCCCTTGCCGGTCGCGCCGTGACAGACGGCGTCGGCGCCGACCTGACGGGCGATCTCGATCTGGCGCTTGGAGATCAGCGGACGGGCGATCGAGGTGCCCAGCAGATAGTCGCCCTCATATTGGGCGTTGGCGCGGAACATCGGGAAGACGAAGTCGCGCACGAACTCCTCGCGCAGGTCGTCGATGAAGATGTTCTCGGGCTTGATGCCCAGCTTCAGCGCCTTCTCGCGCGCCGGGCCCAGCTCCTCGCCCTGGCCCAGGTCGGCGGTGAAGGTCACGACCTCGGCGTTATATTCGGTCTGGAGCCATTTCAGGATGATCGAGGTGTCCAGCCCGCCCGAATAGGCGAGGACGACTTTCTTCACGGGCTTGTCGGCGGGGGCGGACATGGCGGCTCTTTCGATAAACTCGGCAGCAGGGATCGGGGAGTTGAGGCGCGCATAAGACCGGGGGTCCGGGGATGCAACCTTTTCCGGGGCTCGTGCGTGCGAACATGAAGCTTTGTTCATGTTCAATGGGTCGCGTTGCCAGCGGATCGACCGTCGTTATGGTCCGATCCAGCTGCAATCAAGGATGTCATCCCATGCGTCGTGCCGGTTCTCTTGTCGCCGCGGCCGCCCTGCTGGCGGTCTCCAACCCGGTCTGGGCCTCCGTCGCGCCCGCCCAGGCTCCCTCTCAGGCCTCCGCCCCCGCCTTCCAGGCCGCGCCGGTGTCCGAACTGGTCGCCGAAGTCGATATTCCCTACACCAAATTCACCCTCGACAACGGCCTGACCGTCCTGGTCCACGAGGACCACAAGGCCCCGGTCGTGGCGGTGTCGGTCTGGTACAATGTCGGCTCCAAGGACGAACCGGCCGGCAAGACCGGCTTCGCCCACCTGTTCGAACACCTGATGTTCGGCGGCTCCGAGAATGCGCCGGGCAGCTATTTCACCCCGATGCGCAACATGGGCGCGACGGACATGAACGGCACCACCTGGTTCGACCGCACCAACTATTTCGAGACCGTCCCGACCCCGGCGTTGGAACAGGCCCTGTTCATGGAAAGCGACCGCATGGGCTATATGCTGGGCGCCATCTCCCAGGAGACGCTGGATCTGCAGCGCGGCGTCGTCCAGAACGAGAAGCGCCAGGGCGACAACCAGCCCTACGGCCTGAACCAGTACAAGCAGCTGGAGGCCCTGTTCCCCGAGGGCCACCCCTATCGTCACTCGACCATCGGTTCGATGGCCGATCTGGACGCGGCCTCGATGGAGACGGTGCGCGACTGGTTCCGCTCCAACTACGGCCCCAACAACTCGGTGCTGGTCCTGGCCGGCGACATCACGCCCGCCAAGGCGCGTGAACTGACCCAGAAATATTTCGGCGCCATCCCGCGCGGTCCGGTCAACACCCCGGCCCAGGCCTCCGTCCCGACCTTGCCGGCGCCGATCAGCGAGACCACCCGCGACCGCGTCTCCAACGCCCGCGTCGAGATCAGCTGGGCCGTGCCCGGCATGCTGGATGCAGACGCCGTACCGCTCAGCGTCGGCGCCTCGGTGCTGGGCGGCCTGGCCAGTTCGCGCCTGGACAACGCCCTGGTGCGCGGCGAACAGAGCGCCGTCTCGGTCAGCGCCTCGAACAGCGCCTTCCACCGCGTCGGCATGTTCGACATCACCCTCGATGTGAAGCCGGGCCAGGATCCCGCCGCCGTCGAGGCGCGCGCCCGTGAGATCCTGAACGGCCTGATCGCCGACGGCCCGACCGCGGCCGAGGTGGAACGGGTCAAGACCCAGTATGTCTCGCGCACCGTGCAAGGCCTTGAACAGGTCGGCGGCTTCGGCGGCAAGGCCGTGGCCCTGGCCGAAGGCCAGCTCTACGCCGGCGATCCGGAACACTACAAGAA
Organism: Brevundimonas sp. TSRC1-1; assembly: GCF_049898245.1. Taxonomy (NCBI): domain Bacteria; kingdom Pseudomonadati; phylum Pseudomonadota; class Alphaproteobacteria; order Caulobacterales; family Caulobacteraceae; genus Brevundimonas; species Brevundimonas sp. TSRC1-1. The sequence goes on from NZ_JAFCXI010000002.1 coordinate 382,542, forward strand.
GGAGCTCCAGGCCTATGCGGCGGTGACCCCGGCCCAGGTCCAGGCGGCGATGCAGAAATGGCTGACCCGTCCGGCCTATACGCTGACGACCCTGCCGGGCGAGCGTGAAGCCTATCAGGAGGCGGCCGAGGCGCCGTCGGGGGCCAACCACACCCCCGCCCCGCCGATCGAGCGCGTGGCCCGTATGCCCAAGCCCGAGATCGCAGCCGTCGCCAACGTCGACTTCCCGGCGGTCCAGCGCACCCGCCTGTCGAACGGCGTCGAGGTGGTCTACGCCCAGCGTGACGCGGTGCCGGCGACCAAGATCGCCATCGACTTCAACGCCGGCCTGGCCGCCGACGACGCGTCGAAACTGGGTCTGCAAAGCCTGATGCTGGACCTGATGGACGAGGGCACCCGCACCCTGAATGCGACCCAGCTGGCCGAGGCCCAGGAAACCCTGGGCGCCACCATCTCGACCGGCGCCTCGATGGACCGTTCGGTGGTCCAGCTCTCGGCCGTGACGCCGAACCTGCAGCCGTCGGTGGCCCTGCTGGCCGATGTGGTCAAGAACCCGGCCTTCGCCGCGTCCGAGCTGGAGCGTCTGCGCGCCACCCGCCTGTCGCGCATCGCCGCCGAACGGACCCAGCCGGCCGCCCTGGCCAGCCGCGCCCTGCCGGAACTGATCTACGGCGCGTCCAGCCCCTATGGTCGCCCCTTCAGCGGCAATGGCGATGAAGCCAGCGTCAAGTCGATCACCGAAGCCGACATCCGCGCCGACTACGCCGAATGGATCCGGCCCGACAACGCCAAGATCTTCGTGGTCTCGGACAAGCCCCTGTCGGAGATCACCCCGGTTCTGGAGGCCGAGTTCGGCCGCTGGACCGCCCCGGCCGTCGCCAAGGGCGTGAAGGACTTCTCCGGTTCGATCCCCGCCACCACGTCCAGGATCGTTCTGATCGACCGGCCGCAATCGCCCCAGTCCTACATCATGGGCGGCGAGGTTCTGGCGGCGCAGGGCACCGACGACCTGCTGGTGTTCAACGCCGCGAACAACGTGCTGGGCAACGACTTCCTGTCGCGCATCAACTCGGATCTGCGTGAAACCAAGGGCTGGTCCTATGGGGTCAACGCCTCGGTCGCCGGCTTCGCCGGACGCGTCCCCTATCTGGTCACCGCCCCGGTCCAGGCCGACCAGACCGGCCCCGCCATCGAAGCCCTGAACCTTCAGTTCAACGACTTCCTGAAGGGCGGCAAGGGCGTGACCCCCACTGAGCTGGAACGCACCGTCAACGGCAACACCCGCCGCCTGGCCGGCAGCTACGAGACCTCGGCCGCCGTTCTGGGCGCCATGCGAGGCAACGACATGCTGGGACGTCCGGACGACTATCCGGAAACCGTCGCGGCGCGCACCAACGCCCTGACGGCGGCTGAGCTGGACGCCGCCGCCCAGGCGGCGCTCGACCCGTCGCGCTTCGTCTGGGTGGTCGTCGGCGACGCCTCGGTGGTCAAACCCCAGCTCGACGCGCTTGGCCTGCCCGTCGAAGTCCGCTCGGCGGCGCCGGCCGCCCAGTAGGGCGGGCGACAGGCTGAACGATTGAGGCCCGGAGAGCGATCTCCGGGCCTTTCTTTCGTGATCCTCCGGCAAGCCGCGTCTTCGGGGCGCAGGCCGGGGCCCAGCGGCGCGCGTGAGCGAACCAGTCGCGCCTGAAACCAGAAGGCGGAAGCCGACGGGCTGAGCCTTCGCCCATGTCGCCCGGCGGCATTCGAAATGCGCTGCGGAAAGTCGCTGCGAACTGATCTGTGTCAAGGCCGCTCGTACGGCAAGCGCCCACAGCGACGGGGTCGGTGACGACATCGCGCAAGGCGGGCTTCCGTTATGGCCATCAAGATATCGATCCTGAGCGAGACCCGGAACGGCCAAGGCCGGGCTGTGACGACGTCCCCCGCCGGACCGGCGCAGGTCGGCGATCTCCCTCTCGGCGGCTGACGGTCCCTCCGACACATTTGCATCGCATTGAGAAGAGAACCGATCGTGGCCTATCAAACGACAAATCCATTTACGGGCGAAGTGCTCAAGACCTTCCCCGACGCGACGGACGCGGAGGTGTCTCAAGCCATCGAGCACGCGCACGCCGCGTTCCTGGCTTGGCGCGAAACGGCTTTCAGCGAGCGCGCCAGAGTGATGCGGAACGCCGCCAGCCTCCTGCGACAGGACGTCGACGCCTTCGCCGCGATCCTGACCACCGAGATGGGCAAGCTGCTGTCCGAGGCGAAGGCCGAGGTCGAGCTTTCGGCGCAGATTTTCGACTACTACGCCGCCAACGCCGAAAATCTGCTGGCCGACGAAATCCTGCCCGTCGCCCATCCGGCCGAGGGCGAGGCGCGGGTGACGCACGAACCGCTCGGCGTGCTGCTGTGCATCGAACCCTGGAACTTCCCCTACTATCAGATCGCCCGAATCATCGCGCCGCAACTGTCGGCCGGGAACACCATGCTGCTCAAGCATGCCTCCAACGTCCCCCAGAGCGCCGAGGCTTTCGAGACGCTGATGAAGGCGGCCGGCCTTCCCGAGGGCGCTTTCAAGAACCTGTTCGCCACGCGCTCGCAGATCGAGTTCATCCTCAATGATCCTCGCGTTCAGGGCGTGGCCCTGACCGGTTCGGAAGCCGCCGGATCGGTCGTCGCGGCCCAGGCCGGCAAGGCCTTGAAGAAGTCGACCCTGGAGCTGGGAGGCGCGGACGCCTTTGTCGTGCTGGCCGACGCCGATCTTCAGAAGACCGTCGACTGGGCGGTGTTTGGACGCCACTGGAACGGCGGACAGGTCTGCGTGTCGTCCAAACGGATGATCATCGTCGATGAGATCTATGACGCGTTTCTCGACCTTTACCGCCAGGGCGTGGCGGCCTTGGTCGCCGGAGACCCCTTCGACCCCCAGACCACGCTCGCGCCGCTGTCCTCTCAGGGCGCCGCCAATGAGGTGAAGGAAAAGATCGCCGAAGCGGTCAAGCTGGGCGCCAAGGCGGAAGCCGTTGGACCAGCCGCGCCTGACCGGGGCGCCTTCGTGCAGCCGACCATTCTGACCGAAGTCGGCGACGACAACCCGGCGCGGCACTGGGAGTTTTTCGGGCCGGTCTCAATGCTGTTTCGAGCCAAGGACGAGGCCGACGCCATACGTATCGCCAACGACTCCCCGTTCGGGCTCGGCGGCTCGGTCTTTACCAGCGATCCCGCCCATGGCGCCGAGGTCGCCCGGAAGATTTCCACGGGCATGGTGTTCGTCAACCATCCAACCATGGTCAAGGCCGACCTGCCGTTCGGGGGCGTGCGGCGCTCCGGCTATGGGCGCGAACTCATCGGCTTGGGCATCAAGGAATTCGTCAACCACAAGCTTATCGACGTCGTCGACATAGACGCGCCATTCTAGCGCACTGAGACCACCGGAAAGGACGTCGCCATGTACTACAGCAGCGGAAATTACGAAGCCTTCGCCAGGCCTCGCAAGCCCGAGGGCATAGAGAACAAGACGGCGTTCTTCGTCGGCTCGGGCCTGGCCAGTCTGGCCGGCGCGGCCTTCCTGATCCGCGACGGGCACATGTCCGGCGACAGGATCACCATCCTTGAACGACTGGCGCTGCCGGGTGGCGCGCTGGACGGGATCAAGGATCCGGAGAAGGGTTTCGTGATCCGCGGCGGTCGCGAGATGGAAGAACACTTCGAGTGCCTCTGGGACCTCTATCGCTCGATCCCCTCGCTTGAGGTCGAGGGGGCCAGCGTGCTCGATGAATTCTACTGGCTGGACAAGGACGACCCGAACTTCTCCCTGCAGCGCGCGACCCAGAACCAGGGCCGGCCCATTGAGGATGTCGCTCTCCTCACCCTGAACGACAGGGCGCAGAAGGACCTCATCACCCTCTTCCTGGCGACCCGCGAGGAGATGGAGAACCGGCGCATCAACGAGGTGATGGGCGAGGACTTCCTGAAGAGCAATTTCTGGCTCTACTGGCGCACGATGTTCGCCTTCGAGGAATGGCACTCGGCGCTGGAGATGAAGCTCTATGTCCACCGCTTCATCCACCACATCGGCGGCCTGGCCGATTTCAGCGCCCTGAAGTTCACCCGCCACAACCAGTATGAATCGCTGGTGGAGCCGCTTTACAAGTGGCTGACGGATCACGGCGTCACGTTCCGATACGGCGTGGAGGTCACCGACGTCGACTTCGACATCACGCCCGGGCGTAAACAGGCCACCCGCATCCACTGGCTGCAGGACGGCGCGGTCGGCGGCGTGGATCTCGGCCCCGACGATCTGGTCTTCATGACCATCGGCTCCCTGACCGAGAATTCCGATAATGGCGACCATCACACGCCCGCCCGGCTGAACGAGGGTCCCGCTCCGGCCTGGGACCTCTGGCGCAATATCGCCGCCAAGGACCCCGCCTTCGGTCGGCCCGACGTCTTCGGCGCCCATATCGCCCAGACCAAGTGGGAATCGGCGACGATCACGACGCTGGACCCCCGCATCCCCGCCTACATCCAGAAGATCGCCAAGCGCGACCCCTTCAGCGGCACGGTCGTCACCGGCGGCATCGTCACCGTCAAGGATTCCAGCTGGTTGATGAGCTGGACCGTCAGCCGCCACCCGCACTTCAAGCAGCAGCCGAAAGACCAGGTGGTCATCTGGGTCTATTCGCTGTTCGTCGACACCCCCGGGGATTTCGTCAAGAAGCCGATGCAGGACTGCACGGGCGAGGAAATCACCCAGGAATTGCTCTATCACCTCGGCGTGCCGGTCGAGGACATCGCCGACCTGGCCGCGACAGGCGCCAGGGCCGTGCCGGTGATGATGCCCTACATCACGGCCTTCTTCATGCCGCGGCAGGCGGGGGATCGTCCGGACGTCGTGCCCCGGGGCGCGGTCAATTTCGCCTTCATCGGACAGTTCGCCGAGTCGGCCGAGCGCGACTGCATCTTCACCACCGAATATTCGGTGCGCACGCCGATGGAGGCTGTCTATACCCTGCTGAATGTGGAGCGCGGCGTTCCCGAGGTCTTCAACTCGACCTATGACGTGCGCAAGCTGCTGGCCGCCGTCGGGCACGTTCGTGACGGCAAGGCCCTCGATATTCCCGGGCCGGCGTTCATCCGCGATTTTCTGCTGAAGAGGATCGACGCCACCGAGGTCGGCGAACTTCTTCGGGACGCGCATCTGATTTCACAGTGAGGCAGGCCCCGGCCTCGCCCCTGGCGTCGCGCCAGGGGCGAGGCTTGCCATCGCCGACATGAATATCCGCCTGGGGTCTTGCGCAGCCCTCGGCGCAGGCGCCGACGCCGGACTTTTCACCGCCAGGCCTTGCCGATCCCGGTGGATTGCCGCCGGAGGATGACGACCGGCGTCAGTCGATCGTCGCGCCGGTGGTGCGCATGATCTCGGCGCGCAGTTCGGGCAGGCCCAGGCCCTTTTCCGACGAGGTCAGGGCCACGACCGGGAAGGCGGCGGGGCGTTTGGAGATGGCCTTCAGCGTCGCTTCCTGAACGGCCTCGCCTTCGCCCTTCTTCAGCTTGTCGGCCTTGGTCAGGACGATCTGATAGCTGACGGCGGCGAGGTCCAGGGCGTCCAGCGCCTCCTTGTCCACGCTCTTCAGGCCGTGGCGGCTGTCGATCAGCAGATAGACCCGCTTCAGCGTCACCCGCCCGCGCAGATAGTCGCGACCCAGGTCCTGGAACTTGCGCACCGTCGTCTTGGAGGCCTTGGCCCAGCCGTAGCCGGGCAGGTCGACCAGACGCATCCGGCCGTCCAGGTCGAAGAAATTGACCTCGCGCGTCCGCCCCGGCTCGTTCGAGGCGCGGGCCAGCTTGTGCATGCCGACCAGGCCGTTGATCAGGCTGGACTTGCCGACGTTCGAGCGGCCGGCGAAGGCGATCTCGGGCAGGTCGGGATCGGGCAGCTGCTCGATCTTGGCGGCGCCCATGATGAAGGTCGCCGGCCGCGCGAACAGGATCCGCGCGGCCTCGATCTCTTCGGGGGTGAACTCGGTTTCGTCGATCACGCGGCCTTCGTCTTCCGGATACGGGCGATGAAGTCGTCGATCGGGTTCTCGGCCTTGTAGCGGTGCATGATGTAATACTGCTGCAGGATGGTCAGGATGTTCGACCAGGCCCAGTAGACCAGCAGGCCCGCCGCGAAGGGCGCCATGATGAAGGTGAAGACCAGCGGCATGAACTGGAAGATCTGGCGCTGGACCGGATCGGCCGCCGGCGGGTTCATCGCCGTCTGCAGCCACATGGTCAGACCATAGGCCACCGCCAGCAGACCGATGCCCAGCGGCCCGACCAGCAGCCCGCCCAGCAGGGGCAGGGTCGCCGGATTCCAGGGGATCAGACCGAACAGGTTCCACACCACCGAGGGGTCGCGCGCCGACAGGTCGTGAATGAAGCCCAGGAAGGGCTGGTGACGCATTTCGATGGTGACGGTCAGCACCTTGTACAGGGCGTAGAAGACCGGGATCTGCAGCACGAGGGGAAGACAGCCGGCGACCGGATTGATCTTCTCCTTCTGGTACAGGGCCATCGTCTCCTGCTGCTGCTTCTGCGGGTCGTCTTTGAACTTCTTCTTGATCTCCTCCATCTTGGGCTGGAGGTTCCGCATCTTGGACATGCTGGCGTAGGCGTTGTTGGCCAGCGGGAACATCACCAGCTTGACGATGACGGTCAGGGCCAGGATGGCGACGCCGAAGCTGCCGACCAAGCCATAGACGTTCTCCAGGATCCAGAAGATCGGGCGCGTCAGGAACCAGAACATGCCCCAGTCGATCGCATAGACGAAACGCGGCAGGTGCAGGGTCTCTTCATAGGTCTTCAGCACCTCGGCCCGCTTGACGCCGGCGAACAGGCGCTGGGTCTCGGTCGCGGTTCCGCCGGGCTGGATGGTGCGGGCCGCGCCCAGGATATTGGCTTCCAGCTGCTGGCCGCCGTTGACGTCGCGAACGCGGAATTCGGTCTCGACCGCCTCGTTCTGCTGGGGCAGCAGGGCCGCCAGCCAGTATTTGTCGGTGATGCCCAGCCAGCCGCCGGTCGAGGCGTTCTCGATGCGGGGCTCCTTCAGCCAGTCCTTGTACTTCTTCTGCTCGGTCCGATAGTCGCCCGGCTTGCCGAAGGTGCCGATGGCGCCCTCGTGGACGATATGGGACGAACCGGCCAGCGGCGGCACGCCCTGGCGCTGGACGCTGCCGTAGGGGGCGATGGTGATGGACTGGGTTCCCAGGTTCTGGACCGTGTCCAGGATCGAGAAGACATAGCGATCATCGACCGACACCAGGCGGGTGAAGCGCAGGCCCTGGCCGTTGTCCCAGGTCAGGGTGACGGGCGTCGTCGGGGTCAGGGTCGAGCCGGCGGTCAGGCGCCAGACGGTGTTGGGTCCGGGAACCCCGCCGACCACATTGGGGCCGGTCCAGCCGAACTGGGCGAAATAGGCGTTCTGCATGCCCTGCGGGCGGAACAGTTCGACCGGCTCGGGCTTGTCCTGCGTCTCCTTGTAGTCCGTCAGGAACAGGTCGTCGATGCGGCCGCCCTGCAAGGACAGCGACCCCTTCAACGTGCCCGACTGGATCGGCACGCGCGCGGCCGTGCTCAGCGCCTGGCTGCGGTCGGTCACGAAGGTCGGCCCCTGCGGGCTCAGCGCCGTGCGGGCGGCGTTCTCGGCCGTCTGGGACTGTTCAGCCTGGGCTTGCTGCTGGACGGCGCGGCGCTCGGCCTGCGGCCGCAGCACGGCGAACCAGTAGACCCCCAGGATCAGGGCCGAGCACACGATGAAGATGATCGTGTTGCGCGAGTTCTCGTTTGTCATGGATTCGGGCGGTCCTGGCCGGAGGGGGCGCGGGCGGGCGAAGGCCGATCAGCCTTCGGTGTCGCCAGCCTTGTAAGCGTCGATTTCACGTCGTCAAGCAGACGGTCCCACGCGCGCTCGGTCGTGCCCATGCGGGCGATGAAGACATAGTCGCTCCCGGGCAGGCCATGAACGGGCAACATGGCCCGCGCCGCCTCGCGCAGACGGCGTTTGGCGCGGTTGCGCACCACGGCGCCGCCGATCTTGCGGGTGGCGGTGAACCCCACGCCGATATGCGGCGATCCGTCGCCGCGTTCCAGCCTCTGGATCACCACGCCGCCGCGCGCCTCGGAAACGCCTTTGGCGGCCGCCAGGAACTGGGGCCGCCGCAACAGACGTTTGATCTGTAAAGGGTCGCTCATGCGTCCTTGGCTCCGGACGCGAGAGCCGCTTACGCCGTCAGGCGCTTGCGGCCCTTGGCGCGACGGCGCGCAACAATCTTCTGGCCGTTCTTGGTGGCCATCCGGCTGCGGAAGCCGTGACGGCGCTTGCGCACGAGTCGCGACGGCTGATAGGTCCGCTTCACGGTCGGCTCCTGACGTTAAAAGGTTGGGCGACGGGGCAAGAGGCGTCCGTCGCAGGAAGGGCGGGCGTATAAGTCGCATGACCGCGCGAGTCAACGCTCGGTCGGCAATTCGGGAATGACGAGCGTATGGCGAAACGAACGGCGAAGGACTGGGCCCTGCGGTTGGCGCCGCTGGCGGTCATCGCCGGCCTGGTGGTCGTTTTCTTCGCCCTGGGCTGGAACCGCTATCTGTCGATGGATCTGATCCGCGAGCACGGGCTGAACCTTCGGGCCTATGCCCAGGCCCATTGGTGGATCGCCCTGGCCGCCTTCGTCGCCGTCTACGCCGTGGCCACCGCCTCGACCATTCCCGGCCCGGTCTTCCTGACCCTGCTGGGCGGGATGATGTTCGGCCCCTATGTGGGCGCCCTGGCCCAGGCGAGCGGGGCCACCATAGGCTCGGTCGTCATCTATTCCGTCTATCGCACCTCGATCGGCACCTGGCTGCGCGCCAAGTTCGAGGCCGACGCCGGCTTCATGGATCGGGTGGCCAAGGGCATCGACCGCAACGCCTTCACCACCCTGTTCACCCTGCGCGTGATCCCCAGCGTGCCCTTCGTCCTGGTCAACGCCACGGCGGGCATGATGGCCGTGCCGCTGCGGCCCTATGTGATCGCCACCTTCATCGGCCTGCTGCCGTCGACCTTCATCTACACCTGGATCGGATCGCAACTGGGCGGCCTGCTGCGGGCCGGGGTGCGCCCGGACCTGCCGATGCTGCTTCACCAGTTCTTCTGGCCGCTGATGGGGGTGGCCTTCCTGTCCCTGCTGTTGCCCATCAGCATCAAACTGATCCAGATGGTCCGCGCCCGACGTGCGGAGACCGCCCCGACATGAGCCCCCTGTTCGACAAGGCGGCGGCGGTGCTGAAACTGTCGCCCGAGGCGGTGGAGACCTGGCGCGAGCGTTTGCGGCCCCGGGCCCCCGACGGCCTGTCGGCGCGGCTGCTGCTGCTGACCGTGGCCTTCACCCTGGCGGTCGAGGCCCTGATCATGGGGCCCAACCTGGCCGCCTTCCACGAACGCTGGCTGCGTGACCGGCTGCAGGCGGCCGAACTGGCCTCGGTCGGGGTCGAGGCCCTGCCCTATAGCGCGGTCGAGGACGACACGGCGGCCGAGCTGATGCGGATCGGCGGCGTCCAGGCCGTGGCCCTGACGGAACAGGGGGTGCGGCGGCTGCTGCTCCAGGCCCCCAATCTGCCGCGGGCCCCCGAACTGATCGACCTGCGCCAGCAGAACAGCTGGGCGCGGCTGACCGACCCCTGGCGCACCCTGTTCGGCCATCCGGACCGGTCGCTGCGGGTCCAGGCCAAGCCGCGCTATCGCTCGGGCGACTTCATCGAGATCGTCACCCCGGCCCAGCCGTTGAAGCTGGAACTGAAATCCTTCCTGCTGAACAGTCTTCTTGTGTCGCTGCTGGTGTCGGTGACGGCGGGCGCCCTGCTGTATGGCGGCCTGGCCCTGCTGGTGCTGCGCCCCCTGCGGCGCGTCACCCGGTCGATGGAGCGGTTCGCCGCCGATCCCGAAAGCGAGGCCGAGCCCCCCTCCGACCGGCATGACGAGATCGGCCGGGTCGAGCGCGAACTGTCGCGGATGCAGGAGGAGGTGCGTCAGTCCCTGCGCTCGCGCGCCCGTCTGGTCGCCCTGGGCGAGGCGGTGGCCAAGATCAACCACGACCTGCGCAACATGCTGACCTCGGCCCAGATGGCCTCGGAGCGGCTGGCCACCTCGGCCGACCCCCAGGTGGCCAAGGCCCTGCCCCGGCTGGAGCGGGCGCTGAGCCGCGCCGCCGGTTTGTCGCGCAATGTGCTGGAGTATGGCCGCAGCGAGGAGCCGGCGCCCCAGAAGACCCGCGTGGTCCTGACCAAGGCCCTGACTGTGGCGGCCGAGGACGCGGGGCTGGAGCCGGACGGCGTGCGGCTGGTCAAGCAACTGCCCGCCCGGTTCGCGGTCGAGGCCGACCCGGACCAGCTCTATCGCATACTGGTCAATCTGATGCGCAACGCCCGCCAGGCCATCGAGGCCGACGGGGGACGTCCGCCGGAGCGGCGCGGCCGGGGGGCCGTCACCGTCAGCGCCTTCGGCGAGGACGGGGTCTGCGTGGTTCGCATCGCCGATGACGGGCCGGGTATTCCGCCGCGTCTGGCCGAGCGCCTGTTCGAACCCTTCGTCAGTTCCAAGAGTTCGGACGGATCGGGCCTGGGCCTGACCATATCGCGCGAACTGGCGGCCCTGCACGGCGGCGACCTGAGGCTGGTCCCCGGCGAAGGCGCCAATGAGGGAAGCGGGGCGGTGTTCGAGCTGCGCCTGCCGGCCTAGAGCTTCAGATCCGGCGCCTATTCCAGACCGTCGTCCGAGACGATGAAGGCGCGGTTCGCCGCCTTGGCCTGGGCCGCCAGTTCATCCTGCACCAGATGCCAGCGCCGCAGCCGCTCATAGTCGATGGCGTGCTCGGGCGAGGCGTCCAGCCAGTGGCGGAAATCCTCGATCTGCAGCCGCGCGTTCGGCGCGGCCGGATCGGGCAGGGCGGGTACGTTCGGCAGTTGACGCGCGACGTCGGCGGGGATCGGATAGTCTCCGGACGAGGTGCTTAGGATCATGAGGTCTGCTCGGTGTCGGGCTGGGCGATCGGAACGACCGCGACCATGACGTGAAGCGGCGCCGCGCGCCACCTTTTCGTCACGACTGCGTTATTGCGGATCGACGCCGTTACGGCGAAGGTCGGGCGACGAGCCTTGAGCGAAGGATAGCTGCATGACCATCCGAATATCCCTGTTCGGCGCCCTGCTGGCGACGATCGCCCTGACCGGCGCGACTCAGGCCCGGACGGCGCCGCAGACGACCCCGGATCCCTATAGCGCGCCGGACCCCTATCGCGATCAGCGCGCCCTGCCCGACCCCCATGACCCCGCCGCGCGCGAGGCGCTGCTGCGGGCGAAGGGCGAAGCCTACCACCGGGCTGAGGATTCCCGACAGACCGAGGAAGAATTGCGTCTCACCCGAGCGCTGAACGACGAGATCGCCGCCCAGAACGCCCTGGCCGACAAGGCGGACGAGGCCGCCCGGCTGGACTATGACGCCGCCGTGGCCCGTCATCAGATCGAGGTGCGTCAAGCCGAGGAACAGGCGCGAGCCGCCGCCGAGGCGACCCGCGCGGCCCAGGACCAGTACGACCGCGACTATGCGGCCTGGCGCGAACAGGTGCGGCTGTGCCAGTCGGGCTTCCGCGAGGCCTGCACGGCCCGACCCGCCTGGGTCAGGCCGCAGCCGTAGCCAACAGGGCTCAGCCCGCGACCAGGCTCATGTCGCGGCGGGCCATCATCCGGTCGAACTCGGTCCAGACGCCGTCCGAACCGTGCCAATTGCCCTGCGTCGCGGCCTTCGAATATTCGGTGGCGCGCGCCTCGAAGAAGTTGGCGTGTTCGACGCCCGACAGCAGGGACTGCAGCCAGGGCAGCGGGTTTTCCTTGACCCCATAGACTTCCGGCAGCTTCAACTGGCGCAGGCGCCAGTCGGCGATGAAGCGGATATACTGCTTGATGTCCTCGGGCGTCATGCCCTGGACCGAGCCCATTTCGAAGGCCAGGTCGATGAACCTGTCCTCCATGTTCACCACGGTCTTGCAGCAGTCGACGATGTCGTCGGCCACGGCCTTGGTGACGGCCCCCGTCTCCTTGTTGAAGGCGTGGTACAGCTTGATGATGCCCTCGCAGTGCAGGCTCTCGTCGCGCACCGACCAGGACACGATCTGGCCCATGCCCTTCATCTTGTTCTGGCGCGGGAAGTTCATCAGCATGGCGAAGCTGGCGAACAGCTGAACCCCTTCCGAGAAGCCGCCGAACATGGCGAGCGTCCGGCAGATGTCGGCGTCTGAATCCACGCCGAACTGGCCCATATAGTCGTGCTTGTCCCGCATGGCCTCGTATTCCATGAAGGCGCCGAATTCGCTCTCGGGCATGCCGATGGTCTCGAGCAGCAGGGCGTAGGCCGCGATATGGATGGTCTCCATATTGCCGAAGGCGGCCAGCATCATCTTGATCTCGGTCGGTTTGAACACCCGACCGTAGCGTTCCATGTAGTTGTCCTGAACCTCGATGTCCGCCTGGGTGAAGAAGCGGAAGATCTGGGTCAGCAGGTTGCGTTCATTGTCGTTCAGGGTCGAGGCCCAGTCCTTGACGTCCTCGCCCAGCGGCACCTCTTCCGGCATCCAGTGGACCTGCTGCTGCTTCTTCCACATGTCGAACGCCCACGGATAGCGGAACGGCTTGTAGGCGGCGGAGGGGGTCAGAAGACCGGCGCGGTCGGCGCGGATGATCGGGGTGGTGGCGTTCATCGAACTGGACCTGAAAAGAGCGATTCCGGAGAGGGGCTCACCATGCGACTCGGCGTGCCCGGCGCCAAGTCGGAAATCACCTATTTGGTGATCACAAATTGTCCTACCCGCTACATCTTGTGGTTTGGATTGAGGAAACTGGGGACGGCCCTGGGGATGGTCCGCCGACCGTCCAATGCCGGCGAATGCAGCGGCGTGTCGTAAAAACAGTCGCGCTCACGCTCACCTCCCGTCGGCGAAGGCCGACGGGGAGGACAGGCGGGAGCGTCAGCGAACGCCAGGAGGGGGCGACTCGGGTTGTGAAGCGGACCCGGTCATCACCACCGTCGGAGTCGCAACCAGACCCTCTCCCGCTTGCGGGAGAGGTGGCCCGGCGTCTGCGCAGCGGACCAGGGTCGGAGAGGGGAGTCCTGTTTGAACAGGAAGACTTACCCCATCGTCAGCCGTTTCGCTTCGCTCGACGAGCTGACACTTCCCCCGCAAGCGGGGGAAGGTCCGTTGAGAGGCGACGCCGGCCCATACCGTTCGTCATCCGGCCTGTAGATTTTCTGCGCTCTACTCACAGGAAACATGGCCCCTCCCGCGCATTGACCCGCCGCATCTTCGCCCTGATATGGCCATGACCGCGAGGCGCTCCCCCTGACCGCGCGGTCGGAGACGACGATGTCCAAAGTCCTGACACAGGCCGGCCCTTATCGGCGCGGCGGACGATGTAGCGGCTGAAGCCGCCCGATCCGTCACATCCACCCCCCTAGGCCGGACGTCGAAGACGCCGGTTCCGCGCGCCCGTGTGCGCCAAGACACAATCATCAGGAAATCTCTCAATGCGCACCGCCTTCCGAGCCGCCTCGCCGGCGCTTCTCGCCACCGTCTCCGCCGTCGCCCTGCTGAGCGCCGCGCCCGCCTTCGCTCAAGAGGCCCCGGATGAGGCCGCGACCGTGGACGAGATCGTCGTCACCGGCACCCGCGTGGCCAATCGCTCGCGTCTCGACACCCTGGCGCCGGTCGATGTGGTCACGGCCCAGAGCCTGCAGAACCGGGGCACGACCGAGTTCGCCACGGCCCTGGCCCAGTCGGTGCCGTCCCTGACCTTCCCGCGCCCCTCGGCCAACGACGGCAGCGACTCCATCCGCCCGGCGACCCTGCGCGGCCTGTCGCCCGACCAGACCCTGGTCCTGGTCAACGGCACGCGCCGCCACGCCTCGGCCCTGGTCAACACCAACGGCGTCGTCGGCCGCGGCTCGGCCGCCGTGGATCTGAACGCCATTCCGACCGCGGCCCTGGACCGGGTCGAGGTGCTGCGCGACGGGGCCTCGGCCCAGTACGGCTCGGACGCCATCGCCGGGGTGGTGAACCTGCGGCTGAAGGAGGCCTCCAGCGGCGGCGGCGCCAGCGTCACCTATGGCCAGTATCTGACCACGGTGAAGACTGCGCGCGGCGAGCGCGACGAGGAGGACGGCGCCACGACGACCGCCTCGGCCTGGCAGGGGTTCGCCCTGGGCGACGACGGCTTCCTGACCCTGTCGGCGGAATATCTGAACCGCGAGTCGACCAACCGCTCGGACTATGATCCCCGCGCCGCCGCAAACGGCGCCGTCACCGCCCGGTTCGGCGATCCGGACGTCGAGCAGTGGACCGTCTTCGCCAACGCCGGCAAGGGGCTGGGCAATGGTTGGGAGGCCTATGGCTGGGCCGGTTATCAGGACCGCGACAGCTCCGGCGCCGCCTTCCCGCGCCTGTCGGACAACGTCAACAACGTCACGAGCGTCTATCCGAACGGCTTCCTGCCCAAGGTGGCGGTCAATTCGCAGGACGCGTCGCTGGCCGGCGGCCTGCGCGGCGTCATCGCCGGATGGGACGCCGACGTCAGCCTGGTCTATGGCCGCAACGCGCTCGATTTCCGCACCGAGGATTCGCTGAACTCGACCTATGGGGCGGCGTCGCTGACCAGTTTCGATTCCGGCAGCCTGATCTATGACCAGCTGGTCCTGGGCGCCGACTTCAGCCGGCAGTTCGAGGCCGGCCTGGCGGGCGGGCCGCTGAACCTGGCCTGGGGTCTGGAGCAGCGCTGGGAGAATTATCAGATCGAGGCGGGCCAGCCGGAAAGCTACAACCGCGGGCCGCTGGGGTCGAACACGGCCCTGTCGGGCGGGGCCCAGGGCTTCCCCGGCTTCCAGCCGTCGAACGCAGTGGACGTCGATCGCGACAATTTCGCCGCCTATGCCGATATCGAACTGCCGATCACCGACAAGCTGACGCTCGCCGGCGCCGTGCGGTTCGAGGACTATTCCGACTTCGGCGACACCCAGACGGGCAAGCTGTCGGGCCGGTATGACTTCACGCCCAACTTCGCCCTGCGCGGCTCGGTCTCGACCGGCTTCCGCGCCCCGTCGCTGCAACAGTCCTATTTCACCTCGACCTCGTCGGTGATCCAGGACGGGGCGGTGGTGGAGACCGGCACCTTCCCGTCGGTCAGCGCGGTGGGGACGGCCCTGGGCGGCAAGCCGCTGAAGCCCGAGACCTCGACCAATTATTCGCTGGGCGCCGTGGTGCGGCTGGGGGCCTTCGACCTGACGGTGGACGCCTACAAGATCGAGATCGAGGACCAGATCGTCCTGTCCGAGCTGATCCGCGACCCCGCCCTGCTGACCCCGCTGGGGGTCCAGGCGGCGCGCTTCTTCCTGAACGGGGTCTCGACCACGACGGAAGGGGTGGACGTGGTGGGTCGCTATCGCCTGCCGACCGAGACCGTCGGCGATTTCGACTTCACCGTGGCCGCCAACTTCAACGACGTCTCGCTGGACACCGACCTGGCGCCCCGCCTGTTCGGCCGCCAGCGCATCCTGACCATCGAAGAGGGCACGCCGGACGTGAAGGTCTCGGCCGGCGCCGACTGGCGGCTGCAGAAGTGGGGCGCCAGCCTGCGGGCCACCTATTACGGCGACGTGCTGCAACCGGGGTCGGTCGCGGCCAACGACTATCGCACCGGCGAGAAGACGGTGATCGATCTGGAGGGCCGGTATCAGCTGACCGACCGGGTCGGGCTGGCGGTCGGGGCGGACAATGTCTTCGACGAATATCCGGAGGCGACCCCGGCCTCGCTGAACTCGAACGGGGTGCTGGGCTATCCCTACAACTCGCCGTTCGGCTTCAACGGGCGGTTCGTCTATGCGCGGGTCAACCTGACCTGGTAGGCGGCTTTATGCAGCTCGGACGTCGTCGATCCGGTGTTCGGCGGCGTCCATGGCCTGGTCCATGGCCGCATAGAGACGGGCCTGGGTGACGGGCTTGGCCACATGAGCGTCCATGCCGGCGGACAGGCAGCGCGCCACGTCCTCCGGCATGGCCTCGGCGGTCACGGCCAGGATGGCGGTTCCGGCCGCCGGCCCCTCCAGCGCGCGTATGGCCCGGGTGGCGGCGACGCCGTCCATCACCGGCATGCGGATGTCCATCAGCACCAGGTCGAAATCGCCCGTCCGCACGGCCTCGACCGCCTCGCGCCCGTCGCAGGCCTCGGCGGTCTCGCAGTCGACGGCCTGCAGCATGATCCGCAGCAGATCGCGGTTGGCGGGATGGTCATCGACGACCAGAACCCGCATGCGTCGCGCCTCCAGCGGCGGCGTCTCGACCGCAGGGGCGGCCGCAGCCGCCACGGCCTTGGCCGGGATTTCCACCGTGAATGTCGTCCCCCTGTGGGGCGTGCTTTCGACGGTCACGGTTCCGCCCAGCCGGTCGATGTGGTTCTTGGCCAGAGCCAGACCGACGCCGGCCCCCTCATGGGCGCGGCTGGTGGTGGCGTCCGCCTGTTCGAACAGGCTGAAGATTCCGGCGAGAACCTCCTCGGTCATGCCGCAACCGGTGTCATTGATCGCGAAACGCAGTCGGTCGCCCACCCGCTCCACCCCGATGCGCACCCCGCCCTTTCCGGTGAACTTCACGGCGTTGCTGCCCAGGTGGTGCAGAATCTGACGCAGGCGTCGCCCGTCGGTCAGGACCAGCCCCTCCGTACCGGGAGCGAAGCCTACAGCGAAGTTCAGGCCCCGGACGGCGGCCCATTCGCGCGCCGGCCCGACGGCCTCGTCGATCAGGGTGGAAAGGTCCTCCGGCTTCAGGTCGAGCGCAGAACAGCCGTTCGACACCTCCAGCAAATCCTCGATCAGGCGCAGCATGGCCTCGCCGCACTGATGCACGGCCTCGACCTGACGTCGGCCCTCGGCGTCCAGTTCGGGATGTCGCGACAGCAGATCCGCATAGCCGGTGATCCCGGTCAGGGGCGTGCGCATCTCGTGGCTCATCATGGCCAGGAACCGGGACTTGGCCGCGTCCGCCCGTTCAGCGCGTTTCAAGGCGGCCAAGGCGGCTTCGGTGCGGACGTTCAGGCGGGCGACAAGGCGACGCCGTTCGGTGGACAGGGCGGTGATCGGCAGGGCCGTGATCACCACGGCCAGGAGAAACAGATGAAGCACGTTCATCTGCCGCATGACGGCGGGAACCCCCTCCAGAGCCGGGTCGAAGGCCAGCCGGGTCAGAATCACGGGGCCATGGCCGGTGACGGTGGCGCCGGCCCCGATGACCGAGACCAGGATCACCGCCCCCGCCGTCCACGGCGGAGACAGGCGGAAGGCCAGCAGGATCAACGGCGGGAAGATGATGAACAGAATGGGCGCCTGATTCTGACCGAAGGCCCACAGGGCTGCAACGGCCACCAGGCTCATCAGAATGACGAACTCGGAGCGCGACGCCAGGGCGTCCTTGCGGAAGCGGTGATTGCGCGCGACCAGCAACAGGGTCGGCGCGACGATCATCATCGCCAGCAGCTCCATGTCGAACAGGTGGCGCATGCGGAAGTCCAGACTTTCCAGCGGCGGCCGCCCGGCGATGACCGCGATCAGGCCCGCCAGCAGGGTGGTCACGGCGACGGCCGGAACCGCTGCCCCGACGGCGAACCGGAACAGGCGAAGCGGACGCCGCATATCGAGGGCCGCCCCGCAAAGGCGACGCGCCAGCAGGGTCGCGATCCCCACCTGCAGCAGGTTCAGGGCGACATTGGTCACCGCGAACAGGAGGATGTCGCCCCGGATGATATTGCTCGCCAGATTGATCAGGACGCAGCCGACCATGACCCCCAGGGCCTTGTCCCGGCGTAATTGCAGCACCGCCGCCAGCAGCACGGCGTTGGCGGGCCACATCACGGTGGCGTGCAGGGCCGCGATGCTCCACTGGCCCAGCAACTGACTGGCGATGAACAGCAATACGTAGAGCCAGGGCGGCGGACCTGCCTCCCGACCGGCGTCATGGCGGAAAAACCGCCAGCGCCCACGCCCCAGACTCGATCTGCTCCGACCCATATTAGCAGGCTGGGCCAAAGCCCTTAGAATTCCATTGTTTAAAATCTAGGTAGAATTGCGCACCCGGAGGATATCAACAAGTAACGGCCAAGGTTCAGGCGTTTTCAGAGATCCGCCCGCTCTTTCCCCAGTTGCAGTTTGGCGTCGGCAAGCCTTATCGTGTTCTGGGTCTGGCGCGGGACGGCTTGCCGGCGCCCTTGTCGGAACAATTGTGCGGCGACCTGCCGCCTTCGGAGCGTCCAGATCATGCGTCTACTGTCTTCCGTCGCGGCCATCGCCGTCCTGACCTTGGCTGCGCCTGTCCTGGCGTCTCCGGCCGTCGCGCAGCAGGCCGCGCCCGCCGCAGCGCCGGATGAGGAAGCCGGCAGTCCCGACGAGGCCGCCTTCGAGGCCCGCGCCGAGGCCTTCGGCAAGAGCATGGAGGCCATGTCCGCCGAGATGGAGGCCGCCGCGACCCAGGCGGACAAGGCCAGGGCCGCGACCGACCTCGCGGCCATCCAGGCGCGTTACGATTCGGAGGCCGCGTCCTTCGCCGCCGAGGTTCAGACCTTCGCCCTCGCCCAGGGCGCGCCGGCCGAACAGGTCGCTGCGGCTGTGGAGCGGATCAAGTCCGTTCCGGCCATGGTCCGCGCCGAGATCGCCGCGAAGACCGCCCCTGCGCCGCAGTAGCGCCGCGTCTTACCGCGATTTCACTTGAGGCGGGGCGGCCTTGGGCGGAGTTTGCACGGGTCACCAACGGGGAAGCTCCCATGATCCGCGCGCTCAGCCTGACGGCCGCCCTGGCCCTTCTGCCCCTCTCCTCGGCGCTCGCCCAGAATGCGGCGTCCCAGAATGCGGCGTCCCAGGCGGCGCCGGTCCGGGGCGTGGCTCACGACCCCGACTCCGCCGAAGCGCGGCTGGAAGCCGCCGCCGACGCCTTTGAGGCGCGGATGGAGGCTTTCGGCAAACGGGCCGAGGCCATTTCCGAAGACCCGAATCTGAGCGAGAGCGCCCGCGGCCAGAGCATCGCCGCCCTCTGGTCCGACTATGCGCCGGACGTCGCCGCCTTCACCGCCGAAGCCACCCGACACGCGTCCGAACTGGCCGCCGAGGCGTTGAAGGACATCGACGTCGACGCCCTGGTCGAAGACGCCCTGAACGACCCCGAGGTCAAACGCGCGATGGAAGAGGGGATGCAACAGGGCGTCGCCGCCGGAACCGGCATCGCCCGCAACAGCGCCTGGACCAATCCCGATCCCGAACAGATGGTGACCTATGGTCTGATCGCCCAGTACGCGATGGACCAGGCGGCGGACACCGTGGTCGCGGAGGAAGAGGCGGAGGATGTGGCGCCCATCGCGCCGCCTGAACCGCCGCAAGCCCCCCAGCCGCCGGCGACCTGACCCGGTTTCGCGGTCCGCGTCTGATGAAGGCGTCGCCCGGCCTTGACCGCCGCCGCCATTACAGCGACATCGCGCCGCATGTCCGCCCTGCCCGTCGATCCGCACCTCTATTCGACCTTCCTGGGCGTCATGGTGGTGATGGCCATCACCCCCGGCCCCGCCAATCTGTTCGCGGTCGCCACCGGGGTGGAAAAGGGCCGGGCCTCGGCCCTGGTCGGGGTGGTGGGCATGAACTGCGCCACCCTGGTCTGGTTCGCCGCCGCCGCCCTGGGCCTGGGCGCCCTGGTCAAGGCCTTCCCCGACGCCTTCCACCTGATCGCCATAGGGGGCGCCCTCTATGTCGCCTGGCTGGGCGTCAAGGCCCTGCGCGGCGCCATGCAGAACACCGCCCCGACCGATCCCCAGCAGCCCGATCACGCCGTCGCGGTCCGCAAGGGCCGCAGCGCCTTCATCGACGGGTTCGCGGTCCAGATCGCCAATCCCAAGGCCATCCTGTTCTTCACCGCCGTCCTGCCGCCGTTTCTGGACGTCGAACGGCCTGTCGCGCCGCAGCTGGCCCTGTTCGCCCTGGCCGTCATCGGCATGGATATGATGTCGATGAGCGCCTACGCCCTGTCGGGCGCCGCCTTGTCGCAACGGATGCAGCAACCCCGGTTCCGGCGCGGTTTCGGCCTGTTCGTCGGCGTCCTTTTGCTGACGGCGGCCGTACTGATCGTATTGCGGCTCTAGACGCAGCCCGGCTTCGTCCTAGATTGGTGGGGAACATGGCCGTTCATGCGCCGTTCAGCCGCCAGCGCGCCCGAATGGGTGATCAAGGAGTCGATTCATGAAAGCCCTATCCAGAAAGACGCCGGCGCTCAGAGCCCTGGCGATGACGGCTGTCGCGGGACTGGCCCTGGCCGCCTGCGCCACCGCCACCCCCTATCAACCCGCCGGCTTCAACGGCGAACGCGGCGGCTATGCCGAACAGCGGGTCGAGAACAACCGCTATCGCGTCAGCTTCGCCGGAAACTCGGTGACCTCGCGCGAACAGGTCGAGATGTCCCTGCTGCTCCGTTCGGCCGAACTGACGGTCGAGAGCGGCTATGACTGGTTCGCCACCGTGAACCGCGCCACCGACCGCGACACCCGCTACGTCACCACGCCGGACCCCTTCTACAGCCGCTACAACAGCTTCTACGGCCCCTACTGGGGTCCGTCCTGGCGCTATTACCGCGGCGGTTTCTGGAGCCCCTGGGACAGCTGGAGCAACGACTTCGACACGCGTCAGATCGACCGCTACGAAGCCAACGCCGAGATCATCATGGGCCGCGGACCCAAGCCCGCCGGCGACCCCAACGCCTTCGACGCCCGCGAAGTGATCCAGAACCTGTCCTCGCGCGTCACCCGGCCGCCGGTGCGCTGAGGCGCAGACGAGCGCAAAAAGGAAAGGCCCGGAACTGCGGTTCCGGGCCTTTGTCGTTTCAGGGCGCGCCCGACTATTTCATGGCCGCCAGGGCGTGGCCGGCGATCAGGGCGTCGGCCAGGCCGTGCGGATTGCGGACATTGTAGTTCTCGGTCGTCACCACCACGACGGCGTCGAGGTCAGGCACGATCACCACCTTGTTGCCGCCGGTCCCCGCCATCGCCCAGGCCGGATGCGGCCTTCCCCCGACCTGATAGGTCGGCAGCCAGACCAGATAGCCATAGTCGCCCCGTTCGGGATCGACGGTGGAATGCGGGGCGGTCATGGCCTTCGCAAAGGCCTCCGGCAGGACTTGGCGCCCGTCCCAACGGCCCTGGTTCAGCAACAGCTGGCCCAGGGTCAGCAGGTCGCGGCTGCGCAGGCCCAGGCCGCCGCCGCCCTGGGCCAGACCCGTGGGCGAGGTCTGCCACTGCTCGCCCTCGATCCCCAGCGGGCCGAACAGGGCGTCGCGCGCAAAGGCCTGAAGCGGTTCGCCCGTCGCCGCCTGGACCACGGCGCCCAGGGTGGTCACGCCGGCGGTGCAATAGCTGAAGGCCCGGCCATAGGGCTGGTCCGCCGGTTTCGGAATCCAGGCGGGAAAGCCCCGGATCGGCAGGTCCAGGGCGAACTTGACCCAATCCTCGATCAGATACATCCGCTCCTCGTTGCCGCGCGAGAAGGAATTGTCGTCGTCGCATTCCAGCAGCGAGCTCATGGTCAGCAGGTCCTCGACCGTGATCGCGGCCTTGCGCGGGTCGGGATTGTCGAACGGCCCATGGTCGGCGACGAAGGGCAGGATCGGGGCGTCGACGCTGGCGATGTCGCCTCGGGCGACGGCGGCGCCGACCAGCATGGCGGTGACGGTCTTGGTCACGGAGCGGGTGTTGCGTCGGCTCTCACGGCCCGCGTCATCGAAATAGACCTCGTGCACCAGCCGGCCGTGGCGGGCGATCAGGACGCTGGTGATCTTCTGGAAGGTCCCGGCGCGGACGGCGGCGTCCATGGCCGCCAGCCCCTCGGCCGAGACCCCCTGGCTTTCAGGCGCGGCGACGGGCCAGGCCGGATCGGCCGCGACGGGGGACGAGACGAGAGCGAGCCCGAGGGCCGCGACAAGCAGAGAACGCATGACAATCCTTGAGAGAGGCGAGACCCGAGGTGTGGCAGGATGCGCGCGCCGGGTCTTGAACAGGTGAAACCGGCTCAGGCGAACAGGGCGCGATAGCGGCCGGGCGTCAGGCCGTAGATATGCCCGAACTCGCGGGTCAGATGGCTCTGGTCGGCATAGCCCCCCAGCGCGGCCAGTTCGGCCAGGTCCACGCCCCGCGCCAGTCGTCCGGCGGCGCGATCGGCCCGCGCCTGGCGAATGGCGGCCGCCGGCGAGCGGCCGAAATGGCGACGATAGCGACGCGCCAGCGAGACGGCGTGGACCCCGACGATGCGGGCCACGGTCGCCACCTCCAGCCCCGGCTGATCGGCCAGGTCGTGCAGAACCTCATGGGCCCGCAGCAGCCACTCCGGCGCCGGATCCTCGTTCAGGTCGCCGGGGGTCAGCACCGTCGCCGCCAGATCCAGGGTCAGCCCCTCCATCACGACCGCGTCTCCGGCCGCGAACCGGCCGGCCACCCCGATCAGACGTCGCGCCGCGCCTTCGGCCAGGGCGCCGCGCAACCGCATGGGGTCGCCGCGCCCGGCGCTTTTCGGGGGATCGAAACTGATGGACAGGAAGCGGCCGCCGGCCTCGGTGAAACAGTCGCGATGTTCGACGCCCGGCGGATTCCACACCAGGGCGCCGGGGCCGAAGGCGGCGCCCCTGGGCGTCAGGGGGTCATGCGCCAGGCTGCAATAGCCGTCGTCGAGCGCCAGGATGAAATGGGCGTCGTCATGGGCGTGAAACACGACGCTCTCGGGCGGACGGTCGGCGATCCACAGGCCGACGCGAAATCCCCCGGCCTCGACCGTCCGCGAGGCGGCGCCGAAGAAGTCGCCCGACGACAGATGTGGTCTGGCCATGAACCGATCCCCGCGCGGCCTCTCCCGCCACGCTTGGCATCATGCGCGGGACTGACGCAAAGAAAAAGGCCCGGAACCTGGGTTCCGGGCCTGTCTCTGTCGGTGCTGACGACCCCGGACTAGTCCAGGGTGCGCTTGATCTCTTCGACCGTGAAGCACTCGATGTAGTCGCCTTCCTTGATGTCCTGGAAGCCCTGGAACTGCATGCCGCATTCCTGGCCGGCCGTGACTTCGTTGACCTCGTCCTTGAAGCGTTTGAGCGTGTTGAGCACGCCCAGCTCCAGAACCACCACATCGTCGCGGATGATGCGGACGCGGGCGCCCTTGCGGACCACGCCTTCCGACACCCGGCAACCGGCGATCTTGCCGATCTTGGAGATGTCGAACACCTGCAGCACGGCGGCGTTGCCCAGGAAGGTTTCCCGTTGCAGCGGCGCCAGCATGCCGGACAGCACGCCTTTGATATCGTCCAGCAGGTCGTAGATGATCGAATAGTAGCGGATCTCGACGCCCTCGCGCTCGGCCAGATCACGCGCCTGTTTCGACGCACGGACGTTGAAGCCGAGGATCGGCGCGCCGGCCGACTTGGCCAGGTTGACGTCGCTCTCGGTGATGCCGCCGGCGCCGGAATAGACGGTGCGGGCGCGCACCTCGTCGGTGCTCATCTTGTCCAGCGAGCTGACGATGGCTTCGGCCGAACCCTGCACGTCCGCCTTGATGACGACCGGCAGTTCCGAGACCTTCTTGGACTGCAGGCGGGACATCATGTCGACCAGCGACACGGAACCGCCCGAGACCTGGGCCTTTTCGCGCTTCACCCGCTGGCGGTATTCGGTCAGCTCGCGGGCGCGGGCTTCGGATTCCACCACGGCGAAGACGTCGCCCGGAGACGGGGCCTCGTCCAGGCCGAGGATCTCGACCGGGACGGACGGACCGGCTTCGGTCAGCTGCTCGTTGCGTTCGTTCAGCAGGGCGCGAACCTTGCCCCACGATCCGCCGGCCACGACGATGTCGCCGCGCTTCAGCGTGCCGCGCTTGACCAGGACGGTGCCGACGGGGCCGCGGCCCTTGTCCAGCTTGGCCTCGATGACCACGCCCTCGGCCGAGCGATCGGCGTTGGCGCGCAGGTCCATGACCTCGGCCTGGACCAGGATGGCTTCCAGCAGGCCGTCGAGGTTCATCCGCTCCTTGGCCGAGACCTCGATGATCTGGGTGTCGCCGCCCAGGTTTTCGGCGATGACTTCGTGCTGCAGCAGTTCGTTGACGACCTTCTGAGACGTCGCCCCCGGCTTATCCATCTTGTTGACCGCGACGATCAGCGGGGCGCCGGCCGCCTTGGCGTGCTGGATGGCCTCGATGGTCTGCGGCATGACGCCGTCGTCGGCGGCCACGACCAGCACCACGATGTCGGTCACATTGGCGCCGCGCGCCCGCATGGCCGAGAAGGCGGCGTGGCCCGGGGTGTCCAGGAAGGTGACCTTCTGGCCGTCGTCCAGGCGCACCTGATAGGCGCCGATATGCTGGGTGATGCCGCCGGCTTCGCCGCCCGCGACGTCGGTGGTGCGCAGGGCGTCCAGCAGCGAGGTCTTGCCGTGGTCGACGTGGCCCATGATGGCCACGACGGGGGCGCGGACATCGGCCGCTTCCGCGTCGTCGGCGTCGCCCAGGAAGCCGAATTCGATGTCGGATTCAGAGACGCGCTTGACCGCCATGCCGAACTCTTCGGCCACCAGTTCGGCGGTGTCGGAGTCGATCACGTCGTTGATCTTCATCATCAGGCCCTGTTTCATCAGGAACTTGATGATGTCGACGCCGCGCACGGCCATCCGGTTGGACAGCTCCTGCACGGTGATGATGTCAGGGATGACCACTTCGCGCGGACGGTTCGGCGCATCGGTCGATCCGCCCTTGCGCTTTTCCTTCTCGCGTTCGCGGGCGCGGCGGACCGAGGCCAGCGAGCGCATGCGCTCGGCGGCGTCGCCGTCGCCGACCACGGACTGGATGGTCATGCGGCCTTCGCGGCGCTTCGGCTCGCCGCGGGTGCGGCTGACCGCCTTGCCGGCGTCGGAGAAACGCTTCTCGCGATCATCGTCACGGCCGACCGGACGGCCGAAGCCGGCGCCGGGGGCGCGGCTGGGGCGGGCCACTTCGGCCTGGGCCGGAGGGGCGTTGGGGGTCGGACGACCGCCAGGACCGGTGCGCGAGCCGCCGGGACGAGCGGCGCCGGGGGCGGGACGCGGGTTCAGGGCCGAATAGCGGACCGGCTCTGCCGGCTTGGCGCCTTGCGGACGACCTGCGCCGCCGGGACCCGGGCGGGCGCCCTGGGGACGGTCGGCTTGCGGACGATCGGTCTGCGGGCGATCCGTATAGGACCGTTCGCCGCCGCCCATCGCCTGTTCACGGGCCGAACGACCGCCGAAGGCGGGACGCTCGGGGGCCGCGCGCTGCGGATTGCCGGGCTTGGGCACGCGCTGGCCGAAGTTGACCACCGGACGGGCCGGAGCCGCCGGACGGGCCGGAGCGGCGGGCGCCGGGGTCGCGGCAGCCGTCGGCGCAGGCGTCGTGGCAGGCGTCGGGGCGACCGGAGCCGGCGTCGGGGCTGCGGCGACGGGCGCAGCGGGTTTGGGCGCGGGCTTGGCCGGCTGAGGCGCGGCGGCCGTCAGCTTGGCGGCCTGGGCGCGGGCGGCTTCGGCGGCGGCCTGAGCGGCGGCGGCCTCGTCGCGCGCCGCCTGGGCGGCGCGTTCCGTGGCGGCGGCGCGTTCGCGTTCGGCGGCTTCACGCGCGGCCTTCTCGGCGACGGCGGCGCGTTCACGCTCGGCGTTGGCCTGGGTCGCGACGGCGATGGCGCGACGACGGGCTTCCTGCTCCTCAGGCGACAGGGCGCCGCCGACGGGTTGCGACGTGCGCTGACCCTGCGGGCGGTTCTGCGACGACGACTGCTGCGGACGCGCCACGTCGAAGCCCTGCGGGCGTTGCGGCCCGCCGGCGCCAGGTCGACGCTTGGTCTCGACCACCACCGTCTTGGACCGCCCGTGGCTGAAGCTCTGCTTGACGGTCCCGGTCGGGACCGATCCCACAACGCGCGGCTTCAGGCTCAGCGGGGCGCGCGGCCCCGTCTGGGACGGCGTGCCGCCCTGATTGCCCTGGCTCGCACCTTGGCCCGAACCCTGGCCTTGGTTGGTCTTGTCGTTTTCGTCGCTCATCCGGTCGCTTTACTAGGGGCGGAAAATCCCGCCGTCGTCTCAATGCACATGAACGACCGTGAGCCCGTCTCCGCCCTTGGAGACAGGCCCTCGGCCGCCAAAATCCTCAGCTCGCCCCACCTTTATCAAGGTCAGTCGGGGTTGCTCCCGCCGATCCGTCCCCGTCCCTGGGAATATCCCAGTGAGCGGGGCGAAGCGGCCGAAATCCAGCCAGTCGTTCGACCTCCATGGTCCAACGCTCGGCCCTTCCGCCCGCAAGCAGGACGGCGTGTATCGCATTTTCCAGCCCAAGGGCCAAACTCAAATCGTCCACAGTGAACGCGCCGCAGACTTTCGCGGTCTGATGGCGGGCCAGGGCGAGGATTTTGCCACGCCCGTCGGCCGAGCCGTCGGCGGCCTCGATCACCCAGGCGACCTTGCCGGCCCGCAGATTGGCGGCGGACTTTTCGAAGCCAGAGATAAGCACGCCTTCGCGCCGGGCAAGACCCAGCTGATCGAGACAGCGCCGGAACAGCAGCCGTTCGACGATATCGGCCAGGTCGGCCGGGGCGGTCAGCTTCATCTTGGCGGCGCGGGTGAAGCCGTTCTTCTTGACCGCCGTCTCGATCGACGTGCGGCTGGCTTCGACCCACAGGCCGCGGCCGGGCAGTTTCCTGCCCAGGTCGGGAACCACCTGGCCATCGGGCCCGGCGACGAAACGGATCAGGCGAGATTCGTCCATGACCTCGTGAGAGACGAGGTCCCGGCGTTCCCGATCAATCGTTGCGTCGCGCAAGCTCATATGTGGCCAGGTCTCCCATCACGCGTTCGACGGTTCGGAAGAGTCCTCGGCGAGGACCTCCGCATCGTCGGCAGTTGCGTCTGAACCGTCGGCGTCGGCTTCGGTTTCAGCCGGCGCGTCGCCGAACACCTGATCCGGGTCGTATTCGCCGTCGGCGAATTCTTCCTCTTCCTCTTCCGGCGCGGGCTGCGGCAGTTCCGAGGCGTCGATCCAGCCGGCGGCCACACGGGCCTGGAGGATCAGCATTTCGGCGTCTTCCTGGGCCAGGTTGAAGCTTTCCAGCACGCCCGGGACCTTGACCCGTTCGCCGTTCTTCACTTCGTAGCCGCCGCGGATCTCGTCGGTGGCCAGGTCTGCCAGGTCCTCGACGGTCTTGACCCCGCCTTCGCCCAGGGCGACGGCCATGGCCAGGGTCACGCCCGGCACCTGCAGCACGCCGTCCTCGACGCCCAGTTCGACGCGCTTGGCGTCCAGCTCGGCGGCCTTGCGGTCCAGGAAGTCGCGGGCGCGGGCCTGCAGCTCCTCGGCGGTCTCCTCGTCGAAGCCTTCGATCTCCGAGACTTCATACGGATCGACATAGGCCAGGTCTTCGATCGTGGCGAAGCCTTCGGTGACCAGCAGCTGGGCGATGACCTCGTCCACATCCAGGGCTTCCTGGAACAGGCCGGTGCGCTCGCTGAACTCGCGCTGGCGACGCTCGGAATCCTGGGACTCGGTGATGATGTCGATCTGCCAGCCGGTCAGCTGGCTGGCCAGGCGCACGTTCTGGCCGCGACGGCCGATGGCCAGCGACAGCTGTTCGTCGGGCACCACGACTTCCACGCGGCCGGCTTCTTCGTCGAGCACGACCTTGGAGACTTCGGCCGGGGCCAGGGCGTTGACGATGAAGGTGGGCTCGTCCGGGTTCCACTGGATGATGTCGATCTTCTCGCCCTGCAGTTCGGCGACGACCGCCTGAACGCGCGAGCCGCGCATGCCGACGCAGGCGCCGACCGGGTCGATCGAGCTGTCGTTCGACAGGACGGCCATCTTGGCGCGCGAGCCCGAGTCACGGGCCGCGGCGCGGATCTCGATCACGCCGTCATAGACTTCCGGCACTTCCTGAGCGAACAGCTTGGCCATGAACCCCGGATGGGCGCGCGACAGCATGACCTGCGGGCCCTTGGCCTCGGGCCGGACGTCGTAGATGTAGGTGCGGATCCGGTCGCCGATGTTGAACACTTCGCGCGGGATGGACTGGTCGCGGCGCATGACGCCCTCGCCCCGGCCCAGGTCGACGATGGTGTTGCCGTATTCGACGCGCTTGACCGTGCCGTTGACGATCTCGCCGACGCGATCCTTGAACTCTTCATACTGGTTGGCGCGCTCGGCCTCGCGGACCTTTCCGGTCACGACCTGGCGGGCCATCTGGGTCTGGACGCGGCCGAACTCGAACGGCGGCAGGGTCTCGACATATTCCTTGCCGACCACGGCTTCCGGGTCGCGCTTCAGGGCGTCCTTCAGGCGCACCATGGCGCTGTCGTTGAACTCTTCCAGCTCGTCTTCCGGCTGCCAGTCGTCCTCGACGATGGTGACGTGACGGGTCAGGGCCAGTTCGCCGGTCTTGTGGTCGATCTTGGCGCGGATGTCGTGGTGGGCGCCGTAACGCGACTTGGCGCCCTTCTGGATCGCTTCTTCAATCGCCTCGATGACGACTTCGCGTTCGATGTTCTTTTCGCGGGCCACGGCCTCGGCGATCTGCAGCAGTTCGAGGCGGTTGGCGGAAATACCGGTGACGGCCATCAGGCGTTGTCCTCAGAAGGGGTCGTGGTGTCGGTTGTGTCTTCGGCGGCTTCCCCTTCGGGCAGGCCGTCGTCTTCAGGTTCGCCGCGCGCGGCGCGGATGGCGGCGCCCCGTTTCATCAGGGCGTCGGTCAGGACCAGTTTCGCATCGCTCAACCAGTCGAAGGGGATCAGGGCGGTCTCTTCCTCGCCGTCCAGGTCGATCAGGACATTGCCGTCCTCATAGCCGGCCAGCACGCCCTTGAAGCGCTTCCTGCCCTCGATCATCCGGTCCGTCTCCAGCCGCGCCTCCTCGCCCTCGAACAGGTCGAAGTCGAGCGGACGGGTCAGGGGCCGGTCGATGCCGGGCGACGAGACCTCCAGCATATATTCGCCGGCGATGGGGTCGGCGGCGTCGAACACCTCCGACACGGCGCGGCTCAGCTTGGCGCATTGTTCGACCGAGATGTCGTGGTCGGACGGGCGCTCGGCCATGATCTGCAGACGCTGGCGCTTGGAGCCGGTCATCAGGCGGACGCGCACGATCTCGAGACCGAGCGACTCCGCAATGGGGTCGATCAGCTCGAGCAGTTGGCGGTCCTGGGCGGTTCTTGCGCGCAAGCGGCGAATATCCAAAACAAAAGCGGCGGTCCGTCCGGGCCGCCGCTTGGAACGACGCCGTTGGACGCCGGTCTAACGATGTGGAGCGCCATATAGGCGGTTCGGCTCGATAAGGAAAGTGCCGTTTATCCCCGACGGTCTTTCCGAAGCTGCGCCAGTTGCCCGTATCCCATGGTTCTTGAACTCCATGTCTGATGAGTCGGGAGCTGTTCGTCGTCTGGAAATGGCTGATGGTTTGCGCCGTTGTAAGCGACGCTCGGCTCCTCGCGGCGGTCATCCTCAACTCTATAGTTGGGTTGATAACCAGTACCTGTGACGCCAATCCTCACCACGACGTCTTCGCCACGAGATCTTAAGCGGGACATGGACATCATAACATCGGCTATAAAGCTGTCCGGCGCCCGCAGACTGCCCCACACTGTTTCGAGCGTCGCATCGGTGGCGAGTGATTTTCCACTCATGGCTTTTCTCTCCTAGATGGCCTGTGAGCTTTCGTGAGTAGTCAAATCAAGGCCAGCCGCCCCAGATAATCCATCTTGCTCAACGGCACGCCTTCCTTGCGCAGGATGGCGTAGGCGGTCGTGACGTGGAAATGGAAGTTCGGCAGGACGAAGCTGGTCAGATAGCCCAGGCCGTCGAAATTCATCTCGCGGCTGGGCGTCTTCAGCGTCACCGGCCGGGTCTCGGCCCCGGCGAAGGCGGCGGGGTCCACGCTCTCGATGAAGGCGAGGGTGCGGGCGATCCGGTCCTTCAATTCCGCGAAACTCGTCTCCGTGTCGGCCATGGCCGGGTTGTCGACGCCGGCCAGCCGCGCCACGGCGCCCTTGGCCGAGTCTGACGCCAGCTGAACCTGGGCGGCCAGGGGGCGCATGTCCTCGTGAAGCCGGGCCTGGATCAGGGCGGCTTCGTCAAACCCCTCCGCCAAGGCCTTTCCAAAAAGCCGGACAGGTTGGTCAGGCCGCGCACGAGGATGGGCGAGGCGACGTCGTAGATCGAGAGGGTCATTCCAGGGATCCGGCCAGGGCTTTGGTGAGGCGGCCATAGCTGGGCGGTTCATCGCCGCGGCGCCAGCCCCCGTTCCACTTCCGGCCCTAGAATTCTTCCCAGCCCTCCGAAGCAGGTGCGGCCTGGGGTGCGGCCTCGACCTTCAGCGCCGCGCCGCCGCGACCGAGAGTCTTCAGGGCGGCGACCATATGGTTCGAACGGGCGGGAGCCGGGGCGCCGGGCCTCGACGCCGCGCGGGGCGCGGGCGCGGGGGCGAGGGCCGACGCGGTTTCGCCGACCTTGAACTGGGCCACCGAGGCCTGCAGGGTCTCGGCCTCCTGGGCCAGCGAATGGCTGGCGGCGGTCGACTGCTCGACCATGGCGGCGTTCTGCTGGGTGACCTGGTCCATCTGGTTCACGGCGGTATTGACCTGGGCCAGGCCGACGGCCTGCTCCTGGGCCGAGGCCGCGATCTCCGACACCAGGCCGTCGATCTCGGCCACCCGGTCCACGATCCGTTGCAGGGCCTCGCCGGTCTGACCGACCAGTTTCACGCCCGAACCGACCTGATGGGTCGAGGCCGAGATCAGGGTCTTGATCTCCTTGGCCGCCTCGGCCGAACGCTGGGCCAGGGCCCGCACTTCCGACGCCACCACCGCAAAGCCGCGACCGGCCTCGCCCGCGCGGGCCGCCTCGACCCCGGCGTTCAGGGCCAGCAGATTGGTCTGGAAGGCGATTTCGTCGATGACGCCGATGATCTGGTTGATCTGCGCCGAAGACCCCTCGATCGCGTGCATGGCCGAGACGGCGTCGCGGACGATGACGCCCGAGGTTTCGGCGTCGCCCTTGGCCGACTGGACCACGTCCGAGGCCTGGCGCGCGCCCGAGGCGGTCTTGTTCACCGTGGCCGTGATCTCGTCCAGAGCGGCGGCGGTTTCCTCCAGCGAAGCCGCCTGCTGTTCGGTGCGACGCGACAGGTCGTCGGCGGCCTGCGAAATCTCGCCGGCGCCCGAGCGGATTCCGGCCACATTGCCCAGGACCACGCCCATGGCCTGCTGCAGCTGGGCGATGGCGGTGTTGAAGTCGGTCTTCAGCTTGGCGTAGTCGCCGGGGAAATCATGAGTGATGCTGTAGGTCAGGTCGCCGCGCGTCAGGTGTTCCAGGCCTTCGCCCAGGGCCGCGACCACGGTCGCCTGTTCGCGGGCCAGGGCGTCCGCCGCGCGCTGGTTGCGGGCCCGCTCCTCGTCCGACTGGTTGCGCAGGGCCGCGCCCTCGGCCTCCAGCTGCATCTTCTCGATGGCGGCGTCGCGGAAGGCGATCAGGGCGACGCCCATCTTGCCCAGTTCGTCCTTGCGTTGGGCGTGGGGCACGTCGATCGTGGTGTCGCCGGCCGACAGCCGCCCCATCCGGTCGCCCATGCCCGACAGGGCGCCGACGATGGACCGCGCCACGACAAGGCCGGCGGCCAGGGCGGCGATGGTCGCCACCGCGATGGCGATCAGGGTGGTCAGCGCCGCCGCATCGACCTTTTGCGACGCCCGCGCCGATTCCTCGGCGGTCAGTTCGACCTTGGCGTTGGTGAAGGCGGTCAATTTCGGGATCAGATCCGCCATCCTGGCGTCCATCTCGGTCAGCACGGGACGCCCCGCCACCGCGTCATTGGCCAGGCCGAGCTCGACGGACCGCGCGGCCAGGGTGCGGACTTCGTTCAGGGAGCCGTGGAAAGCCTCCATCTCGTCTTTCCAGTGCGGCGCAGTGGCTTCCGCCTCTTGCAGCAAGGTCTCGATCGCCTCGATTTTTTCCTTCGCCTGATCGGCCGCCTGACGCGCCTCGGCCGAGGCGCCGTCATAGACGAAAACCTTATAGGTGTCGTAGCCGAGGCCCTGAAGGGTCCGGTTGACCCGGATCATCCTCACCAGGGCGACGTTCTCCACATCGACCAGCCGGCTGTAGTCGGCGTCGATCTTCTTCATCGTCCAGGCGCTGTAGGCGGCGCCCCCCAGCCCCACCAGGGCCAGCAGGATCAGGGGCACGATGATCTTCACGGCGATCTTCGTATCGGACAGGATCTTGTTCAAGGCCATCTCCAGGCGCCAAAGCACGGACAGGATTCAAGGGTCTTGAACCCTGGCTTCAGGCGCTCCGCTGGGCTTGCGGCCCCGGAAGAACGGACACTCCAGTCCCCAGAAGCGACACAGGGGTGAAACCTGAAACCTGTGCGACTGTGGCGTCCCGGATCGGGACGAATCGTAAACGGGGCGTTAGGGCAAACTACATATACCGCCGCTCCCTCAGCGGCGGCCTGCGCCTACGACGTCAGAACTCTTCCCAACCTTCGGACTCGGCCTGAGGCTTGGGCGCCGCGCCGCCGCGACCGACGGTCTTCAGCGCCTGAACCAATTGGCGGGCCGGCGCCGCGCGGGCCGGCGTCGGCGCGGCGACCGGCGTGGCGCCGCTCGTCCCGACCTTGAACTGGGCCACCGAGGCTTGCAGAGACTGGGCTTCCTGCGACAGCGAATGGCTGGCGGCGGTCGACTGTTCGACCATCGCGGCGTTTTGCTGCGTCACCTGGTCCATCTGGTTCACGGCCGTATTGACCTCGGCCAGGCCGATGGCCTGTTCCTGGGCCGAGGCGGCGATTTCCGACACCAGGCCGTCGATCTCGGCCACCCGATCCACGATCCGCTGCAGGGCCTCGCCGGTCTGACCGACCAGTTTCACGCCCGAACCGACCTGGTGGGTCGAGGTCGAGATCAGGGTCTTGATTTCTTTCGCCGCCTCGGCCGACCGCTGGGCCAGGGCCCGGACTTCGGAGGCCACGACCGCAAAGCCGCGACCGGCTTCGCCGGCGCGCGCCGCTTCCACGCCGGCGTTCAGGGCCAGCAGATTGGTCTGGAAGGCGATCTCGTCGATGACGCCGATGATCTGGCTGATCTGTTCGGAGGAGCCCTCGATGGCCTGCATGGCCGAGACGGCGTCGCGGACGATGACGCCCGAGGTCTCGGCGTCGCCCTTGGCCGCCTGAACCACGTCGGAAGCCTGGCGGGCGCCCGAGGCGGTCTTGTTGACCGTGGCCGTGATTTCATCCAGGGCCGCCGCCGTCTCTTCCAGCCCCGCCGCCTGCTGTTCGGTGCGGCGCGACAGGTCGTCGGCGGCCTGCGAGATCTCGCCGGCGCCCGAGCGGATGCCGGCGATATTGGCCACCACCACCGCGACGGCCTGCTGCAGCTGGGCGATGGCGGCGTTGAAGTCCGACTTCAACTGCGCCGCCTTGGGCGCGAACTCGGCCTCGATCCGATAGGTCAGGTCGCCGTCGGCCATGGCCGAGAGCCCCTTCCCCAGGGCTGCGATGGCGACGCGGTCGGCCTCGGCCTCGCGCGCCTTCTCGGCCTCGCGCGCGGCGCGCTCCTGTTCGCTCATCGAGCGTTGCGACAGGGTCTCGGCCTCCAGCCGGTCCTTTTCGATGGCGGCGTCTCGGAAGATCGCCAGGGCCGAGGCCATCTTGCCGATCTCGTCGCCGCGCTTGACGCCGGGAATGTCAGAGGTCTTGTCGCCCTCGGCCAGGCCGCGCATGCGCCGCTCCAGCGCCACCACCGGGGCCGACACGGACCGGCCGATGAACCAGCCCGTCGCCCCGACCGCCAGCAGCACCAGCAAGGCCATGGAGCCCAGGGCCAGGGCCGCCTTGCCCACGGCCGCCGCGATCTGGTCGGTATAGACGCCCGAGCCGATCACCCAGCCCCAGGGGGCGAAGCCCTTCACATAGGAGATCTTGGGCGAGGCCCCGTCCTGGTTCGGCTTGGCCCACTGATAGTTGACGAAGCCCTCGCCGTCCTTCTGAACCACGGCGACGAATTCCTTGAACATCAGCACGCCGTCGGCGTCCTTGTTCTCGCTCACGTCCTTGCCGTTCAGCGCCGGCTTCATCGGGTGCATCACCATGGTGGGATGCATGTCGTTGATCCAGAAATAGTCGTCGGCGCCGTAACGCATGGCCCCGACAGCGGCCTTGGCGGCGGTCTGGGCCTGATCGCGCGTCAACCGGCCGGCCGCCTCCTCGCCCTGATAATAGGCGACCACGCTGTGGGCGATCTCGACGCCCTTCTTCGTGCGGTCGGCGATCTCGTCGCGCATCACCGCATCCAGCCGCATCAGGGAAAGACCGGTCACGAGCAACAGGCCCGCCATGGTCACAAGAGCGAGGAGATTGATCCGCCCGCCGATCGTCAGCGTCTTCATGGTCCCATCCCCCAATACTATTTGAGACCATCCCTAACAAAGTTCGTTAAACACCCGTCTATAAGCCGAATAAGTAAAAATGCGTATGCCGTAAGGTCAGGATTTCTTGCGGTATTCCAGGAAAATCGGCGCCGTATCCCCCAGCCGCTTCTCTTCATAACGGGTGACGACGTGGTCCGCCGGAGGAACGAACCAGTCCTGATCCGGCGCGCCGATCCGCTCCAGCCCGGGCGTCCGCTCCAGCCGCTCCAGCGTCCATTCGGCGTAGTCGCGCCAGTCGGTCACGAACCGCAGCGTCCCGCCGGGCTTCAGGATGCGGGCGAAGGCCTGGGCCGTCTCGTCCTGCAACAGGCGGCGCTTGTTGTGCCGCGCCTTGTGCCAGGGGTCGGGGAACAGGATCAGCACCCGGTCGACCGAGGCGTCCGGCAGGGCGTCGACCAGGTCGCGCGCGTCGTCGGCGTGGATGCGCACATTCTTCAGCCCGCCTTCCTCGACATGGCGCAGGGCGGAGGCCACCCCGTTCAGGAAGGGCTCGCAGCCGATCACCAGGGCGTCGGGCCGCGTCGCCGCCTGGGCCGCCATATGCTCCCCGCCGCCGAACCCGATCTCCAGCCAGACCTCGACCGCCTCGGGCATCATCGCCTTCGGGTCCAGCGGACCGGCCTTGGGATCGGGCACGGCGATCTGAGGCAGCAGGCTGTCCATCAGCGCCGCCTGTCGCGGCTTGATCGGCCGCGCCTTGATCCGGCCGAACGACCGCAGCGGCCGGTCGAGATGGGGGTTTTCGTCGTCGTTCATGCGCGTGCCGTTACCGGTCCCAGGCCGGAGCGTCCAGAGAGTCTCACCTCCCCGTTCGCGAAGGCGAATGGGGAGGACCGGTCGCGCCAGCGACCAGGAGGGGGCGACTCCGTCCTATCCCGCGTCTTGTCGCGCCTTCACCCGCCCCCGGCCATCCACCGCATGAAGCTCCCGTCAGCCACCGTCTCGCCCCCTCCTGACCGCTGCGCGGTCTGTCCTCCCCATTCGCCTTCGCGAACGGGAGGTGATGATCGTACCGCACCACTCAAAGAACATCGAAATCTTTTGACGCCTCCGCCGGATGACCCTCCTATGACGGTCGCAAGACACGTCGGGCTGGCGTGTCGTCGGGAAAAGGGGATCTGATGATCGGACATCATCTGCGGGGCGTCAGCCTCGCGGCCATGGGCTGCGCTGTGCTGGGCCTGTCGGCCTGCGCCACCACGGGCGCGGAATCGGAAACGGCGGCGCCGTCCAAGGACAAGAC
Organism: Brevundimonas sp. TSRC1-1; assembly: GCF_049898245.1. Classification (NCBI taxonomy): domain Bacteria; kingdom Pseudomonadati; phylum Pseudomonadota; class Alphaproteobacteria; order Caulobacterales; family Caulobacteraceae; genus Brevundimonas; species Brevundimonas sp. TSRC1-1. The sequence continues at coordinate 418,360 of NZ_JAFCXI010000002.1, forward strand.
CCTGGCCGCCGGCCTGGATCCGGCGACCACGCTGAACCCCTATCCGTCCACCTATCAACCCTTGCCGCGCGAGAATTTCGCCGTGGTCGGCGCGACTGTCCTGACGGGCGCGGACCGCAGGATCGAAAACGGCGTGGTCGTGGTCACCGACGGCAGGATCGCCGCCGTCGGCGACGCCTCGACCCTTGTCCCCGCCGGCTATCGCGTCATCGAGGCGCGCGGCCGCTATGTCACTCCCGGGATCATCGACGTCCACAGCCACCTGGGCGTCTATCCGTCGCCCGGGGTGCAGGGCATGAGCGACGGCAATGAGGCGACCAGCCCGAACACCGCCCAGGTCTGGGCCGAACATTCGCTGTGGCCCCAGGATCCGGGCTTCAACACCGCCCGCGCCGGCGGCGTCACCACGCTTCACATCCTGCCCGGCTCGGCCAATCTGTTCGGCGGCCGCGGCGTGACCATCCGCAACACGCCCTCGATCACCATGCAGGGCATGAAGTTCCCGGACGCCCCCTATACGATCAAGATGGCCTGCGGCGAGAACCCCTCGCGCGTCTATGGCTCGCGCAACCAGAGCCCGGCCACCGGCATGGGCAATATGGCCGGCTACCGCGCCGCCTTCATCGCCGCGCGCGACTACAAGGCCAAGTGGGACAAGTGGCGCGAGACCGGCGAGGGCGCGGCCCCGACCCGCAACCTGCAGAACGAGACCCTGGTCGGGGTGCTGGACGGGTCGATCCTGATCCAGAACCACTGCTACCGCGCCGACGAGATGGCCATGATGATCGATATGGCCAAGGAGTTCGGCTACCGGATCACCACCTTCCACCACGCCACCGAGGCCTACAAGCTGGCCCCGCAACTGGCCCAGAACGGCATCTGCGCGGCCATGTGGACCGGCTGGTGGGGCTTCAAGATGGAGGCGCTGGACGCCATCGAGGAGAACGCCGCCCTGGTGGATGCGCAACAGGGCTCGTGCGCCGTCATCCACTCCGACGACGCCGAACTGACTCAACGGTTGAATCAGGAGGCCGCCGCCGCCCTGTCGGCCGGTCGTCGCGCCGGACTGAACATCTCGGAAGAACACGCCATCGGCTGGATCACCTCCAACGCCGCCAAGGCCATCGGCATCGCCGACCAGACCGGCTCGCTGGAGGCCGGCAAGCGCGCCGATGTGGTGATCTGGAGCGCCGATCCCTTCTCGATCTACGCCCGCGCCGATCAGGTCTTCATCGACGGCGCCCTGACCTTCGACCGGACCAACCCCGCCTATCAGCCGACCAGCGACTTCGAGCTGGGCCAGCCGGGCTATGGCCTGACCGCCGCCAACGTCGCCGAAGGAGCCCGCTGATGCGTCTGTCCCACATCCTCGCGGGCGCCGTGGCCGCCCTGTCTCTCGCCGCCCCGGCCCTGGCCCAGGACACCGTCGCCATCGTCGGCGGGCGCGTCCTGACCGGGACCTCGGTCATCGAGGGCGGCACGGTCGTGATCCGCGACGGCAAGATCGTCTCGGTCGGAACGGCCGCCGCCCCGTCCGGCGCCCGTGTCATCGACGCGACCGGCAAGGTGGTCGCCCCCGGCTTCGTCGCCGTCGATTCCGGCCTGGCCGGGACCGAGGTCGGCGCCGTCGGCGGCACCAACGAACTGCGCAACAGCGCCAACACCCTCAGCGCCGCCTTCGACATCTCCTACGGCCTGGACCCCTGGTCCTTCACCCTGCCGGTGGCGCGACTGGGCGGCATCACCCGCGCCGTGGTCGTGCCCCAGCACCCCGGCTCCTCCGGCGGCCATGTGCATGAGGACGAGACGGCCGGCGCCGGCGACGGCGGCTATCAGACGCCGGGTCTGTTCGCGGGCCAGGCGGCCATTATCGACCTGGGTCAGGACGCCGACATCCTGGTCAAGCCGCGCGTGGCCATGGTCGCCCCGTTCGGCGAGGCCGGCGCCGACATCGCCGGCGGCGCCCGCGGCGCCCAGTTCGTCCTGTTCAAGGAGACCTTGGCCGAGGTCCGCCTCTACGCCCGCAACAAGTCCGCCTATGAGCGGGCGGGCCTGCGCGACCTCAGCCTGTCGCGCGCGGATCTGGAAGCTCTGATCCCGGTCGCCAACGGCTCCATGCCCCTGATCGTCAGCGTCCACCGGGCGTCGGACATCCAGCAGGTGCTGCGTCTGGCGCGCGAGGAAGGGATCAGGCTGATCCTGGACGGCGCCGAAGAGGGCTGGCTGGTCGCCGGCGACATCGCGGCGGCGGGCGTGCCCGTGTTGCTGAACCCCATCTCCAACCTGCCCAGCGATTTCGAGATGCGGGCGGCGCGGATGGAGAATGCGGCGGCCCTGAACGCGGCCGGCGTCGTCATCGCCATCAAGGGCAACGAGGGTTCGACCCACCGCGCCCGCGAGGCCCGCTACAACGCCGGAAACGCCGTCTCGCACGGCCTGCCCTACGGCGCCGCCATCGCCGCCCTGACGGTCAACCCGGCCAAGATCTTCGGCATGGCCGGACAGTTCGGCCAGATCGCGCCGGGCGCCGCCGCCGACGTCGTGGTCTGGTCCGGCGATCCGCTGGAGCCGCTCAGCCAGCCCTCGGCCGTCTTCATCGACGGGGTCGAACAACCGTTGATCAGCCGCGCCCTGCTGCTGCGCGACCGTTATCGTCAACAGACGCCGATGCCGCCGGCCTATCGCAACTGACGGCGTCCTAAAGACCCAAGGGGAAGGGGCGGGACCGCAGGGGCCCGCCCTTTTTCGTCTCCGCCTACCGGGCCAGAAACCGCAGGGCCGTGCGCGCCAGCCGGCCCGCCGCCCCGCCCCACGGCGGCCCCAGCCGTTCGAAGGCGTTCACCGGCCCGACGTCATAGACCGCCCGCGCATGGCTGAAGCGTTTGAAGCCCTCAGGACCGTGATAGGCGCCCAGGCCGCTGGGGCCGACCCCGCCGAACGGCAGGTCGTTCTGGGCGATATGGAGCATGGTGCCGTTCAGGGTCACGCCGCCCGACAGGCCGGAGCCCAGGATCCGGTCCCGCGTCCGCGCCTGGTTCGTGAAGCCGTACAGGGCCAGGGGCCGGGGCCGGGCGGCCACGAAGGCCAGGGCCTGGTTCAGGCTCTCATAGCCCACCACCGGCAGGACCGGGCCGAAGATCTCCTCCTGCATCAGCAGGCCGTCGGTCGGCGGGTTCAGCACCAGGGTCGGGGCGACCTTGCCGTTGTCCCCCTCGCCCGCATCGGGGTGTTCCAGCACCACGGCCCCCGCCGCCCGCGCCGCCGCCACCGCCTCGCGCAGCCGGACCCGATGGCGTTCGCTGATCACGCCGCTGTAGTCGGGGTTGTCCTGAAGGGCCGGATAGGCCCGCCGCGCCTGCTCCAGAACCGTCTCGGCGAAGACCCGGACCTGACCGGCCGGGACCAGGGCGTAGTCGGGGGCGATACAGGTCTGGCCCGCGTTCAGGAATTTGCCGAAGGCGATCGACCGCGCCGCCTTGTCCAGCGGATAGTCGGGAGCCACCACCGCCGGCGACTTGCCGCCCAGCTCCAGCGTCACCGGGGTCAGATTGTCCGCCGCCGCCCGCATCACCTCGCGCCCTACCCGCGTCGATCCGGTGAAGACCAGATGGTCGAAGGCCAGACGCGAAAAGGCCTGGGCCGTGTCCACCCCGCCGTTGACCACAGTCAGCACCGCCGGATCGAACCGCTCGGCCACGGCGGCCTCCAGCAGGGCGCCGAAGGCGGGCGTCAGTTCGGACGGCTTGATCATCACCCGATTGCCCGCCGCCAGGGCGTCCACCGTCGGCCCCAAGGCCAGCAACAGGGGATAGTTCCACGGCGCGATCACCCCGACCACGCCCAGGGGCTCATGCCGGATCCAGGCCCGCGACGGCTGGAACATCAGGTCCACCGGCCGCCGCTCATCGCGCATCCATCGCCCTAGACGCCCCCGCGCATGGTCCAGGCTGCGGATCAGGGGCGTGACCTCCAACAGCCCCGTCTCCATCGCCGACCGCGCCCCGAAATCCGCATCTATGGCCCGCGCAAAGGCCTCGCGCCGCTCCAGCACCAGGGCCTTCAGCGCCGCCAGCCGCCCGCGCCGCACCTGGGCCGACGGCCCCCCCTCCGCCCGCGAGGCCGCGTGCTGAAGCCCGAACCGGTCCGAGAGCCCGTCGTGTGTCATCGCATCCAGACCCTTCGCCGCGCCGGCCGCAATCGCCCGACCGCCCCCACTTCTCAAACCCGCCCCGGCCGGGGTCAAGCCCCATCCCCAACCTGTCTCCTCCCCCTCTGGGGGAGGTGGATCGGCGCATAGCGCCGAGACGGAGGGGGCGCGTCCGCACGACCGGCGCCTCTTGCGGACCGCTGCGATCTGGGTCCAAATGGTGCGCTGACGACTGCGGGAGGGCAGACGATGTCGAAACTGAGCCTTGCCTTGTGGGCGGCCCTCGCCACCTTCCTAATAGGGACTTTCCGGACCAGTTTTCCGGCTGAATGGGGCGGACGCCCCGGCCTGTTCGCCCTGGTCGTCGTGGCCGTTTCGACGCTCGCCTGGACCATCGAATACATACGTCGGCGGCAGCGCCTAGGCGACAGACGCTAGATTCAAACCGGCCACGCATGCCGATATTCCGAAACCCCTGGCTACAGGCCGTACTCCTGGGCGCAGGCCTGTTCGCCCTATCCCTGCTCATCCGAGCGGCGGCCAATATGGTCGTCGGCAGTTTCACCGCCGGCCCCGGCGCGCCGGACGCCATGGTCGCCGCCCAGGATACGGTCTCGCGGTTCGCCTATGGGTTTCTCCTGGCCGTGTTTCTGCCTGCGGTGATCGAGACGCCGCTGGTCGTCTGGGCGGTCCGGCGCGCCCGCGACGACGCCCCCAGCCTCGGGCTGGCCTTCATCATCGCGATCATTGCGGCGCTCGCCTGGCTGTTGCACGGCATGAGCCCCGGCTCGCTCGGCCAGGCGGCCGCCTTCGCCGTGATGGCCTACGCCGCCTGGGGTTGGTCGCGACGGCTGGGACGGCTTCGCGCCTACGCCCTGCCGACCCTGTCGCACGCCGTCTGGAACAGCATCGGCCTGGCCCTCTTCATGGCCAACCCAAGCTGAGCCCAGCCCCCGACCTGCCGCCCGCCCACACCCATCTCCTCCCCCTCTGGGGGACGCAGCGCGGCGCGTCTTCCGCGCCGTGACGGAGGGGGTGTGTCCGCAAGACCGGCGCCTTTGCGGCGTCCAGAGCCCCTCCACCGCTTCGCGGTCCCCCTCCCCGCGAGGCGGGGAGGAGACAAGAATATCCGCCCAGGTCTGCTTTCCGATCAGACGCCGACTTCGCCAATCGACCCGTAACGGATCGTCGCTTCTCGACATTGCACCGGACAGCCGCCCGGGCCAAACTACGGTATGAAACTACAAACCCGCCGTACAATTTTGAGGGCGTCGCCTTTGAAGTTTTGGGGCTTATATGGCGTCGTGTGGTTGGCCATCGGGTTAGTCTGGATCGAGCCTTTTTGGACCGCAGGCTCCATCAGCGAGTTCCTCGCTTCGGGCAGCAGGTCAGCACATCGATGGCCTATCGCCGCGCTTGCGGCCTTGGTGGCGGCGCCAATTTCGATTTTAGCTTTCGCCAAGATTTTGCGCCATCGAGGCGCATTATTGTCGATATCGGGGTCAATTCTCTCAAGCCCGTATTTTCGGAAGCCTTTGAATTTTGACTCGGCCCATTTTTGGCTCAGACGCAGCATCTACGGCGCTTCCGAGCTTGTCGTGCTCAGCGACGGAGTTGAGCATACAGTTCCACTCATTTTTTCCGCAGGCACGCCGCATATGAATCTGGAAAGAATCATTGAGATCAGCGGCTCCAATGAACTTGCCAAGTGACAAGCGATTACCCTCGCCTAGACCCCTTCGGCCCTGTTTCAGCTTCCTGTAAGCCCAGCCCACCCTCGACGACCCGCCCCCGTCCGCGCTAGGTCAGGCCCATGCCGACCGCCCTCTACATCGACGCCGACGCCTGCCCGGTGAAGGAGGAGGTCTATCGCGTCGCGCGGCGCTATGGGCTGAAGACCTATGTGGTCTCCAACGGCTGGATGCAGGTGCCGCGCGAGGCCCTGATCGAACAGGTGGTGGTGGACGCCGGGCCGGACGTGGCCGACGACTGGATCGCCGAACGGGCGGGCCTGGGCGATGTGGTGATCACCGCCGACATTCCCCTGGCCGACCGCTGCCTGAAGGCCGGGGCCCAGGCGCTGAAGTCGAACGGACAGGCCTTCACCCCGGACTCCATCGGCTCGGCCCTGGCCGGGCGGATGGTGGGCGAGCATCTGCGGTCCATGGGGGTGGCCACCTCGGGCCCGCCGCCGTTCTCGGCCGCCGACCGGTCGCGGTTTCTTCAGGCCCTGGACCAGGCCGTGGTCAAGGCGCGTCGGGTCGCCCCCCCGAGCCAGCCATGACGACGACCATTCCCGAGGACGAGCTGGAGTTCCACTTCTACCGCGCCGGCGGACCGGGCGGCCAGAACGTCAACAAGGTCTCGACCGCCGTCCAGATGCGGTTCGACGTGAAGAACTCCCCCAGCCTGACCGAGCCGGTCAAGGCGCGGCTGATGAAGCTGGCCGGCAGTCGGCTGACGCTGGAGGGGGTGATCCTGATCACCGCCGTCCGCCACCGCACCCAGGAGCGCAACCGCGCCGACGCCGTCGAACGGTTGCAGGCCCTGGTGGACGAGGCCTCGATCAAGCCCGTCTTCCGCGTCCCGACCCGGCCGACCAAGGCCTCGAAGGAACGACGGCTGAAGGCCAAGACCAGCCGCGCCTCGATCAAGTCGGGACGCGGCCGGCCGACGCTGGACTAGGACTCAGCTCTCGACCGGACGGAACAGCAGGGCGGCGATCTTGTCGTCGGCGTCGAAGCCGATCACCCATTCGGTGACCTGGTTGTCGAAGGTCACCTTGAACAGATGGGCCTCGCCTTCCGGCCGTTCGAAGGCGACGGTCTTGACCGCGCCGAAGCCCTTGACCAGCGGCGCGACCTGATCCGCCTGCTGGCGGATCTGGGCCGCCAGGCTGTCGGTGAAGACCGAATAGTCGAAGCCGGGACCCTGGGCCGCCGCGATCACGGCGCGCAGCGCCTCTTCAGACCGGGCGATGTCGGGTGCGGTCGCCGCAACGGCGGGAACGGTCGGCGCCGGCAGGGCCGGTTGAGATTGCGCCTGGGCCGGCCGGTCGAAACTGTTCGGCACGGCGCCGGCTGCGGCGCCGCCGGATTGGGCGATTGCGGAGGCCGGGGCCAGAAGCAGGGCTACGGCGATCAGGGTCGTCTTCATGCGAAGGCTCCGGTCAGGACAGATAGGGCCAGAGCGAAAGGCCCAGGGCCGTCAGGGCCGCGATGACCGCGACCGTGACTGAAGCCGTCACCCAAGCGGGAGTTCCCGACTTTTCGATGACCACCGTCGCGGGACGCGGCGGCTCCTGCACCAGGCGCGAGATGGCCCGCGCCGCCGCGATCATGTCGAACAGGGCGTCGCGCGCCTGGGCCTGGGGGCCCAGCTCGCGGCGAATCCAGCGTTCGACCACCGGCTGGGCGGCCTTCCACAGGTCGTGGTCGGGTTGAAGCCGGCGGGCCACCCCCTCGACCGAGACCATGGTCTTCTGCAGCAGGATCAGCTCGGGCCTCAGCCGCATGTCGAACAGGGCGGTGATCTCGAACAACTGCCCCAACAGCCGGCCCATCGACACCTGGCTGGCGGCGCGGCCGATCACCGGCTCGCCCACGGCGCGCAGGGCCTGGGCGAAGGTCTCGACCGAATGATGCGGCGGCACATAGCCCGCCTCGAAATGGACCCGGGCGATCCGGTCGTAATCCCGCGAGATGAAGCCCCACAGGATCTCGGCCAGATAGCGCCGCTCGGCCGGACCCAGCCGCCCGACGATGCCGAAGTCGATGGCCGTCAGATGGGCCGGGGCGCTGGCGAACAGATTGCCCTCGTGCAGGTCGGCGTGGAACACCCCGTGGTCCAGGGCCTGGACCAGGAAGGCGCGCACCACATTGTCGGCCAGCAGATCGACGTCCAGGCCGGGCAGATCGACCAAGGCCGGATCGGTCATGGGCAGCCCTTGCGCCCATTCCAGCGTCAGCACCCGCTTGCCCACCCCGTCCCACACCACGGCGGGGGCGGACATATAGCCGTCCTTGGCCATGACATCGGCCATCTCGCTGGCGGCGGCCGCCTCAAGCCGCATGTCCAGCTCCAGATCCATCGAATTGGCGATGGTCTCGACGAAGGCCTGGGGCTCCAGCCGGCGCGAAAGGGGCACCAGCCGGTGCACCAGGGCGGCGCCCAGCCGCATGGCGTCCAGGCCGTCGGCGACGCGGCGCTCGACCCCCGGCCGCAGCACCTTGACCGCCACGGCCCGGCCGTCGGCCAGGGTCGCCCGGTGCGCCTGGGCCAGGGAGGCGGCGGCGACCGGCGGGCTCAGGTCGGTGAACAGGCTCTCGACCGGCCGGCCCAGCGACTTCTCGATCTCGCGCCGCGCCTCTTCCAGCGGGAAGGGCGGCAGGGCGTCCTTCAGCCGGCCCAGGTCGCGCGCGAACTGCAGGCCGAAGATGTCGGCGCGGGTGGCCAGCACCTGGCCCAGCTTGATCGCCACCGGCCCCAGGTGCTCAAACGCCTTGCCCAGCCTCTGGCCCGGCCGGCCCTGGCGTCCGTCGCGGCCGGACAGCATCTGCACGGCGCGGGCGAAGGGTCGGGCCCAGACGGGCAGCAGGGGATTGGCCTCGCGCGGGATCAGGGCGTCATGACGCGCCAGAACCCACAGCCAGCCCAGCAGGCGCAGAAAGGCCGCGACCGGGTTCTGCACCGCCACGGCGGCGGGGGGCGGCGGGGCCGTGCGATAGACCCGGGTCAGATCGCCCACCCGTGGTGGATGGCGGCGATCCCGCCCGACAGATTGGTCACCGACACGCGCTTGAAGCCGGCGTCCTCGATCAGGGCCTTGAAGGCCGCCTGGTCCGGGAAGCGGCGGATGCTCTCGACCAGATACTGGTAGCTGTCGCGATCCTTGGCCACCCAGCCGCCGATGCGCGGAATGGCGTGGAAGGACCAGGCGTCATAGGCCGCGCGGATCGGCCCGGTCGTCGGGCGCGAGAACTCCAGGCACAGGAACCGGCCGCCCGGCTTCAGCACGCGCCGCGCCTCGGCCAGGGCCTTGTCGATATGGGCCACGTTGCGGATGCCGAAACTGATCGAATAGGCGTCGACCGAGGCGTCCGGCAGGGGCAGGTTCATCGCATCCCCGACCGACCAGCTCATCTCCGGCTCGCCGCCCTTGTGCACCCCGGCCAGGATCATCTCGGCGTTATAGTCCAGCACGATCACCGAGGCGTCCTCGCCGCCCCGCCGTTCCTGGGCCGCGCGCGCCATCTTGGAATAGCGCCGGGCCATGTCGCCGGTCCCGCCGGCCACGTCCAGGATGGTCTCGCCGGGCCGGGGGTTCAGCTTGGCCGCCGCCGCGTCCTTCCAGAGGCGGTGGACGCCCACGCTCATCAGGTCATTCATGACGTCATAGCTGGAAGCGACGGAATCGAAGACCCCGCGCACCATCTTGACCTTCTCGCGCGCATCGACGTCGCGGAAGCCGAAGGAGGAACGGTCGCCCGACGAATGCGGGCCGTGGGAGGAGGCGTCGGTCATGCGCGCGGTCTAGCGCGTCGCGGGCCGCCCGTCACGCGTCACTAGAGCCTGATCGCATCGCTTCCGACCCGGCTTGCGGCTGGGGCAGTTCGAGATCCTTCATCACCTCGCGCATCAGGCCGTAACAGCCGCACGACGCTTCCTCCAGCCCGTCACGGTCCAGCACCCGGACCCAGCCCCGGCCCCGCTGGATCAGGTCCTTGCCCTCCAGCACGGTCCCGACCTCGGAGACCGTGGCGCGGCGCACGCCCAGCATGCCGGCGATGTCGGCCTGGGTCAGGTCGATCCGGTCGTCCTCGGCCCGGTCGTGCAGGGTCAGCAGCCAGCGCGCCAGCCGCTCGTCCAGCCGGTGCTGGGCGTTGCAGGCGGCGGCCTGCTGCACCTGGGCCATCAGGCCTTCGGTGAAACGCGACAGGGCCTGGCGCAGGCCTTCGCTCTCATCCAGCGCCTCGCCGAACACCTCGGCCGAACAACAGACGGCCACGCCGTCGCGCTGGGAGATGGCGCGGCTGGCGGCGCGGGCGTTGAACGGGCCGCAGGTCACCCCCACCAGGCCCTCGCGCCCGATGGCGGCGGTCTCCACCATCTTGTCGTCCGGCAGGACGGTCATCAGCGACACCACCCCCTTCAGCGGGAACCAGACCTGATCGACCGCCGCGCCGGCGTCGTACAGCATCTGGCCGCGCGCGATCTGGTGCTCGCTCAGATGAGGTTCGATCCGCTTCCGGTCGGCCGCGTCCAGAGCGGCGAGCCACAGATTGTCCATATCCACTTCCTCCGCGCCAGAAACGGCGACGCTTTCGCGACGTCCGATAACGCCAGAGCTTGCTCATGCGTTCCGCGACCGTCGGAGACGCTTGCGCACGCTTGCCGCGATCCGCCGGGCGCCTTACGCCGGAAGAAAAGAGGAAAGCCCATGACCGACACTCGCCTTGACGTTGCGGAAACCCTGAAGACCCTGCCCGCCTGGCGCCCCCATGACGGCGACCGGGCGGCCATTTCGCGCAGTCTCAAGTTCGCCGATTTCAACGCCGCCTTCGGCTTCATGACCCGCGTCGCCCTGATGGCCGACAAGATGGATCACCATCCGGAATGGTCGAACGTCTATGACCGGGTCGAGGTGTTGCTGACCACCCATGACGCCGACGGCGTCACCGACAGGGACGTGACCCTGGCCCGGTTCATCGACCGCGCCGCCGCCGACATGGGAGCGATCTCGTGAGCGCCGCTTCCTCCGCCCGCCCCGGCCGCGTCGCCGGCAAGACCGTCCTGATCACCGGCGCCGCCGGCGGCCTGGGCGAGGCCATGGCCGCCATGATGGCCCGCGAGGGCGCCCGCCTGGCCCTGACCGACATCGACGGCGGCCGCGTCGCCGCCCTGGCCAAGCGGATCAACGCCGAAATCCCCGGCGCCGCCTTCGCCTACGCCCACGACGTGGCCAGCGAAGCCGACTGGGAACGGGTCATCGCCGCCGCCGTCGCCGACCTGGGCGGCCTGTCGGTCCTGGTCAACAACGCCGGCGTCGGCGGCCCCCTGGCCTTCGTCGAACAGGACACGGTCGACAACTGGCAGCGTCAGTACGAGATCAATCTGCGTTCGATCATGCTGGGCGCCAAACACGCCATGCCGCACCTGCGCGCCGCCGCCCCGGCCTCGATCGTCAATATCTCGTCCATCGCCGGCCTGGTCGCCGCCCCCGGCATGGGCGCCTACAACGCCACCAAGGCCGCCGTCTGGATGTACACCAAGACCCTGGCGCTCGAGGCCGCCAAGGCCGACTGGAACGTGCGCTGCAACTCGGTCCACCCGGTCTTCATCAAGACCCCGATCCTGGATCCCTTCATCGCCCTGGCCGGCGGCGACGAGGCCAAGGCCCACGAACGCCTGACCCGCGGCATCCCGCTGAAGCGGATCGGCGAACCCGACGACGTGGCGTACTGCGTCCTCTATCTCGCCTCCGACGAGTCGAAGTTCGTCACGGGGTCCGAGTTCAAGATCGACGGCGGCATGACCGCGCAATAGGGCGCAAGCGCCCTTTCTTTTGGGCCTACCGCGCTTCGTGCTGCTTGAGGCCGGGGACGCCCGGCGACGGCGGTTGGAAGACAGTCATCCGACCGTCATCCGCTTATTCGGGATTGAGGCCGCCCGCCGCTTGCTGTAAGCGGCCCTTTCGGCGTCACGCCGCATGCGCACCCGTAGCTCAGCTGGATAGAGTACTGCCCTCCGAAGGCAGGGGTCACAGGTTCGAATCCTGTCGGGTGCGCCACTTCCTCTCTTGAATGTCTCAGTCGCCGGACGAGGGCGTCCAGCCGAAGGCCTTCATCATCACCTCGAACAGATGGGTGTTGGGGAAATAGCCCCGCACCCGTTCGGCGCCGACGCCGATGGCCAGGGCCGGAACCTCCTCGGCCGTATGGGTGCGGTTGACCATGACATTCTCCAGCCGCACCACGCGCTCGTCGCCGTCCCGCGCCTTCCAGGCCTCATAGCCTTCCAGCAGGGGCTGGCCGCGACGCCCGCCGTCGATCTGCAGGCCGAAAGAGTGGTCAGCGGTGAAGATCATCAGGGTGTCGTCCAGATCGACGCGCGACTGCACCTCGGCGATCAGCCGGTCCAGGTCGGCGATGTTCTGCAGGCCTTCGCGGGGATCGTCGGTGTGGGCGTCCCATTCCACCACCAGCAGATAGCCCTTGTCCCCGGCCTGCAGCAGGTCCAGCGCCCTCAGGGTCGCCGCCCGCACGTCGATCTCTTCGGCCACGACCACGGGCCGCCGGTTCCCCGCCGGCGCCGCCTCCAGCGTCGCATAGATCGGCCGGTCGTGCGCCTGGGCCAGGCTGTCGTAGCTGACGCCGTTCGCCGCCATCTGTTCGGCGATCTCCGTCCGGCCCGAGCCGATCAGCACATCCACCCCGTCGCCGAAGCGCGGCGAAAAGGCCTGGGGGAAGATCTCGCCCCATTTGCCGCGGTCGTTCGAATGGGCGTAGGTCGCGGCCGGGGTCGCGTCGGTGATCGGACGGTCGGTCACCACCCCGGTCAGCAGGCCGTGCTCCTCGGCGTATTCCAGCACCGTCTTCGTCGGGGTCCCGTCGCGCCGGCCGCGTTCGCCGTCCGGCCCCTGGCTGATCACCCCATTGTGGGTCTTCACCCCGGTCACGATGGCGCTCATGCCGTTGGCCGAATCCGACACGAAGGCGTCGACCGGCGAGGTCTCGCTCAGCCCCAGGTTCGGCCATTGCTGGATATGGAGCTTCAGCGGCTCGCCATAGGCCATCACGCTGGCCGCATGGACCGAGGCCACGCCCCCGGCGTCCGCCAGGAACAGGATCACATTCTTCGCCCGGCCCTGGCTCTGGCTCTGTTCGACCGGCGGACGGGCCGCCGCCTGGGCCGTCTGGGCCGAGGCGCCCCCCGAGGCGCAAAGACCGATCGCAAGCGCGAGGGCGGAAACCAGGCGGAGGGAGACAGGGGTCATGGGCGTCGGTCCAGCAAATCAGACAAGGCCGCCCGCGTCCCCCGAACCGCCCCGGCCTGTCTACCGCGAACCTGTGACAGTCGCCGTCCCCCGACCCGGCGGCGATGCGGTTCGGGGCGGTTGGGCTGCTCCGGGCGGCTCCGGGCGGTTCAGCCCGCCTCGCCTGTGGCCGCGTCGATCCGCGCCTTCAGCCCCGCCTCGTCCAGCCCCTCGACGGAGACCATTTTCAGCCGCGACTGCCCGCCCCGCTCCAGCACGACCGAGGACCGCGACACCCCCAGGGCCTTGGCCAGGAATTTCACCAGGGCGGCGTTGGCCTCGCCGTCCACGGGCCGGGCGCGCACCCGCACCTTCAGCACGGGCCGGCCTTCGGGATCTGCGTCCCAGCCGTCGATCCGGTCGCCGGAGGCGCCGGGCTGTAGCTTGATCGGAAGTCGGGACAGGGGATCAACCGGCGGCGCGTCGATCCGGGGCGCGATGATCGGCGGCGCGCCAGACCACTTCGACATCTTCGGCGCTCAGGGTCGGGGTCGCCCGTTCCACGCCTCTCTCGTCGGCGAACTCCGCCAGGAAGCAGGCCGGGTCGAACATCATCACGACCGTGCCGCGCTCGCCCTTCTTCAGGCCCAGATCCGGAAGATCGGCCAGAAGGGCCACGACGTCGAGTTCCTTAATCATGGTCGTCACTCCACCATCGCGGTCGTCAGACGGGGAACCCCGTCCGATCCTACGATCCAGCCGCTGCGGATCAGCGCCGTGCGACCGCGGAACTCTAGCATGAAGCGGACCCGGTACAGAGTCCCGAACGGCGTCGTCCCGACCGGCTCGGCCTCGGCCTCCCTGGCCGCTTCCAGAAGCCGGCGTTTCAGATAGGGGGCGTCCGCCCGGGTCAGACCCAGGGCGGACGCGAAGACCCGGGCCTTGTGTCGGCCTTCCGGGTGGTCCGCCGACAGGCAGTAGGCTTCGATCTTTCCCTCCGGAACGACCGCCTGCCCACCGCCTGGCAGCCTCATTCGAGCCTCAGCCCAGGGCGGCCATCAGTTCCGGCACGACGGTCTTGTAGTCGCCGACCAGGCCGTAGTCCGCGACCTGGAAGATCGGGGCGTCCGGGTCCTTGTTGATGGCGACGATGGTCTTGGAGTCCTTCATCCCGGCCAGGTGCTGGATGGCGCCCGAGATGCCGATGGCGATGTACAGGGCCGGGGCGACCACCTTGCCGGTCTGGCCGACCTGATAGTCGTTCGGCGCATAGCCCGCATCCACCGCCGCGCGCGAGGCGCCGATGGCGGCGCCCAGTTTGTCGGCCAGGGGTTCCAGAACCGCGTGGAACTCGTCCGCCGAGCCCAGGGCGCGACCGCCCGAGACAACGATCTTGGCGGCGCCCAGGTCCGGGCGGTCCGACTTGACCATTTCCTCGGAGACGAAGGCGGTCTTGGCGGCATCGGCGCCCGTGACGCTCTCGATGGCGGCCGAACCGCCTTCGGCGGCGGCGGCGAAGGCCGTCGGGCGCACGGTGATCACCTTCTTGGCGTCGGCCGACTGGACCGTCTCCAGGGCGTTGCCGGCGTAGATCGGCCGAACGAAGGTGTCGGCCGACACCACCTCGATGATGTCCGAGATCGGGGCGACGTCCAGCTTGGCGGCGATCCGGGGGGCGAAATTCTTCCCGTCCGTGGTCGCGGGCGTCAGGATGGCGTCGTAGCCGGCGGCCAGGGGCAGGACGGTGTCCGTCACCGCCTCGGCCAGGCCGTGGCCCAGGCCGGCGCTCTCGGCCAGCAGCACCTTGCGGACGCCGGCGATCTTCGAAGCGGCGTCGGCGGCCGCCTGCACGCCCTGCCCGACGACCAGAACATCCACATCGGACGACAGGGCGAGGGCGGCGGTCACGGTCTTGTTTGTGGTGTCGCGAACGGTCGAACCGTCGTGATCGGCGATGACGAGGACAGCCATATTACAGCGCTCCCACGGACTTGAGCTTGGAAACCAGTTCGGCCGCATCGGCCACCTTGACGCCGGCCGAGCGTTTCGGCGGCTCTGTGACCTTCAGGACCTTCAGACGGTCGGCGACATCGACGCCATAGTCGGCGACCGCCTTCATGGCGATCTCCTTCTTCTTGGCCTTCATGATGTTCGGCAGCGACGCATAGCGCGGCGTGTTCAGCCGCAGGTCCACCGTCACCACGGCCGGCAGGTCCGCCGAGAGCGTCTGCAGGCCGCCGTCGACCTCGCGCGTCACCGTCGCCTTGCCGCCTTCGATCACCAGTTTCCCGGCGAAGGTCGCCTGGGGCCAGTCCAGCAGGGCGGCCAGCATCTGGCCCACCGCGTTGTTGTCGCCGTCGATCGACTGTTTGCCCATCAGAACCAGATCGGGCTTTTCTTCCTCGACCACCGCCTTCAGCAGCTTGGCGACCGCCAGCGGCTCCAGGTCCGCATCCGACTGGATCAGCAGACCCCGGTCCGCGCCCATGGCCAGGGCGGTGCGGATGGTTTCCTGGGCCTGGGTCACGCCGATGGAGACCACGACGATCTCGGTCGCCGTGCCGGCGGCGTGATGTTCCTTGCCTTCCTTCAGACGAACCGCCTCTTCGACGGCGATTTCGTCGAAGGGATTCATGCTCATCTTGACGTTGGCCAGATCGACGCCGGACTGGTCAGCCTTGACGCGGGCCTTGACGTTATAGTCGATCACCCGTTTGACGGGGACGAGAACCTTCATGGGTCTATCCGTGAATTCGCCTGAATGTAGGGGCAGGACATGGAGCGGTCGCGAAGGCCTGTCAACGTAACGCGGGGTCAAGCTCCCGTGCAAAACCCGCCTAACGGATCCTGAGATGAAGCGTTTCCTGACCTTTCCCCGCCTGGCCATGATCTTCTTCGCCCTGTTCGGCGTCGCCGTGGCGGGGGTTTTCGCGGTCCAGGCCTATTGGGTCGCGCCGGGCGAACGCTGCGAGGCGGCGGGCAAATGGTACGACATGGAAAACCGCATCTGCGCCCAGCCCATCTCCATCGCCCAGATCACCGGCCGCCCCAACGGCGTCTCCCGCGCCCAGGCCTCGGACGAAAAGAACCGCGAACTGATCCGCATCGAAGACCAACTCGCCGCCCAGGACCGCGCCCGCGCCGCCGAAATCACCCGCCAGAAAGCGGCCCTGGCGGCGGCCCGACCGGCGACCTGACCACCCTTCACCTCCCCGTCGGCGAAGGCCGACGGGGAGGACAGGCGAGAGCGTCAGCGAACGCCAGGAGGGGGCGACTCGGCGCCAGACGCTCTTGGGGGCCACCCCACCGCCGGAGGCGCCCCCGCCTGGTCGCAAGCGCGGCCTGTCCTCCCCCCGCGCCTTCGCGCGCGGAGAGGTGACGCCGCCCTCTCTTCTTTCGTCCTGTATGGGCGGTGGAGCCCTACCGCGTCGCCCCCGGCTTCCACTTCACGTCGTTGGCCCCGTTCGCATTCGCCCGCCGCCCCGCGACGAACAAATGGTCCGACAGCCGGTTCAGATACCGCACCGCCGCGCCGTTGACCGCCTCGCCCGCTTCAACCAGCCGCACCGCCTCGCGCTCGGCGCGGCGACACACGGTCCGGGCCACGTGCAGATGGGCCGACAGGGGCGAGCCGCCGGGCAGGATGAAACTGTCCAGCGGCTTCAGGCTCTCGTTCATCCAGTCGATTTCCTGCTCCAGCCGCTCGACCTGGCTGTCCAGGATGCGCAGCGCCTCCCAGGCGGGCGGCGGGTCCAGCGGGGTGGCCAGGTCGGCGCCCAGATCGAACAGTTCGTTCTGGATCCGGGCCAGCATGGCGTCGATCCGGTCGTTCTGACCGCTGTTCAGCCGGGCCACGCCCAGGACGGCGTTCAGCTCGTCCACCGCGCCGTAAGCCTCGACCCGGGGATCAGCCTTGGACACCGGCGCGCCCGAGGCCAGCCGGGTCTGTCCGTCGTCGCCGGTGCGGGTGTAGATCTTGTTCAACGTCACCATGGATCAGCCCCCTTGCGTCGCCTTCCACACCATGCCGACGACCAGGATCAGCACGGCCACGGCCTGAAGCCCGACCCGCCAGCGCATCAGCCTGTTGGAATGGCTCCGGGCGTAATCCCCGCCCCGGAACAGCGAATAGAGGCCCAGACCCAGCGTCACCGTGACGGCGAGGATGGCGGCGACGACCAGGATGTCGAACATCTGCATGCCCCTGTTCTAGTCCCCGCGCGCGTCGGACGCCAGCGACCGAGCCCGTGCTGATCCCGCCGGAGCCGGGGACGGATTCGCCGACCCCCGGTTTTTCTGCGCGACAGCTAAGCCATTAGTCACGATTGGCGTTGCAATCTGCGCGGCATGACTGATCGCGCCGTCCGCAACCTCGAACACCTCCGGGGCTCCGCCTCAACCGCCCGGGTGCTGAACCTTCTGCGGGTGTGGGAGGAAAACGGCGACAGCCGATCGGACGGCGCCGTGCGTAATCCCGACTGGGCCGCGCGGCCGGTGTTCCGCACCCACGCCCTGAACCGGTCCCTGATCATCAAGCACCGGCTGCGGCGCAACGAGACCGATCTCTTCACCGGCCGCCGCCAGGTCGCCACCAAGGTGGTCATCCCCATCGACGACGAGGATCTGAAGACCGGGGGGCGCTATGTCTTCGTCAATCAGATCGGCTTCGAGCGGATGATGATCGAGGCCTTCGGCGTGGCCCCTACCCACCCGGATATCGAGACCCTGCGCCTGATCGACAAGCTGCCGTCCCTGGACCCCTTCCTGCTGCGCGAGCAGCTGCGGCGCGGCGGACTGGATCCGGCCCCCTGCTATTTCTCCATCAGCGACGGCGACCTGCAGCGGATGGTGGCCTTCGTCCATAGCGAGGTCGAGCCCCTGGTCACCCTCAGCCTGGGGGCGGACACGTTTGCGGTGGCCTCGGACTCGGCGGCGCGGATGGCGGCCAAGATCCTGTCCAATACGCCCGGCGACCAGCTGGAGGCCCTGCGTCTGACCCTGCGCCTGGCGCCGGAACAGTATCAAGAGGGGGTCTTCTGCTGGAAGGGCTTCCTCTATTACAAATGGACCCTGTCCACCCTGCTGGGCGAGGTCGCCGCCGTGGCCGAGGCCGTGCGCACCATCAAGCCGAGCGGCAGGATCGACCGCCCCGCCCGCGAATATCTGGACCGCAGCCGCGCGGTCCTGCGCGGCCGCATCATCCGCACCTGCGACGAGGTCAGCCGCACCCTCAGCATCTATGACGACGCCTACGCCCGCCTGACCCAGGAGGGCCGGCCGACCGCCTTCCGCGACTTCCTGCTGGACGCCCCCTCGATGTTCGCCAAACTGGGCGACCAGCTGGGCGCGGTCCAGCATATCGTCAGCTACTGGCGTTTCCGCTTCGGCCCGGCCGCCCATCCGGCCAATGTCGAGGAGCTGATGGACATCTTCATGGACTTCGAGACCGGGCTTCTGGGCCGCGGCGAAAGCCCCGACGACATCGGCGTCATGGCCGCCTAATGGGGGCGGCCTAGCGGGGGGGCGGCCTAGAGCGCCCGCACCCGCGGCCCCTCGCCCCGGCCGTCCAGCATCAGGTCGGTGACGGCCCAGACCAGGGCGTCGGCCCGGTCCCAATGGCCCTCCCCCGATCCGGCAGCC
This sequence comes from Brevundimonas sp. TSRC1-1, assembly GCF_049898245.1. NCBI lineage: Bacteria > Pseudomonadati > Pseudomonadota > Alphaproteobacteria > Caulobacterales > Caulobacteraceae > Brevundimonas > Brevundimonas sp. TSRC1-1. Next base: position 437,121 of record NZ_JAFCXI010000002.1, read on the forward strand.
TCCCCCTCTTCCTCGGCGCCCAGTTCCATCAGCTCCTCCTCCAGCGCCGCGAACGCGCCCGCATGCCGCACCCGCCCCTGTTCATACAGGGCCGCCACCGGCTCGGCCCGCGCCGCCTTGCCGCGCGAGGCCCGCACCGCCGTAAAGCCGATGTTCTCCCCGTCCGCCCCGCACCCGGCCGCCTTCAGCACCGCCTCGACCATGTCCCCGCCCTGGTTGACCTCGCCCACGATGCATCGGGCGCCGAACAACCGCGCCGTCTCCATGGCCCGCTCGGCCCATTTCTGCGGCGACAGCCCCCGCATCGAGCGGTCGGCCAGCACCCAGGCCGTCTCCCCGCGCCGCCCCACCGCCACGATGCCGCAGGCGTCGCCGCCGCGCGAACAGGTCGGGTCCAGCCCCACCACCACCCGCTCATAGACCGGCCGCCCGTCAACCGAGACCGGAGCCGCCCCCCGCGCCGCCGCCATCATCTCGGCGGTGAACAGCCCGCCCTCGGGCTCGACCACCTGGCCCTCCAGCTCCTGCGCCGCCCGCCGCGTCCCGCCGTACAGCCGCTCCAGCCCCTCCAGAAACCCCGGCGCCAGATGATCGCCATTGTCCCGCGTCGTCGCATGGGTGAGCAAACATGACGCCTCGGCGCGGAGCGCCTTGAGCGCCCGTGTCGGGCGCGGCGTGGTCGTAACCACCAGCCGGGGGCTACCGCTCGAAATTCTCGCTTGGGGGCTACCGCTCGGCTCGCGGAGCCTCGCTGCTTCAGCCCCCAAACCCCCGTCAGCCCCCACTCCCCCGTCTTGCGCCGCGCTTGGATCGACGGCTGGGGAGTCCGGGTTGGGCAACCTCAACCTCAGCCCCATCCGCAGCAGGGCCAGGGTCTCCCCGCCGTTGCGCCAGGCGCAGAATTCGTCGGCCCAGGCGGCGGCGAACTGGGGGCCGCGCAGGCTGTCGGGGTCTTCGGCCGAGAAGACGAAGGCCTCGGCCCCGTTCGGAAACACCAGCCGCCGCCGCGACGGCTGATACTCCGGCCCCCGCCACTCCACCGCCCCATCCGATCCAACCCCCGTCCAGCGCGGCAGGCTCATCACCCCCGACGGCCCGGCGATCATCACCTCGCGCACACCGTGCAAGGTCGGCCCGATCAGCGCCAGCCGCCCGCCCGCCCCCAGCCGCTCGGCCATGTCCGCGATCCAGGACGCCCCCGCCAGAGTCTTGCCCGCCCCCCGCCCGCCCAGAAACAACCAGGTCGACCACGCCCCCTCCGGCGGCCTCTGCGCCGGACGAAGGACCAAGCCCCCAGCGCCCTGACCGCCCTCAAGCAAACCGGTGGTCTGGGGGCTCAAGCAGCCTGAAGGGCGGTAGCCCCCAGGAATAGAAGCGCCCGCGGGGCGCGTGCGCTTCAGCTCCCGCTCGATCACGCGCTCGACCTGTTCCTTGGCCAGGGCGATCCGCCCCATCACACCGAACTGACCCTCGCGACCCGCCTGCTGCATCCGCTCCCAGAACTCGGCCCGCGTCGCCTCCAGATCGGCCGGATCGATGGTCACGCCCCAGATCGCCGCCGCCGCCTCCGGCTCAGGCCGCCGGTTTCCGGGCGGCGGCTCGCCTGCAGCCCGCGCCCTCTGCCCCTTCTGGAACCCCAGTTTCCTCGCCATCTCCGCCACGGTCGAGCCCCGGATCGGAAACCGCGCCTCGATATCGGCATAGGTCGCCCCCCGCTCCAGCAGGGCGCAGACCTCGCGCCATTGCCCCGCCGTCAGGTTGCTTTTGGGATGCCGCCAGTCGTCCGGCCGCTCGAGGACCGAGATCGACCGCCGCGCCGGATGATCGGCCGGCAGGTCGCCGATCCGCATCCCCAGCCGTTTGGCGTTCGCCGTCCAGGTGTCGTGCGACACCCCCGCCTCGGCCCGCAACGCCTTCGCCGCCTCGCCCCCATGCCACCGCCCGAACCAGACCCGCCAGGCCGCGTCATCCATCCGACTGTTGAAATGCTTCCCCATGCGGAAAAGCCTAACCCCGCCGGCACCTCAGGCGCGCAAATCGCGGATTGGCGGGGTTAGTAGGTTGTTTCGGAAGGGATTCGTTCGCGGAATTGAGTGCGCAAGGCGGGTGGTGCGCTCCTAATCGCCTACTGACCCTCCGCCGACTCATCGTCGGTCGTCTCGATCAGCAGTCGAATAGAAGCAAGCGGACACGCGATGCGTAGTTAAGCGACTGCAGGGTCGGCGCCTTCCCAGCGCCGAGTTTCAATCATCGATCCTCGGACCGCAGGGACGATGAGGTCCGGGCTGAAGAACATTGCTTCAGCGCCGCGCCCACGCTCCCTGGCGCTATATCCAATCGTATATTGTAGGCAGGCGTCCGATTTATAAAGGGCGTGGATAGGTTCGACATCATCGTACGAAACAATCCATTTAACCCCCCTCAGATTGTGGGTAGCGAATGCTACGTTCGCATGGTCATCATGCTTATAGAAATTATAGTAGAGATCACGCCCTTTATCGTAGTACGGCGGGTCCAGGTAAACTAGAGTCTTACTGCTCCACTCTGGAGCTTGAGATTTCAGAAGCTCTACTGCATCCCTATTTTCCAACGTAATGCGACTTCGCATTCTCGCTATCCGCGTTATTCGACAAACTAGATCATTCTTGTTGTATCGCGCGTCAATTTTCCAAGGCCCGCTTTGGTCTCGTCCGCCGATGGGTCCACCATTCAATATGCCCGACCTATTCGTCCTGTTTAGGAAGAATGTTGCGAACCCCAAGTCCAGTTTACTGGATGTTTCATCCCCGACCGCCTTCTTGGCCCAGTCCCTTGTAGCCATGTCCACGGGAAAAGACTGAATGCGGTCAATGAGCGCTTCGTGGTCGTTTAGAACGCAATCCCAGAAAGCGTGAACTGGCTTATTCAGATCGTTTATAGTGACACGTCTGACTATGCCCGTAAGGAGAAGCTCCATCGCGACTGCCGCACCACCGGCATAGGGCTCGACGTAGTGGCCATCTTGCAAACCATTCACGCGTATCAGGTCGGCGACGAAACGTGCGAGCTTGCCTTTTCCTCCTGGATAGCGAAGCGGGGAGTAGTGACCCGACGGGGCGGGTTTGACGGTGTCGATCATTTTAGTGGGCACCATATATGGCAACAAGCAACGGGACGGCGTGGTCCCACGCAGTTCTCAAGTCATCAGGAGATGGCTTCTGATACCTATTGTGAACAAAGCCATTAAGCGCGCCAAATGATACAGGACCATTTCTAGCAGTAAGTGTCTGCCTTATCGCTGTTAAATCGCCCTTATTTGCAACCCTTCCAGCAGTTGCATTCAGGTATTTGTAAACCGAATCAAACCGCCCGCTGAGATCTAGCTGCTTTCCATCAGCATTTTCCCGTGAAATGTTAGACGCTCTCATTTCTGTATCTATCGCGTATTCCAACACCGCGCGGAAGAGAAACGCGCACCCAAGCGGGGTCTCCCTAAGCTTTAATTTCGATGCTTCTCGTATAAGTTGCTTTCCTTTTTCATCGTCTGGCTCAGCGAAAGGTTGCTTTGACGGAGCAAGCGTCGATCTGGGCGGGCTGACCTTTTTCGTCTTCGTTTTGTCAACTTTAGATTTCTCACTCGACTGCCGAGGCCGGGTCGCGCCGTCTTTGACCAGCGTTTCCGAAAAGGAATGCGGCGTCGTAGTAGGTTGAGGAGTGGAGCCCAAGCCGTCCGGCAAAGTTTCAATATAATCAGCGATCTCAGATGCAGTATTCTGCGTTCGCGAGTTCACATCACCTGCATCTATATCGCTAAAAAGTTGACTCAAAACCCGAAGCACAAACTTCGGGTTGCGTTTGAATTGCGGGCCGCTTTCGCCGCTCTGGTCAACAAACCCCAACAACTGACGACCAGGCTTCGACACCAAAAAACGTTTCAATGTAGTCGGCGTTTTCTCAACATTCTTCTTTATTCTTTGCCAATCTGCATCTGAGAATGTCGAATTTTTCTCTACGAATGTGATGACGTCTATTATTGTGCGGTCCCGTTGGAAGCGGTCGCTTTCGAGCGTACCCCAGGCTATGCGCCCCTCGCCATCTAGGCCTTTCCCATGGCGGCGCTCGATCCAGTCGTGGGCATCCGCCCGGCTCTGAAAAAGCACGCAGCTTATAGTGCCGTGATCGGTGAACCCCTGCGCAATCTCGGCGAGTCTTTTCTTTGTGCCATCGGGCAAATCCGTACCCTGAAGGAGGCTTGGATTGTTGAGGACCTTCAACGCGGCCAGGCGACGATTTCCATCAACGACGACGTATCCGTCATCGTCCCCCTCCTCGACGACATAAAAACTATCTCCAGGATCGAGTCCGTGGTCTTTGATACTGAGCATCATGTTTTTGAAATGCGTACCGTTGAGCCGCACGATAGCCTCAAGGGCGTCTGCCTGAGCCGAGACGGTGCCGGTACGCGGGTTGTCGAGATCAAGGACCAAGTCGTCGATCTCAACTTCGAGTTTGTCGATTGTCATTTATTCCCCCCTTTCATGCACTAATGCGCACAACCGACAACACGCGCAAGTGGTGGCGATGTTGCTGCATGTAGGCGGCACCGACAACGATCAAGCTTCGGTGCGGTTGTCTTACGCAACCACCCCCTAACCGCTGAGCCTCGGGTCAAACCCCTGCGGCGGGTTCGCCGCTAGTGCGCGGCGTCCCAGTTGGGGGCGGCGCGGGCGTCGACGACCAGGGGCACAGTCAGGGCCACCGCCGGGTCTGAGGCGGTTTCCATGACGCGTTTGATGAGGGTGATGGCGCGGTCGGCCTCGGCCTCGGGGGTTTCGAAGACCAGTTCGTCGTGGACCTGCAGCAGCATGCGGGTTTTCAGCCCGGCCTCGGCCAGGGCGGCGGGCATGCGGATCATGGCGCGGCGGATGATGTCGGCGGCGGCGCCCTGGATCGGGGCGTTGATGGCGGCGCGCTCGCCGAACTGGCGTTCGGCGCCGGATTTCGAGTGGATGGCGGGGATGTGGATGCGGCGGCCGAAGACGGTGGAGACGAAGCCGGCCTGGCGGACCTCGGCCCTGGTCTTGTCCATATAGGTTCGGATGCCGGGGAAGCGGTCGAAATAGGTCTTGATGTATGCGCCGGCCTCGCCCTGATCGATGCCCAGCTGGGCGGCCAGGCCAAAGGCGCTGATGCCGTAGACGATGCCGAAATTGATGGCCTTGGCGCGGCGGCGGGTCTCGGACGGCATGCCCTCGACGGGGACGCCGAACATCTCGCTGGCGGTGGCGGCGTGGATGTCGAGCCCGGCCTTGAAGGCGCGTTTCAGCTCGGGGATGTCGCCGATATGGGCCAAGAGGCGCAGTTCGATCTGGCTGTAGTCGGCGCTGATCAGCAGATGGCCGGGGGCGGCGATGAAGGCCTGGCGGATTTCGCGGCCGGTCTCGGTGCGGATCGGGATGTTCTGAAGGTTGGGGTCGCTGGAGGCCAGGCGGCCGGTGGTGGCGGCGGCCAGCTGGTAGCTGGTGTGGACGCGGTCGGTCTTGGGGTCGGCGGCGGCGGTCAGGGCGTCGGTATAGGTGCCCTTCAGCTTGGACAGCTGGCGCCAGTCGAGCAGGACGCGGGGCAGGGCGTGGGTGTGGGCCAGGTCTTCCAGCACGCTGGCGTCGGTGCCCCATTGGCCGGAGGCGGTCTTCTTGCCGCCGGGCAGGTTCAGCTCGCCGAACAGGATTTCGCCGATCTGGCGGGGGGAGCCGATGTTGAAGGGGCGGCCGGCGATCTCGTGGGCCTGGGCCTCCAGCTCGGCCATGCGCAGGCCGAACTCGCTGGACAGGCGTTTGAGGCGGTCGGGGTCGATGCGGACGCCGGCGGTCTCCATCTCGGCCAGGACGGCGGGCAGGGGGCGTTCCAGGGTCTCATAGACGGTGGACAGGCCCTCGCGCGCCAGCCGGGGCTTGAGGATGCGCCACAGGCGTAAGGTCACGTCGGCGTCTTCGGCGGCGTACTGGGTGGCGGGTTTCAGGGCGACGTGCCTGAACGACTTCTGGCTCTTGCCCGTTCCGGCCACGCTCTTGAACGGCACAGGGTCGTGCCCCAGATGCAGCCGCGCCAGCTCGTCCATCCCATGCCCGTGCAGCCCGCCCTCCAGCACGTAGGAGATCAGCATGGTGTCGTCATAGGGCGCGACCCGGATCCCCCGCCGCGCCATGACCGCCAGGTCGTACTTGGAATTTTGTAGTATTTTCAATACACTAGGATCTTCCAATAACCCCTTCAGCTTCGCCAGAGCTGTCGCCTTGTCCAGCTGCTGAAGCGGCTCCCGCGCCTCCCCCGGCTCCCCGAACAGCCCCCCCTCGCCCGCCTGGGGCTCATGCTCATGCGTCAGCGGGATGTAGCAGGCCTCGTTCGGCCCCACCGCCAGCGACACCCCGCACAGCCCCGCATGCGTCGCCGACAGCGACGAGGTTTCTGTATCGAAACCCACCACGCCCGCCTCGGTTGCCCGCGCGATCCAGCGATCCAGCGCCTCTTCGGTCTGGACGCACTCGTAGGCCTCGAGGTCGAAGCTCTGGGCCTCGGCGGGACCTTCCACCACCTGCCCGTAGCGAGGCGTGGCGACCGGGGCGCTCAGGTTCGGCGCGCGCTTGGGGGCGAAGGCGGAAGTCTCGCTGGGGCCGGCCTTGCCGTCGCCGACACGACGTTGCAGCGACCGGAACTCCATCTTGTCCAGGAAGGCCGACAGGGCCTCTGGATCCGGATCGCGCACGGCGAAATCCTCGATCAACTCCGGCGCCGGGGCGTCGCAGGTCAGGCGGACCAGCTCGCGCGACAGGCGGATCTGATCTGCGAAATTGATCAGGGTCTCGCGGCGCTTGGGCTGTTTGATTTCGCCCGCGCGGGCCAGCAGGGCGTCCAGGTCGCCGTATTCATCAAGCAGCTGGGCGGCCGTCTTGGGTCCGATGCCCGGGGCGCCGGGAACATTGTCGACGCTGTCGCCGATCAGGGCCTGAAGATCGATCATCTTCTCCGGGCCGACGCCGAACTTTTCGAACACCTCGGGCTCGGCCAGCCGCCGGTCCTTCATCGGATCCCACATGACGACGCCGCCGCCGATCAATTGCATCAGATCCTTGTCGGAGGACACGATCACCGCCTCGCCGCCGGCGTCCCGGGCCTTGCAGGCATAGGTGGCGATCAGGTCGTCGGCCTCGTAGCCGGGCAGTTCGACGCAATGGACGCCAAAGGCCGCCGTCGCCTCGCGCACCAGGGGAAACTGCGGGACCAGGTCCTCGGGGGCCGGCGGGCGGTGGGCCTTGTACTGGTCATACAGGGTGTTGCGGAACGTCTTGTCCGAGTGGTCGAAAATGGCGACCAGATGGGTCGGGCCGTCGGCGCCCTTCATGTCCTTCAGCAGCTTCCACAACATGTTGCAGTAGCCCTGGACCGCCCCGACCGGCAGGCCGTCGGACTTGCGCGTCAGCGGCGGCAAGGCGTGATAGGCGCGGAAGATATAGGCCGAGGCGTCGATCATCCACAGCCGCAGGGCGGGGCCGTCCTGGGTGAGGGGGCGATCCTGTTCGGGGGCGGTCTGGGGAGCGGAGGCGTCGGTCATGGCCGGAACATAGGCGGCCGGAGCCGCCGCGTCAGCCGTCAGAATTCGGTCCAGCTGGATCCAGGGTCGCGCCGTCCCGGCTGGGCCTGTTGCTGACCCCAGCTGACGATCATCAGCAGCTTGTGACTGCGGATCCTGTACTCGCCGATCATGGGCAGGACCGCGCCCAGGGGAGCGCCGGTCTTGGCCTCGTACAGGAAGCCGGAAAACTCGGCGACGCCCACCCGGTCGCGATTGCTGTAGACCGAAAGTTCCGGCAGCGAGACGACGTTCAGGGTCTCGTTGATGGGAATCCGCATTTCCGGAAGACCGAAGACGCGGCGCATCTGTTCCAGCGACAGGGCGCCCGGCCGGATCTCGAACACGGCGTCGGACTCGTCCTTGTTGCGCGCCAGGCGGTATCCGGCGTCGGACAGGGCGGCGCGAATGGCGCTGATGGCGTAGCGCGAGCCCTCGCCCTGGAAATAGGACTCATCGACGAAGATCGACGCCGCCGTCGGCAGGGGCAGGGACAAACCCTCCACCGCCTTGTCCGACGCCCGCGCCATCAGCAGCTGTTCGGTCGCGGTGCGGCCGATATAGGTCTCGGTGGTCGAGGCGCAGGCCGACAACGCCAGGGCCGCCGTCGATACCAGTGCGAGGTGACGCATCACCATGTTCCGGTATTGTCCATGGAGGCCCAGGGCTCGGCAGGGGCGAGGGGCTCGCCTTCCTGCAGCAGTTCGATCGAGATACCGTCCGGCGACCGGACAAAGGCCATATTGCCGTCGCGCGGCGGACGATTGATCACCACTCCGCCATCCATCAGCCTTTGGCAGGCGGCGTAGATGTCATCGACCTTGTAGGCCAGATGGCCGAAGTTGCGGCCGCCCTGATAGGTTTCCGGATCCCAGTTGAAGGTCAGTTCGACCTCGGGGGCGCATTCCGCCGCCGACTGTTCCAGATTCTTGGGCGCCGCCAGGAAGACCAGGGTGAAACGGCCCTTCTCGTTCTCGGTGCGGCGCACCTCCTGCAGGCCCAGCAGGTCGCAGTAGAAATGCAACGAGGCGTCGAGGTCCTGTACGCGGACCATGGTGTGCAGATAACGCAAGCGTGTGTCTCCGTCCGGGAGGCCCGGTTGACGCCCTCTATAGCCGCCAGATGGCGAAACCACGATTCAACTGAGGTGACAGGCTCAGCAGGCCTGTATTCAATGGGCCTCGGGCGCGCGGGCGGCGGGGCTCAGATATTCGCTCTCGTCGTGCGGATCGGCCGACAGGACGAAGCGGCGGTCGCAATAGCCGCACTCGATGAAGTCGTCCCCGCCCATGTCCATATAGACCAGCGGATGGCCGAGGGCGCCGCCGCCGCCGTCGCAGGCGACGCGCTTGGTCGAAACCACGACTTCTTCGGGCGGAGGGATGATCGCGTCGGGATGGCGGGGCGGCATTATTCGGCTCGTATCTTGGCGAGGAGGCGTCGGGCGCATACCTATGCGGCCCGTCCGGCGGCGTCAAACCGCCGCGCGACCCGATTTCTCGATCAAAGCGCCCCGAATGACCGATGCGACGACCCTGCCCGACAACGCCATCGAGGTGCGCGGGCTGAAGAAGACCTACGCCGGCTCCAAGAAGTCGGCGCCCAAGACGGCCCTGCGCGGGGTCGATCTGATCATTCCCCGCGGTTCGGTGTTCGGGCTTCTGGGGCCCAACGGCGCCGGAAAATCGACCCTGATCAACATCCTGGCCGGGGTGGTCAAGAAGTCGGAAGGCACGGTGACCATCTGGGGCCGCGATATCGACAAGGAGCCGCGCGACGCCGCCGCGGCCCTGGGCGTGGTGCCGCAGGAGATCGTCGCCGACGTCTTCTTCACCCCGCGTGAATCGCTGGAGGTCCAGGCCGGCTTCTACGGCGTGCCCAAGAATGAACGTCGCTCCGACGAACTGCTGGCGGCCCTGGGCCTGTCGGACAAGGCCAACGCCTATGTCCGCGCCCTGTCGGGCGGCATGAAGCGGCGCCTGATGGTGGCCAAGGCCCTGGTTCACAATCCGCCCATCCTGATCCTGGACGAGCCGACGGCGGGGGTGGACGTCGAACTGCGCCGCCAGCTGTGGGCCTATGTCCGCCAGATCAATGCGGAGGGCGTGACCATCGTCCTGACCACCCACTATCTGGAAGAGGCGCAGGAACTCTGCGACACAATCGCCATCGTCAACCGGGGCCAGGTGGTGGCCTGCGAGCCGACGCCGCAACTGTTGCGCCGTCTGGACAGCCGCAATGTGGTGGTCACGCCCGAGACGCCCCAGGCGACGCCCCCGGTTCTGGACGGCTTCCAGGTCACGCCCCGTCCCGGCGGCGCCTTCGCCGTGACCTACAAGAAGGGGCAATCGTCGGTGGAACAGGTCATCAACGCCGTCCGCGCCGCCGGCGTGACCATCGCCGACATCACCACCGAGGACCCGGACCTGGAAGACGTCTTCCTGGCCCTGACCTATGGCGACGCCAGCCAGGTCGATCCGACGAAGGATTAATCCACGTCCGCCAGGAATTCGAAGATCGCCGCCTTGGCCTCGGCTTCGTCCAGCATCGGGGCGTGGCCGACGCCGGGGACCTCGACATAGGCCATGGCCGGCGCGGCCTTCTTCATCTTCTCGGCGATGGCGAGGCTGAGAAGGTCGGACTCCCCGCCCCGCACCAGCAGGGTCGGCTTGGTCTTCGCCAGACGCCGGAACATGGGCCACAGGTTGGGAACCAGGGCCTTGGCCCCCGCCGCCCGGATCGGAACCGAGATGTCCGGATCATAGTCCAGCCCGATCTCCCCGTCCGGCTGCTGGCGGAAGATGCGCCGCGCGAACCCGTCCCAGTCGGCGTCGGAATAGTGGGGAAAGGCGACCCCGTTGATTCGTTTCGCATAGGCCGCCGCATCGGCCCATGAGCCGATCTCGACGGGCTGGCCGCTGTAGGACGCGATGCGCGCCAGACCTTCGGGCGCCACCTCGGGACCGATGTCGTTCAATATGGCGGCGACCACCGCCCGGGGCTTCAGGGCCGTCAGGGCCATGGTGATCAGCCCGCCCATCGAGGTGCCGACGAAGACGGCGCGGTCGATCGCCGCCTGATCCATCAGGGCCAGCATATCCTTCGCATAGACATCGGGCCGGTAGGTCATCGGGTCGGACGCACGATCCGACAGGCCGCGCCCGCGCACATCGACGGCCAGGACGCGCCGTCCGCTCTGGGCCAGAAAAGGCGCGAGAGCGCCGAAGTCGGCGCTGTTACGGGTCAGGCCGTGAATGGCGATGATCGGCGGACGCGCGACGCCGGGCCCCGGCGCATAATCGCGCGCGAACAGGTCCAGACCGTCCGGGGATTTCCAGCGACGTTCGACATAGGCGGCGACGAGGGTCACGGGGCGCTCCTTCAACCAAGAAGGAGGAAACTAATTCACCGCACGAAGAATTGCGATGGTCAGGCGCCGATCAGTTCACGCACGAAGACGTCCAGGTCGCCGCCCTGGAACAGGAAGCCCGACACGCCCGCCCGCTGCGCCGCCTCGATGTCGCGCGGCTGGTCGCCGATCATGAAGGACTTCGCCGGATCGATGTCGTGATCGGCCATGGCCCGCAGCAGCATGCCGGGATTGGGTTTGCGGTCGGGATGGTCGGGATGGCGATAGCGTTCGTCTCGCGCCTCCGGATGGAAGGGGCAGGCGTAGACGGCGCCGATCGCCGCCCCGTCCTGGGCCATGCGTTTGACCAGCAGGGCGTTGAACCCGTTCATCTGGGCCTCGTCGAACATACCGCGCGCCACGCCCGACTGGTTGGTGACGATCACCGCCAGATAGCCCAGCCGGTTCAACCGCCGCACCGCCGCCGTCGCGCCCGGAATCAGTTTCAGATGTTCGGGCAGATGGGGATAGCCGGAGTCCTCGATCAGGACTCCGTCGCGATCCAGAAAGACGGCGGGCAGACCGGTCATGCGTCGTGTCTCAGCAGTTCGGAAAAGGCGGTCATCAGGTGATACAGGCTGGAGGCGGGCGCGGCCTTGTCCGACGACGTCCCGTCCACCTCATAGCTGTCGACCCACAGACCGGGAACGGCCGTCGCCAGATGGGTGGCGAAGGTCGCCTCGATCAGGTCTGCGGCGGCGGCGTCCCCGAAGGTCAGGGCGGTGCGGACAGCCTCCGTCTGAGCCCAAAGACGGCGTCCGGCGTGGATCGGCGCACCGTCGGCGTCCATCTCGCGGATCATGAAGCCGGCCTTGAGCCCCTGGGCGACGGCGCGGCGATGCAGGGCCTCCGCCGCCTGATCCAGGCCTGGGCCGGCGTCGAGACCGGCGATTTCAGCCTGACGCAACAGCCAGGCCCATTCCTCGAAATGGCCGGGTTCGACGATATGCCCGACGGCCGGATCCGGTCGCCAATCCTCGGTGAAATATTCGCGGATCGCGCCGTCGATCAGGAAACGGTCGCGGCACAGGTCCAGCGACATGCGCGCCGCCGTCCCGAAGACCGGGTCGGGCGCCGTCGCCTGCCAGGCCAGCATGGCCTCCAGCAGGTGCATGTGCGGGTTCTGGCGACGCGGCAGACTCGGCGGCAGGGCCTCATGCCAGCCGCCGTGCGGGGCCGCCATCAACCGATTGATCGCCCCCAGGGTCTCCAGCGCCAGGGGCCGGGCCCGGTCGTCGCCCAGCACCCGATGCGCGGCCGCCAGGGCGAAGAGCACGAAGGCCAGATCATAAAGGTCCGGCGTCTCGTCCACGACCGCGCCCGCGTCATCGGTCGCCGCGACCCACAGGCCGTCGTCGCGGCGACAGGCGGCGATCATCCGGTCCAGACCGGCCTGGGCCACCGCGCGCCCCGGCGCCCATCCCAGGGCGGCGGCTTCGCAGAAGACATAGATCTGACGCGCCTGAACCCGGGTGCGTCGGCGCAGTCCGGTCCGCGCCCGACCTTCGAAATCCAGCTGCTCGAAGAACCGCCCCTGGCCGTCCACGCCCTGTTCGGCCCACAACGGCAGGGCCTGGTGAAACAACCAGTTGGTGACCTTGGTCTTGGCGGCGGCGAAAGCGGACATGGCGTCGGCTTAGAACATGATCGTTGCAATGGGCAACGCGAAGTGACGCCGCCCGGTTTGGTCTCCGCGTTCGATCTTGCTAGGACGGCGGCCACCCTCGCGGCCCGACCCGTCGTCCCGCCGCCCCCGATCCCCCCGGATCCTCGTGGAGAGCGCGTTCATGATCCCCTTCATCGACCTTCAGGCCCAGCGCCTGCGTCTCGCCGGCAAGATCGAGGCCGCCGTTCAGGAGGCCGTCGTCGGCGGCGCCTGGGTCATGGGGCCTCAGGTCCGCCAGTTCGAAGCCGAACTCGCCGCCTTCGGCCGGGCCGAACACGCCCTGGGCTGCGCCAACGGCACCGACGCCCTGGCCCTGCCGCTGATGGCCTGGGGAATCGGACGCGGCGACGCGGTCTTCGTGCCAAGCTTCACCTTCGCCGCCACCGCCGAGGTCGTGCCCTGGTTCGACGCCGAGCCGGTCTTCGTCGACGTGGACGCCGACACCTACAATATGGACCCGGCCGCGCTGGAGCGCGCCATCGAGGGAATCAAGGCCGAGGGCCGCCTGACCCCGCGCGTGGTCATCGCCGTCGACCTGTTCGGCCAGCCCGCCGATTATCCGGCGATCAGGGCGATCTGCGACAGGCACGGACTGAAGCTGATCGCGGATTCGGCCCAGGGTTTCGGCTGCACCATCGGCGGCGAGCATCCGCTGAAATGGGCCGACATCACCACCACCAGCTTCTTCCCGGCCAAGCCCCTGGGCTGCTACGGCGACGGGGGGGCGGTGCTGACCAATGACGACGAACTGGCCCAGTTGATCGATTCCGTCCGCGTGCACGGCAAGGCGGTGGCGGTGGACCTGAAGGACCGCACCTTCGACCACGACCCCAAATATCTGAACATGCGAATCGGCCTGAACAGCCGTCTGGACACGATCCAGGCCGCCGTGCTGATCGAGAAGCTGAAGGTGTTCGGTGAAGAGATCACGTGGCGCAACCGGATCGCCGCCCGCTACAATCAAGGCCTGCGCCCTCACGTCGCCAAGGTTCCGGACGTCCCCGCGGGCAATATCTCGAACTGGGCGCAATATACGGTCGAACACCCCGACCGCGACGGCCTGATCGCCCATCTGAAGGCCCATGACGTGCCGACCGCCGTCTATTATCCGATCCCGCTGCACCTGCAGCCGGCCTATGCGCATTTCCCGCGCGGGGCCGGCGGCCTGCCGGTGACCGAACGTCTGAAGGACGTGGTCTTCAGCCTGCCGATGCACGCCGACCTGGACGAGGCGACCCAGGACAAGGTCATCGCCGCCGTCGCCAGCTACAAGGGCCAAGCCTGATGCCGACCACCCCCGTCCTCAAGTTCGGCGTCGCCGGCGTCGGCGTCATGGGCCGCAACCATGCGCGCGTCGCCTCCGAGATGCGCGAGTTCGACCTGACCACGGTCTTCGACCCGGATGCGGTCGTCGCCGATGGGGTCGCCGCCGCCTATGAGGCGGCGCCGGTCACGAGCGCCCAGGCCTTCGTCGACGCCGGCCTGGACGCCGCCGTCGTGGCCACGCCCAACCGATTCCATGCTGAAATCGGCGTCGCCCTGCTGGAAAAGGGCGTCCACGTCCTGGTCGAGAAGCCGATCGCCGCCACCGTGGCCGACGCCCAGCGGATGATCGACGCCGCCAAGGCCAACGACCGCGTCCTGATGGTGGGTCAGGTCGAACGCTTCAATCCGGCCGTGGACACGGTCAAGCGCGCCGTCGCCGACGACGAGATCATCTCCATCCAGATCACCCGCGTCGGCCCCTTCCCGCCGCGCATGGGCGAGGTCGGCGTGGTCATCGACCTGGCGGTGCATGACATCGACATCATCCGCCACCTGACCGGATCCGAGATCGTCGAGGTCCAGCCGCAGCTGGCCCGCACCCGCGCCGAGCGCGAGGATACGGCCCTGCTGCAGTTCCGGCTGGACAATGGCGTGATCGCCCACATCACGACCAACTGGGTCACGCCCTACAAGACCCGCACCCTGCAGGTCGCCACCAAGACCAAATTCATCGTCGCCGACCTGATCACCCGCCAGGTGACGGAGTATTTTGGGCAGCAGCCCGACGGCTCCTATTCGACCCGCATGTTGAACAGCTGGCCGGCCGAACCGCTGAGGAAGGAGCTGGAGGCCTTCGCCCGCGCCATCCACACCGGCGAGACCCCGGCGGTGACGGGCGAAGACGGCCTGCGTAATCTGGAAGTCGCCCTGCGCTGCCTGGGCGAGGCGTAAAGTCGCCGCAATGGCCGGGGAAGGAAGAGACATGCGCTCGCCCCTCGCTCCCGTTCTCATCGCCTTGCTGACCCTGTCGGCGGCCGCGCCCGCGCACGCCGACACCCGCTATCTGTCCTACAACGCCTCGGACCGCATCACCCAGGCCCTGACCAAGGGGATCACCCTCCAGGTCCGGCGCGGCCTGTTCGGGGCGATCAGCGTGGAACGGCTGTTCTCGACCACCGCGCGCGGTTCGGCCGACTTCACCCGGGGCGGACCGAACGAGGCGCGGCGCGTCCTGCCCGAGGGGGCGAACGAGAGCGACCTCTATGCCATCGAACAGAGCGGCGACGGACGGGGTCTGGCCCGCGCCCTGTGTCCCGGCGCGAACGACGTCTGGCTGGTGATGAGCCGCATCCGCGCGCCCCGCCCGCTGACGATACAGGCGGTCGGCCGCTGGGCCGACGGGACCTACCGCCATTGCGTGACACTGAGTTACGACTGGCGCGGCGAATGGCAGACGGCGCCGGTCTCGCCGTTTGCGGACACGGACTCCTAGATCCAGCCCGTTCCGCCGACGGCGCGCCCTTTCGCCCGCCACGCCTGGTCGTCTATCTTCATGGCTGGAGAGGCGTGCGGAGAGACAGCGATGCGATGGGCTCTGCCCCTGGCGGTTCTGATCGGCGTGGTCGCCGCCCTGCTGACCTGGACCCGGCCGGGCGCGTCCATCCCGCCGATCACCGACGCGCCGGTCACGGTCTATCTGCTCGACAACGGCTTCCACACCGATCTGGCCGTGCCCCGCGCGGCGCTGGAACGACGCGGCGGGCCGCTTGGACAGGCCGTCGCGGACCTGGCGCCCGGCGACTGGATTCTGATCGGCTGGGGCGACGCCGCCTTCTATGTCGATCAAAGTCCGATCTCGGACCGATTGCCTGACGGCGCGCGCGCCTTCTTCCGGCCCGGCAATCCCTCCGTCGTCATGCTGGACCCGGAGAGTCTGGACCCCCGCGACCGCCACGCCGCCGATCGACGCGCGGCCCTGCGCCTCCCGCCCGGCGCCTTCGACCGAATGGCGGGACGGATCGAGTCCTCGCTCGACCTCGCAGACGGGGGGCCGCGTGTCGCGACCGCTCGCGCCGGCGACGACGCCCGCTTCTTCGCCAGCCGGGAGAGCTTTTCGATCCTACACCTGTGCAACCACTGGACGGCCGGTGCGCTGAACGCCGGCGGGGTGGCGATCCGCCCGGCGCGCTCGGCGTTTTCGGGCGAGGTGATGCGGTCCGTCAGAGCGGCGGAACTGGACAGGGCTGCTCCACGCGCCTAGACCGCCCGACTTTCGCTTATCCGGCCGGGTCCGAGCCCCGGCGGGCGAACAAGAAGGAGCGGCCGATGGCCCACAAACAGCATACCCGCAATTCCTCCGGCCCGGCCGGTCCGAGCCAACGCCAGCTGCGCGCCGGCGAACTGATCCGTCACGCCCTGGTCGACATCCTGCGTGAGGAGGACATCCACGACGAGGCCCTGGCCGACGTGTCCGTCACCGTGACCGAGGTCCGCCTGTCGCCGGACCTGAAACACGCCACCTGTTTCGTCGAACCCCTGGGCGCCGGCGTCGAGGCCGCCGCGACCACGGGCCACGAGAGCGAGATCATCAAGGCGCTGAACGTCCACGCCAAATTCCTGCGCGGCCAGTTGGGCCGGCGTCTGGACATGAAGTTCACGCCGGACCTGCGCTTCCGCCACGACGAAAGCTTCGACGCCGCCAGCCATCTCGACCGTCTGTTCGAAGACCCCCGCGTCCGCGCCGACCTGGAACGCCGCGACGAGGAAGAGGGCGACTCCTGATGTCGCGGCCTCAAGTAGCGCGAAGCGCGATAGGCCCGGCATAATGGCCCGCAAGAAGAAGGGCGACATCGTTGACGGCTGGGTGTGCCTGGACAAGCCGTTCGAGATGGGGTCGACCGAGGCGGTCAGCCGCATCCGCCGCCTGTTCAACGCCCAGAAGGCCGGTCACGCCGGCACCCTGGATCCGCTGGCCAGCGGCATCCTGCCCATTGCCCTGGGCGAGGCGACCAAGACCGTGCCGATGATGATGGAGGCGCAGAAGGTCTATCGCTTCACCATCAACTGGGGCGTATCGACCGACAGCGTGGACCGCGAGGGCGAGATCATCGGCCGCTCGGACGTCCGCCCCTCGGTCGAGGCGGTAAAGGCCGCCCTGCCCGCCTTCGTCGGAGAGATCGACCAGACCCCGCCCCGTTTCTCAGCCATCAAGGTGGACGGCGCTCGCGCCTATGACCTGGCCCGCGACGGGGTCGAGTTCGAGCTTCAGGCCCGCCGCGTCACTATCTATTCGGCCGAAGTCACGGACGCGCCGGACGCCGACCATGTCGAACTGACCATCCGCACCGGCAAGGGCGTCTATGTCCGGTCGGTGGCGCGCGATCTGGCGGCCGTCCTGGGCGCCGAGGGGCATGTTTCGGCCCTGCGGCGCGAGCGGGTGGGACCGTTTCATACCGAAAACGCCGTGACGCTGGATTTTCTCGAGGATTTGGTGCATAGGGGCGCCGCCTCGGAAGGCTTGCTTCCCGTTGCGACCGCCCTGGACGACATCCCGGAGCTGGCCGTGACGGATCAGGACGCCTTCTCGCTTCGGCAGGGACGCCCGATCGTTCTGCTCCCCCGTCAGGTGGAAACCCTCAAGACCCGTCTGTCGGACGGTTCGCGAACGGTTTCAGCCTTTCAGGGCCAGACCCTCGTCGCTCTCTGTCAGTTGCGGGCCGGCCGGTTAGAACCCGACCGCGTTTTCAACCTCTAGGCCCGCGCCATCCGGCAAGGGCCGAGACCCCACGGCCTCAAGTAGCGCGAAGCGCGATAGGCCAAGAAAGGACTCTACGATGTCGGTTACTGCTGAACGCAAGCACGAGATCATCGCCGATAACGCCCGCACCGCTGGCGACACCGGCTCGGCCGAGGTTCAGGTCGCGATCCTGTCGGAACGCATCTCCAACCTGACCGAACACTTCAAGACCCACAAGAAGGACAACCACTCGCGTCGTGGCCTTCTGAAGATGGTGTCGCAACGTCGCCGCCTGCTCGACCACCTGAACAAGGTCGACGCCGGTCGCTACCAGGCGCTCATCGCCAAGCTGGGCCTGCGCCGCTAAGGCGTCGGATCAGTGTAGAATACGCTTTCGAGGCGCGGGCGGTCACGTCCGCGCCTCGTTGTGCGACTAGAGACGACCTGTGCGCCGCAGGACTTACGGCGCAGTTGCGAGGGCCATGCCGGTCCTCTCCCGGTCGACCGCGATGGCGCGGCGACCTCTGGATCGAAGGACTGAACGCCGACGCATCCGCCCCCAATGATGGGACCCCGCACGGAATACGCCGTCCGGGATACGAAAGACGAAATATGTTCGATATCAAACGCAAGACGATCGAGTGGGCCGGACGCCCGCTGACCCTGGAAACGGGCCGCATCGCCCGCCAGGCCGACGGCGCCGTGCTGGCGACCTACGGCGAGACCGTGGTTCTGGCCACCGTCGTCTATGGCCGTTCGCCCAAGCCGGGTCTGGATTTCTTCCCCCTGACTGTCAACTACCAGGAAAAGACCTTCGCCGCCGGCAAGATCCCGGGCGGCTACTTCAAGCGTGAAGGCCGTCCCAGCGAGAAGGAAACCCTGGTTTCCCGCCTGATCGACCGTCCGATCCGCCCCCTGTTCGTCAAGGGCTTCAAGAACGAGACCCAGGTCGTCATCACCGTGCTGCAGCACGACATGGAAAACGATCCGGACGTGCTGGGCATGGTCGCCGCCTCGGCCGCCCTGACCATCTCGGGCGTGCCCTTCATGGGCCCCATCGGCGCCGCGCGCGTCGGCCTGATCGACGGCGAACTGGTTCTGAACCCGACGGTCGACCAGATCCCGGGCTCTGATCTGGACCTCGTGGTCGCCGGCACGCAAGACGCCCTGATGATGGTCGAATCCGAAGCCAAGGAGCTGTCGGAAGAGAAGATGCTTGAGGCGCTGATGTTCGCCCACGCCGGCATGCAGCCGGTGATCGACGCCATCATCGATCTGGCCGAACACGCCGCCAAGGAGCCCTTCGACTTCCAGGCCGAAGACCACTCCGACGTCGTCACCTCGATCAAGAAGCTGGTCGGCGAGGACATCAAGGCCGCCTACACCCACCCCGGCAAATACGACCGTCGCTCGGGCGTCGATGCGGCCAAGAAGACCGCCGCCGCCGCCCTGGTGAAGACCGACGAGAACCCCGAGGGCGTCGACAGCTCCAAGTTCGCGGCCGCCTTCAAGGAATGTGAAGCCGACGTCCTGCGTCGCGACATCATCGAGAACGCCCACCGCGTCGACGGCCGCGCCCTCGACAAGGTCCGCGCCATCGTGTCGGAAGTCGGCGTCCTGCCGCGCACCCACGGTTCGGCCCTGTTCACGCGTGGGGAAACCCAGGCCCTGGTCGTCGCCACCCTGGGCACCGGCGAGGACGAGCAGTACATCGACAGCCTGCAGGGCACCTACAAGGAAAGCTTCCTGCTGCACTACAACTTCCCCCCCTATTCGGTGGGTGAAGCGGGCCGCATGGGTTCGCCCGGCCGTCGCGAAATCGGTCACGGCAAGCTGGCCTGGCGCGCGATCCGACCGATGCTGCCGTCGAAGGAAGACTTCCCCTACACCATCCGCCTGGTCTCCGAGATCACCGAGTCGAACGGCTCGTCCTCGATGGCCACGGTCTGCGGTTCGTCGCTGGCCCTGATGGACGCCGGCGTGCCGCTGATCCGTCCGGTCTCGGGCATCGCCATGGGCCTGATCCTGGAGCCGTCGGGCGAGTTCGCCATCCTGTCGGACATCCTGGGTGACGAAGACCACCTGGGCGACATGGACTTCAAGGTCGCCGGCACTTCGGAAGGCATCACCAGCCTTCAGATGGACATCAAGGTCGCCGGCATCACCAAGGAGATCATGAAACAGGCCCTGACCCAGGCCTCGGCCGGTCGCCTCCACATCCTGGACGAGATGTCCAAGGCCATGGATGCGCCGCGCGCCGAACTGGGCGAGCATGCGCCGAAGATCGAAACCATCAAGATCGCGGTCGACAAGATCCGTGAAGTGATCGGTTCGGGCGGCAAGGTGATCCGCGAGATCGTCGAGAAGACCGGCGCCAAGATCGACATCGGCGACGACGGCACCATCAAGGTCGCCGCCAACGACCAGGAGAAGATCGACGCCGCCAAGGCCTGGATCCAGTCCATCGCCTCGGAACCGGAAGTCGGAACCATCTACTCCGGCAAGGTCGTCAAGGTCGTCGATTTCGGCGCCTTCGTGAACTTCTTCGGCGCCAAGGACGGCCTGGTCCACGTGTCCCAGATCGCTCTGGAACGCGTCGCCAACCCGGCCGACGTCCTGTCGGAAGGCCAGGAGGTCAAGGTCAAGTTCCTGGGCTTCGACGATCGCGGCAAGACCAAGCTGTCGATGAAGGTCGTCGATCAGACCACGGGTGAAGACCTGACCGACAAGATCAACGCCGAACGCGCCGAGCGCGGCGAAGAGCCCCTGTCGGACGACACCGGCGGCCGTCCCAAGCGCGAAGGCGGCGGTGATCGCGGTGGCGATCGCGGTCGTCGCCGTCGCGACTAGGACTGAGCCACACGGCTGAATGAGAAGGCCCCGCCGGTGACGGCGGGGCCTTTTTCATGGCGGCCTGTCCTAAGACCGGCACGCCGCCGGCGGATCGCCGTCGCGCGCCCACAATTTGCAGGACCGGTCGATCTCGCCCTGGATCAGGTCGCAGGGGTTGGCGGCGTTGCAGGGCGGGTGGGTCGCGGGGCTGACCTGGATGCAGCGTTCGACCAGGCGCGCGGACGCCGCCTCGCCGATCTGCTCACGACAGGGGATTTCACTGGCGGGAATCCGCTCGGGCCTCATGTCCGGCCCTTCCGGAATCCGGGCCTGAGCGTCTTCCGACGGCGCCGGCGTCGGCGCTGCGGGGTTCCCGGCCGGGGCGGGGCCAGGAGCGGCGGGGCTGGGGACCGCCGAGGAAACGGTCCCAGAGGAAGAGGCGTCAGAGGAAGAGACGCCAGAGGAAGAGGCGTTGGGGGCGTCGCTTCCGGGCTGACAGGCCGCGACCGTCAGGGCGAAGGCCAGAACGGCGGCTGAGGCGGAACTGATGAACAGGGGGCGGCGCATCGGCATCTCCGGGCAGGACGGGATCACCCAGACGATGACCCGTCCCCTTAACGCGCGAAAGCCCCTATCGGCGCACCGCCTCCAGCGCAGCCTTTTGCAGGGCGAACAGTTCGGTGCAGCCGATCTCGGCCAGGGAGAAGAGGCGGTCGAACTCGGCGCGGGAGAAGCCGCGCTTCTCGCCGGTGGCCTGGACCTCGACGATCTGGCCCGCGCCGGTCAGGACGAAGTTGGAATCGGCTTCGGCCTCGGAATCCTCTTCATAGTCCAGGTCCAGCACCGGCACGCCGTCGCAGACGCCGCACGAGACGGCCGCCACCTGGTCCAGGATCGGGTCGGACTTCAGCACGCCCTCGCCGCGCAGATAGTTGAGGGCCGAGGCCATGGCGACCCAGGCGCCGGTGATGGAGGCGGTGCGGGTGCCGCCGTCGGCCTGGATGACGTCGCAGTCCAGCACCACCTGACGTTCGCCCAGGGCCTTCAGATCGACGACGGCGCGTAGCGAGCGGCCGATCAGGCGCTGGATCTCCTGCGTCCGGCCCGTCTGTTTGCCGGCGGCGGCCTCGCGGCGGCCGCGGGTGTGGGTGGCGCGGGGCAGCATGCCGTATTCGGCCGTGACCCAGCCCTGGCCCTTGCCGCGCATCCAGCCGGGGATGGTCTCCTCGACCGAGGCCGTCACCAGGACCTTGGTGTGGCCGAAGGTGATCAGGCACGAGCCCTCGGCGTAGCGGTTGACGCCGGTCTCTATGGTCACGGGACGCAGTTGATCGTCGGTGCGTTGCGAATGGCGCATTGAGATGAGTCCTTGGAAGCGGGGGCTGCGGTGCTTATCCTGAAACCGTGAGCCTGTATGCCCCCAAAACCCCGCCCTTCGACGGCGCCCAATCCCCGGGCATGGCTCTCGCCGGGCTGGCGGGGCTGGACGCGCGGGCGCGCGACATCTTCCGGCGCATCGTCGAATCCTATCTGGAGACGGGCGAGCCGGTGGGGTCGCGCACCCTGTCGCTGGGCGGGATCGCCCTGTCGCCGGCCTCGATCCGCAATACGATGCAGGACCTGACCCTGGCCGGGCTGCTGGCTGCGCCGCATACATCGGCGGGGCGGATCCCCACCCATGCGGGCCTGCGCCTGTTCGTCGACGGCCTGCTGGAGGTCGGCGACCTGACGAAGGAGGAGCGGCGCGAGATCGACGGCCGGCTGGCCGGGCGCGGCCGCAACTTCGAATCCGCCCTGGACGAGGCGTCGAACCTGTTGTCGGGCCTGGCGGGGGGCGCGGGCGTGGTGTCCAGCCCGGTGCGCGAGTCCGGCGTCAAACACGTGGAGTTCGTCGCCCTGGGCGGGGATCAGGCCCTGGCGGTCATCGTCGCCGACGACGGCACGGTCGAGAACCGGATCATGACCCTGGCGGCCGGGGTCACGCCCTCCACCCTGGTGGAGGCCTCCAACTTCCTCAACGCCCGCCTGCGCGGCCGGCCGTTCGCCGACGCCAAGCGCGAGATGACCCAGGAACTGGAGATCGCCCGGCGCGAACTGGACCAGACCGCCGCCCGCCTGGTCGAGGACGGGTTCGCCGCCTGGTCCGGCGGCCCGGACCGAGAGCGCGCCCTGATCGTGCGCGGCCGCGCCAATCTGTTGCAGGACGGCGAAGGCCTGGCGGATCTGGAGCGGGTGCGGGTCCTGTTCGACGACCTGGAGCAGAAGGAACAGCTGATCGGCCTGCTGGACGGGGTGGATGCGGCCCAAGGGGTGCGGATTTTCATCGGCGCCGAAACGCGGTTGTTTTCACTTTCGGGTTCCGCCGTGATCGCGGCGCCCTATATGAGCGGCCGACAGCGGGTCCTGGGCGCCATCGGCGTCATAGGCCCCGCAAGATTGAACTACGCCCGTGTCATCCCGTTGGTGGACTATACCGCCCGGGTGCTGGGCCGGATGCTGGACGGGAACGACAAGTGAGCGACAAGCCCCTTAACGACGACTTCAACGAGCTGGACGCCGATATGGCGGAAACCAACGCCGAACACGGCCTGGACGCCGATCCCTCGGACAATCTCGCGCCGCTGGACGCCGTCATCGCCGAACGCGACGAGTGGAAGGACCGCGCCCTGCGCGTCGCCGCCGAGATGGAGAACCTGAAGCGCCGCGCCGAGACGCAGCAGAACGACGCCCGCGCCTTCGCCATCCAGCGCTTCGCCAAGGATCTGCTGGGCGTGGCCGACAATCTGGAGCGCGCCCTGATGGCGGCGCCCAAGGATACGGACGGCCCGACCGTGGCTCTGGTGACCGGTCTGGAAATGACCCAGAAGGCCCTGCTGCAGGCGTTCGAGACCAATGGGCTGAAGCGTGTCGCGCCCGAGGCCGGCGAGGCCTTCAACCCCCATCTGCACCAGGCCATGATCGAACAGCCGTCGGATACGGTTCCCGGCGGCGCCGTGCTCCAGACCATGCAGTCCGGTTTCGAACTGTTCGGCCGCACCATCCGCCCGGCCATGGTCGTGGTCGCGGCCAAGGGCTCGGGCGCGCAGGGCGCCAACCCCTATGGCGCAGCCCCCGCGCCCGAAGGCCAGACCTTCGACGGCAAGGCCTGATGTGAGGACGTGATTGGTGAGGGGTGAGTAGTGAGCTGCGGTGTCTCCGCAAGCCGCTCACCTCTTGCTCACGACTCACCATTCACCAGTCACTCCCCCTCAGAACCTCCGCCGCCATCCGCCGATCAAGGCGAATTCCGGCGCGGCGTCCGCAACATGGCGCGGCTGACGGCTGGCCACGGCCTGGATCGTCAGGTTTGAGCCGTCCCACAGACTCCGCTCGCCGCCCAGGATGAAATCGATCTGGCGGCCGCTCGGCGTGGCCGAGAAACTGCGGCGCGAATAGGTCAGGGGGTCGAAATACTCGACCGGCACATCCGCCAGCCAGGCCGAGAAGGCGCCGCTTTCGATCCGCAGCGGCTGCGACAGAGTGAAGCTGATCCGGTCGCAGAGCACCGAACACCCTGTCAGCAGGCCCAGACGCCAGTTCGAACTGATCGCGGCCTGGTCCATCGACAGGAACCGGCCCTCGCTCCGGGTCGAGCCGACGCCGGCCTCGCCGATCAGGGCCAGGCCGGGCCTCAGGGTCCAGTCGCCGCCCACCGCATAGAAGCGGGTGCGCGACGGCAGGGCGAAGTCCGATCCGCCGGGCAGGAAGGCCCCCAAGGGCCCCAGACGCTCGTCCAGGCCGCCGATGCTGACCGACAGGCCGCCTTCTGCGCCGCGCCAGGCCAGGGTGGCGCGGCTGTAGCTTGAAGCCTCCGCCTCGACCCGCCTCAGCGGCATACGCCGGTCCCCGCCCCCGCTCTCGGCCGCAAGGGTCAGCGACCCGAACCGCAGGGCGCCGCGCGCCGCATGATCCGCCTGGGCCAGGGCGGCGAAACCGTCGCCGGCCGCGTCGAAGGGCGACCGCGCCCCGCCGCGACCCTGCCATGTGGCGAAGCTCAGCCGGCCCATCTCCAGATCCAGCATGGCCTCCTGACGGGGTTCATCGCCCAACCAGGGCGCGTCGGTCAGGTCATAACGCGGAGCGATGGGCTCGGGCGTCTCGACCGGCTGGGACGCCGTCAGATTCAGCCGGCCCCCGTTCGGCAGGGCCAGCCGGGTCGTCGCCGTCCGGCTCGGCGCGAACGGCGCGGCCTGATACGAGCGGCTCGGCGCCGTCGGATAGGCCCCGCCCAGCTGGACGGCGAACATCCGATCATAGCTGTCGAACAGGACGGTCCCCAAGGCCGTCTGGCGTGAGAAGGCGTCGCCGAAGGCGGGGCCGACGAAACTGCCAGGCTCGCTCTCGGCGACGATGGAGCCTCCGTCGGCCATCGGGGTCGAGCTCGTTCCCACCGGCCGGAAGGCGTTGGCCAGGTCCAGCAGGCCCCGGCCGTAGACGATGTCGGTCCCTGCGTCCCCGGCGTCGCGCGCCGTGTCGAGAAGGATGGCCAGGGCCTGACGCGCCGAAAGATTGGGGAAGGCGTCCATCAGCAGGGCCAGGGCGCCCGAGACATGGGGCGCCGAGAAGGAGGTGCCGCTGACCTCCCAGCAGAGGGTCCCGTCGCAGCCGGTGATGACGTCCTCGCCCGGCCCGGAAATATAGGCGGCGGCCGTGGCCCCAGCGCGGTTCGAAAAGCTGGACATGACATTGGTCTCGCCGTGCGAACCGACGGCGATGACAGAGCCGGAGAACCGGGGATCCACCGCATATTGCGCGGGCCAGCCGGGATTGGCCTCGCCGTCATTGCCCGACGAGGCGACGATGACCGCCCCGGAATCGACCGCGCGCAACAGGGCCGCCTCGAAGGCGGAGCCCAGCCGACCATCGCCGCCCAGGGACATGTTGATGATCTTGACCCCGTTGGCCACGGCGAAGTCCAGGGCCCGGACCAGGTCTGAACTGCTGAAACAGACGTCGTCGTCCTCATCCTCACAGTCGGAGATGTCGGTGCGGATCGACAGTATGGTCGATTCATAGGCCACGCCGACCGAGCCCAGTCCGTTGAAGTTCGAGGCGATCACCCCCGACACCAGGGTTCCGTGGCTGTCGTTCGCGACATAGGGGGTGTTGCGGCCCGGAACCACGTCGGTCGAGGCGGTGGAAATCCGCCCGACCAGATCGGCCTGGCTGTTGCTGACGCCGGAATCGACCACAGCGACCGTGACGCCGTTTCCGGTGGCGCCGGCCTGCCACCCGACCTCGGCCTTCATATTGGCCAGGCCGTAGTTCCGCAGATACTCGGTGGAGGACACCGAAGGGGGCGGCGGCGGAGGAGGGGGCGGGGGCGGCGGGGGAGGAGGAGGTGGTGGTGGCACGACGGGCGTTACGACGCCCCCGCCGCCGCCTCCCCCGCCCCCACAGGCCGCAAGGGGAAGAAACAACAGGCCTACACCCAGCAGAACCGCCCTGCTTAACCGCAAACCGCCCATGTCACCCTCCCTGACGCAGAGCCCTCCGCCATGCGTCACATCAGTAGCAATTCAACTCCTTAACGCTTTGTCGAGGTGGGCCAGAAGTGTCGCCCATGCGTCCCGGGCGTCCGCCTCGGCGTAGCTGGCGCGGTAGTCGGCGTGGAAGCCGTGCGGCGCGTCGGGATAGACGATGATCCGGCTGTCGGTCTGGCCCGCTCGCGCCAGGGCCTCGCGCATCCGCTCGACGCTGGCCAGGGGGATGCCCTGGTCCTGGCCGCCGTACAGACCCAGGACGGGCGCCTTCAGGTCATCGGCCAGATCGACCGGCCACGGCTGGCCGGATGAAATTTGCACCGGCGTCGCGTCGGGGGCCGGCGCCAGACGGCCGTACCAGGCCACGCCGGCGCCGATGACGGCGAAGCGCGCCGCCGCCTGCCACACCACCTTGCCGCCCCAGCAGAAGCCGGTGATCCCGACCTTGCCGTCCCGCGCCCACAGCTGCTGACTGGCCCAGTCCAGGGTCGCCGACAGATCGCCCATCACCTGCTCATAGTCGGCCGCACCGACGATCTGCATGATCCGGCCCATGTCGGACAGGGGCGCCGGATCCTCGACCCGGTTGAAGAAGGCCGGGGCGATGGCGGCGTAGCCCTGCTTGGCCAGGCGACGGCAGATGTCCTTGATATAGTCGTGGACGCCGAAGATCTCGGACACCACCACCACGACTGGAAAAGGCCCCTCGCCCGCCGGCCGCGCCACATAGGCCGGCAGTTCGAACCCGTCCGGCGCCGGATAGGTCACCTCGGCGGTCTCCAGCCCGGCGGCGTCGGTGGTGATGGGTCGGGCCTCCTTGGCCAGGGCCGCGACCGCATAGCCCGAGAAGAGCAGCCCCCCCAGGGCGCCCACCGCCCTGCGGCTCAGCTTCAGATCATCGGGGGTCTGGCCTTCGGGACGGATCAGGGTGGTCATGGGACGGCTCCAGAAACGGGGAGCCGCAGACCATCACGGCGCGCCGGGGGCGTCCAGTCAACTTAGGCGGAAGTCGATCCGATTGGCTTGACGAAACAGACAGCCTCCGGTCGGCCGACATAGAGGCCATAGGGCGGAATTTCGCGATAGCCGGCGCGGAGATAGAAGCGCACGGCCACAGTGTTGACGCGACGTGTTTCCAGCCGGATTTCGCCGTAGCCGAGGCTTTTCGCCTTCGCTTCCAGAGCCGCGAGCACGGCCGAACCCACACCCTGTCCGGCGCCCCCCGCATACATGCGCTTGATTTCGGCGACGCCCGGCTGGAGCGGACGCAGGGCGCCGCAGCCTATGGCCCGCCCCTCCTCGTCCCGCGCCAGCAGGAAGGCGGCGCCCGGCCCCCGCACATCATCTGCATCGAACGAGGCCTGGCCGCTGGAGCCCGTGATCGCCGCCAGTCGCTGGGACAGGGCGGCGATCAGACCGCGGGCGTCGCCATGGTCGGGGTCGGCGTCCTCGATAAGGATCATCCGGGGTCGATCCTCAGTGCCGGAAGACCCGCACCCCGGTGAAGGCCATGGCGATGCCCTGCTCGTCGGCGGCGGCGATGACCTCGGCGTCGCGCATCGAGCCGCCGGGCTGGATCACCGCGGTGGCGCCGGCCGCGACGGCTTCCAAGAGGCCGTCGGCGAAGGGGAAGAAGGCTTCCGAGGCGCAGGCCGAACCCTGGGCCAGGGAATGGGCCAGTCCCTTGGCCTCGCCGGCCTCCTTGGCGCGGATCGCGGCGATGCGGGCGCTGTCGCGACGGTTCATCTGGCCGGCGCCGATGCCGGCGGTCTGGCCGTCCTTGGCGTAGACGATGGCGTTGGACTTGACGTGTTTGGCCACGGTGAAGGCGAACAGCATGTCCTGGATCTCGGTCGGCGTCGGCTGGCGGCGCGTGACGATCTTCAGGTCTTCGGGCTTGATCAGCGACCGGTCGCGGCTCTGGACCAGGAAGCCGCCGGCGACCGAGCGGAACACCTCGCCCGGCCCGTGCGGATCGGGCAGGCCGTCAGTGATCAGCAGGCGCAGGCTCTTCTTCGAAGCAAAGACTTCCTTGGCCTCGTCGTCGGCGCCGGGGGCGATGACCACCTCGGTGAAGATGCCGGTGATGGCGCGGGCGTCGTCGCCGTTCAGCGGGCGGTTGACCGCGATCACGCCGCCAAAGGCCGAGACGGCGTCGCATTCCAGCGCACGGGCGTAGGCTTCCGACAGATCCTTGCCGACCGCGACGCCGCAGGGGTTGGCGTGTTTGACGATGACCACGGCCGGGGCCTCGAACTCGGCGACCAGCTCATAGGCGGCGTCGGCGTCGGCGATATTGTTGTAGCCCAGCTCCTTGCCCTGGATCTGGGTCGCATGGGCCACGCCGGGACGCGCTTCCCCGGTGCGATAGAAGGCGCCGCTCTGATGCGGGTTCTCGCCGTAGCGCAGGGTCTGGGCCAGCGAACCGGCGATCGACTTGCGGGCCGGGGCGACGTCCTCGACCTGGCTTGCGAACCAGCCGGAGACGGCGGCGTCATAGGCAGCGGTGCGGGCGAAGGCGCGGGCGGCCAGCCGCTTGCGCAGGGCCAGATCGGTCGAGCCTTCCGCCTTCAGCGCCTCAAGGATCAGGCCGATGCTCTCGCCGTCGACGGCGACGGCGACATAGCCGTGGTTCTTGGAGCCCGAGCGGATCATGGCCGGACCGCCGATGTCGATATTCTCGACCGCCGCCTCGAACGAGCCGCCGGAAGCAACGGTGGATTCGAACGGGTAGAGGTCGATCCAGACGATATCGATGGCGCCGATGCCGTGGTCGATCATTGACTGGGCGTGATCCGCGGCGTCGCGCACGCCCAGCAGGCCGCCGTGGACGACGGGGTGCAGGGTCTTGACCCGGCCGTCCATCATCTCGGGGAAGCCGGTCAGATCGGCCACATCCTTGACCGGCAGGCCCAGTTTGGCGATCGCCGCGCGGGTGCCGCCGGTCGAGATCAGTTCGACGCCCAGGTCGTGCAGGGTGCGGGCGGCGTCTTCCAGTCCGGCCTTGTCGGACAGGGAGATCAGGGCGCGTTGCGGCTTGACCCGGTCGGGGGCGGGCGGAAAGTCGGGAGCGGCGGGCATGGCGGCGTCCGTAAAGGCTGGGGGAGGATGGCGCGGCGTCTAGCACCGGGGCGCCCGTGCGTCACCCCGTATGCGGACGGATCAGAGCAGGCCGAACCAGCGAAGCGCGTTGAGGATCAGCCCAAGCGCGATCAACGGACCGAAGACCCGAAAGGTGTGACGCGTGCATCGCTCGGGAAAGAAGGTGTCATAGGCGCCGTCCGGGCGGGCGCCGTAGCGGACGGCGAGGGCCGTCAGAGGGCACTTCAGGCCGAAGCCGACGAAGACCACGACCTCAATGGCCACCAGGGTCAGGGCGACGTAAAGCCACGGCCCGCTTCGCCCCGAAATCCCAGCGTAGAGGACGGCGAAACAGGCCGCCGACATGACGATATAGATGGCCGTATGCAGACCGCGCACGATCCGCAGGCGGCCGGCGTCGGTCACGTCGGATCGCCGCTCGCGCCCGCCGGGCTCAGCTTCCAGCGGATTCGGCTCTCGCTGTCGGTGCGGGCCGAGCCGCGCACCACGATCTGCAGCGAGCGGCGGGTCAGGCCGGCGTCGATATGGACGCTGGGTTCGATGGCCACGTCGGGGCCGTCGGTGCGGAACCACCAGCCCCGGCCCGAGGCGCCGCGCAACAGGATCGAGCGGCGGTCCCGCGCCAGCGAGGCCTGGACCCCCGGCTCCAGATGGAAGCGGATGGCGTAGGGGGCCGCGATCTGGCGGATCATCTCCTTGCGGCCCGGCGTCGGGAACAGTTTTTCCTCAGCGCGCAGTTCGTCCATCCGCTGGTCCAGATAGAGGCGGCGCTGGTGGTTCAGGCCGAAGGCCTCGTTCCAGCCGTCATGCTCCATGTCCAGCCAGACGGCGCCGTCGCCGTCGCGCTGGTCGGTGGTGACATGGATGGGCGGCCCGACCAGGCGTGGACCCAGCAGTTCGCCCTTCCAGCCGCCCAGCGGCTCGTTCAGCGACCGCTCGCCCAGGGTCAGGGTCGAATGGCCGGGCGTCAGCCGCAGGGCCTGACGATCCGTCGCCCGCGGGGTCCAGCCGGAGCCGGTCACCAGCCGGTCCTTGCCGCAGGCGATCTCCAGCGCCATCGGCTGGGCGCAGGCGGACGCCCCCCAGGCGCCCCCAGCCGGCGAGGCGGCGTCGGCGATGATGGCCAGCAAGGGGCTGGCGATCCGCGTCAGGCCGGCGACGGTTCCGGTCGGCGGATGAGCGGGATCGCCCTTGGTCGTGGCGGTCTCGTCATGGGCGCGGGCGGCGGCGACACGGGCGACGGTGGACGGTCCCCCGCCCTGGAAACTGGCCAGGCGACCGTCCGGCAGGGTCAGAAGCCGCAGGCCCTGCGTCAGGCGGGCGATGGCGCCCGACACGGCGTCCGGCGTCGGCTCGGACAGCTGGGCCAGGGCGTCGTCCAGGGTCAGCAGGTCGAGCAACAGCTCCAACCCGGCCTCGGGACTGCGTGACGCATGGCCGCCGTCGTCCAGGACCGTGGTCTTCAAGGCGCTCGTCAGGCCGCCTAGCGCGCGCCGCCGCAAGGCCTGACCCGGCGCCCCGGCCAGGACGCAGCCGCCGACAGCCGCCGCCGTCAACCGTTCGGCCCGGGTCGCCAGACCGCCGGGCGGGCGCAGCAGCTGTCGGGTCTGGCGCGCCAGGCTGTCGGCCAGTTTCAGTCGTTCGGCCTCGGTCGCCACCGCGCCCATCTTGCGGGCGGCGCAGGCCAGATTGGTCACCCGGCGCGGCAGAATTTCGGGACCCCAGGCGAAGGGCGACCAACGCGCGAAGGTGTCCGCCCAGGCGAGCGTCAGACGCAAGGCCTCGCGCGCGCCCCGCTCCCCCTGGGCCATCAAGGCCGGCAGCCAGTTGAAGGCATGGAGTTCTACGGCGAAGGGACGCGACGGGCTGGGGCGGTTCCACGGATCCGCCGGCGCCTCGACCTCCATCGAGGCGCCGGCCAGAACGAAACGACCGACCAGCAGATTCTTGCCCGGCGCCGGATCGTGCGGCCGGAAATCGCGCGGCGTGGCCGCGAAGGCCGTGACCTTGCCCCCGCCCAGGAACGGGCTCAGCGTCAGGCTGTAACCCGGCAGGCCGTACAGCTCGATCCACAGTTGACGGGTGACCAGGCGTCCGGCGATGGCCGGCCACAGGCCCGGTCCGGTCGCCGTCTCGCCCGACCGCACCGGGGTTCGCACCGGCGCGCCGGCCAAGCCGGGGATCTGACCCGAGGCCAGGCCTGGCGTGGCTTCGGCGCCGCGCGGGGCGAAGGGACTGATCGGGCTCACGCGGCGGCCGGGACGGCCTTCAGGGCGGCGATATTGGTCGCATAGTCGCCCTTGAACACGAAGGAGCCGGCGACCAGGGCGTCGGCCCCGGCCGCGACGCAGGCCGCCGCATTGGCCGAGGTCACGCCCCCGTCCACCTGTAGATGGGCCGTCGATCCGGCGCGGTCCAGAATGGCGCGGGCGCCGGCGATCTTGCGCAGCGAACTGTCGATGAATTTCTGTCCGCCGAAGCCGGGATTGACCGACATGATCAGCACCAGGTCCACCAGATCGACCACCTCTTCGAGGATCGACAGGGGGGTGGCCGGATTGAACACCACCCCGGCCTTGGCCCCCAGCTGGCGGATGCGGCCCAGGGTGCGGTGCAGGTGCGGGCCGCTTTCGGGATGGACGGTCAGGAGATCGGCCCCGGCGTCGCGATAGGCCTCCAGCCACGGATCGACCGGCGCCACCATCAGGTGCACGTCGAACGGCAGGCTGGTGTGCGGACGGATCGCCTTCACGATGTCCGGCCCCAGGGTGATGTTGGGCACGAAATGCCCGTCCATCACATCGATGTGGATCCAGTCGGCGCCCGCGGCTTCCAGCGCGCGGACCTCTTCACCCAGGCGCGAGAAGTCGCTGGCGAGGATGGACGGGCAGATCAGGGGGGTAACGGCCATGGCCCCTCGGATAGGACGGCTTGCGGGCGGGAGCAAGCCGCTCCCGCTCAGGAAACCCGTTCCAGCCGGGCGGCGAAGAAGCCGTCCAGACCGCCGTGTTCGGCCCACATGGACGGCAGGATGCGCAGCCAGCCTTCGGGCGTCAGGGCCTCGGGCGGGGCGCCCAGGGCCGCAGGGTCCGCCGCGACGGTGCGGAAACCGGGGTTGCGGCGCAGGAAGGCGATGACCTGGGTCTCGCCCTCCTCGCGCTCCAGCGAACAGGTGCAATAGACCAGACGGCCGCCCGGCTTGACCCGTTCGGCGGCGGCGTCGAGCAGGCGGTGCTGGACATCGGCCAGTTTGGCGACCTCGGCCGGCTTGGTGGCGCGCAGGACTTCGGGGTTGCGGCGGAAGGTGCCCGTCGCCGTGCAGGGGGCGTCCAGAAGCACGGCGTCGAAGGTGCGGTCGTCCTCCCAGTCCTCGGCGGGAACGGCGATCACCTCGGCGGTCAGGCCGGTGCGATCAAGGTTCTGGGTCAGGCGTTTCAGGCGCGGGGCCGAGCGGTCCAGGGCCACGACCGAGGCGCCGGCGGCGGCCAGTTGCAGGGTCTTGCCGCCGGGGGCGGCGCACATGTCCAGGGCGGTCTCGCCGGGCTTGACGTCCAGCAGACGGCCGGGAACGGCGGCGGCGGCGTCCTGGACCCACCAGTCGCCGTCGTCGAAACCGGGCCAGGTCGCCACGTCGCCGCGACGGCCGGTGCGCACGGTTCCACCCTCAAGCGCCTCGCCCTCGACGGCGGCGGCCACGGCGGCGGGATCGACGCCGGGCTTGAGGCTGAGATCCGTCGCCGGCTCCTCGCGGGCGGCCAGGGCCAGGCCGGTCAGGGCGGCCTCGCCATAGGTCGCCTTCCAGCGGGCGGCGATCCAGTCGGGCAGATTGCTCTCGGCCGTGGTCAGGCCGGGGCCGTCGCGGCCGACGCCGCGCAGCACGGCGTTGACCAGATTCTTGTAGGGCCGGGTCTTGGGATCGCGCTCGGCCAGTTTCACGGCCGTGGAGACGGCGGCGAAGGCGGGGGTCTCCAGCACCAGGGTCTGGGCCAGGGCGATGCGCATCAGGGTGCGGACGGCCTCGGGCGGCGACTTCTGCAGGCGGCGGTCCAGGATCTGGTCGATCTCGCCCAGGCGGCGCAGGGCGGCCATGGCCACGGCGCGGGCGAAGGCGCGATCGACGGGCTCCAGCGCGCGGGCGGCGGGTTGGGACAGGGCCTCGTCCAGCCCGTTGCGCTTCTCCAGCGCCGCGTTCAGCAGAATACCGGCGACGACGCGGGCCTCGACGCCGATGTCGTCCTGCGACGGAGCTTGCGCCACCTCGACCGGCGCCGGGCGCGGCCGGCCCTTGGTCGCCATGCGGCGACCGCGCGCCTGTGAGCTGTGACCGCCGCCCCGTCCTTCAGAACCGCGTCCTTCGGAACTCATACGGCCACCTGCGCGCCCAGCTCGACCACACGGCCGGGCGGGATATGGAAGAAGTCGGTCGGGTTGGCGGCGTTGCGCATCAGGAAGATGAACAGCCGGTCCTGCCACAGGGGCATGCCCTGGCGCGCCGACGGGATCAGCGAACGGCGGCCCAGGAAGAAGCTGGTCGACATGATGTCGAACTTCAGTCCCTGTTTGCGGCACAGACCCAGGGCGCGGGGCACGTTCGGCGTCTCCATGAAGCCATAGGTGATGGTCAGCTTCTTGAAGTCGTCGTTGATCGGCTCCATCCGCACCCGGTCGGCTTCCTTGACGCGCGGCCGTTCGGAGGTGCGCACGGTCAGGATGACGTTCTTCTCGTGCAACACCTTGTTGTGCTTGAGATTGTGCATTAGGGCGACCGGCGCCACGTCGGGATCGCTGGTCAGGAAGATCGCGGTGCCAGGCGCGCGGTGCGGCGGTCGGGCCTGAAGCATCTCGATCAGGTCGTTCAGCGGCAGGCTGTCCTTGCGGGTCTTGGCCGTCAGGATCTGGGTGCCGCGCACCCAGGTCCACATGATCAGGACCAGGCAGGCGCCCAGGACCAACGGCATCCAGGCGCCGTCCGGGATCTTCAGCAGGTTGGAGGTCAGGAAGACGCTGTCGATGAAGGCGAACGGAACCAGGGTCCCGGCCACCGCCCACATCGGCCATTTCCAGCCCTTGCGGATCACCGAATAGGCCATCAGCGTATTGACCAGCATGGTCCCCGTGACGGCCACGCCATAGGCGGCGGTCAGATTGTGCGAGCTCTGGAACACGACCAGCAAGACCAGCACCCCGATCATCAGGAAGCTGTTGACCGCCGGCACGAAGATCTGGCCGGCCTGGGTTTCGGAGGTGTTGCGGATGTCGATGCGCGGCAGAAGGCCCAACTGGACAGCCTGTTGGGTGACCGAGAAGGCGCCGGTGATCACGGCCTGGGAGGCGATGACGGTGGCGGCCGTGGCCAGGATCAGCATCGGCCAGTAGGCGAACTCGGGCACCATGTTCCAGAACGGGTTTTCGGCCGAGCCGGGATTGTCGAGAATCAGGGCGCCCTGGCCCAGATAGTTCAGGGTCAGGCAGGGCAGGACGAAGGCCAGCCAGCCCATGCGGATCGGCGCCTTTCCGAAATGGCCCATGTCCGCATACAGGGCCTCCGCGCCGGTCACGGCCAGGAAGACACTGCCCAGGATGATGAAGCCCAGGAAACCGTCCTTCAACAACAGCATGACGCCATAGTGGGGCGACAGGGCGCGCAGCACGCTGACGTCGTCGAAGATGTGGTACAGGCCCAGCCCGCCCAGGCACAGGAACCAGACGGCGGTGATCGGGCCGAAATATTTGGCCAGGCTGGCGGTGCCGCGCGACTGGGCCATGAACAGGGCGATCAGGATTCCGGCCGAGATCGGCACGATGAACGGATCGAGCTTGCCCGACAGGCCCGGCGCGTCCTGCAGGCCCTCGACGGCCGACAGAACCGAAATGGCGGGCGTGATGATGCCGTCGCCATAGAAGAGGGCCGCGCCGCAGACGCCCAGGATGAAGATCCAGGCGCTGCGCCGGCCGACCGCGAACTGGGCCAGGGCCATCAGCGACAGGGTGCCGCCTTCGCCCTTGTTGTCGGCGCGCATCAGGAAGAAGACGTATTTGAACGTCACCACCACCATCAGGGCCCAGAAGGCCAGGGAGACGACGCCGATCACGGCCAGGTCGCCGCCGACGCCCGACTGGGCGTGGGCGATGGCTTCACGCAGGGCGTAAAGCGGGCTGGTGCCGATGTCGCCGAACACCACGCCGATCGCGCCCAGGGTCAGGGCCCAGAAGCCGCCGTGCTTGGCGATCTGGCCCCCTGGAGCGTGGGACTCGGGTCCCGTGGCGTGGGTGGGTTTGTCCGGCGTGTTCGACGCGGCGGGGAGAGCGCCCGCGTCGTGGGGAGTATCCCCGGCCATGCGTATCCTCCGGGTCTCCGACGACAGGTCGAGCCCTTCAAAGCGGCGAGCCTTTAGGCCCATTCCGCGCCCGCTTCAATCGTGGGCGCGGGGATTCGGTTTCCCCTTGCACCACAAGGATTTGTGATTCGGTCCAGGAGCGCCTATTTTCCTTACAGGAACACAACCATGTCAGACAGCCAGCGCTTCCCCGTCGCCGCCCACGCCTTGGCCTATATGGCCCACAAGGGCGCTTTTTCGCCTGCCCAGGCGGCGCCCAGCGCCTTGCTGGCGGCGTCCGTCCCGACCAATCCTGTCGTGGTGCGGCGCGTGACGGCGCTGCTGGCCAAGGCGGGACTGATCGCCACCCGTCCCGGCGCCACCGGCGGATCCTGGCTGCTGCGCCAACCGGAAGACATCCGACTGGACGAGGTGCTGAAGGCGGTGAACGGCTGCGCCCACATCGGTTCGCCCCCCGCTGGGGCCAAGGGCTGCCCGATCAGCGAACATATTCCCCGCCAGGTCGCCAAGGCCCTGACCGCCGCCGACGAGGCCGCGACCGAGGCCCTGTCCAAGATCACCATCGCCGACCTGCTGGACGAGAACCCCGTCTCCCTGGCCGCCTATACGCCCCACGCCTCCTGCCCCGTCGCGGCGTGAGCATGGGACCTGGGCGGCGCCGGATCGACGCATGAAGCGGACGGTGCTGATCACGGGCGCCTCCGCCGGCATCGGCGCGGCCCTGGCCCGCACCTACGCCGCCGAGGGCTGGGACCTGATCCTGACCGCCCGGCGAGAAGGACCGCTCGTGACCCTGGCCGAGGCCCTGTCCGCCGCCCATGGCGTCGTCGCGACCGTCCTTCCCCAAGACCTGTCGGACCCAGCGGCGCCCGAACGTCTGATCGTCGCCGTCACGGCGCGCGGCCTGACCGTCGACGGCCTGGTCAATAATGCGGGTTTCAGCCGCGTGACGGGCTTTCTCGACACCGACCTAGCCGCCCACCGCGCCATGATTCAGGTCATGCTGACGGGGCCGGTCGAGCTGTCGCGCCTGTTGTTGCCCGGCATGGTCGAGCGACGCTTCGGCCGGGTGCTGAACGTCGCCTCCCTGGCCGGCCAGATGCCCGCGACCGGCGGCGACACCCTGTACGGACCCATAAAGAGCTTCCTGATCAAGGCGTCCCAGGGCCTGTATCTGGAAACCTTGGGAACCGGAGTCCACGTCACGGTGCTGAACCCCGGCTACACCTTGACCGAGTTTCACGACGTCAACGGCTCGCGCGACCAGGTGTCCAGCGCCTATCCGGCCTGGATGTGGATGGACGCCGACCGTGTCGCCCGC
The DNA here is from genome assembly GCF_049898245.1 of Brevundimonas sp. TSRC1-1. NCBI lineage: Bacteria > Pseudomonadati > Pseudomonadota > Alphaproteobacteria > Caulobacterales > Caulobacteraceae > Brevundimonas > Brevundimonas sp. TSRC1-1. Next base: position 473,919 of record NZ_JAFCXI010000002.1, read on the forward strand.
ATCGGCTACGACGCCTGCGAGGCGAACCGGCCCAGCGTGACCCCCGGCGTCATGAACAATCTGATGGCCGGCCTGGCCCGCTTCCTGCCCGACGGCCTGGCGCTGCGCATGGTGGCGAACCACGCCAGGCGGCTGGACCGGCTTTAGCCGTCAGATGTGGATCGCGTGCCCCAGGGCGCGCAGGGACGCCTCGTGGAAGGCCTCGCCCAGGGTCGGGTGGACGTGGATGGTCCCCGCCACGTCTTCCAGCACCGCCCCCATCTCCAGCATCTGGGCGAAGCTGTTGGACAGTTCCGAAACGTGCTGACCCACCGCCTGGAGGCCCAGGATGCGGTGATCGGCCTTGGACGCGATCACCCGCACGAACCCGCCGTCCTCGCCGGCCTCGATGGCCAGGGCGCGGCCGATGGCGGCGAAGGGGAAGACCGACTGGATCACGTCGTCGCGGCCCGCGACATCGCTCGGACCCAGGCCGGCCGAAACGATCTCCGGCTCGGTGAAACAGACGGCGGCGATGGTGACGGGATCGAACACGCGGTCATGACCCGCGATGATTTCCGCGACCACCTCGCCCTGGGCCGAGCCCTTGTGGGCCAGCATGGGTTCGCCGGTCAGATCGCCAACGGCCCAGACATTCTTCATCGAGGTGGCGCAGCGCTGGTCGATCTTCACGAACGGCCCGGCCATGGTCACGCCCATATTCTCCAGGCCCCAGCCCTGGGTGCGCGGCCGACGGCCGACCGTCACCAGCACCTTGTCGGCGTCCAGTTGCAGGGGTTCGCCGTCCTTGGTCGTGACGTTCAGCTTGCCGTTCCCGAACCCGCCGGCGCGCGCGCCCAGGTGCAGTTCGACGCCGTGCTTCTCCAGCCACTTCGCGACCGGATCGGTCAGGGCCTTGTCATAGAGGGGCAGGATGCGCTCGGCCATTTCGACGATGGCCACCTCGGCGCCCAGCTTCCTGAAGGCGATGCCCAGTTCCAGCCCGATATAGCCGCCGCCGACCACGACCAGCTTCTTGGGGACCTCCGACAGGCTCAGCGCCTCGGTCGAGGAGATGACATCGCCGCCAAACGGCAGGAAAGGCAGTTCGACCGGCTCCGATCCCGTCGCCAGGATGACGTGTTCGGCGGTGATGCGGATCTCGCCGTCTTCGGTTTTCACCACACAGGTCTTGGCGTCCTCGAACTTCGCCCAGCCCTTGATGACCTTGACCTTGGCCTTCTTCAGCAGGGCCGCAACCCCGGCGTTCAGCTTGCGGACGATGCCGTCCTTCCATTCGACCGTCTGTTTCAGGTCGATGGCGGGCGCCGCCGCCGTGATGCCCAGCGTCCCGCCGCCGGCCGCCTTGGCCACGGTCTCGAACTTGCCCGCCGCATGGATGATGGCCTTGGACGGAATACAGCCGACGTTCAGGCAGGTCCCGCCCAGGCCGTCGCCGCCGTCCACCAGCACGGTGTCGAGGCCTAGCTGGCCGCACCGGATGCCGGCGACATAGCCGCCGGTGCCCGCGCCGATGATGAGGACTTTGGTCTTGAGGGTCTGGGTCACTGGTATTTCTCAAAATACGGCGTCAACTGCGGAAGGGTTGCCCAGCCCCGGTGATAGACCAGGGGGCCATTAGAAGGCGCTGTTTGAACCATCATGACGAGGTCGCCCTCCTTGTGGTTGAGGTAGTTGAGGCAGAGTGGCGCCACGCCGGGCGTCAGCGACTGCCGGACCTCCATCGCGCCGCTGACCTGAGCGACATTCACTGTGGGCGCGCCTTGGATCACTTCCAGCGTCACGATGTGAGCCGTGCCTGGGACGATGATCACCCCGCCGCTGTTATCAGGCGGCAGCATCTCCACCCGCTCTACCCGCGCCAAGGATATCGCTACGGAAGGGTCGTTCAACCAGCCATGCCAGTTCGGAGGAGGCGGCGGCGAGCACGCAGCGGCAGGCCCGGCGATGTACGCCAGAAAGCCCGCCGCGATCACCGCCGACAGCGCCCGCATCACCCTCACCCCATCCACAGCGTCGCGGGGTGTTCCAGCAGTCCCTTGATCCGCTGGACGAACACCGCCGCGTCATGCCCGTCCACGATGCGGTGATCGAACGACGACGACAGGTTCATCATCTTACGCACGACCATCTGGCCGTCTCGGACGACGACCCGTTCGGCGATCTTGTTGGGACCGACGATGGCGACCTCGGGGCGGTTGATGATCGGGGTGTGGACCACCCCGCCCAGCGTGCCCAGCGAGGTGATGGTGATGGTTGAGCCCGACAGCTCCTCGCGCTTGGCCGTCCCGTCCTTTGCCGCACCCGAGACGCGGGCGATTTCCAGCGCCGTATCGTAAGGATCTCGCGCCTCGGCGTGACGAACCACCGGCACCATCAGGCCGTTCGGCGTCTGGGCCGCGATGCCCAGATGGACCGGGGCGTGCTGGGTCAGGACGCCCGCCTCGTCATCGTAATGGGCGTTGATCTGCGGCTGGTCGCGCAGAGCCACCACGATGGCGCGGGCGATGAAGGGCAGCAGGTTCAGCTTGGGCTGGTCCTTCGCCTTGGTCGCATTCAGGTGCGCGCGAAGCTCCTCCAGCGCCGTGACGTCGATCTCCTCCACATAGGTGATGTGAGGGATGCGGCGCACGCTGTCGGCCATCTTCTCCGCGATCTTGCGGCGCAGGCCGATGATGCGGACCTCGGTGGCTCCTTCGGCGCGGGCGAAGGTCGAGCTGCCGGCCGAAGGCGCGGACGCAGGAACCTGGCCGCCACGCGCGATGAAGCCGTCCAGGTCCTCGTGCGTGATCCGCCCGGCCGGGCCGGTGCCAGGCACGAAGGCCAGATCCACGCCCAGATCGCGCGCGCGGTTGCGCACGGCGGGCGAGGCGGACGGGCGTTCGCCGGGCGCGCGGCCGGTCAGGGCGGGGGCGACGGACTTGCCCCCCTCCCCCGCTGCGCGGGTGCTCCCCCCAGGAGGGGGAGATTTTTGTGCGAGCGTCGGCGCCGATCCTCCCCCCCTGGGGGAGGTGTCGCCGGAGGCGACGGAGGGGGCCTGAACGGAGGTTTGAACATTGCCGGCGCCCGCCACATCGAACGCCACCAGCGGCCCGCCGACCGGCACCGACTTGCCCGCATCGCCGTACAGGGCGACCACGGTTCCGGCGATGGGCGAGGTGATCTCCACCGTCGCCTTGTCGGTCATGATGTCGGCGATGATCTGGTCTTCCTCGACCGCATCCCCGACCTTGACGTGCCAGCCGACCAGCTCGGCCTCGGCCGTGCCTTCGCCGACGTCGGGCAGTTTGAAGACGTAGTTGCCGGTGGGTGCGGCGTCAGCCCCCTCCGTCGCCTTCGGCGCCACCTCCCCCAAGGAGGGAGATTTGGATGCTGCGCGATCTCCCCCCCTTGGGAGGAGCACCGGCGAAGCCGGGGAGGGGGGCGTCGCCTCATCCGCATTCCCCGCCCCCTCGACCTCGAACTCCACCAGCGGCCCACGCACCGGCACCATGGCGCCGGGCTCGCCGTGCAGGGCGATGACCTTGCCGGACACCGGGGCGGTGATCTCCACGGTGGCCTTGTCCGTCATGACGTCGGCGACGATCTGATCCTCGGCGACCGTGTCGCCGACCTTGACGTGCCAGCCGACCAGCTCGGCCTCGGCGGTGCCTTCCCCCACGTCGGGCAGTTTGAAGACGAAACGACCCATATCAGCGTCCTCCGGTCATGACGCTCTTCAAGGCGTCTGCGACCCGTTGCGGCCCGGGGAAATATTCCCATTCGAAAGCATGGGGATAGGGCGTGTCCCAGCCGGTGACCCGGGCGATGGGCGCCTCCAGGTGATAGAAGCAGCGCTCCTGGACCAGGGCCGAAAGCTCGCCGCCGAAGCCCGAGGTCTTGGGCGCCTCGTGCACGATGACGCAGCGACCGGTCTTCTTCACGCTGGCCTCGATGGTCTCGATGTCCAGCGGCACGAGCGAGCGCAGGTCGATAACCTCGGCGTCCACGCCCGCATGCTCGGCGCCGGCCAGGGCGACCCAGACCATGGTGCCGTAAGCCAGGATGGTGACGTCGTTCCCTTCGCGCATCACGCGCGCCTTGCCGATCGGCTCGACATATTTGCCGGTCGGCACCTGGGCCAGCTCCTGCGCCTTCCAAGGCGAGACCGGCTTCTCGTGCCAGCCATCGAACGGGCCGTTGTACAGGCGTTTCGGCTCGAAGAAGACGACCGGATCGTCGTCCTCGATGGCGGCGATCAACAGGCCTTTGGCGTCATAGGGGTTGGACGGAATGACGACCTTCAGACCCGCAATATGGGTGAACAGGCTTTCGGGGCTCTGGCTGTGGGTCTGGCCGCCGAAGATGCCGCCGCCGTAGGGGCTGCGGATCGTAATCGGGCTGGTGAACTGGCCGCCCGACCGATAGCGCATCTTGGCCGCTTCCGAGACGATCTGGTCGTAGGCCGGATAGATGTAGTCGGCGAACTGGATCTCGACGACCGGGCGCAGGCCATAGGCGCCCATGCCGATGGCGGTGGCGACGATGCCGCATTCGCTGATCGGGGCGTCGAAGCTGCGCGTCAGGCCGTGCTTCTGCTGCAGCTTGTCGGTGACGCGGAAGACCCCGCCGAAATAGCCCGCGTCCTCGCCGAACGACAGGACGTTGGCGTCCTCGCTCATCTTGACGTCGATGGCCGAGTTCAGGGCCTGGATCATGTTCATCGGCTGTACGCCGGATCCCGTCGCTTCCGAGGCGGGTGCGGCGTTCTGGTCGACCATGTCCGGCTCGACGCCGTCGTTGCGATCGGCGTCGGTGAAGGTGGTTTGCGCGCTCATGGTCAGACCCCCACCTCGCGGCGCTGTTCGATCAGCCGCCAGTCTTCGGTCGCATAGACCTCTTCGAACATCGTCTTCACGCTGGGGCGCGACTGGCCCAGGGTGCCGATGGCCTCGGACTCCTTGCCGGCGGCGCGGACCTGTTCGACCGCCTCGCGCAGGGCCGTGGCGTGGCGCTCGTCATCCCACTCGCCGATGACGGTCAGGTGCTGGCGCAGCCGCTCCAGCGGATCGCCCAGCGGCCATTTCTCGTGCTCGTCGCCGGGGCGGTAGCGGCTGGGATCATCCGAGGTCGAGTGCGGGGCGCCGCGATAGGTGAACAGTTCGATCACCGTCGCCCCCTGGTTCGACCGGGCGCGCTCTTCGGCCCACTGGGTCGCCGCCCAGACCGCCAGGAAGTCGTTGCCGTCCACCCGCAGGGCCGGCAGGCCATAGCCGATGGCCTTGGAGGCGAAGGTGGTCTCCAGCCCGCCGGCGATGCCCTGGAAGGAGCTGATGGCCCACTGGTTGTTGACGATGTTCAGGATGACCGGCGCGCGATAGACGGAGGCGAAGGTCAGGGCGTTATGAAAATCGCCCTCGGCCGTGGCGCCGTCGCCGATCCAGCTGATGGCGATCTTGTCGTCGCCCTTGTAGGCGCTGGCCATGGCCCAGCCGACCGCCTGGGGCACCTGGGTGCCCAGATTGCCGCTGATGGTGAAGAAGCCGTAGTCCTTGGCCGAATACATGATCGGCAGCTGACGCCCTTTGATCGGGTCCGCAGCATTGGAATAAATCTGGTTCATCATCTCGACCAGCGGATAGCCGCGCGCGATCAGCAGCCCCTGCTGGCGATAGGTCGGAAAACCCATGTCCTCGCGGCTCAGCAGCATGCCTTGCGCGACCGCGATGGCCTCCTCGCCGGTGCATTTCATGTAGAAGCTGGTCTTGCCCTGGCGGTGGGCGCGGTGCATCCGGTCGTCGAAGGCGCGGGTCAGGATCATGGCCTTCAGTCCGCGACGCAGGGTGTCCGGATCCAGACGCGGATTCCACGGACCGACGGCCTGGCCTTCGTCGTCCAGCACCCGGATCAACCGGAACGCAAGGTCGCGCATCTCGTAAGGCGTCGTGCCCACCTCGGGCCGTTCGACGGCGCCGGGGGCGTCCATCAACAGATGACTGAAGTCAGGCGCGTCGCCCGGCCGGCCCGAAGGCTCGGGCACGCGCAGCGACAGCGGGCGGCTGTTCTTTTGGCTCAATTTGTCGTTCATGCGGGCGTCCATGTCCGTTCGGGGGTCCGTCCGTGTTTCCTCTGGACGTTTGATAACACGGCGCCTAAGCAGGTGCTCGCTCAATTTGACCTTGCGAAATCCCGATTTAGGGTATTTTATTTCGCCATAACGATAATCGGAGAAACGCATTGGCGGACGAACTCGATCCCATCGACGCTCGGATCCTGGATATCCTGCAACAAGACGCCGGTCTGTCGGTCGCGGAAGTCGCGGATCGCGTCGGTCTGTCGGCCTCGCCCTGCTGGCGTCGGATCAAGCGGCTGGAGGATTCCGGCCTGATCACCAAGCGGGTCACCCTGCTGAACGCCAAGCTTCTGGGTCTCGACTTCGAGGTTTACGCCATCGTCAAACTGATGCTGCCGTCGGCCGAGAATCTCGACATCTTCGAAGGCGCCGTCGCCAAATGGCCGGAAGTGGTCCAGTGCGCCACCATCACGGGGCGCGAGGACTATGTGCTGCGCATCATCACCTCGGACATGCACGCCTTCGACAAGTTCCTGCGCGAGAAGCTGCTGGCCCTGGGCATCGTCTCCGACTGCGAGAGCCATATCGTCACGCGCGGCGTGAAGAATGTGACCGCCCTGCCTCTTGGCATAGTGACCCCTCACGTCGGATAAGGCCGTTCGGCGGACCTTTCCACTGAGGCCCTGGTCCGCCGAGGGGATGCCGAACATGATCGAACTGGTGATCGACGCGCGCCGCAAGGACCTGGGCGGGTTCGAGGTCGGCCGCGTCCTGCCCTTCCATTCGCGCCGGATGGTCGGGCCCTTCATCTTCCTGGACCAGATGGGGCCGGCCGAGTTCGCGCCGGGCTCGGACGCCATCGATGTGCGGCCGCACCCGCACATCGGCCTGTCGACCCTCACCTATCTGTTCGAGGGTGAGATCATGCACCATGACAACCTCGGCTATAATCAGGTCATCCGCCCCGGCGAGGTGAACTGGATGACGGCCGGCAAGGGCATCGTTCATTCCGAGCGCACAGATCCGCTGAAGCGCAGCCAGGGCGGGCCGATGCACGGGATGCAGGCCTGGGTCGCCTTGCCCGACGAGGCCGAGGAGATCGATCCCGCCTTCCATCACCTGGATGAGGACGCCCAGCCCGCCTACGAAAACGGCGGTCTGTTTGCCCGTCTGGTGGCGGGCGAAGCCTATGGCGCCAAGGCGGCCGTCCCGGTGTCCTCACCCCTCTTCTATGTGCACTGGGAGCTTCAGCCCGGCGTCCGCACCGCGCCGCCTCCCGGCAAGGGCGCCGGCGGCATGAGCGAGCGCGCCCTCTATGTGGCCAAGGGGTCCATCGAGGTCGGCGACCGCACCTTCCACGAAGGCCAGATGATCGTGCTGGAACCGACGGCCGAGCCGACCATCAAGGCCCTGGTCCAATCCACCGTCATGGTCCTGGGCGGCGAGCCGGTCGGCGAACGCCTGATCTGGTGGAATTTCGTCGCCTCCAGCCAGGCCCGCATCGACCAGGCCAAGGCCGACTGGAAAGCCGGCCGGATGGCCCTGCCCAGCGAGGACGATCTGGAGTTCATCCCCCTCCCGGACGAACCCGCCAAGGCCCAGGCCGCGCCGGCGCCGGTCGAGCCCAAGCCCACAGATCCGGTATAATCTTCTCCCTCCCCATAAAGGGGAAGGAGAAGAAGCCCCCATTTGCCCCCGCTGCCGCAACCCGCTAACGCGTCCCCGCATGAACTCCGATTTCGACGCCCAGGTCACCGCCGCCCTGTTCGACAACGCCGGCGCCGTCTTCGCCCTTGGCGACGGCTCTGTCCGGTTCGAGGATGGCGCGACGGTCCAGGCTCATGACGGCGCCGTGCTCTGCGCCGCCGTCCATCCGACCGGCGAGGGCGTCGTCACCGGCGGCGACGACGGCCAGGTGGTCTGGAGCCGCCGCGGCGAGGACGCCATGGTCCTGGCCACCGCAAAGAACCAGTGGATCGACTCCATCGACGCCTCGGCCGCCTCCGGCCTGGTCGCCTTCTCCTGGGGGCGCACCCTGTCGGTGATCGATCCGAAGGACGCCGGCTTCCGCCGCGACTTCCAGCACGAACGCACCGTCTCCGGCGTCGCCTTCGATCCCAAGGGCCGGCGCATCGCCACCTCGACCTACGGCGGCGCCGCCCTCTGGTACGCCCGGATCGAGAAGCAGCAGCCGGTCAAACTGGCCTGGGCCGGCTCGCACACCGCCGTGGCCTTTTCACCCGACGGGGCCTTCGTGGTCACCACCATGCAGGACAGCCAGCTGCACGGCTGGCGGCTGAAGGACGCCAAGAACCTGCGGATGGGCGGCTATCCGTCCAAGGTCCGCTCGCTGGCCTTCCTCGCCGGCGGCCAGCTGCTGGCTACCTCGGGCGCCCAGGGCGCGGTGCTATGGCCCTTCATCGGCTCGAACGGGCCCATGGGACGCGAGGCGACCGAGATCGGCTATGACGACACGACCCTGGTCAATCTGGTCTCGGCCCGGACCGAGCACGGCCTGCTGGCCGCCGGCCTGACCGACGGCCGGGTCTGGGTCGCCCATCCGGCCTCTCATGGTCTGAACTTCCTCAAGGCCGAGAAGGGTCCCTCCATCGTCGCCCTGTCCCTCAGCCCCGCCGCCGACAAGGTCGCCTGGGCCGACGAGGACGGCGCCGCAGGGGTCCTGATCCTCTAATGGCGCGCGGGCGGAAAAAGGGTTGGTTGCGGGCGGCCCTGATCGCCCTGGCGGTCCTGGCCCTGCTGCCGATCGGCGGCGTCTTGATCGTCGCCCTCCTGCCGCCCGCCCCGACCATATTGATGCTGCGCCAGGCCGTGCGCGGCGAGGGTCTGGACTATCAATGGCGCGGTCTGAACGATATCTCGCCCAATCTGGTCAACGCCGCCATCGCCGCCGAGGACGCCCGTTTCTGCAGCCACCACGGCTTCGACATCGAGGCGATCCAGAAGGCGCTGGATCACAACGCCGAGGGCGGCCGCATCCGCGGCGGCTCGACCATCAGCCAGCAGACGGCCAAGAACGTCTTCCTGTGGCCCGGCCGCGACTGGATCCGCAAGGGGCTGGAGGCCGGCTACACCGTCCTGATCGAAACCGTCTGGTCCAAGCGCCGGATCATGGAAGTCTATCTGAACGTGGTCGAATGGGCGCCGGGCGTCTATGGCGCCCAGGCCGCCGCTCAGCACTGGTTCGGCAAGGACGCCGCCGACCTGACCCCCCGCGAGGCCGCCCGCCTCGCCGCCATCCTGCCCGCCCCGCGTCGCTACAAGGCCGCCTCGCCCGGCCCCTATGTCCGCCGGCGCGCCTCACGCATCCAGGCCGCCATGGGGACGGTCCGCAACGAGGGTCTGAACGCCTGCGTCCGGCTCAAATAGGCCGACGGCCGATAGCCCAGAATAATCTCCGCTGAACCGCTCCGCTTGACGGCGGATCAGGCCTGACCTCTCCTGCGCCCGCTGTTCAGGAGATCCCATCATGAAGCGTCAGATGATGACCGCCGTCGCGGTCTGCGCCCTCGCCTTCACCGCCGGCTGCGCCGCCACCACGACCTCGGGCGAGGCCCGGCCCCTTCAGGCCGACGGCGGCGCCCAGACCTTCACCCCCGCCCCGGTGACCGCCACCGGCCTGCGCGCCGACTATCCGACGACCGTCGAGGGCGCGACCCAGTTCGTCGCCGACGCCGAGGCCAAGATGCTGACCTTCGGCGAATACGCCGCCCGGGTGCAGTGGGCGCGCGCCACCAACATCACCTTCGACACCATGTGGCTGGAGTCCAAGGTCAACGCCGAGGCGACCGAGCTTCAGGTCCAGTTCGCCAACCAGGCGGCCAGGTTCAATGATGTCGCGGTGGACCCCGTCGTCCGCCGCAAGCTGAACCTGCTGCGGCTCGGCATCGTCCTGCCCGCCCCCAACCGCCCCGGCGCGGCCGAGGAACTGTCGCAGATCACCACCCGGCTGGACTCGACCTATTCCACCGGCAAGTTCGACTTCAAGGGTCAGCCGATCACCCTGGACGAGGCCTCGCTGATCCTGGCCGACAGCCGCGACCCGAACGAGACCAAGGCCCTGTACGAAGGCTGGCGCACCATCTCGCCGGTGATGAAGAACGACTACGCCCGCATGGTCGAGATCGCCAACGAGGGCGCGCGCGAACTGGGCTTCGCTGACACCGGCGCCCTGTGGCGCTCCGGCTACGACATGCCCGCCGACGATTTCGCCAAAGAGACCGACCGCCTGTGGGCCCAGGTCAAACCCTTCTACGAGAACCTGCACTGCTATGTCCGCGCCCGGCTGAACGCCAAATACGGCGACGCCGTCCAGCCCGACCACGGCCCGATCCGCGCCGATCTGCTGGGAAACATGTGGTCGCAGCAGTGGGGCAATATCTATGACGTCGTGGCCCCGACCAGCGGCGCCGCCTCCAGCTACGACCTGACCGAACTGCTGAAGACCGCCGACTACGACCCCGTGAAGATGGTGAAGACGGGCGAGGGCTTCTACGTCTCCCTGGGCCTCGACCCCCTGCCCCAGACCTTCTGGGAACGCAGCCAGATCGTGCGCCCCCGCGACCGCGAGGTCGTCTGCCACGCCTCGGCCTGGGACCTGGACAACGCCGACGACATCCGCATCAAGATGTGCACCAACGTCAACGGCGACGACTTCTACACCGTCCACCACGAGCTGGGTCACAACTACTACCAGCGCGCTTACAAGAACCAGCCGATGCTGTTCCGCAACGGGGCCAATGACGGCTTCCACGAGGCCATCGGCGACTTCGTCGGCCTGTCAGCCCTGACCCCCACCTATCTGAACCAGATCGGCCTGCTGAAGACGACGCCGGGGGCGGAGGAGGACATTCCCTTCCTGCTGAAGATGGCCTTGGACAAGATCGCCTTCCTGCCCTTCGGCCTGATGGTCGACCGGTGGCGCTGGGGCGTCTTCTCGGGCGAGACCTCGCCGGATCAGTACAACGCCGCCTGGACCGCCGACATGTTGAAATACCAGGGTCTGGTTCCGCCGGGGCCGCGTCCGACCAACGCCTTCGACCCGGGCGCAAAATATCACGTGCCGGGCAACACCCCCTACACCCGCTATTTCCTGGCCCACATCTACCAGTTCCAGTTCCAGCGCGCGGCCTGCAAACAGGCCGGCTGGACCGGGCCGCTGCACCGTTGCTCGGTCTATGGAAACGAGGCGGTCGGCGCCCGTTTCAACGCCATGCTGGAGATGGGCCAGTCCAAGCCCTGGCCCGAGGCCATGCAGGCCTTCACCGGCGAGACCGCCAACGACGCCTCGGCCGTCGCTGACTATTTCGCGCCTCTGAACCAATGGCTGACCGTCCAGAATCGTGGCCACGACTGCGGCTGGTCAGAGGCTTGAGCCTTATGCGTCGTTAACCCTGACGCTTCAGCCTTCCCTTAACCGCATGACGGCATTCTGTCGTCATGCGGGCGGGGTGCGCCCGGCAGGGAAGCGACGAACTTGGCCTCTCAAACGATCCATCGGGCGGTCGGCCGCCTTCGCAAACTCGTCTCGCGCCTGCGCGACGACCGGCGCGGCAATGTGGCGATGATCTTCGGCCTCAGCCTGCCGGTCATCGTCATGCTCGCGCTCGGCGGCGTTGATCTTCACAGGATCACGACCGCGAGATCGCAGTTTCAGGACGCACTGGACGCCGCGACCCTGGCCGCCGCACGCTCCTCCGAAACGACTCCAGCGGGTCTGAAGAGCGTCGCCCTGGCGACCCTGCACGGCAACATTCAGGGCACGGAGGTCGAGCCGATCAATGACGCCGACGTCGAGGTCGCCATGAACGACAAGAGCGTCGTCATCGCTACGGCCCAGGGGCGGGTGAAGACCCTGGTCGCCAACATCGTCCTGCCGCCCTATGGCCAGCTCCTGGACGATACTCTGCCCATCTCGGTGCGCTCGGAAGTCAATCGCTCCTCGCGCGACGTGGAGGTGGCCCTGGTCCTCGACATCACCGGCTCGATGAACGATTGCGCCGACAGCTGCTCAAGCGGCCGAAAGATCGACAATCTGAAGTCAGCGGCCAAGGAGTTGATCGACATCGTCGTTCAGACGAACCAGTCGCCCTTCTATTCCAAGGTGGCCCTGGCGCCCTACTCCATGGGCGTCAATGTGGGCGACACCTATGCTAGCCGGGCGCGGGGACCGCTCGACTCCAACACCCAGTCCATTACCGCAGCGACCTGGCTGACGGGCTCGGTCAAGACGATCACGAGCATATCCCGCGCCTATACGGCCGTCGTCACCGCGTCGAAACACGGCTTCAAGACCGGCGACATCGTGACGATCTGGAGCGCGGAAACCATGGCCCCCCTGAACGGCGTCGCGCTAACGGTGGGCAGTGTGACAACCAACACCTTCAGCCTCGTCGGCGAGGACAGCCGCTATTACTCCGCCTTCTCGGGCCAGGCCTATGTCGCCAAATGCGCACGAACGGACTGCAACATCGTCATCACCCTGGCTCGCCACGGTCTGTCGTCCGAAGGCGACGCCGCCGTTCTCGGCAATATGGGCGGCCTCAGTCAGTTGAACAATATCGGTTTCCGGGTCGCCAGCGTCACCCCAACCACGGCGACCTTGGCGCTTGACGCCTCTCAGGCTAATTTGGCGAACACGGCCAAGGGGGGGGCCGCCTATACGTCCGGCGGACAGCTGATCTGCGGCGTCGATGGCTGTTCGGACCGGGATTTCGTCAACGCGACCGGGGCCTGGACGCGCTTTCCCGGCACGCCCTGCGTTTCCGAACGAGCCGGCTCGCAGGCCTACACCGATGCGGCCCCTTCCGCCTCCGCCTGGGTCGGACGAAGTTACGCCTCTGGCGGCAACGCCTGCCCCGCATCCCAGATCGTTCCTCTCACCAACGTCAAAAAGACACTGACCGACGCGGTCGACGGAATGACTGCGGTGGGCTCCACGGCGGGCCATATCGGTCTGGCTTGGGGCTGGTATCTGGTTTCGCCGAACTTCGGCCTGTGGTCAGGCCTCGGCGCACCGGCCGCCTACGATTCGAGCAAGACCTTGAAGGCTGTGGTTTTGATGACCGACGGGGAGTTCAACACCCCCTATTTCCGAGGCGTCATCGCCTCCGACGCGGGCAACGGCAGCGGCGGGGCCGACACTCACATCAACCAGCCCGCCACGAACGGCTCGTCTTTCGACCAAGCCTATCGGCTCTGCGAAAACATGAAGGCCGCCGGCGTCATCGTCTATACGGTCGGATTCGACATCGGCGCAGCCCGGAACATGACCGGTCCAATCGATTCCGCCGGCGAGCTGATGGCGCGATGCGCCACCAATCCGGACCGCGCCTTCCAAGCGTCGAGCTCCACCGACCTGTCCGACGCCTTCCGGGATATCGGCCGCGACATCACCCGCCTGCGCATCTCCCGCTAGGCCCATGGGCCTCACAGCAGGCGGATTTCGCGCAGACGCTCGGTCAGATAGTCCTCGGCCAGGATGGTCTTGCCCGCATAGCGATCGGGATTGTCCGGCGTGATGGTGCTGGGCAGGGTCTCGATCGGGAAGTCCGGATTGAAGTGCAGGAAGAAGGGCGTCGAATAGCGGGCGAAGCCACGCCGCTCCGGCGCAGGATTGACCACCCGGTGCGTCGTCGACGGCAGGACGTGGTTGGTCAGCCGTTGCAGCATGTCGCCGATATTGATCACCAGGGCCCCCGGCGGCGGCGCGATGTCCAGCCAGCTGCCGTCCTTCTCCTTCAGCTGCAGCCCCGCCTCCTCGGCGCCCAGCAGCAGGGTGATGACATTGATGTCCTCATGGGCGCCGGCGCGCACCCCCGGCGCATCAGCCGGCACGGGCGGATAGTGCAGCAGGCGGAGCACGCTGTTGCCCATCTCGACCTTGTCCTCGAAATAGGCGTCGCCGAGGTCCAGATAACGGGCGATAGCCTTCAGGATCTTGCGCCCCAGGGCGTCAAGCTCCTCGTACAGGCCATAAACATTAGCCTTGAATCCGGGCGTCTCCACCGGCCAGACATTATCGCGCATGAAACGACGATAGGGGTGGCCCTCCGGCAGCTCGCGCCCGACATGCCAGAACTCTTTCAGATCGACGGACGCGGCCCCTTTGGCCGCTTCCACGCCGAACGGGGTCAGGCCGCGCGCGCCGCCTGTTCCCGGTTGGTGATACTGGCGCTTCACCGCCTCGGGCAGGGCGAAGAAGGTTTTGGCGTCGGCAAGAGCTGCGGCGATCCGGGCGTCATCCAGCGCATGGTCGGCCACCACCGCGAACCCATACTCCACGAACGAGGCGCCCAGAGCGTCGCTGAACCCCTGGAAGTCAACGTCATATCGCTTCATCGACACGGGCGTGACGGCGCGCACGGTGACGGCAGGGGCGGTTTCGTTGGGGCTCGAACTCACGGGGGCGTCGTCCTCGGTCTAAAGAATGTGCGGCGGTTCCCTTACGCCTATTCCGCGGCCGTGTCAGTTCGTGGGCGATCCCTCCCTCTGCCCATGGAGCGCAAAATGCGCTCGTTCACTTGAGGTACAGCTTGGAACCTTGACAGTAGGCGCGCGTTTTACGCCAGACAGAAATTCGGAAGGATTATTCCATGCGCGCCAAGATCATTGTCGCCAGCGTTTCCATTGCAGCCCTGCTGGGAACGGCGGCCTGCACCACGACCGACCCCTACAGCTCGACGCCGACCCGCAACAACACCGGCACCGGCGCCATCGCAGGCGCATTGGGCGGCGCTCTGCTGGGCTATCTGACAAACACTTCAAACGGCGAACAAGGCCGCAAGAATGCTCTCATCGGAGCCGGTGTCGGTGCCCTGGGCGGCGCAGCCGTGGGCCAGTACATGGACCGCCAGCAGCGCGCCATGGAGGCTGAACTGTCCGGCAGCGGCGTCGGCGTCGCTCGCCAGGGCGACAACCTGATCCTGCGCATGCCGTCGGATGTGACCTTCGCCACCAACCAATCCTCGATCGATCCGCGCTTCCTGCCGGTGCTCGACGACGTGGCGCGGGTGCTTCAGGAATATGACCGCTCAACCATCGACGTGATCGGCCACACCGACTCGACCGGCGGAGACGCCATCAATCAGCCCCTGTCCGAGCGTCGCGCCGCCAGCGTAGCTTCGGAACTGGTTCGTCGCGGCGTGATCGCCGAGCGGCTCTACGTCGCAGGCAACAGCTCGCGCAATCCGGTGGCCTCCAACGCCACGCCGGAGGGCAAGGCTCAGAACCGTCGCGTCGAGATCCTTATCCGGCCGTTCACGGGCTGATCAGGTTCGAGAATGAAGAAGCTCGAGGGGGCGGTGCCGCCGGGCGCCGCCCCTTTTCGCAGAATGGACACTGTTCCGTGACTTGCGCCGACGCACCCCTCATGTTTGAGCGAGGCGTTGAGGTGGAGAGTCCCGTGACGCCGGAAGGTCGTGAGTTCACGCAAACGCTCAAGCTTGCGGCTGTCGCCGTGGTGTGTGCGGTCCTGACGGCGACATTGGTGATCGGCGCCGGCGAAGCGTTGTTGCGTCAATCTCGATCGGCTGGATCCACACCGCCATTGCTGACTCAAGCGGCCAACTGAACCGAAACTTGAAGCCGGGCCGTCGCGGCGCATTCAGGCCAAGAAAAACGCCGTCTCCAGGCGGAGACGGCGTTCAGTCTTTCAACCCTTCTTGTCTGTCTTCGGTCGGCCTGAAAGACCAGGCCGACCGTCGGGACAGGCTTAGAAGTTGATGTTGATCGTCGCGCGACGGTTGAGCGGCTCACGCACGCCGTCAGCGGTCGGCTTGGCCAGGGCGGTTTCGCCCTTGCCGTCCAGGGCGATGACGCCGCCGTTGACGCCTTGGGCGACCAGGGCGTCCGCGACGGTGCGCGAACGACGGTTCGACAGGCCGAGGTTATAGGCGGCCGAGCCCGAGGTGTCGGTGTAGCCGACGATCAGGACGCGCGTCGCGGCGCCGGACTTGGCGTAGGTCGCGGCTTGCGTCACGACCGAGCGGGCTTCCGCCGTCAGGTCCGAACGATCCCAGTCGAAATAAACCACGAACTCACGCGCGGCCGGCTTGACCGGAGCCGGCGGCGGCGGCGGCGGGGGCGGAGGAGGCGGGGGGGGCGGAGGCGGCGGGGGGGGCGGGGGCGGTGCAGCTTCTTCAGCGCCGAAGCTGTAACGCAGACCCAGGGTCACGGTGTGCGACTGATCGTAGTCGCCGTCCCACTCGCCGAACGAAGTCCCGCCGACCGTCGTCGAGGCGAACGAGGCGTCGCCCGTCAGATAGCGGTAGGTCAGGTCGATATTGGTGCGGTCGCCCACAGCCCAGGCCAGACCGGCGATCGCTTGAGCGGCAAACTCAGTCGAGTCGTCATCAACCGCGAAGGTAGCGCCGCGGCTGGCGCGCAGGTTTCCGACCGTGTCGGTCTTGACGTGGTTCACGCCGGCGCCGAGGCCGACGAAGGGACGGATGCCCCAGGCTTCATAGCCGAAGTCATAGATGACGTTGGCCATCAGGGTGGTGGACTCGATGTCGCCTTCCGGAGAGAAGCAGCCGCCGGTCGCCGGGGTCAGGTTGCACAGGCCCTGGGTGCCGGAGACGGCGCGCACGGTGCCGATGTCGCCCGAGCGGTAGCCGCCTTCGAGTTCAACGCGCCAGTTGGGGTTGAAGCGATAGCCGAGACGGGCGAAAGCCGCCCAGCCGTCGTTCACTTCATAGTTCCAGTTGGCGCCCGTCGTCGACGATTCGGCGTTGATGTCGTCGATCATGTGGTAACCGGCGTCGATCGCGCCGTACCAACCGTTAGGTTCTGCCGAAGCCGCGCCAGCTGACAGGGCCAGGGCGGCCGCTGCGCTGGAGGCCAGCACGATAGTCTTCATACGCATGGGGATTAGCCCTCCGCCTGTTTGTATTCGGGCGGGTCTACCGCCTTCGCGGGTCTTACCAGCGTTGCCGTGGAAGGTCGAGGCGAAAACGAGGCGGACAAGCGCGCTGAATTGATCACCGTGCTATTGATGCTACAGGTAAAATTGTCTCTGAGCCATTGCTTGGACGCACTTCGGACCCCGCGAGAACACAACGCCGGGGCGCTGGTATGTACCCCCGAACGAGAATTTAGCCGGCCATCACCTGCATTCCCAACCACTCCGCGATCAGGGCGGGCTTGTTGTCGCCTTCAATCTCGACCGTGATTTCATGCTTCAACAACCAGCGCCCTGCGCCCCTGTCTTCGGCCGACAGGAGCCGGAACCGCCCCCGGACCCTGGACCCCGCCCGCACCGGAGCCAGGAATCTGAGCCGGTCAAATCCGTAATTGATTCCCATCACCGCACCCTCAAGCGGCGCAACGGCGTCATAGCTCATCGCCGACGCCAGGCTGAGGGTCAGGAAACCGTGGGCGATGGTTCCGCCGAACGGCGTCGCCTGGGCGGCCTCGGGATCCACATGGATGAACTGCCGATCCTCGGTGCAATCGGCGAAGGCGTCGATCCTGGCCTGGCTGACCTCGAACCACCTCGAGACCCCCACCTGCTGGCCGACCAAACTCTGGAGTTCGCTCGTCGTCATCACTGTCTTCGCCATGAGGTTCCTTCCCGACTTTCCTGTTTGAGCGACGGTGACCGAGACAATGCCGGAAGGAAAGACCTACTCCTCGAAACGGCCTTCCAAGATCTCACCATAAAGCACCGCGTCAACATTGCCGCCGGACAGGACGATGCCTGTGGTTCGCCCTTTCGTGTGGGACTTGCCGGAGAGCAAGGCCGCCAGGGAGACCGCTCCGCCGGGCTCGACGACCAGCTTCAGGTGACGGAAGGCGAACCGCACCGCCTCGGCCACCTCCGCATCCGACACCGTGAGCGCACCCGCCAGCCGCCGATTGATCGGCCAAGTCAGTACGCCCGGCATCGGGGACATCAGGGCGTCGCAGATCGACGGCGGGCCCTGCGGATGACCAACCCGCTCCCCCGCCGCCAGAGACCGCGCGGTGTCGTCATAGGCCTCGGGCTCCACCACGATCACCTTCGTCTGCGGACTGCGTTCGGCCATGACCAGATTGATCCCGGCCATCAGCCCGCCGCCGGAGGCGCCGCACAACAGCTGGTCCATCGGCGCATCCGCCTGGTCCAACATCTCCAGCGCCACCGTGCCCTGGCCCTCGATAATGAAGGGATCGTCGAACGGCGGGACCAGAACAGACCCCCGCTCGGCTGCTATCGCGGCGCCGATGGCCTCTCGGCTCTCGGTCCAGCGATCATAGAGCCGCACCTCTCCGCCGAATCCGATCACCCCCTCGACCTTCACCCGGGGCGAGTCGGACGGCATGACGATGATCGCCGACGTCCCGACCAAGGCGGCGGCGGCGGCCACGCCCTGGGCGTGATTGCCGGAAGAAAAGGCGACGACGCCCCGCGCCTTCTCCTCGGCGTTCAGTCGGCTGATACGGTTGTAGGCCCCGCGAAACTTGAACGCCCCTGCCCGCTGCAGGTTCTCGGCCTTCATCAGCACCCGCCCGCCGACCACGGCGTTCAGTGCGGGACTTTCGATCAGCGGCGTGCGGACAGCGACGCCGTCGATCTGGCGGGCGGCGTCAAGGACGCCTTCAAAGCTGGGCAGGTGCGTCGTCATATGCTCCCCTTAGCCCAGGGTACGAGCGCCGCGTAAGGCGCCGATATGGAGAGAAACCGCTTGAGCCTGATCCTCGCCATCGACCAGGGCACGACCTCGACCCGCGCCATCGCCTTCGAAATCCGCGGCGGGGGCCTGCGCCCCGTGGCCGTCAGTCAGATCGAACTGGCCCAGCATTTCCCACAGTCCGGATGGGTCGAGCATGATGCGTCCGAGATCTGGTCCGCCGTGCTCCAGACCTGTCGCGAAGTGGTGCAGAAGGCGGGCGGCGTCGATCGGTTCGCCGCCTTGGGCCTCACCAACCAGCGCGAGACGGCGGTGATGTGGGACGCAGGGACCGGCGCGCCCCTGCACCGCGCCATCGTCTGGCAGGACCGGCGCACCGCCCCCGTCACTGCGCGACTGACCGCAGAAGGCCACGAGCCCGCCGTCCAGGCTGCGACCGGCCTGATCCTGGATCCCTATTTTTCGGCGACGAAGTTCGCCTGGCTGCTGGACTCGGTGCCGGGGGCGCGCGATCGGGCGATGCGCGGCGAGGTCAAGCTGGGCACGATCGACTCCTGGTTGATCTGGAAACTGACGGGCGGCCGGATCCACGCCACCGACGCCTCCAACGCCGCCCGCACCGCCCTGATGGACCTGAAGACGGTCGAATGGCGCGACGATCTGTGCGCCCTGTTCGCCGTGCCCCGCGCCGCCCTGCCCGCCATCGTTCCTTGCGCGGGGGTGATTGGTGAGACGGAGCCCGGCCTGTTCGGCCGCGCCCTGCCCCTCGCCGGATCCGCGGGAGACCAGCAGGCGGCCCTGGTCGGGCATGGCGCCCTGCACCCCGGAGACGCCAAGATCACCTATGGCACCGGGGCCTTCCTGGTCGCCAATGTCGGGCCGGAACCCGTCGCCTCGACCCGTCGTCTGCTGGGCACACTGGGCTATCAGGCCGCAGGCCAGACCGCCTATGCGCTGGAGGGTTCGATCTTTTCGGCCGGCTCGGCCATTCAGTGGCTGCGCGACGGGGTGAAGCTGATCTCGGAATCCCGCCAGTCCGAAGCCATGGCGCAGGGCCTGGCCGATAACGGCGGCGTCTATATGGTGCCCGGTTTCACCGGCCTGGGCGCGCCCTGGTGGGAGCCCGAGGCGCGCGGCGCCGTGGTGGGGCTGACGCGGGATTCCGGCCCGGCCCATTTCGTCCGCGCGGCGCTGGAGGCCCTGGCCTATCAGACCCGCGACCTGCTGGACGCCCTGGCCCAGGACGGCGCCCCGCCGCTGAAGACGCTGAAGGTCGACGGCGGCGTCACCGCCAACAGTTTCGCCATGCAGTTCGTCGCCGACATCTGCGAGGTCGAGGTCGAACGCCCGGCCTTCCAGGAAATGACCGCCCTGGGCGCCGCCCGCCTCGCCGCCCTCGGCGTCGGACTTCTGCCCGATCTGCAGGCCCGCACGACCGAGGCCCCGGCCCACTGGACGCCCCGCATGAAACCGGCCGAGCGCGACCGCCTGCTTTCCGGCTGGCGCCGCGCCGTAAAGGCCGCCATCATCGCCGCGCCGGACCGCGCATAAGACGGGGCCGGTGCAGGAAACAACAGGCCGCCCATGACCGACGCTACAATAGACGCCCAGACGGCTTTTTCCGGCACACGTGAGGTCGATCCCCGCTATCGGCTTGACGAGGAGGCTCTGGACGCCTGGATGGCCGTCCATGTCGCTGGCTACGTCGGTCCGCTGACGATGCGCCAGTTCAAGGGCGGCCAGTCGAACCCGACCTATGAGCTGACCACGCCCGGCGCCGCCTATGTGTTGCGCCGCAAGCCGCCCGGCGTCCTGCTGCCCAGCGCCCATGCGGTGGACCGCGAATTCCAGGTCATCTCAGCCCTCGCCGCCCAGGGATTTCCAGTGGCCCGGCCGCACGCCCTGTGCATGGACGAGACCGTCATCGGCTCGATCTTCTATGTGATGGACAAGGTCGAGGGGCGTATCTTCTGGGACCTGAAGCTGCCCGGCCTGACGCCGACGGAACGGCGCGCCGTCTATGAGGCCCAGACAGACGCCCTGGCCCGGCTGCACGCCTTCGATCCCGACGCCATCGGCCTGACGGACTATGGCAAGGCCGGCAACTATTTCGCCCGCCAGGTCGGCCGCTGGACCAAACAGTATCGCGCTTCCGAGATCGAGCCGATCCCGTCCATGGATCGGCTGATCGCCTTCCTGCCGGACAGTCTGCCGCCCGAGAGCCCCAGCCGCATCGTCCATGGCGACTTCAGGCTGGACAATCTGATCCTGGCTCCGGATGCGGCCGAGGTCCGGGCCGTGCTGGACTGGGAGCTGTCGACCCTGGGCGATCCAATGGCCGACTTCTCCTATCTGCTGATCGCCTGGGCCATTCCGGCGTCCCTGCGCAACGGCCTGGCCGGCGCCGACCTGGAGGCTCTGGGGATTCCCTCCGTCGAGGAAACAGTCGAACGCTATGCGGCGGCGACCGGGATGCGGCCCGCCAATCTGGACTGGCTGTACGCCTATAATCTGTTCCGGCTGGCGGCCATCTGCCAGGGCATCGCCGGCCGCGTCCGCGATGGCACAGCGGCCAGCGCCCACGCCCGCACCATGGCCGCCCAGGTCGGGCCGCTCAGTGACGCGGCCTGGGGCTTTGCGAAGAAGGCGGGCGCCTAGCCCCCCCTGGCCTGCCCCTGCCGGCCCCTGCAGCTCTATCCGCCCCTGAGCCTCACGCGCCGAACGACCGGTTGCCGGCGACAGGCCCAAACTCCGTCAGCGCGTCCTGCCCGACGTCCCAGTAGGCGCGGTTCAATTTCTGACGGCGGCGCCCAGGATGCGGCGATCCGTCTTGCCCTGGATCATCACCACCACGGCGTCTCCGCCATGCGTCTGGGGCAGATCAAACAGGATGGGGCGGCCGCGCCAGTCGCCGAGATTCACGATATCCCGCACCACATTGACGTGACGTACGGTCTGCCCCCGGTTCTCGCCACGGCTGACCTCGACCATTTGGGGGCCGGGCGTATAGGTGACGGCCAGCACCTCCGCGCCGCCCGACGGCGGGCGGCCCGAACCGATCCCGACCTGATCGCCGGTCTCGCGGAATTCGATCTCGGGCGGCCAGATACGGCGGCTCGCCTCCTCCACGATGGCGTGTTCCAGCTCCAGTCCACGCGCGCCGGACACCTGGCGGCGGCCGTCGATCACCACCTGGGGCGTGGACACGCCGCGTTGGCGCAAAGCGGCGCGATAGGCGCGCTGGCGCTGCACGAACTCGGGCCGGGCGAAGGTGTCGGTCCAACCCAGATAGTCCCAGTAGTCGACGCCATAGGTCAGGGCGATGACCCCCGGCTCGCCCGCCGCGCGCTCGACCACCGCATTCGCCTCGACACAACCGCCGCAGCCCTGGGCGGTAAACAGTTCGACCACCACCGGCGAGCCGGCCGTGGCGGCCGCGCGCACGGGCTTGCCCCGCGCCCCGACAGGCTGGGCGACCGACCCGACGGACAACAGAACGCCCGTCATGACCGTCGCTGCGATGATCCAGACCCTGTTTCTCATGGCGACGTTCTTTAGCCCGCGCAGATGCGGCCGGGAGTCATAAGTGCGTGACCCGCAGCACCAGGCCTCAATCCATCAGCTGTTGCGACAGATAGACATAGTGACGGGCCCAGCGCCGCGCATTGGCCACCGGATCGGCGTCGTTGGAGTGACCGCCGGCCGTATCCTCGTAATAGAGATGGTCGTGGCCCTGATCCCCCAGGCGAGCGGCGAACTTGCGGGCGTGACCGGGGTGGACCCGGTCGTCACGGGTGTTGGTGGTCAGATAGACGCGCGGATAGGTCACGTCCGGCCGCAGCTGCTGATAGGCGGAATATCGGGCGATCCACTCGGCTTCTTCGGGGATGCGCGGGTCGCCGTATTCGCCGATCCACGAGGCGCCGGCCGGCAGCTCGTGATAACGCAGCATGTCGACCAGCGGGCTCTCGATCACCGCTGCGTTGAACAGTTCCGGATGCTGGGTGATCGACACGCTGGTCAGAACACCCCCGTTTGACCGGCCATAGATGCCCAGGCGGCGCGGGCTGGTGACGCCCCGCTGTTCCAGATCGCGCGCCACGGCGGCGAAGTCGTCGAAGGCGCGCTGGCGGTTTCCGTCCAGGGCCGCCTGGTGCCAGTCGGGACCGAACTCGCCGCCGCCACGGATATTAGCCTGGACGAAGACCCCGCCCCGCTCCAGCCACAGCTTGCCCATCTCGGGCTTGTAGGCCGGGTTCAGGCTGACCTGGAAACCGCCGTAACCCAGCATGATGGTCGGGTTCGACCCGTCCAGCTTCATGTCGCGCGGACGGGTGATGAAATAGGGGATCCTGGTCCCGTCGGTCGAGGTCGCCTCGTACTGCTCGGTCACATGGGTCGAGGCGTCGAACTTGGCCGGGGCGGACTTCAGCGGGGTCAGGGTCGCTGCATCCGCATCAGCAAGGCTGAGGGTCGGCGGAACGAGGAAGCCCTGGGTCGAGACGAAAACCTCGCCCCGCGACTTGGACGAGTCGCCTAATCCAACGGCCAGGTTTTCGGGCACGGCGACGGACCGCTCGTGCCAGGGGAACTCGCCTTGAGGCGTGAATATCGAGAGGCGACCGCTGACATTGTCGTTTATGGCGACGACGATCCGATCAGAAAGCACCCTGACATCGGCGATGGCTTGCCGTGGGGTTGGAACGAAGACCTGTGCCGCCTGATGACTCGGTCCCGCCCGAGAACCGTCAGGCCGGTCATGTAAGCTGTCCAATGGCATCGCCATCAGGGCTCCGGCAGGCCCGCCGCCATATCCGAGAAGATCCCGGCCAAAGACCTCTTCGGGCGTGAAGACCAACATGCCGTCGAGCATGCCGTAGATGCTTACCCGTTCGGGAATTCGGAGCTTGTAGGTTCGCTCCCCCACCAGCCGCCAAGTCTCCGACCGGAAGGTGTCCAGCGGGCGGGTGATGATGACGGCTGTGACCTTACCGTCCTTGTCGCGATAGACGGCGGGGCTGACGCCATAGCCGCCGTCGCCCTGTTCGCCGCGATAGACCTCGACCGCCTGAGCCAGGGTCTGGCCGCGCTTCAACGTCTTGACGATGAAGGGATAGCCGGACTCGGTCATTGTTCCGGAGCCAAAGTCGGTGGCGACCAGGAGCGTGTCGCGGTCCAGCCATTCGATGCGGTGCTTGCCCTCTGACAGGTTGAAACCACCGTCCACGAACTGTTTCGTCGTCAGGTCGAACTCCCGCACCACCACCGCGTCCTTGCCGCCGTCGGACAGGCTGATCAGGCAACGGGTCTCATCGGGCGCCAGGCAGTCGGCGCCCTTGAACACCCAGTCCTTGCCCTCGGCCTTGGACAGGGCGTCGATGTCGAGCAGGGTCTCCCACTGCGGCGTCGCGGTGCGGTAGCTATCCAGCGTCGTCCGCCGCCAGACGCCCTTGGGATTGGCCGCGTCCTGCCAGAAATTGCCGATCCCGTCGCCGAGGAAGGACGGGCCGGGGATGCGGTCGGTGGCGGTCAGGATGGCCTGGGCCTCGGCGCGGAAGGTTTCATAGCGCGGGTCGCCGGTCAGGGCGGCCAGGGACTTGCGGTTCTCCTCGGCGACGAAGGCCATGGCCTCGGCCCCGTCCACCTGCTCCAGCGCCAGATGATCGTCCGCTGCGGCGACGCCCGCAGGGGTCAGGTCGCGCGGGAAGTGGGGCGGGGACGTCTCCGAAGCGACGGTCATGGGGGAGAAATACTCTTCCATGTTCCGATTGCTCGCGCAGGCGCCGAGCAGAAGCGCCGGAATGGCGGCGGA
Source organism: Brevundimonas sp. TSRC1-1 (assembly GCF_049898245.1). Taxonomy (NCBI): domain Bacteria; kingdom Pseudomonadati; phylum Pseudomonadota; class Alphaproteobacteria; order Caulobacterales; family Caulobacteraceae; genus Brevundimonas; species Brevundimonas sp. TSRC1-1. The sequence continues at coordinate 498,412 of NZ_JAFCXI010000002.1, forward strand.
CAGGATCAGGTGACGCATGGCTCAAACTCTCCGCTCATCCCCGCGAAAGCCGGGACCCAGACCTTTGGGCGTTCGGCGTCGCCCGTTCGTGCTGAACTCGATCCCAGCCGCCGAACCTTGCGAAAGCACTGGGTCCCGGCTTTCGCCGGGATGAGCGGAAAGAAAAGCCCTTATTCCTGCGCCGGCGTGTCCATCAGCCGCCGCGACAGATAGGTGTATTCCAGCGCCAACCGACGCGCCGTCTCTTGCAGGTTCGCCCCCGCCGCATGGCCGCCATCGGTGTTCTCGTAGAACAGCACCGGATAGCCCAGCTCCTCCAGACGCGCCGCCGCCTTGCGGGCGTGGCCCGGATGGACCCGGTCGTCCTTGGTCGAGGTGTGGATGAAGACCTCCGGATAGGGCTGGCCGGCCCGCAGGTTCTGATAGGGCGAATAGGCCTGGATCCAGGCGCGTTCTTCCGGAACGTCCGGATCGCCGTACTCCCCGATCCAGCTGGCGCCGGCCAAGAGCTTGTGGAAGCGCAGCATGTCGAACAGGGGCACCTGGATGACCGCCGCGTTGATCAGATCCGGCCGTTGGGTCAGCATCGCCCCCATGAACAGGCCGCCTTGAGAGCCCCCCATGATCCCGAGCTTCGGCTGGCTGGTGATATCGCGCGCGATCAGGTCGAGCGCCACGGCCTGGAAGTCTTCATGCGCCCGCTGGCGGTTCTGCTGCAGGGCCGCCTCGTGCCAGCGGGGACCGAACTCGCCGCCGCCGCGCGTATTGGCGATGACATAGACCCCGCCCCGCTCCAGCCACAGCTTGCCGACCGTCGCCGAATAGCCGGGCAGCAGCGAGCTTTCGAACCCGCCGTAGCCGTACAGCAGCGTGGGGTTGGAGCCGTCCAGCGGCATGTCCGCCTTATGGACCACGAAATAGGGGATCATCGTCCCGTCGGCCGAGCGGGCCTCGTGCTGGTCCACCGTCATGCCGGTAGCGTCGAACTTGGCCGGCATCGACTTGACCTGATCGACCGCTCCGGTCGCCGCATCGGCCAGCCACAGGCTGGACGGGTTCAGATAGCCGGTGACGCTGACGAAGACCTTGTCGTCCACCTCAGACGCCGAGCCGACGCCGACCGAGACGTTCTGCGGCAGGCCCAGGGTCGAATAGGTCCACTCGCTGTCGCCCGGCCGATAGACCCGCACCGAACCGCGCACATTGTCGTACAGGGCGACGACCAGGGTGTTGCGCGTGGCGTTGACCCCCTCGACGGCCTGACGCTCGGTCGGGCGCAGCACCAGGACGGCGGGCGTGGCCGGGTCTTCCAGCCAGGCGTCCAGCGGCCAGGCGATCAGGTCGCCGCTCTTGAAGTCCTGGCCCGACGGCGCGGTCCAGTCCTGCTTCAGCGACACGACCAGTTTGCCCGAGACCAGACCCGTGATGTCCGACTTGGCCGGCAGGGCCAGTTTCACCACCGCCCCGTCGTCGGTCACGCGATAGGTCTCGGACGAATAGAAGTCGATCGAGCGGTTGATCAGGGTCGCCTTCAGCACCCCGTCGGCGTCGCGCAGCGTATAGCCGGACACCGAGACGTCGGTCGGCTCGCCCATGAACAGGACGTCGGCCTGATCCAGCGACTGACCGCGCATCATCCGCTTCACTATCATCGGATAGCCGGAGTTGGTCAGGGTGCCGACGCCGAAATCGCGCGAGATCAGCAGGGTGTCCTTGTTCAGCCAGGTCGCGCCGCCCTTGGACTCCGGCAGGAAGAAGCCACCCTCGACGAAGCTGCGGGTCACGCTGTCGAACTCGCGCAGGGTCACGGCGTCCTTGCCGCCGTTCGACAGGCTGATCAGGCAGTAGCGTTCTTCGGGGGCCAGGCAGGTCGAACCCTTGTAGACCCAGTTGGCGCTTTCGGCCTCGGCCAGGGCGTCGATGTCGAGCACCGTCTCCCACTGGGGCTCGGCGGTCTTGTAGGAGTCCAGCGTCGTGCGTCGCCAGACGCCGCGCACATGCTGGGCGTCCTGCCAGAAGTTGTCGATATGGCCGTCGTGGGTGAAGCCCGGAGCCGGGATCCGGTCGCGCGCCTGAACGATGGCGAGCGCCTGCTGGTGCAAGGGCTCATAGCGGGGGTCGCCCTGCAGCACGCCCAGCGAATGGGCGTTGTGTTCCTTGACCCAGGCCATGGCCCGCTCGCCCTCGACGTCTTCCAGCCAGACATAGGGGTCGCTCGCCTCGCTGGTTGCGAAGGCGGGAGCGGAGGGGGCGGTCTGGGCCATGGATACCGACGTCATACTGGTGGAGGCGAGAAGGGCCGCGAGCACGGCGGCGGATGAGCGGATCATGGACAGTCCCCGGAATTGAAGACGGGCACCTTAACGGCGGCCCGCCCTGCGGCAAGGCGACGAATCCGCCCTTACGGTTTTGTCATCTTTGTCTCAGCCCTCGTCGGGGATGCAGATCAGATTTCCGCAGGCCTTGCAGTGGACGGCGTCCGGGTCGTGGGTCTGAAGGCCGCATCGGTCGCAAGGGAAACGAACCTTGTGCGGCTTGATCAGGGCCTGGGCCAGACGCAGGAACAGGGTGATCCCGACCAGCATGATGGCGATGGACAACAGCTTGCCCAGCGGCCCCGGCAGGGTGACGTCGCCGAACCCGGTCGTCGTCAGGGTCGCCACGGTGAAATAGAGGGCGTCGATATAGCCGCTGATCCCGTCATGCCCCCGGAAGGTCGCATAGACGAAGCCGGTCACGACGAAGACGAAGGTGACCAGACCCGAAAGCGCGCGCACGATCCCCTCGACCCGGGTGTCGTCGAACCGCGCGCCGACCGTCCGCCAGAAGAAGTCGGAGTTCAGCAGGGTCCACAGCCGCAGCATCCGCAGGAAGCCGAGGTTGAACAGCCAGGCCGGGAACAGCAGGGTCGCCAGAATAAACAGGTCCAGCCAGACGATCGGCCGTTTCAGCCAGTCCTTGATGTCGGAATAGGCATAGGCCCGCGCCGCCAGATCGACCGCCAGCAGGGCGGCGATCAGATAGTCGAGCACATAGAAGGCCCAACCCATGTTCTTCAGGATCGGCGCCGCAAGGAAGAAGGCGATGATGGCGAAGTCGATGACGATGACCGTCAACCGGAACTTCACCGCCGCCGGCTGGCCGCCGTGATACAGGTATCGCAGCCGCGCGCGTAGCCTCAGGCCGTCCTTGGGGTCGGTTTCGCTCTGGGACACAGTGGTTTCCGGACGACGGGGATAGGCCTATATGGCCTGCATGACCCGTCCTTTCATCAAGATGAACGGCGCCGGCAATGACTTCATCGTCATCGACGCGCTGGAAACGCCGTTTCGTCCGACCGAGGACCAGATCCGCGCCCTGGCCGACCGCGCCACGGGCGAGGGTTTCGACCAGCTGATCGCCATCGAACCGTCCGAGACCGCCGACGCCTTCATGCGGGTGTGGAACGCCGACGGCTCCATGGTGGAGACCTGCGGCAACGCCCTGCGCTGCGTCGGCTGGCTGCTGATGGAGGCCGGCGGCGGCGACAGGGTCACGATCGACACCGCAGCCGGCCCCACCACCGCCACGCGCGCGGGCGACCGCCGGGTCACGGTGGACATGGGCCGCCCGCGCCTCGACTGGACTCAGGTGCCCCTGGCCGAAGAGATGGACACGCGCGGCATCGAGCTTCAGGTCGGCCCCATCGACGCCCCGCTGCTGCACACGCCCGGCGCCCTCTCCATGGGCAATCCCCACGTCGTCTTCTTCACCGACCGCCAGGACGACGGCTTCGTCACCGGCTCGGGCTCGCTGGTCGAACACCACCCGCTGTTTCCTGAAGGCGTGAATGTCGGTTTCGCCCATGTCCTTGACCGCGACCATATCCGTCTGCGCGTCTGGGAACGGGGCGCCGGCCTGACCAAGGCCTGCGGCACCGGCGCCTGCGCGGCCCAAGTCGCGGCGGCCCGGCGCGGCCTGACGGATCGCAAGGCCACCGTCGTCGTCGATGGCGGCGAATTGGTCATCGACTGGGACGCGGCGACCGACCATGTCCTGATGACCGGCCCGGTCGAGATCGAACGCACGGGCGCCCTGTCCTTCTAGACGGCGCATCCGGTTGACGCTGACGCAAACGGAAACTTGCGGCCCGGTCTGTGACCCTTCCGGGGCGTCAAGGCTTGGCGCAGCCCTTCCCACGCTCTAGGACACGAACGGTTACAGCCCCGCTGACGACCTGGACGCCCCCGATGCCCGATCAAACCGAAAAACAGACCTTCTCCGACCAGGAGGCGCTGGACTTCCACCTCTTCCCGACCCCGGGCAAGATCTCGATGGCCCCGACCAAGCCGATGGCGACCCAGCGGGACCTGTCGCTGGCCTATTCGCCGGGCGTGGCCGTGCCGGTCCTGGCCATCGCCGCCGATGCGGACAAGGCCTACGAATACACCTCCAAGGGCAATCTGGTCGCCGTCATCTCCAACGGCACCGCCATCCTGGGCCTGGGCAACCTGGGCCACATGGCCTCCAAGCCGGTGATGGAGGGCAAGTCGGTCCTGTTCAAACGCTTCGCCGACGTCGACAGCTTCGACGTCGAGGTCAAGACCACCGATCCCGACGAATTCATCACCGTCGTCAAGAACATCGGCGACACCTGGGGCGGCATCAATCTGGAGGACATCAAGTCCCCCGAGTGCTTCGTCATCGAGAGCGAGCTTCAGGACCTGCTGGACATCCCCGTCTTCCATGACGACCAGCACGGCACGGCCATCATCTCGACCGCCGGCCTGATCAACGCCTGCCACGTCGCCGGAAAACGGCTGGACGAGGTCAAGGTGGTTCTGTCGGGCGCGGGCGCGGCCGGCCTGTCCTCGATCGCCCTGATGAAGGCCGCCGGGGTCAAGGCCGAGAACACCGTCATCTGCGATCGGGACGGCGTCGTCTATCAGGGCCGCGAACACGGCATGGACCAGTGGAAGGCCGCCCACGCCACCGACACCCCCCTGCGCACCATGGCCGAGGCCATGGTCGGGGCCGATGTCGTCCTGGGCCTGTCGGCCAAGGGCGCGATCACCAAGGAGATGGTGGCTTCCATGGCCCCCAATCCGATCATCTTCGCCATGGCCAACCCCGATCCCGAGATCACGCCGGAAGACGTCAAGTCAGTCCGGTCCGACGCCATCATCGCCACCGGCCGCTCGGACTATGTGAACCAGGTCAACAACGTCCTGGCCTTCCCCTATCTGTTCCGGGGCGCCCTGGATGTGCGCGCCCGTCGGGTGAACCATGAGATGAAGGTCGCCTGCGCCCAGGCCCTGGCGGCCCTGGCCCGCGAGGATGTGCCCGACGAGGTGGCCGCCGCCTATCGTGGCCGCAAGCTGAAGTTCGGCCCCGACTATATCATCCCCACCCCGTTCGACCCGCGCCTGATCTGGTACATCCCGCCCTTCATCGCCCAGGCGGCGATGGATACCGGCGTGGCCCGCGTCCAGATCGAGGACATGGACGTCTATCGCAACGCCCTGCGCTCGCGCGTCGATCCGTCCGCCGCCCTGATGCAGAAGATCAACTCGGCGGTGCGCGGCGGACCGAACAAGCGCGTCGTTTTCGCCGAGGGTGAAGAACTGGCGGTCATCCGCGCCGCCTGGGGCTTCAAACAGGCCGATCTGGGCACGCCCATCCTGGTCGGCCGCGAGGATCTGATCCGTCAGAACGCCGCCGAGGCCGGTCTGAATTTCGACGACCTGGGCATTGAGATCACGAACGCCCGCGTCTCCGAACACAATGTCGAGGACACCGACTGGCTGTACGAAAAGCTGCAGCGCCGGGGCTATCTGCGCCGCGACGTCGCGCGGATGATCAACCAGGACCGCAACTATTTCGCCGCCACCCTGGTGGCCAAGGGTCGGGCCGACGCCATGGTCGCGGGCGTGACCCGCAACTTCAACATGGCCCTGAAGGAGGTCCAGCGCGTGCTGGACGTCGAGGACACCCTGATCGGCCTGTCGATCTTGCTGGCCAAGGGCCGCACCCTGTTCGTGGCCGACACCACCATCCACGAATTGCCGGACGCCGCCGAACTGGCCGACATCGCCGTCAAGGCGGCCGAGACCGTGCGCAGGCTGGGCCGCAATCCGCGCGTCGCCTTCCTCAGCTATTCGACCTTCGGCAATCCGCCCGGCGACCGCGCCGAAAAGGTGCGCGAGGCCATCCGCATCCTGGACAAGAAGGGCGTCGATTTCGAATACGAGGGCGAAATGCCGCCGGAGGTGGCGCTGGATCCCAAGGGCCACCCGGCCTACGCCTTCAACCGCCTGACCAAGCCTGCCAACGTCCTGGTCATGCCGGCCATTCATTCCGCCGCCATCTCGACCAAACTGGTCCAGGCCCTGGGCGGCGCCACGGTGATCGGCCCCCTGCTGGTCGGGCTGGAGAAGCCGGTGCAGATCGTCTCCCTGGGCGCCTCGGTCAGCGAGATCATCACCGCCGCCACCTTCGCCGCCTATGACGCCGGTCCCGCCTTCCAGGGATCGGGCCTGACCTCGGCGCCGCGGCCGCCCGCAGCGGCGGTCGAGAAGACCACCACTGCGGTGCCCCCCACCGTCTGATCATGAGCGAACCCGGCCCCTTCCCGCCCACCGCCCCCCCGCCCCGGCGGGTGGAGCCGGGTCTCTATCTGGTGGCGACGCCGATCGGGAACCTGCGCGACATGACGCTGAGGGCGCTGGACGTCCTGGCCGCTGCCGACCTGGTCCTGGCCGAGGACACCCGCGTCACCGCCAAACTGCTGACCGCATACGGGCTGAAGGCGAAGCTTGAACGCTGCGACGATCACGCCTCGACCCGCGCGGCTGAACTGGCCATCGAACGGCTCAGGAACGGCGAGGTGGTGGCCCTGGTCTCGGACGCGGGCACGCCGCTGGTGTCGGACCCCGGTTTCGTCGTCGCCCGGGCCGTGATCGCCGAGGGGCTGCCGGTCCATCCGATCCCCGGTCCGTCCAGCCTGCTGGCCGCCCTGTGCATCGCCGGCCTGCCCGCCGACCGGGTCCTGTTCGCCGGCTTCCTGCCGCCCAAGACCGCCGGCCGCAAGTCGATGCTGGAAGACCTGAAAAGCCAGCGCCAAACCCTGGTCTTCTTCGAGAGCGGGCCGCGTCTGCGCGACAGTCTGACGGACATGGCCGCCGTCCTGGGACCGCGCCCCGCCGCCGTGGCCCGCGAACTGACGAAGCTGTTCGAGGAATGCGTGCGCGGCCCGCTGGACGAACTGGCCGTCCATCCCAAACTCGACGGTCCCAAGGGCGAGATCGTCGTGGTGGTCGGTCCCGGCGAAGCCGAGGTCGCCTCGGCCGCCGATGCCGATGCGGCCCTGGCCGAGGCCCTGACCCGTCTGGCGCCCGGCGAAGCGGCGTCAGAGGTGTCGCGCGCCCTGGACCTGCCCCGCAAGCCTCTGTACCGCCGGGCTCTGGAGCTCCAGGGCAAGTGAACGCCCGCCTGCCCCGCCCGGCGCCGAAGCGACGCCCCAAGGCGGCGTGGCGTCAGGCCAAGGGCGGCGCCGCCTTCAAGGCCGGCCATGCGGCCGAATGGGTCGCCGCCCTGTGGCTGATGTTCAAGGGCTATCAGGTGCTGGGCTTCCGCCTGAAGACCCGGTCCGGTGAAATCGACCTGCTGGCGCGACGCGGCCGGATTCTGGCCGTGGTCGAGGTCAAACGTCGCACCAGTCTGAACGCCGCGCTCCTGGCGCTGAAGCCGGCCCAGCATGATCGACTGATCGCGGCGGGCGAGGCCGTCCGGCGCAATCGGCCGGCCCTGCAACCTCTTGATTTGAGAATTGATATGGTGGCGCTGGCTCCTGGCCGGTTTCCGCGTCATCTTCGCGGCGTCCAGAGACACGGCCAGAGTTTGGGCGGGGGCTGAAAGGATCGCATGACGCGGGAGAAGGCCGAGGCCATCCTGACGTCGGCCGGAGCGGCTGGCGACGACGGCTTCCCGCTGCTGGAGGCCGCGATCGCCTGCGCCATTCACGACAATCCGTTGCGCGACGCCGAGCCCGTCCGCACCCTGGCCCACGGCGCCTGCGAACGGCTGAAGGAACGGATCGGCGGAGAAGGTCCCGACGACGCCCTGTCCGAGACCATGGCGGCCGACCTGCGGCTGAACGGCGACCTGCTGCACTACGACCATCCCGACAACACCGACATCATCGCGGTCGCCGAGCGTCGGCGCGGCCTGTCGGCGGCGCTTGCGGTCTTCTATCTGCACGCGGCCAGGGCGGCGGGGCTCAAGGCGGCGGGCGTGGATTTCCCGGGCCATTTCTTGGTGCGGGTCGAAACCGGCGAGGGACCGGTGGCCCTGGACCCCTTCAGTCAGGGCCGACTGGTCATGCCCAGCGAACTGACCCGGCGCGCGCTTCGCGCCGGGTTGACGCCGCATGTCGCCGACCGCCTGGACATACTGATGGCGCCGGTGACCGACCGCCAGACCTTGATCCGGCTGCAGAACATGTTGTTCAGCCGCGCCATCCACAGCCGCGACTATGACGCCGCCGAACGCTCGGCCCTGCGCCGCGCCCTGCTGGACCCCGACGATCATCGGCCCTGGCTGGACGTCGCCGCCGCACGCGAGAAACAGGGCGCCCTGACCGGCTCGCTGCAGGCCCTGTCCCGGGCCCACGGCCTGGACGGCGTCGAGGAGGCGCGGCGCAGTTCGACGTTCGAACGCGTGCGGCTGCGGCTGAACTAGACCGCCTCGCCGCGCAGCAGTTTCGGCAGGTCTCCGGTCGCCCCGCCGGCTTCCTGCATGAAGGCCCGACGCAAAGGCCCGATGCGATTGACGGCCGCCATGCCCAGATCGCGCGCGATCCGCACCGGGGCGATGTCGTTGGAGAACAGCCGCACGAAGGCGTCGAACCCCGCCGCCAGGGCCGCCGTGTCGAACCGGCGCCAGCGGGCGTAACGTTCCAACACCGTCTCCGCCCCGATATCTTCGCCCAGACGCGCGGCCTCGGCCAGGACCTCCGCCAGGGCCGCCGCGTCCTTCAAGCCCATGTTCAAGCCCTGGCCGGCCACCGGGTGCACGCCGTGGGCCGCGTCGCCGATCAGGGCGATGCGCGGCGCGACGATCTTCTCGGCCAGGCTGAGCGACAGCGGATAGACGAAACGCGGCCCCTCGACTGTGACATCCTGCAGAAAATCGCCGAACCGCCGCATCAGATGGGACTGGAAGGCCGCGTCGGAGGCGTCGCGCAGGGCCTCGGCCCGGCGTGTGGTCTCGGTCCAGACCAGGCTCGCGCGTTGATCCGTCAGCGGCAGGATGGCGAAGGGGCCGCTGGGCAGGAAATATTCGTGGGCGACATTGCCATGATCGCGGCCCAGCCGCACCGTGGCCACCACCCCGCTCTGGCCGTAGGCCCAGCCGACGGTGTCTATGCCGGCGGCCCGTCGAACCGTCGAACCCCGCCCTTCCGCCCCCACCACCAGAGACGCAATCAGGGTCGCGCCGTCCGCCAGGGTCACGGTCGCCTTGCCGGCGTCGGTTTGGACACTGGCGACGGAGGACGGCGCCCGCACCTCAATCCCCGCCGCCGTCACCGCCTCGGCGAGGGCGACGCGGATGCGGCGGTTCTCGACCATATAGCCCAGCGGCTCGCCGCCCGTGCGGCCGCCGATCTCGTCGGCGTCAAACCGCAGGAAGGCCGGCGAGGCCGACCGGCTGGCCGCGCCCGGCCGACGGCCGTCGGTCACCAGGATATGGTCCATCCGGCAGGCGTGGGGCCGCAGGGACTGGCCCAGGCCCAGGGCGTCCAACATGCGGAAGGTCGAAAAGGCCACGGCCGTCGAACGGCCGTCGAACGTCGGCGCAAGTTGTGCGCTGAACGGCTGCGGATCGACCAGGACCACCTTCAACCCGGCCTGGGCCGCCGCCAGGGCGAACGCCGCCCCGCTCAACCCCGCACCGGCGATGATGATGTCGTAGCGTTCGGTGTCTGCCATGGCAGGCTTGTCGCGCCCGAAGACCGAAACGTCCAGACGGGAAATCGTCGCAACGCCGACAGGCCTTGACCTCGGTCAAGGCTTTCACCCGACGACTGCCCCACGGATAGCGCGGCAGGAGGCCAGGATGAACAGACGACGGATTCTGATCGGCGCCGGCGCAACGCTCGCCCTGGGCGCGGCGGGCGGCGTCGCTTGGCGGACATCCACAGGATCAAGCGGCGACTACGACCGTCTCACGGCCCGGTTTCGCGCCCCCTTGACGGACGCTCCCCCCGTGACTGAACTGGTCCGGTACGCCGCCCTGGCGGCCAGCGGTCACAACACCCAACCCTGGCGCTTTCGCCTCTCCGACGGCGCCGTCGATATCCTGCCCGACCTGACCCGCCGGACGCCGGCGGTCGATCCCGATGACCACCATCTGTTCGTCAGCCTGGGCTGTGCGGCCGAGAATTTGCGCATCGCCGCCGCCGCGACCGGCCGCCCCGGCGAACTGGCTTTGGGCGCTGACGGACGCAGCCTGCGCTACAGCTTCACCTCCGGAGCCGCCCAACCGGATCCCCTGTTCGCCGCCATTCCAGCTCGACGCTCCAGCCGCACCATCTATGACGGCCATCCCATACCGCCGAGCGCGCTGGCCCGACTGCGTCAGGCGACCACGGCGCCCGGCGTCGCCTTTCATCTTCTGACCGACCGGCCCAGCCTGGATCGCGTCCGCGAACTGGTGGTCGCCGGCAACACCGCCCAGATGGCCGATCCCGCCTTCATGGCCGAGTTGAAACATTGGCTGCGCTTCAATCCCCGCGCGGCCCTGCGCCAGGGCGACGGCCTGTTTTCGGCGTCGAGCGGCAGTCCCGTCCTGCCCGATGGCCTGGGCCGGCTCGCTTTCGACCGGTTCTTTACAGCCGCGAGCGAAAACACCCGCTATGAGGCCCAGATCGCCTCGTCCGCCGCCGTGGCCGTCTTCGTGGCGGAACGATCCGATCCCGCCCACTGGATCGCCGTCGGCCGGGCCTGCCAGAGACTGATGCTGGCTGCGACGGGCCTCGGGCTTCGCCACGCCTTCGTCAATCAGCCGGTCGAGGTCGCAGCCCTGCGCCCGGAACTGGCCGCCCTGGTCGGCGAAGGCGACAAACGTCCGAACCTGGTGCTGCGGCTCGGCTTCGGTCCGACCCTGCCTCTGTCCCCGCGTCGCTCCGTCGAGGCGGTGATCCTCTGACGGCTGGGGACGGCTGGTAAACAACCTCTTAACCCTGAAGGTGCGACAAGGGCGGTCGAACGTCAGCCGCCCGGAAGGTCACGCCTTTCATGTCCACCGCCCTCGCCGTCGGCCGTCAGGCCTGGATCAGCGCCCGCATCCTGTGGGGCGCGCCCTTCGTGGTGCGCTTCCGGGGCATGCTTCAGGCCCTGCTGGCGACCCTGCTTCTGGTCGCCCTGATCTCGTGGAACCCTGCGGACTCCAGCCTGAACGCGGCTTCCAGCCTGCCGACCACCAACTGGCTGGGCGCCAATGGCGCTTTGTTCGCCGATCTTTTCATGCAGTCGCTGGGTCTGGCCGCCTGGCCCGCCGCCCTGCTGCTGGTCGCCTTTGGTCTGGCCCGTGCGGTCGGCGACGCCATCCAGCAGCGGCTGAAGCCGACGCCGTTGAAGGCTCTGACCGCGACGGGCGGGGTGCTGCTGCTGTCCGGCGCCCTCGCCGCCCTGGCCGCGCCCGCCGCCTGGCCCCTGGCCGCCGGACTGGGCGGTCTGTGGGGCGACGGCTTCACCGGCCTGACGGCCCAGGGCATAGGCGCCCTGCGCATTCCCGGCGGACGGATCATCGCCGGTCTGGTCTTCCTGATCGGCGGCCTGTGGCTGACCGGTTTCGCCATCGGCCTGCGGGCTATGGATTTCGTGGACGCCCTGCACTGGGGCCGGTCGCTGCGTCGTCCGCCCGCCCCCCCCGCCCCTGCGGTCAAGACGCCCCGCCCCCGCGCCGCGGCCAAGCCCAAAGCCGAACCTCGCGCAGCCGCAAGCCTCGACGATGTCGCGACGGACTCCGGTTCGGCCGACACCCCTCAGACCGCCTATGACGACCTGCCCCCGTGGGAAGACGAACCGGCTCAGGCGGCGCCCCGCCCCTCGGCCGCCCGGCCGATCGAGCCCCGCGTCGCTGCGCCCAAGGCGCCCAAGGCCCGCAAGGACGACACAGACCAGCAGGCCTTCGACTTCGTTCGGCCAGAAGGCGCCTTCGACCTGCCGCCGCTGGGCATACTGACCAAACCGGCCCAGCGCGTCGCCTCGGTGGACGAGCACTCGCTGAAGCAGAACGCCAAGATGCTGGAAGGCGTGCTGCAGGAGTTCGGCGTGCGCGGCGTGATCGACCAGATTCGACCCGGCCCTGTCGTCACACTCTACGAATTGGTGCCCGCCCCCGGCGTGAAACACGGCCGCGTCGTGGCCCTGGCCGACGATATCGCCCGTTCCATGTCCGCGCGCGCCTGCCGCATCTCGGTAGTCCAGGGCCGCAACGCCATCGGCATCGAACTGCCCAACGCCAAACGCGAGACCGTCTATCTGCGCGACCTGCTGTCCAGCGCCGAATATGACAAGAAGGGCCATCTGCTGCCCCTCGCCCTGGGCGAGACCATCGGCGGCGAACCCTATGTCGCCGACCTGGCGCGGATGCCCCACCTGCTGATCGCGGGCACCACCGGCTCGGGCAAGTCGGTGGGGGTCAACGCCATGATCCTGTCGATCCTGTATCGCCACAGCCCGGCCGAGTGCCGCTTCATCATGATCGACCCCAAGATGCTGGAGCTGTCGGTCTATGACGGCATCCCGCACCTGCTGGCGCCGGTCGTCACCGATCCGAAGAAGGCCGTCGTCGCCCTGAAATGGACGGTGCGCGAGATGGAGGACCGGTATCGCCGCATGTCCAAACTGGGCGTGCGCAACATCGCCTCCTACAACGAGCGCGCCCGCGAAGCTCAGGCGAAGGGCGAGCATTTCGAACGCACGGTCCAGACCGGCTTCGACGACCAGGGCCGCCCGGTCTATGAATCCGAGAAGATCCGGCCCGAGCCCCTGCCCTTCCTGGTCGTGGTCATGGACGAGATGGCCGACCTGATGCTGGTCGCCGGCAAGGACGTCGAGGGCGCGGTCCAGCGCCTGGCCCAGATGGCCCGCGCCGCCGGCATTCACCTGATCATGGCGACGCAGCGCCCGTCGGTCGATGTGATCACCGGCACCATCAAGGCCAATTTCCCGACCCGGATTTCTTTCCAGGTCACCTCCAAGATCGACAGCCGCACCATCCTGGGCGAACAGGGCGGCGAACAGCTGCTGGGCCAGGGCGACATGCTCTACATGGCCGGCGGCGGGCGGATCACCCGCCTGCACGGCCCGTTCGTCGACGACAAGGAAGTCGAGGACGTCTGCAAACACCTGAAGGCCCAGGCCGAGCCCGACTATCTGGACCTGATCACCGACGAACCGGACGGCGATGCCGACGGGGCGATGGACGACGGGGGCGGCGGCTCCGGCGACGACCTCTATGACCGCGCCGTGGCCGTGGTGACGCGGGACCGCAAGGCCTCGACCAGCTACGTCCAGCGCCGGCTGCAGATCGGCTACAACCGCGCCGCCTCGCTGATCGAGCGGATGGAGCAGGAAGGCGTGGTCAGCCCGGCCAACCACGCGGGCAAGCGCGATGTCCTGGCCGGTCCGCCGCCGATGGCGTGACGCCGCATCGGAACAGGCGGCGTCCAGGCCCGTTACCCCTCCCGCTGCCGTCGCAAGCTTCAGCATTTCGATGAACAGGACTTCATCGGAGCGCCGGAATATGGTCAGGCTCGCGTCATTCCGACGCCAAGCCGACCGGGCAAGATGGCAGGATCGACAACCGTCCCGAACGGGAGACTGACTTCATGACCGCCCACGCCAAGACCCTCGCCCTCGCCCCCGCCGATTTCCAGCGCCGTCGGCTGCTGATGGGCGCTGGCCTCCTGACCGGCCTTGCAGCGCTTGGCGTCTTCGATGCGGCCCAGGCCCAGTCCAACCTGTCCGCCGAAGACCGCGCCGTGGTGCAGCAGGCTCAAGCCTATCTGCAGGCCCTGACCTCGGCCCAGGGGACCTTCGTCGAGACGGGTCCGGGCGGTCAACGTCGTGAAGGCCGTTTCTATCTGCAGCGTCCGGGCAAGATGAGGTTCGAATACACCAGTCCGGCCGGACTTCTGGTGGTGTCGGACGGCTACAACGTCAAACGCTATGACCCGCGCCTCAACAATTTCCAGCAGGTGCCTCTGGGCCGCACGCCCCTGTCCACCTTCCTGGCGCGCAATGTCCGTCTGGACCAGGGCGTCCGCATCGACCGTGTCACGCGGATGAGCTCCGGCGCCTTCGCGATCACCGCGCGCGATTCCGGTCGTCCCAACGACGGCGCGGTCGTTCTGGCCTTCGCTGGCGATCCGATGCGGCTGCATGAATGGACCATTACGGACGCACAGGGCGCCCGCACCCGCACCCAGCTGACAGCGCTTCAGCCAGCCTCGAACCTGGCTTCCAGCCTGTTTCAGCTCCGGGATCCGACCCGTCGCCCCGGCCGCAACTGAGTCTGGCTTCAAGGATCAACACTATCCGTCCGTTGCCGGATAATCACAGCCAAACATCAAATATGACAATTTGACCTTTTCTTTTTGCCGTGACATTAGAAGCACAGAGCGGCGGCGGCCGTTCTACCGCCTCGGATGCATCCCCCTCCCGGCGGCGAGAGAGACGATCACCTTTTATAAGCCCGGCCCGTAGCGGCCGGGCCTTTTTTATGCGCCGAGGCCTGCTATGGCGGGGCATGACCCTTCGCCTCGCCACCTGGAACATCAACTCCGTCCGCCTGCGCATCGACCAGGTCGCCCGGTTCGTCGCCGAACGCGCGCCCGACGTCCTGCTGTTGCAGGAGATCAAGTGCACGACCGATCAATTTCCGCGCGCCGCCTTTGAGGACATGGGAATGCCCCACCTGCGCGTGGCCGGCCAGAAGGGCTGGCACGGGGTGGCCATCGCCTCGCGCCTGCCGCTGGAGGACAGCGAGACCTTCCAGGTCTGCAAGCTGGGCCATGCGCGCTGCGTCTCCGCCCAGGTCGCCGGAATCGATGTTCAGAACTTCTATATCCCGGCCGGCGGGGACGTCCCTGATCGGACCCTGAACCCCAAGTTCGATCACAAGATGGACTTTTACGAACAGCTGACGGCCATCGTCGCCAGACAGGACAAGGCCCGCCCTCTGGTCATGGCCGGAGATTTCAACATCGCGCCGGGCGAAGGCGATGTCTTCAATCATCGCTACATGTCCAAGATCGTCAGCCACACGCCGATCGAGGTCGAGACCCTGAACCGGCTCCAGGCGACCGGCGGCTTCGCCGACGTGCTGCGGGACCGATTCCCCGAGCCGCAGAAACTGGCCAGCTGGTGGAGCTATCGCGCCGCCGACTTCCGCAAGTCCAACCGCGGCCTCCGCCTGGACCACATCTGGACCTCGCCGGGCCTGACCCCCGCCGTGGTCAAGAACACCGCCCGAATCCACGACGACGTCCGCGAATGGGACCGCCCGTCGGATCACGCCCCTGTCACGGTCGATCTGGACGTCTGAACGCCGCGAGGACGGAGATGACGGACGGCGGCCGCTCGGGGCAGACCATCTCAAGCATCTTACAAGCTTTACCTTATTGAAACACGATCGGTATTTGGCGGTCATGGAGCCGCCCTAAATGGACCGCGCCGCCCGAGGGGGACGGCGCTTTTCATTGGATGATCCATGACCTATTCCGGTTCGCTCGCCCGGCGCGCCCTGCTGTGCGCCGCCACCAGCCTCATCGCCCTGAGCGCAGGTTCGGCGCTGGCCCAATCCAGCTCCACTGCATCGACGCAGGACAAGTCCGAAGGCACGACGCTTCAGGACATCGTGGTGACAGGCGCCCGACGCGCCCAGACGGTGCTTGAACAGGAAAGGGCCGCTGTCGGCGTCGTTGACTCCGTCGCCGTCGGCGACATCAGCCTGAACCCCCAGACCAATATCGCCGACTTGGCCAAGCGGCTGCCCGGCGTCTCGGTCAGCCAGGACCAGGGTCGGAACCAGTCGGCGACGGGCGAGGCCCAGTACGTCGCCATCCGCGGCTTCGACACCAGTTTCAACGCCTATACGCTGGACGGCCTGCGTCTGCCCCAGACGGCGGGTGGTCGTTCCATTTCGCTAAACCTCTTCAGCCCGTTCGCGATCCAGGCGATCGGAATCGACAAGACGCCGAACGCGGCGCTCGACGCCGACGCCATCGCCGGCATCGTCAATCTTGTCACCCCGTCCGCCTTCGACTTCGGCGACCAGATGCTGCGGTTGCGCGCGGTGGGACAGATGGCCGAACTGGCCGAGGATCGCGGCCAAGACGGCCTGGGCGGCGCGATCGGCCTGGACATGTCGCGTCGGTTCGCCGACGGCCGCTTGGGCGTCTATGCCGCAGCCTATTACGAGCAAAAGAGCAGTGCCGCCGAGAGCGTCGCGGTTCAGAACGACTACAAGACCTCAAAGGGCAATGTCGGTTCGGCGCGCGACAATGAAAACGCCTTATCGGCGGATGGTCTGCAGTGGAACTTCTTCAACTCCACCGTCGAACGCTATGGCGCAACAGCGGCTCTGGACTATCGCACCCAGCCCTTAGACCTGTTCGCGCGGGTCAATTATGCGACCTACACCAACACCAATACGATGAATCAGACGGGGCTGCGCAGCGAGCGGACGTCGGGTCAGACCAATCCCAATGCCGTTTCCAATCCGGGGGGCGCCAACTACAACGCCGCCGGCGACTACACGCCCTACGGCATCAACCCGGCCAATTATTTCCGTGTGGAGGACGTCGAGCAGGAACTGCTGTCGGTCCAGACGGGCGGCAAGCTGAGGTTCGGCGGCTTCACCGCCTCACTGGAAGCCGCCTACGCCGACGGTCGACTGGACTCGCCTAACTCGATCGAAGCCGCCTGGCGCGGCGTCGCCTACAATGGCGCGCCCGGCAATACCGGCGTCTCGTCGGAGGGACTGAAGATCGACCTGTCTGACGCACGCTGGCCAATGCCGGTCCTGTCGTCCGGAGCGACCGCCTATGTCGCCAGCCAGGACCGCCCCAGCCAGATCTATGTCCAACGCGGCTACAGCTATCTGTCCGAGGTCAAGAAGACGGTAAAGGGCGATCTGACCTGGACAGGCTCGGGCCTGCTCGCCAGCGCCTCGATCGGCGGACTTTATGAAACGGCGGACCAGGACGGCCGCAGCCTGACGCCGGACGACACCCGCTACAAATTCCGCACCTCCCTTCAGGCCGGCGCTGTGGACGGCCCCTCGATCGGCGCGACGCCCGGCCAACTGATCACCGACTTCATGGGGCACGGCACGGTGCGCCCAGTCAAACTGGTGGATCGTCGCTTCGTGGAGCATGAGCTGGATCTGTACGGCTCGACGGTCACGGTCTCTCAAGAAAAGCTGAACCAAGGCCTGTCGGACAGCCAGGAAGACCGCTCGGCCGCCTTCGCCGTCGCCACGCTGAAGCTGGCCGGCGGCGCCCTGGAGATCACCCCCGGCGTCCGCTACGAGGACAATCACTTCGAAGCCCGTTTCTTCGTCAAGGACGCGGACGGCGCCCGCTTCGCCACGGCTGACCGGGATTACGACCATGTCGATCCCAGCGTCGTCGCCGCCTGGCGTCCCAATGACGCCCTCGTGGTGCGCGCAGCGGCCCGCTCCAGCTACAGCCGCCCCTCGGGCGGCCAGCTGGCGGGACCCACCACCGTCAGCCGCGATCCCGTCACCAACGCCATCATCAGCATCAGCCAGCCGAACCCGGACCTGAAGCCGGTCGAGGGCTGGAGCTATGACCTGGGCCTGGAATGGTACGCCGCCGGTGCCAATCTGCAGCTGGCCGTCTACCACAAGGATCTGGACAATATCGTCGTGCCGACCGCCCTGCGGAACGGGACGAACCCGACCAGCGACGGGGTGATCATGATCAAGCCGTTCAACGGCTTGGGCGGCTCGGCCACCGGCGTCGAACTGGGCGGCCATTACGCGCTTCCGGTTGATGGCTGGCTGGAAGGCGTGTCGTTTGGCGGAAACCTGACCTATCAGCAGACCCGCGCCGAATACCGCCTGTCCTCGACGGTGACTCGCGAGAGCGACCTGCCCCAGGCGCCCGAGCTGATGTACAATCTGGAAGCCGGTTATGAGCATGGGCCGGTGCGCGCCAGCCTCTGGTACAACCACACCGGTCGGCGTCTGGACACGGTTCAGGACAGCCAGCCGGACATCTACATCCAGCCGTCCAAGGAGCTGAACCTGGGCGTGGCCCTCACCCTGGCGCCGGGTCTGGAAGTCGGGGCGGCGGTCCGCAATCTGACTGACGAACCCACCCGTTGGTCGACCGTCGGCGCGGGCGAACGCTATGTCTCGCCCGACCGCAAGGGCGGATATCTGGAAACCGGTCGGGTCTTCCAGGTCAGCGTCAACGCCACCTTCTAAGGCGCGGACGTCGGAACCGAGGCAGACCTGACAGAGGGCGGCGGCGTTCAGCCGCCGCCCTCATACCTTCCGCGACGGCTTCAATAGACAGGGACCGACGGGCTGTGGGTCGTGGCCGTCGGTCTGGTCTTGCGCTTCAGAGCCTTAACCCCGCGCGCCAGTCGTTCCACAGTCTGTTGCAGTTCGCGCTCAGGCAGGGTGTAGGGCAGGCGCAGGCGTTGTTCGAAGGCGCCGTCGATCCCGAAGCGTGGCCCGGCCGCTAACCTCAGCCCTTCGGTCTCGGCCTGGGCCGTCAGGGCGGAGCTGATCGGCGCAGGAAGTCGCACCCAGAGCGACAGCCCCCCTGCAGGACGGGGGCAGGTCCAGTCTGGCAGATGCTGCGCCAGTTGCGCCCGAAGGTGGTCCCGCCGCGCCCGCAACAGGGGCCGTCGCGCCGCGAGGGCCGCTCCACCGTCGGTCAACAGCTCCACGGCGGCCAGCTGTTCGAGGATCGGAACGCCCAGATCGAAACTGGCGCGGCTCTGGGCCAGGCGCTGAATCACGGCGCGGTCGGCGCGGATCCAGCCGATGCGGAGACCGCCCCAGACGCTTTTCGACATGGAACCCAGCCGCACCACACGCGGGGCGTCCACGGCTGAGGCGGTGAGCGCCGGCGGGCCGCTGAGCGTCAGCTCGACCAGGGTCTCGTCCAGCACCAGCAGGGTCTCCGAGCCCTTCAGGCCGGCCATGAGCCGAGCGCGGTCTGGGGCGCGCATCATCCGGCCGGTCGGATTGTTATGGTCCAGCACCAGATAGGCCATCGGCGCGCCGCTGCTCCGACAGGCCGAGACCAGACTGTCCACATCCCAGCCGTCGCCATCGTCGGGCAAGGCGACCGGCGTCGGCCGCCCCCCTGCCGCGAGGATCGCGTCGATCGCCTGAGGATAGGTGGGGTGATCAAACACCACCGGGGCGCCGGGTCGAACGGTCAGGCGCAACAGATGAACCAGCCCGTTGTGGGCGCCGTGGGTGATCAAGATCTGACCCGGCGACGTCGCCAGGCCCCGTCGTCGATAGCCCTGGGCCACGGTCTCGCGGAGTTCCTCGAGGCCCTCCGGCTCATAGCCATGGCCGGGCAGGTTGGCGGGAAGTCGCTCCAGCGCCCGCACATAGGCGGCGTGGACATTGGGGTCGGCGGGAAGGACGGCGGCCGTCAGATCGATCATTCCCGGCTTTGGCGACCCGTCTGGCTGCGGCTGGCGAGGGGCGGGCCCGGCCGGGAGACTGGTGCGCGCCGCCTCCCCCTGTCCGCCGACCAAGAACCCGTCATCCCGGAGTCGTCCATAGGCGGCCGATACGGTCGTACGGCTCAAACCCAGGGCCTGAGCCACTTCGCGCTCGCCGGGCAGGCGGGCGGCGAGCGGCAGACGCCCGTCGAGGATCAGCAGTCGTACCGCTGCGGCGAGCTGCCGGTAGGCTGCGCCCGCCCCCGACGAACGCCAGACGCCGAGATGGCGGACAAGGGGGCCTAGGCCAATGGAGCGAGGGGACATGGAGCCAGAATGCCATAACTGGCCCTTTTTTGCGCGGCCAGTTATGCGCAAACCGTCGAAATGACCCGCCGCCTTCTCCAACTCTTCGCCGGCCTCGTCCTCTACGGCCTGTCCATCGCCCTGATCGTTCGGGCCGATCTGGGGCTGGATCCCTGGGATGTGCTGAATCAGGGGGTGTTCGAGAGGTTCGCCGGCCCGGCAGGAATCAGCTTCGGCCTGGTGGTCAATCTGATCGGTATGGCCGTGCTGCTGCTGTGGATTCCGCTGCGCCAGCGGCCTGGAGCAGGGACTGTGGCCAATGTTCTGGTGATCGGCACAGTCGCGAACTTCGGTCTGGACTGGATCCCGTCTGACCTGGGCCTACCGGTCCGGGCGGGCCTGTTGGGCGCGGGCGTGGTGCTGAACGGCGTCGCCAGCGGGGCCTATATCGGCGCGGGCCTAGGCCCTGGCCCGCGCGACGGCCTGATGACCGGCATCGTCGCCCGCACGGGCTGGCCGGTCAAATGGGTCCGGACCGCGATCGAGCTGAGCGTCATCGCCCTGGGCTGGCTGCTGGGAGGCTTCGTCGGCATGGGCACGGTGCTTTACGCTGTGACCATCGGCCCGCTGGTCCACCTGTTCCTGCCGATTTTCACGATCCACCGCCGAGGCGCGGACGCCTAGGGTTGAAGGCGATAGCCGCCCGCGTCGGTCAGCAGCAGCCGGGCCTGACCGGGCTCGGGCTCGATCTTCTGGCGCAGGCGATAGATGTGGGTTTCCAGCGTGTGGGTGGTGACGCCGGCGTTGTAGCCCCAGACCTCGGTCAGCAGCTCCTCGCGCGACACGGGCTTGGCCCCGGCGCGGTAGAGATATTTCAGGATGTTGGTTTCCTTTTCGGTCAACCGCACCTTCTTGCCCTTGGCGTCCATCAGCACCTTGGCGGCGGGCCGGAACTCATAGGGGCCGATGGAGAAGACGGCGTCTTCCGACTGTTCGTGGCTGCGCAGATGGGCGCGGATGCGGGCCAGAAGCACGGCGAACCGGAAAGGCTTGGTGACATAGTCGTTGGCGCCGGCGTCGAGACCCAGGATGGCGTCGGCGTCGGCGGACTGGGCCGTCAGCATGATGACGGGGGTCGAGACCCCGTCCTTGCGAAGAAGGCGGCAGGCCTCGCGACCGTCCATGTCCGGCAGATCGACGTCCAGCAGGATCAGGTCGGCGCGGATCTCGCGACCCATCCTCACCCCGTCCGAGGCGGTCGCGGCCTGCTGGGTCTTGAACTCCTCGTGGAGGTTCAACTGCTCGGCCAGGGCCTCGCGCAGGTCGTCGTCGTCGTCGATGATCAATATGGTCTTGGGCGTGGGCATGTTCAGACAATGGCGAGGCTTGGCCCCCGCGCCAAGGCTTGGGGGTGCGAATTCACGTCAGGTTACGGCCTAGAGGGCGTTTAAGGACGATTTCGTTCCCCGAACAACGCCGTTCCCACGCGAACATGGGTGGCGCCGCAGCGAATGGCGGTCTCGTAGTCGCCGCTCATCCCCATCGACAGGACCGACAGGCCGTTGCGTTCGGCCATGTCGCGCAGCAGGGCGAAATGCGGTTCGGCCTCCTGATCCGCAGGGGGAATGCACATCAGACCCTCGACCGTCAGGCCGTAGGTCCGGCGCGCCGTCTCGATCAGGGCGGCGGCGGCCTCGGGCAGGACGCCGGCCTTTTGCGGCTCGGCGCCGGTATTGACCTGAACCAGAACGCGCGGCGATCGGCCGCGCTTCTGCGCCGCCTCGGCCAGGGCGCGGGCCAGCTTCTCGCGGTCCAGGGTCTCGATCACGTCGAACAGGACGACGGCGTCCTCGGCCTTGTTCGTCTGCAGGGGGCCGATCAACCGTAACTCCAATCCGTCCAGACCCGACAGCCGTTCGGTCCAGCGCGCCTGCGCCTCCTGCACCCGGTTCTCGCCGAACACCCGCTGACCCGTCTCCAGGATGGCGTCGATCGCCTCATCCGGCTGGGTCTTGGAGACGGCCGTCAGGGTGACGGCGGCGGGATCTCGTCCGGCGGCGTGGCAGGCCGCGTCGATCCGGGCGCGGACGGCGGCGACCCTTTCGGCGATGGACGGGAAGGGCGAAGCGGGGAAAGAAGGGGTCATGATCCTGCCGGCCGGTTACAGCGACGACGCGCGCGCGCTCTGGGATGCGGCGACCGCTCTAAACCGCGCCGCCGCCGCTGTCAGCTCGAGCGTCGCCCGTTTGCCGCCGCTGCTGTTCTTCACCGACCCGGACCGCACGTCCCGCCCGTGGGAGACCGCGGCCCGTCTGCCGGCCGGATCGGGGGTGGTCTATCGCGCCTTCGGAGCGGCCGACGCCATCCAGACGGGCCGTCGGTTGCGGGAGGCGACGCGGGGCGCCGGGGTGAAACTGCTGGTCGGGCGAGACGCTGACCTGGCGGAGACGCTGGAAGCGGACGGGCTGCATCTGCCCGAGCGCGAGGCGAGACAGGCGCGATCGGTTGGCCGGGCTCATCCCGATTGGTTGCTGACCGCCGCCTGGCATGGGGGCCGGCCCATGACCCAAGGTCTCGACGCCCTGGTTCTTTCGCCGGTGTTTCCGGCCGGCGGCGCTTCGGCGGTAAAGCCCGCCATGGGCGTCGCCGAATTCGGACGATGGATTCGGGATGTCGATCTGCCGGTCTATGCCCTGGGCGGGATCGGACCGGATAATGTCGCGTCCTTGACGGGATCGGGGGCCTGCGGCCTGGCCGGGGTGGAGGCGATACAGTCCGCCTTCCGTAGTTGAGCCCGTCTCGACGCTTCGCAGAAGCCGCGCCGTGGGCCTCGATCGCGAATCAGAAGTTGAAGATGGTCTCGAGCCGCACGCGGGGCTGGGTTCGGCCATTGGTCTCAGGCGCCCGGGCCGGATCCGCTTCGCGCGACGCCACAGCGGCGGCGGCGCCGACGCGCAGACGATCGTTCAGACGGTAATAGGCGCCCGCCTCGACATCGCCCCAGTCAGTCTCGCGCCCGACCGGTTGGTTCAGATTGAAATCCAGACCCCACCGACCCTGGTCGTTCAGGCGCAGACCGCGACGCTGTTGCGACGGCGCATTGCGCTGGGCGGCCTGGGCTTCCGACAGGGTGACGCTCGGCGCGCGCGTCGGCGCAGCGTTCTGGGCAAGCGCCGGCGCAGAGACGGCGAGCGCCATCGTCGCAAAAATCACAGCCGAGACATCGCCGAAACGCATTCTGAACCCTTTGAACGCCCTCGAGTGAAGACGTCCTACCCTGAACCGACCTTATATGGTCGTGGACGCCGCGATTAGACACCGGGGGTCCGCCCGGTCAACGCAACGTGGTCTTGATGTCGGGGTTCCGCTGCATTGTTGCAGTGCGATGTGGCTCAAGCGTCACGGGATTTGAGCCAAATGGAGCGTTGCTGTCAGCGACCTGTCACGGAACGGCGCAACTCGTATCGCCGCGGGGCCGCACTTCGCCTTGTCATCGCCCCTTTTGCCCGTGTTATAGAGCCACGCAGCGGCGCGAACTTACGCGCGGCGCCCTGCGCGCGTGTGGGCGAGGGCCTTCACGTCCCTGAGTTTACGGAGACTTCCTTGATGAGCCTCAACAAGGCCCTGGTTCGCGGCGTCGCCATCGCCCTGGTCTCGGGCGTCGCCCTGAGCGCCTGCTCGAGCATCCCCTTCGTCGGCGGCGACAAGAAGACCCCCAAGACGAACGTGCAGCAAGGCATCGGCGTCAACGGCTATCTGTGGCGCGCCTCGCTCGACACCCTCAGCTTCATGCCGCTGCTGACCGCTGATCCCTGGGGCGGCGTGATCAACTACGACTGGTACACCAATCCCCAGACGCCGAACGAGCGCTTCAAGGCGACCGTCTTCATCCTGGACACCCGTCTGCGCGCCGATGCGCTGAACGTCACGGTGACCAAGGAAGTGAAGGGCGCGGACGGTCAATGGACCGCCGCTCCGGTCGCCGCCCAGACCGAGGCGGACCTGGAAAACGCCATTCTGACCAAGGCGCGCCAACTGAACCTGTCTAACGCAGGCTGACTTTCTGGTTGGCGCTGCCGCCCTTCGGGCTAGTTGAGCGCCGATTGGTCTGAGTTCGGTCGTCGTTGAGGCGACGAGAACGCATTTTTCTTGGGCGCTGTCGTCCTTCGGGCTAGTTGAGCACGGAGGGCGGCAGCGCCCTTTTGACTTCAGGACGACCGTGGCCCGTTACGAACCCAAGACCGCCGAACCCCGCCAACAGGCCCGCTGGGCCGAGGCCTCCGCCTTCGTGACGAAGGACACCGGCCGGCCGAAATACTATGTGCTCGAGATGTTCCCCTATCCGTCGGGCAACATCCACATGGGCCACGCCCGCAACTATGTGATGGGCGATGTGGTGGCGCGGTCCAAGCGCGCCCAGGGCTATGACGTCCTGCACCCGATGGGCTGGGACGCCTTCGGCATGCCGGCCGAGAACGCGGCCATGGAACGCGGCATCCACCCCAAGGGCTGGACCTACGACAATATCGCCCAGATGCGCGACCAGCTGAAACTGCTGGGCCTGTCGCTGGACTGGTCGCGCGAGTTCGCGACCTGCGACCCGGAATATTACGGCAAACAGCAGGCCTGGTTCCTGGAGCTGTATCGGCGCGGCCTGGTCTATCGCAAGGACGGGGTGGTCAACTGGGACCCGGTCGACAACACCGTCCTGGCCAATGAGCAGGTGATCGACGGGCGCGGCTGGCGCTCGGGCGCCGTGGTCGAGAAGCGCAAGCTGAACCAGTGGTTCCTGCGCATCACCGACTATGCCGACGACCTGATCGACGGGCTTAAGACCCTGGACCGCTGGCCCGAGAAGGTCCGGCTGATGCAGGAGAACTGGATCGGTCGGTCCAAGGGTCTGCAGATGACCTGGAAATGGGCGGGCGAAGCGCCGGCGGCTTCGCCTGACGGTCTGGAAATCTACACCACCCGCCCGGATACGCTGTATGGCGCGTCCTTCATGGGCATCGCGCCGGACCATCCCATCGCCAAGGCCCTGGCGGAGGCCGACCCGGCCGTCGCTGACTTCGTCGCCAAATGCCGTGCCGGCGGCACGTCCCAAGCCGACATCGACCAGGCCGAGAAGATCGGCTGGGACACGGGCCTGAAGGCCGTCCATCCCTTTACAGGGGCGGAAATCCCCGTCTGGATCGCCAACTTCATCCTGTCGGAATATGGCACGGGCGCCATCTTCGCCTGCCCGGCCCATGACCAGCGCGACCTGGACTTCGCCCGCAAATACGGCCTGCCGGTGATCCCCGTGGTCCGCCCCGAGGGCGCCGGCGACGACTTCGCCGTGGGCGACGAGGCCTATACGGGCCCGGGCTCCATCTTCCATTCCGACTTCCTGGACGGCCTGGACATCGAGGCCGCCAAGGCCGAGGCGGTCCGCCGTATCGAGGCGGCCGGCACGGGCAAGGGCGCGACCATCTATCGCCTGCGTGACTGGGGCGTGTCGCGCCAGCGGTATTGGGGTTGCCCGATCCCGATCATCCACTGCCCGTCCTGCGGGCCGGTGGAGGTTCCCGCCGATCAGTTGCCGGTCGTCCTGCCCGACGACGTGACCTTCGACGTGCCCGGCAATCCGCTGGACCGCCATCCCAGCTGGAAACACGTTCAATGCCCGTCCTGCGGCCAGGACGCGACGCGCGAGACCGACACGCTCGACACCTTCGTCGACTCCAGCTGGTATTTCGCCCGCTTCACCGACCCGACGGCGGCCGAGCCGATCAACACCGAGGCGGCGAACCGCTGGCTGCCTGTGGATCAGTATATCGGCGGGGTCGAGCACGCGGTGCTGCACCTGCTGTACGCCCGCTTCATCACCCGCGCCCTGTCCGACGCCGGCATGCTGTCGGTGAAGGAGCCCTTCGCTGGCCTGTTCACGCAAGGCATGGTGGTCCACGAGACCTATCGTCGTGAGAACGGCCAGTGGGTCGAGCCGACCGACGTCGAGCTGACCAATGCTGACGGCGTCCGCTCCGCCCGCCAGCTGTCGACCGGCGAGACCCTGGTCATCGGCGACATCGAGAAGATGTCCAAGTCCAAGAAGAACGTCGTCGCGCCTCAGGAGATTCTGGAGAGCCACGGCGTGGACGCCGGTCGCCTGTTCGTCCTGTCCGACAGCCCGCCCGAGCGGGACGTGCAATGGACCCCCGGCGGGGTGGAGGGCGCCAGCCGGTTCGTGCAGCGGACCTGGACCCTGTTTGACGCCTATGACGCCGGCTTCGCCGGCGAGGACAAGGCCAACGCCGAACTGCTGCGCGAGACGCACAAGGCGATCAAGGCGGTGTCCGAGGGCGTGGAGGGCTTCCGCTTCAACTCGGCCATCGCCAAGCTGTACGCCTTCGTCGCCACCGTCCGCGACAGCGCCCAGGCGGGCGGCGACGCCAAGCGTCAAGCCCTGTCGGCCCTGGCGCGCCTGATCGCTCCCTTCACCCCGCACCTGGCCGAAGAATGCTGGACCCAGCTGGGCGAAGACGGGATGGTTCTGGACGCGCCGTGGCCTGTGTGGGACGCTGCGCTGGCGGCCGACGACGAGGTGGTTCTGCCCATCCAGATCAACGGCAAGCGTCGCGCGGAAATCCGCGTGCCGCGCGGCATGGAGCCCGCCGAGGTCGAGGCCATGGTTCTGGCCGACGAGACCGTGCAGGCACGGCTGGAGGGTCTGAGCGTGAAGAAGATCGTCGTGGTCAAGGACCGGATCGTCAATCTGGTGGCCGGCTGATGCGGGGCGCGGCAGCTTTTGCGGCTCTGACTGTGCTGGGGGCGTCCCTGGTGGTCTCGGCCTGCGGCTTCACCCCGATCTACGCCGAGCCGGCCATGGGGTCGTCCCTGCGCCGGATCGCCGTATCCACTCAGGATGACCGTCTGGGCTATCGTCTGCGCGAACAGCTGGAAGACGCCCTGGCCTGGGATCAGTCGGCCACGCCCCTGTATCGCCTGACGACACAGGTCGAACAGAGCCGCCGCTCGCTGGGCCGTCGGATCGACGATACGGCCACCCGCTACGAACTGACGGTCAAGGCCGCCTGGACCTTGACGCCGGCGGCAGGCGGAACGCCCGTCACCGGCGTGGAGACCGTCACCACCACCTATGCGACCGCCGACCAGCCCTATGCCGCCATCGCCGCCCAGCAGGACGGCGAGGAGCGCGCCGCGGCGGAACTGGCCCGCCTGATCCGACTGGACCTCATGCAGGCGCTGTCGAACCGGTGATCCTCGCCAAACGCCCAGAGATCGATCGCTTTCTGAAGGCTCCCGATCCGGCTGTCCGGGCGGCCGTCATCCACGGCAAGGACCGGTCGGGCGTCGCCGAACGGGCGGAGATCCTGTGCCGCGCGATCACGCCGGACCTGAATGATCCGTTCAACGTCACGGTCCTGACCGACAGCGACATCGACAGCGACGAAAGCAAGCTGGAGGAGGCCCTGACGGCCATGTCCCTGATGGGCGGGCGTCGTCTGGTGCGGATCCGTCTGTCGGCGCTGAAGCCCGGGGTGGACAAGGCGGTCGCCGCCGCCGTGAAGATCCATGCCGAGGGCGGCTATAACCCCGACGCCATGCTGGTGGTCGAGGCCGACCAGCTGGGCCGGGAATCCGCCCTGCGCAAGACCGCCGAGAAGGAGGCCGGGGCCGTCGGCATCGTCTGCTACGAGGACGAGACCGGCGACATCGCCCGCATGACCCGCGAGGCCCTGGCCGCCGACAAGGTGGGGCTGACGGCGGACGCCTTGGACCGGTTTGTCGGCCGACTGCCGCGCGAGCGGGGCCTGATGCGCCAGGAGATCGAGCGCCTGGCCCTGTTCATCGGCCCCGGCTCGGGCCGGACCATCGATGTCGAGGAGTTGGAACAGCATCTGGGAGTCGAGCCTGACGCCTCCCTGTCCGACGCGGCGCTTCAGGCCTTCGGCGCCCGGCCCGGACCTGCGCAGTCGGGTTTGAGACGGGCCTTCGCCGAAGGCGAATCCTCGGTGCTGGCGGTGCGGTCCGCCGCCCTACATCTGGGACGGCTGCGCCGGATCAATATCCTGCAAGCCAATGGAGCGGGGGCCAAGGAGGCGGCCAAGGCGGCTGGGGTCTTCTGGAAGCAGGAGGCGGAAATGCTGCGCCAGGCCCGGGCTTGGCGGCTGGAGGCGCTGGACGAGGTGCTGGACAGCATCAACACCGCCGACGTCGCCACCAAGACGACCGGAATGCCGGATCAATTGATCGCCGAACGCCTGCTGCTGGAAATCGCCGGCCGCGCGCGAAGGCTCGGTCTTTAACGTCCCTCCTCCCACGAAACGGGAGGAAACGAAGCCTCAGCCCCGCTTCGAAGCCTTTCGGAAGGCCGGTTGGGCCATGGCGACATTCCGCGCCGAGACGCTCTTTTCCTCAGCCTTGGCGCCGACCTGGGCGTTAAAGCCATGACCCGCCTTGGCCTTCTTGGCGGCCAGGGCCTGTTTCAGTTTGTCGGCGGCGGAGGGGGCGGTTTCGTCGGTCATGGATTGATCCTAACACGTCCTCGGCGATGAGTCTGGCGTCTCAGGCGCGCATCAGCCGCCGGCAAAGGTCGTCCAACTGTTCCAGCGAGCCGTAGCGGATCGTCAGTTCACCCTTGCCGCTGCGGTCGTTCAGCTGGACATTCAGGCCCAGAGCGTCGGCCAGATCCTGTTGCAGGGCGGCGACATCGGCCGCCCCCTCCCCGCCCTCGGCCGGCTTGGGCTTGACCGGCTTGGGGCCTTCCGCCGCGCGCCGCGCCAGGGCCTCGACCTGACGCACGTTCAGCCCTTCATTGTAGGCCTGTTCAGCCAGGGCGGCGGCGTGGGGCGCGGTGATCAGGGCGCGGGCGTGACCGGCGGTCAGCTTGCCGTTTCGGACGTACCAGAGCACTTCCTCCGGCAACTGCAGCAGCCGCAGGGTGTTGGCGATGTGACTGCGGCTCTTGCCGACGATGCCCGCCACCTGGTCCTGGGTGCGTCCGAACCGTTCCATCAGCACCCGATAGGCGTCGGCCTCTTCCAGCGGATTCAGGTCGGCGCGCTGGACGTTTTCGATTATTGCGACTTCGAACACCTCGACGTCGTCCATCTCGTGGACGACGATCGGCACCTCGGTCAGCCGAGCGGCCTGGGACGCACGCCAGCGGCGCTCACCGGCGATGATCTGCCAGACCCCGTCCTCGCCGGGCTGCGACCGGACCAGAATGGGTTGCAGCACGCCCTTGTCGCGGATCGAGGCCGTCAGCTCTTCCAGATGTTCCTGGGTGAAGATCTTCCGCGGTTGATCAGGATTGGGCTTCAGGCTCTCGATCGGCACGCGTTGAACGCCCGAAGGCAGGGTCGCGCCCGCCGCCGTCGGCGCTTCGACAGCCTCGCCCATCAGGGCCGAAAGACCCCGTCCAAGACCTCTTTGTCGTTCAGCCAAGATACTGTTCCGTTTCTTCTTTTAAACTCGTGGACCGGTCGGTCGGGATCAGGCGGCCAGCTTCAGCCGCTGGCGTTCGCGCTTCACCACTTCCTTGGCCAGACGCAGATAGGCCTGGCTGCCCGCGCATTTCAGATCATAGATCAGGGCCGGCTTGCCGAAGGACGGCGCCTCCGCCACCCGGACGTTGCGGGGGATGACGCTGTCATAGACCTTGTCGCCGAAATGGGCTCGCACGTCATTGGCCACCTGGCCCGACAGGGCGCTGCGGCGGTCATACATGGTCAGGACCAGACCCTGGATTTCAAGGGCGGGATTCAGGCTTTGCTTGACCATGTCGATGGTCCGCATCAGCTGGCTGAGCCCCTCCAGAGCGAAGAACTCGCACTGAAGCGGCACCAGGACCGCATCGGCCGCCGCCATCGCGTTCAGGGTCAGGAGGTTCAGAGAGGGCGGACAGTCGATCAACACATAGTCATACGCGGTAGGGCCGTGATCATGGGCCCGCAAGGCGTCACGCAAACGATAGGACCGACGGTCGGCCTGGCTCAATTCGATCTCGACACCGGACATGTCGGCGTCGGCCGGCACGATCCACAGACCGGGCACTGTCGTCTGCACGGCAGCGTCATCGACCGAGCGCTGATCGACAACCACGTCATAGATGGTGACGCGGCGTGTTTCACGTGGAACACCCAGACCGGTCGAGGCATTGCCCTGGGGGTCCATGTCCACGATCAGCACGCGCTTGCCGATGGCGGCCAGGGCGGTGCCGAGATTGATGGCGGTCGTCGTCTTACCCACGCCGCCCTTCTGGTTGGATACGGCGAGGACGCGGGCAGGCAGTTTGTTAGTGCTTGGGGCGGGCACGTCGAACACTCCGGACTGTCACGATGCGGCCGCGCGGGTCGCTTTGCGACGGGGCCAGTTCAGCGTCGAGATGCCAGGATTTCCGCGCCTCAATCAACTCGGATTCGGCCTTCTCCCCCTTCAGGAACAGACCTTGTGCACCCCTTTGGAAGTAGGGCTGTGCATAACCCAGCAATCGCTCCATCGGCGCGACAGCACGGGCGGTGACGATATCGCATTTGACCGCCTGCTCCTCCGCCCGACCGTTGATCACGGTCGCCGGCAGATCCATGACATCGACGATCTCCTGCAAGAACCGACACCGTTTCCCGAGGCTGTCGATTAGCCAGACATGCGCGCCCGGGGCGTCCTTCAGCAGGATAGCCAGAACCACGCCCGGAAACCCCGCCCCAGCGCCGAGATCAGCCCAGGTGCGGGCCCCAGGCGCATGGGTCAACAGCTGGGCGCTGTCCCAGGCGTGGCGGTTCCAGAAATCCGGGAGACTGTCCGGGCCGACCAGGTTCATCACCGAATTGGCTTCACTCAGCCGGATACGGAAATCTTCCAGATCCGCCATCTGCTGCGGCGTCGCGCCGGCCTTGCCCTGAAAGACGGTCTTTTCGGCATTCAGCATCAGGCCGCCACCCCTCCCTGGACCGAGGTCTTGGGCGCCCTCTTCACATGCGCCAGCAGGGCCGTGAGAGCGCCAGGCGTCATGCCCTCGATCCGGCCCGCCTGGCCGAGGGTGCGGGGCTGCACTCGCGCCAGCTTCTCCTTCACTTCATTCGAAAGACTGCCGATGGCGGCATAGTCGAGGTCGGTGGGCAGAAGCAGGCCCTCTTCGGTTCGCAAGGCCTCGGCGTCGATCAACTGCCGGTCCAGATAGTTGGCGTAGCCGGCGTCTATTTCCACCTGCTCCCGCACCTCGGCGTCCCAGGAGGCGACGACCGGATGGGTCTGGACGAAATGATCCAGCGTCACATCAGGAAACGCCAACAGTTCCCGCATGGAACGCCGTCTGCCATCCGCGTTGACTGGAATTCCAATGGCGTTGGCTTCCTTCGGCGTGAACAGGGTTTCACGTGAAACAATGCCGGCCTCGGACAGTTTTTGGGCCTTAAGCTCAAAACGCTTCCGGCGCTCAGGTCCGACGATCCCAAGCGCGATAGCCAGCGGCGTCAGTCGCTGATCGGCGTTGTCCGCCCTCAGGGTCAGCCTGTACTCGGCCCGGCTGGTGAACATCCGATAGGGTTCCGTCACCCCCCGCGTCACCAGATCGTCGATCATCACCCCGATATAGGCCTGGTCACGGCCCAGGATCACCGGCGCATCCCCCCCCGCCGCGCGGGCCGCGTTCAGGCCGGCCATCAAGCCCTGGGCCGCCGCCTCCTCATATCCCGTGGTGCCGTTGATCTGGCCGGCCAGATAGAGACCGGGCCGCTTCTTGACCTCAAGGGCGGGGCTCAGTTCGCGTGGATCGACGTAATCGTATTCGATGGCGTAGCCGTAGCGGAACACCTCCACCGCCTCCAGGCCGGGGATGGTCCGAAGGAACGCCAACTGGGTCGGTTCCGACACCGAGGTCGAGATACCGTTCGGATAGACGGTGGGATCATCCAGACCTTCTGGTTCCAGGAAGATCTGATGGCTCGTCTTGTCGGCGAACCGCACGACCTTGTCCTCGATCGACGGGCAATAGCGGGGTCCACGGCCCGACAGCTTGCCGCCATAAACCGCGCTCTCGCCCAGGTTCTCGGCGATGAGGCGATGAGTTTCCTCAGTCGTATGGGTAACGCCGCAAGCGATCTGCGGCACGTCGATCCGGTCCGTCATGAAGGAAAAGGCGGACGGCGTCTCGTCCGCCTGCTGCATCTCCAGCCGGTCCCAGGCGATGGTTCGTCCGTCCAGCCGCGCCGGCGTTCCGGTCTTCAGCCGCCCCATCATCAGGTCGGCCGCGTGAAGATCAGCGGCCAAACCGGTCGAGGGATCCTCGCCGTGACGGCCTGCCGGAATCCTTTCGTCGCCCCGGTGGATGACGCCGTTCAGGAAGGTGCCGGTCGTCAGGACCACAGCCCCTGCCCTCACCCTCTCCCCGGTCCCGGTCGTCACGCCGACCACGCGATCGCTGTCCAGGATCAAACCCTCTGCCGTTCCCGCCATCAGGCTCAGGTTCGGCGTCCGGGCCAGCTCCGCCTGCATGGCTTCGCGGTACAGACGGCGATCGATCTGGCTCCGGGGACCGCGCACGGCCGCGCCCTTGGACCGGTTCAGGAGGCGGAACTGGATTCCTGACACGTCCGCCAGACGTCCCATGATTCCGTCCAACGCATCGATTTCACGCACCAGATGGCCCTTGCCCAGGCCGCCAATGGCGGGATTGCACGACATTTCGCCGATGGTTTCCAGCTTCTGGGTCAGCAACAGAGTCCGCGCGCCAGCACGGGCTGAAGCGGCGGCGGCTTCACAACCGGCGTGACCGCCGCCGATGACGACGACGTCGTAGGAAATCTCGATGGGGGAGTTCATCCCCGCCACATAGTCCAGATGGACGGTTTTCGCTACACCACAGACCGGCGCCCGGTTCGAAGATCGGTGGTATTACCTAAGGTGTTTCACGTGAAACACCGGTATTACTTGCCGATGCAGAAGGTCGAAAACACCTCGCCAAGGATATCTTCAACCCCGATCGCCCCCGTCACCCGCGACAGGGCCTCGGCCCCACGCCGCAGGTCCTCACCGGCCATCTCTGGCCCGGCATCCAAGGCGCGCCGCCCGGCCTCCACCGCCCCTAGGGCCTCATTCAGGCGCAGACGGTGACGCTCCCGCGTAACCGCCGGAAAATCGGCGCCCGATAGATCCTGCGCCAGCCGCGTCGCAATCCAGTCGTGCAGAAGCGACAGACCCTCCCCACTGCGGCTGCTGACCTCGATTCGGTCGAAGCCCCCGCTTGGAACAGACCCACCGAGGTCGGCCTTGTTCGCCACGACCAGATCGCCTGGTCTGGCATAGGCCGCCGCCACGCCATCGGGATCGCCCGGCGCCCTGACCCAAAGACGCAGATCCGCCTGTTCGGCCCGCATCCGCGCCCGCCGCACGCCTTCCGCCTCGACAGGATCAGCGCTCTCTCTCAGGCCCGCCGTGTCGGACAGGGTCACGGCATAGCCGCCGATCACCAGGTCGGCGTCCAGCACATCCCGCGTCGTTCCGGCGATGGGCGTGACGATGGCCGCTTCACGTTCGACCAGGGCGTTGAACAGCGATGACTTGCCGGCATTGGTTTCGCCGATCAGGACGATGCGATAGCCGTCGCGCACCCGCTCGCCCCGTCGTCCCGTATCCACGGCGCGCCGCAAATCCTCGGCCAATCGGTCAAGAACCGGTCCGGCCGTCCGGGCCAGATTGTCGGGTACGTCCTCATCCGGAAAATCGATCTCCGCCTCGACCAAGGCCAGGGCGTGGAGCAGATCCCGGCGAAAGCCCGCATAGGTCTCGCTGAGCTTCCCGTCGAGCTGGCCCAGGGCCTGCCGCGCCTGGGCGGCCGTCTCGGCGTCGATCAGGTCAGCTACCGCCTCGGCCTGGGCCAGGTCCATCCGCCCGTTCTGGAAGGCGCGGCGGGTGAACTCCCCCGGCTCGGCCGGTCGTACGCCCAGAGCGATCAGGGCGCCGCTGGCCGCTTCCACGACCGCTCGGCCGCCATGCAGATGGAGTTCGGCGGAGTCCTCGCCGGTATAGGAATGAGGCGCGACGAAACGAAGCACCAGGGCCTGGTCGATGTGGTCGCCGGCGTAGGCCAGGTCTCGGACCGAGGCCATTCGAGGCTTCAATCGAGTGGCGCCAAGCGCCGTCAAGGCCGCATCAACGCCCGGCCCCGACAGACGCATGACGGCGATGGCCCCACGTCCGGGCGGCGTCGCAAGGGCGAAGATCGTATCTTGCATCATCGGATTATGCCTCCTCCCCTCCGGTCGGGAGGAGACGCGGCGTCTTCATTTCACCGCCGCGTCCATCATTCGGCGGAACTGATCCTGGGCCTGAAGGCCGAAGCTCGTCCAGGTCTTCATCAATTCGTCGGGCTGCATGGCGGCGACATTGGCCTGCATCCGCTTCTGCATCTCGGCGACCATGGCGTCGTTCAGCGGCGTGACGTCCGGCAGCCCCAGGAAGGCGCGCGCCTCCGCCGGGGTGCAGTCCACTTCGACATTGACCTTCATCGAACCGTCTCCTGTTTCACGTGAAACGTCCGAAGACGGATCAGGTGTTCATCGACTGGAAGAAGTCCGAGTTGTTCTTCGACTGACGCAGCTTGTCGAGCAGGAATTCGATCGCGTCCTGCGGACCCATGGGGTTCAGGATGCGACGCAGGACATAGGTCTTGGCCAGCTGATCCTTCGGCGTGATCAGGTCTTCCTTGCGGGTGCCGGACTTCAGCACGTCGATCGCCGGGAAGATGCGCTTGTCGGCGACCTTGCGGTCCAGCACGATTTCCGAGTTGCCGGTGCCCTTGAACTCTTCGAAGATCACCTCGTCCATCCGGCTGCCGGTGTCGATCAGGGCCGTGGCGATGATGGTCAGCGACCCGCCCTGCTCCACATTCCGCGCGGCGCCGAAGAAGCGTTTCGGCCGCTGCAAGGCGTTGGCGTCCACACCGCCGGTCAGCACCTTGCCCGACGATGGCACGGTGGCGTTATACGCCCGGCCCAGGCGGGTGATGGAGTCCAGCAGGATCACCACGTCCTTCTTGTGCTCGACCAGACGCTTGGCCTTTTCGATCACCATCTCGGCGACCGCGACGTGGCGCGTGGCCGGCTCGTCGAAGGTCGAAGCCACGACCTCGCCCTTGACCGTCCTCTGCATGTCAGTGACCTCTTCCGGCCGCTCGTCGATCAGCAGGACGATCAGGATGACTTCCGGGTGGTTCTTCTCGATCGACTTGGCGATGTTCTGCAGCATCACCGTCTTGCCGACGCGCGGCGGCGCCACGATCAGGCAGCGCTGACCCTTGCCCAGGGGCGCGACGATGTCGATGACCCGGCCCGACCGATCCTTCAGGGTCGGATCCTGAATCTCCATGTGCAGCCGCTCTTCGGGATAGAGGGGCGTCAGGTTGTCGAACAGGACCTTGGTCTTGACCATCTCGGGGTCTTCGAGATTGATCGTGTCGACCTTCAACAGGGCGAAATAACGCTCGCCTTCGCGCGGCGCCCGCACCGCGCCATGGACCGTATCGCCCGAGCGCAGGCCGAAGCGGCGGATCTGCGACGGCGACACATAGACGTCGTCCGGTCCCGGCAGATAATTGGCGTCCGAACTGCGCAGGAAGCCGAACCCGTCAGGCAGGATCTCCAGCACCCCGTCGGCGATGATCTCCACTTCCTCGTCGGCGAGGGCCTTCAGGATGGCGAACAGCAGGTCCTGTTTACGCAGGTTGGAGGCGTTCTCGACCTCCAGCTGTTCGGCGAAGGCGACCAGGTCGGCCGGCGTCTTCTCGTTCAGCTCGGCCAGGGTGATCCGGCCGTTGGCGACAACGGGCTCGCCGTCGTCCTCGTCGTCGGCCGTGGTGTCCACGCCGGAATCCGCACCAGCGACGTCGCCGGCTTCGTGTTCGTCCCCGTGATGCGTGGGGGTCTGGACCTCGAGGTTTTCGGTCTCGGGGGCGGTGGGATCGGTGTCGCGGACGTCGGTCATGGTGCAGGCTCGCAGGCGCGCGCAACGGCTGTCGCGGCGTCATGTCTCTGAAAATGTCTGGCCGAGAGGCCGAAGGGAGGCGCGGCGGGCTCCCGCTGGTCAAAACCTGCAGGCGTCGCGAAGAGAGAGGGACCGCCGACGAAACGCCGAACGGTTCACTGTCAGCGGAACCACAGGCGGCGGTTCAGGTCAAGCGGAGCCGCTCAACCGAACGTCCATTCGGTCGTTACCGAGAGCACCATGACGATGGCCAGGACAAACGGAACCTCGTTGGTCATACGCCAGAACTTGCCGGAATATTTGGACGTCCCCGCCGCAATCTTCTTCCGCTGCGCCGCCAGGAAGCCGTGCCAACCGCTCAACAGAAACACCCCGATCAGCTTGGTGACCATCCAGGGCTCAGCCAGAAACGCCGCGCCGCGCGCCGAGACGTCGATATGGATCAGCCATAGGCCGAAACCCCAGGCCAGGATCATGGCCGGATTGACGATGATCCGCAGCAGCCGCGTCTGCCACAGCCTCAGCAAGGCCTGCATCTCGCTGCGCAGCGGCTCGGGCTTGGCGTTCTGTTCGACGTCATAGGCATAGAGCCGCGGCAGGAACAGCAGGCCGGCCATCCAGGCGATCACCGCCAGAATGTGCAGGCCGCGTGCGAGGTCATAGGGGTTCATGCCGCGTGTTTCCCTTTGCGATACGGACAGGCCTTCCAGTCCGCCTTGCAGCCCTGACCGAACGGGGCGACGCCCGTCCGACCCAGGGCGCCGACGGCCGCATCGGCCAGAGCGTCGATGAACGGGGGCGCGATCCCGACGGCCGGCGCCCGCAGATAGAGACTTACCCCTTTTTCGTGGGCCAGTTCTCCATATTCGATATCCAGTTCCACCAGGGTCTCGATATGTTCGGAGACAAAGGCGATGGGGGTGATGACCACGCCCACCCCGTCCGCGCCGGCCTGGGCGATGGCCTCAGGCGTGGACGGACCCAGCCATTTCATCGGCCCGACCCGGCTCTGGTAGCAGAGGGCGTGGTCGATGGGGCCTCGGTCGCGCTCGATGGCGGCGACCACCGCGGCGACGGTCGTCTCGACCTGTTCCTGATAGGGGTCGCCCTTGCCGCTGACCAGTTTCTCGGGGATGCCGTGGGCCGAGAACAGGACCCGAACCGGCCCCTCGCCCGCTTCGTCCAGCTTCGACCCGATGGCCTGGGCCTGGGCCTCGACCCAGCCTGTGGCGCTGGGATAGCAGCAGACGGCGCGACTGACGCCCGATCCGGCATAGGTCTCATTCCAGATTTTCAGCGAGGATTCGGTCGTCGTGGTCGAAAACTGGGGGTAGAGCGGCAGCAGGACCACCTCGTCGGGTCCAAAAGCCGCCACCTCGACCGCCGTCTCCTCGGTGAACGGCCGCCAGTAGCGCATGGCGATGAAGACCTGGACCTCGTCTCCGGCCAGACGTGCGTTCAGCTCGGCCTCCAGGGCCTCAGCCTGGCGGCGCGTGCCCGGCAGCAGGGGCGAACCGCCCCCCATCAGGGCGTAGTTGGCCTGGGCGCTGGTCTCGCGCCGGCTGGAGATCAGCTTGGCCAGGGGCGTGCGCAGAACGCCCGGCAGACCGATGATGGCCGGATCATTGAACAGATTGAACAGGAAGGGCTTCACCGAGGCCTGATCGTCCGGTCCGCCCAGATTGAACAGCACCACCGCGATGCGGCGGCCTTTCAGAGTTTGGGTCATTGGGCGCCGATCCGTTTCAGAACCCGTTCGACATGGTCGATGGGCACGTCCGGCAGTATGCCATGGCCGAGGTTGAACACCCATGGCCCCTGGCCCCAGGCCTCCATCAGCTGATCCACGCGGCGATCCAGCAACTCACCCCCGGCGCGCAACAGCAGGGGGTCCAGCGCGCCCTGGATCGGCTTGATCTGCTGCACCCGTTTGCCGACCTCCAGCGGGCAGGCGGTGTCCAGGGCGACGGCGTCGACCTCAACCTCCTGCGCATACCGCTCTGCAAGCGCCGCAGAGCCCCGTGGGAAGCCGATCAGGGGCACGGTGACGCCCAGCTCCCGCGTACGCCTCACAAGCGCCTGGTGGGGCTTCAGGACCAGTGTTTCGAACAGGTCGTCCGGCAGGCCCTCGGCCCAGCTCTCGAAGATCTTCAACACCTGGGCGCCGGCGTCGGCCTGCATCTTCAGATATCGGGCCGTGGCCTCGACCAGAACCTCCAGCGTCTCGTCCACCCGCCTGGGATCGGCATAGGCGTAGGTCCGGGCCTGGGCGCGCTCGCCCTTGCCGATGGTCCGGTGCTCGCCGTCCAGCATATAGGTGGCCACCGTCCAGGGCGCGCCGGCGAACCCGATCAGGG
Source organism: Brevundimonas sp. TSRC1-1 (assembly GCF_049898245.1). Lineage (NCBI taxonomy): Bacteria > Pseudomonadati > Pseudomonadota > Alphaproteobacteria > Caulobacterales > Caulobacteraceae > Brevundimonas > Brevundimonas sp. TSRC1-1. Next base: position 536,768 of record NZ_JAFCXI010000002.1, read on the forward strand.
CGCGTTCCGGCTCCAGGGCCTTGCGCACGATCGACAGGGTCTCGCCCACGGCCGACAGATGCTCGCCGGCGTCCGGCGCCAGTTCCGCCATCCGGCCGGGGATCGGCATTTCGCCCAATCGAGGCCCCTCGCCCGTCTCGAACCAGACGTCCTGGCCCAGCGCGCGCGGGATCAGCAGGATGTCGGCGAAGACGATGGCCGCGTCGAAGCCGAACCGACGCATCGGCTGAAGCGTCGCCTCGGCCGCCATCTCGGGGTTCAGACAAAAGGCGATGAAGTCCGGCGCCTCGGCCCGGAGCCGTCGGTATTCGGGCAGGTACCGTCCCGCCTGGCGCATGAACCAGACCGGCGGACGATCCAGCGTCTCCCCTCGGAGAGCCCGGATCATCAGGGGCGTCTGAACGTCGTTCTGGGTCGGATCGGTCATGCCGGACGATTAAGGTCACAGGCCCCCGCTCTCAATCCCTAATCAGATTAAGAATTAAAAGATTCGAAGTGGCAGGTAGGACGGTGGAACGGCGGGGACGGTTTGGCCGACGCCAGCGGAACAAAAGCGGATATCCACGCCGCGCCAAGGCTTACCGGGGATGTCGAACAGCCCTATCCCCTCGGTGGACAATCCCTAATGAAACCTTAACGCCCAAGGCTTTGCGGGGGTCCGGGGCTGTGAACGGGGTTAAGCGACGTTAACCTTCCATTAGGATTTTCCACAGCCAAGCCCAAACCTGTTGTCCGCCTTGGGATGAACCATCCTCGAACCGAAGGCGCCGTCCACCGTCATCCCCGCTCGCCGCCTTGTCGATGACCCGCTAAGGAGAACGGCGCCCTGACGGTCCCCCGCCGTCCCCCATTTTTCAACAGGGAGTCGACAGACCGAATGAGCCCCGCGCGACCTTCCGGCCCCCGACCCGGCCCCACCCGTCTGGCCACCTATTTTCACGTCCATCTGGTCTCGGATTCGACCGGAGAGACCCTGAACGCGATGGCCAAGGCGGTGACGGCCCGCTTCGACGGCGTCATTCCGATCGAGCATATCTACGCCCTTGTCCGATCGGAGAAGCAGATGGAGCGTGTGCTGCAGGAGGTGGAGGCGGCGCCGGGCGTGGTTCTGCACACCCTGGTCGACCGCCATCTGCGCGAACAGCTGGAGGACGGCTGCCGGCGACTGGACATGCCCCAGATCGGCGCCCTTGATCCTCTGGTCGGGGCCATGTCCCGCTATCTGGGCGCGGCCTTGTCGACGCGGGTCGGGGCTCAGCACGCCCTGGATCATGATTATTTCAACCGGATCGCGGCGCTGGACTTCGCGATGGCCCATGACGACGGCCAGGGCACGACCGAACAGCTGGAAGGCGCCGATGTGGTCCTGTGCGGGGTCAGCCGGACCTCCAAGACCCCGACCTGCATCTATCTGGCCCATCGCGGAATCCGCGCCGCCAATGTCCCGCTGGTGCCTGGACAGGAGGACGGCGAGCGGCTGACGCGGCTGAAGAATCCTCTGGTCGTCGGCCTGACTGTATCTCCCGACCGCCTGATCCAGATCCGGCGCAACCGGATCGACAATCTGAACGCCAGCCAGTCCTCCAGCTATACGGATCAGGACGCCGTCCGCGACGAGACGATCAAGGCCAAGCGCGCCTTCGCCCGGCGCGGCTGGCCGACCATCGACGTCACCCGTCGGTCGGTGGAGGAAACGGCCGCCGCCATCACCAACCTGCTCAGCGAGCATCGCAACCAAAAGATCGGGACAAGCTGGTGAGCGACATATCCCTGTCCAGCCCGGGAGGGCGCGAGGCCCTGATCCTGGCGTCCAAGAGCGCCGCCCGCCGCGCGATGCTGGAAAACGCCGGCGTGCCGTTCGAGGTCCGCGTCGCCGGCGTGGACGAAGACGCGATCAAGGCCGTCTCGACCGACCTGGATCCCGCCGGCCTGGCGGTGCGGCTCGCCGAGGCCAAGGCCCTGGCCGTGTCGCGCGAGGACGAAACCGCCTGGGTGCTGGGCTCGGATCAGACCCTGGCCTTCGACGGCGGGCTGATTTCCAAGGCGAAATCGCTCGACGCCGCCCGCGAACGGCTGAAATCCATGCGCGGCCGCACTCATCATCTCCATTCCGGCGCCGCCCTGGCGGTGAAGGGCGAGATCGTGTGGTCGGGCGTGGACACGGTCGAGATGCGGATGCGTGACTTTTCCGACGCCTTCCTCGACGCCTATCTGGCGGCCGAGGGCGAGGCCCTGCTGGCCTGTGTCGGCTCCTATCGGCTCGAGGGCATGGGATCCCAGTTGTTCGCGGCCATCGACGGCGACTATTTCACCGTCCTGGGCCTGCCGCTGTGGCCGGTCCTGGCCGAGCTGCGCCGGGCGGGGGTCCTGTCCGCATGAGCCGTCATCGCATCACGGGCGCGGCCCTGGTCGCCGGGATCGCCGGCAATCCTGTGGCCCATTCCCTCAGCCCCGTCATCCACAACGCCTGGCTGGCGGCCGGCGACATCGACGGCGTCTATGCGCCCTTCGCCCCCGCCGATGCGGCGGGGTTCGAGGCCCTGGTCGCGACGGGCCGCGCCGGACTGATCCTGGGTCTGAACGTCACCGCGCCCTTCAAGGAACAGGCCTTCGCCCTGGCGGATCAGGCGACCCCGGCGGCCCGGCTGACAGCCTCGGCCAACATCCTGACCTTCGACGCTGGCCGGGTCTCGGCCGACAGTTCGGACGGGATCGGCCTGATGCTGGGCCTGAAGGAACAGGCGCCGGATCTGACCCTGGCAGGTCGACCGGTGGTCATGCTGGGGGCGGGCGGCGCGGCGCGGGCCGGCTCAGGCGCCCTGATCGAGGCCGGGGCCGAGGTTCGGATCGTCAATCGATCGCGCGACCGGGCCGAAGCCCTGGCCGCCGATCTGGGCCCTTCGGTCCGGGTCATGTCGGCGTCCGAGGCTCTCGACGGCGCCGTCCTGGTGATCAACGCCCTCAGCATCCAGCCGGATCTGGATCTCGACGCCGTCGCCCCGGGCACGGTGATGATGGACATGACCTACAAGCCCCTGGCCACCCCCTTCCTGACGGCGGCGCGGGCGCGCGGCCTGCCGACGGTGGACGGTCTGGCCATGCTGATCGGTCAGGCGGCGCCCTCGTTCCAGGCCCTGTTTCGTCGTCCGCCCCCGCCGCTGGACCTGCGCGCCCTGCTGACGGCGCATCTGAGCCAGGCCACATGATCGTCCTCGGTCTGACGGGCTCCATCGGCATGGGCAAGTCGACCACGACCGCCATGTTCGCCGATCTGGGCGCGGTGGTGTGGAACGCCGACGACGCCGTGCACCGGCTCTATGCCCCGGGCGGCGCTGCGGTCGAACCGGTCGGCGCCGCCTTTCCCGGCGTAGTCGTGGACGGCGCCGTGGACCGCACCCGCCTGGCCGAGGCCCTGGGCCGGGACGAAACCGCCTTCCGCCGGCTTGAGGCCATCGTCCATCCCCTGGTGACGCGGGGGCGGGCGGCCGATCTGGCGGCGGCCCGGGTCATGGGGGTGAAGCTGGCCGTGCTGGACATCCCCCTGCTGTTCGAAACCGGCGGCGACGCCCATGTGGACGCGGTGGTCGTGGTCACCGCCGACCCGGAGATCCAGGCCGAGCGGGTTCTGGCCCGCCCCGGCATGACCCGCGAGCGGTTCGAAGCCATTCTGGCCCGCCAGATGCCGGACGCCGAAAAGCGCGCCCGCGCCGATTTCGTCATCGATACGGGCCGTGGGCTCGAAGCGGCGCGTGCCGATGTGGCCGCCATAGTCGAGACCGTGCTGGATCCGGCGTGGATATCTCCGCGTCACGGTAAAGCCGGTCTTCCGCAAAGCGACGAACGACTCCATTAAGAGCCAATGGCGCGCGAGATTGTTCTGGACACTGAAACCACCGGCTTCGACCCCAAGACGGGCGACCGGCTGATAGAGGTCGGCTGTATCGAAATTCAGGACCTGCTGCCGACGGGCCGCACCTTTCACCGGTTCGTCAATCCGGAACGCCTGATCCCGCCGGACGCGATCCGGGTTCACGGCATCACCGACGACAAGGTGAAGGACGCCCCCAAATTCCACGAGATCGCCGACGACCTGATCGAATTCATCGGCGACGCGCCGATGATCGCCCACAACGCCGGATTCGACCGCAACTTCATCGACTTCGAATACAAGCTGTGCGGCCGGCCGATCACGGGCGAGGCGCGCTGGATCGATACGCTGAAACTGGCTCAGGCCCGGTTCCCGGGCATGCCCAATTCGCTGGACGCCCTGTGCAAGCGGTTCAAGGTGTCGCTGGTCGAACGCACGCTTCACGGCGCCCTGATCGACGCCCGCCTGCTGGCCGAGGTCTATCTGGAGCTTCGCGGCGGCAAGGAGCGGGTGCTGGACCTGTCGTCGTCGCCGGTCGCGGGTCGTTCGGCAGGCGTCGCCGTCCCGACCGCCGCCTACGGCCCGCGTCCCCAACCGCTGGCCCTGCGTTCGAGCCCGGAGGAACAGGCCGCCCACATCGCCTTCCTGGCCAAGGCTCTGAAGGACCGCGCCCTGTGGGAAGCCTATGGAGTCAGGGTCGAGGAAGAGGCGGCTTAGTCAAATTCCCCCTCCCCATGAGAGGAGGGGGAATTGTGCTTACGCCTGGCCCGTTTCGACCGGCTGCTGGGCGATCTGCTGCTGGCGCGCGATATAGATGGCGGCGAAGTCGATCGGGTCCAGCATGAAGGGCGGATAGAAGCCGCCGTCCGCGGTGGCGCGCGAGATGATTTCGCGGGCGAACGGGAACAGATAGCGCGGGCATTCGATCAGCAGCAGGGGCTCGATGTCCTGTTCCTGGACATTGGCCAGCTGGAACAGGCCGCCATAGACCAGCTCGACGTGGAAGACCGCCTGGTTTTCGTGGCTGGCCTTGATCGACAGCTTCAGGTCCAGCTCGAACAGGCCGTCCGGACGGCCCTGGGCCGACATTTCGACGCCCAGGTCGATGGCCGGCTTGCCGTCGATACGCAGGGATTCCGGCGCGCGCGGGTTCTCGAACGAGAAGTCGCGGACATATTGCGCCAGGATGCGGAAGCCGGGACCGGCGGGCTGGCCTTGCTGCGGCTGGGTCCCGTTCGGGGCCCCGTTTTGGGCGTTGGTGTCGGCGGGCGGAGCGGCGTCGGTCATGGGCGTCTTCGATTACGGAAAAAGGCCGATTGGGCCGGGAATAAGGCGCCGCGACTACCACGCCGAGACGCTTGGCCGCAACGTCGCTTGCTCGACAGGGGGCGCGCGCCGCCTTGCGCCGTCCTATATGAGCCCGTAATCGTCTCCATGGCGCACCCTCGCTCACGCGCCGACAGTCAGGAAGTCCCCTTGCCGGTCCAGTTCCAGATCGTGATTTTCGCCGTCATCGCGGCGATCGTCCTGTTCCAGCTCTATAATGTGCTGGGCAAGAGAGTCGGCCGTCAGCCGCAGGAGGACGCCAAGGCCCTCCCCTCGTCGCCGACCCCCACGGCCGAGGCCTCCAAAACCCCGGCCCTGGACGCCGCCACCCTCGCTTCCATCGCCGGGCTGAAGGCGCGCGATCCGGCCTTCGACCCCAATCGTTTCGTCGAGGGCGCGCGTCAGGCCTATGAGACCATCGTTCGCGGCTACGCCGCCGGCGACCGCGCGGCCCTGACGCCGCTCCTGACGCCCAATGTGATGGCCTCGTTCGACGCCGGCATCGCGGCGCGCGAGACGCGCGGCGAGACCGAGACCGTCGAATTCCTCTTCCCGCCTCGCGCGGACCTGGAAGGCGCCACCGTTCAGGGCGACAAGGCCGTGGCCAAGGTCCGCTTCCTGGCCGAACTGCGCAGCCGCGTGACCAAGGCCTCGGGCGACACCGCCGATTCCGTCACCGGCGAGCCCCTGGTCGAGGAACGCCGCACCGCCGAACACTGGACCTTCGAACGCACCCTGGGCGCCGCCGATCCCAACTGGGTCCTGGCCCGCGTCGAGCCGGCCAACGCCTGATGTCGGCCGTTCTGCGACGGGTCCGGGAGACGTCCCTTCTGGCGTCGGTCCTGGCCGTCGCCGCCTGTTCCACCGGCCCCGCGACGCCGACCGTTCCGGGAACAGGGCCCACGCCCTATGTCCCCTCGCCCGGTCCGGCCGCTCCCCCGCCCTCGCCGTCCGACGCTCTCAGTCCCGCCGTCTTGCCGGGTTGGAACGACGAAGATCATCTGGCGGCCTTCCACGCCTATCTCGACGGATGCGGCGCGGCGCGCGACGCCGCCGCTCGGGGGGTCTGCGGCCAGGCCAAGACCATGGCGGCCACGACGAGCGTGACCCCGTCGAGCGCACGCGCCTTTTTTGAAGCGAACTTCAGCGCCGTTCCCGCCGCCGCCGCCGACGGCCGCCCGGGCCTGTTGACGGCCTATTTCGCGCCCGAATATCCGGCGCGCCGTGTCCCGGACGACGAGTTTTCTGCGCCTGTGCTGCCCAAGCCCGCCGATCCGCGCGGCGCCGGCGACCGGGCGATGGTGGAATCCAACGCCCGCCCCGATCAGGCCCTGGCCTGGATGCGGGCCGAGGACCTGTTCTTCCTGCAGATCCAGGGCTCCGGCTATCTGACGTTCGAGGACGGGTCGCGCGCCCGCGCCGCCTACGCCGCCGACAACGGCCGCCCCTTCGTCGGCATCGCCCGACCCATGGCGCGCCAGGGCCTGTTGCCGGAAAACGGAACCTCGGGCGACGCCATCCGCGCCTGGCTGGCCGAACACCGGGGTTATGAAGCCCAGACGGTCATGGCGCTGAATCCACGCTACATCTTTTTCCGGCTCGACCCGGATGACGACGGACATCCGGCCGGGGCGGCGGGCGTGCCCCTGACCGAGCGTCGGGCTGTCGCCGTCGATCCGTCCCAGTGGCGCTATGGCGAACTGGTGTGGCTGGACGCGGATGGCGGAAACCTGCGCGGCGCCACGGCCTCGTATCGGGGCCTGGCCATGGCGCTCGACACCGGTTCGGCCATTCGGGGCCCGGTCCGCGCCGACCTCTATATGGGCCGGGGCGACGCCGCCGGGGCCGAGGCCGGCACAGTGCGTCACCCTCTGCACATGTGGCGACTGGTGCCGAAAGGCTAGGCGACGGTCAGGGTCACCGCGATATTGCCGCGCGTGGCGTGGCAATAGGGGCGGACCGTGTCCGTTTCGGCCTAAGCCCCGGCTACGTCTAGGCCAGGTCCTCGATCTCGGCCTCGGTCAGCTCGCCGGGAACGATGGTGACCGGCAGCTTGCGCCCGCCCAGCTGCGCCCCCTGTTTGATGATGGCCGACACCAGCGGCCCCGGTCCCCGCGACCCGGTCCCGGCGGCCAGAACCAGAATCTTGATGTCGGGATCGTCGCCGACCACCTTCTTGATCGCGCCCTGAGCCTCGCCCTGTTCGATCAGGAAGACGGGCGGTGCGCCGGATCGTTCCAGCGCCTCCTCTCCCAGCCGGTTCAGCAGGGTTTCGGCCTCTTCCCGCTGCTGGCGTTCGATTTCTTCCCGAACGCCAGACCAGTGGGCGTCGCTGTTGGACGGGAGAACCCGCAGCATGACCACCCGTCCGCCGGTCGAGCGCGCGCGTCGGCAGGCGAAGCGCAGCGCCGCCTCGAACTCGGGACTGTCATCGACGACGACCAGGAATTTTCTCGGCATGCCGGCTCCCCTGCCCGCCTATCGGCCCAGCGCCGAAGACGTCTTCAAGAACTCACCGCTGCGGACGCCAGATCGCGGATCGCTGCATTGGCGATGGTCAGCTTGGCGAAGGTCCAGCCCGATCCGGACTGTTCGATCTCGTCCACCGAGGCGCGCACGCCTTCGACCACGGCCAGTTTCGAACCGATCCAGGCGTCCACGGCGCCCTCGGCCGCATCCTCGCTGACCCCGACCGCGGCGTCCGAGACCCGGGCCACGGCGCGGGTGAGGGTCGACTGTTCGTTCATCAGGTCCTCGATCATGCGACGCACGGCCAGCCGGTCGAAATGATCGATCGACGGGATCGAACCGGCGGCGGCGCGCAACCGGTCGAAGTCGAAGGCGGCGCCCACCTGGTGATACAGCCGCGCCATGGCCGCGACCGGCCAACCGCTCTCCTGGGCCAGATCGCCGATATCGGCGGCGGCCACCAGGGGGCGCATGATGGCGATGCGGCGGGTCAGATCCTGCGGCGCTCCATGATGGGCGAAGATGGCGACACGATCATCCAGACGGCCCTGTTCGAACCGCGACAGAACCGGCGCGCCCTCGGCCTGAAGCGCGTCGGCGGTCGGACGATAGCGGTCGATCAGGCCCTGGACCGAAGCCCCGGCCTTGGCGCGACGGGCCAGCCAAAAGGTCTGGCGACGCAGCACCACGGCGATCTCGCGATAGAGGGCGGTCTGGGCCTCGGCCGAGATCTTCAGGTCCAGGGCCGAGACCGCGTCCCAGGCTTCGTCCAGGCGGAACACGCGCCGCGCCGCCTCGAAGGCGATGATCAGGGCGGTGGTGTCGCACTCGGCGGAGCCGCGCAGCCGGTCCGGGAAGGTCGGACCGCACATGTTGACGACTTCGTTGGCCATGACGGTGGCGATGATCTCGCGCCGCAGACGGTGGCTCTTCATCTCCGGCTCGAACCGGGCCAGGGCCTGCGGGAAATAGCGGACCAGGGTCTGTTCGAAGAAGGGGTCTTCCGGCGCGCGTGAGGCGACGATCTCTTCCGACAGCTCCAGCTTGGCGTAGGCGGTCAGGACCGCCAGTTCCGGCCGGGCCAGAGGAACCCCGGCCGCCATCATCTCCTTGATGCGGGCGTCGTTCGGCAGGCCTTCGATCTTGCGGTCCAGTTTGCCGCGCGCCGACAGGGCCTGCATGAAGCGTTGCTGGGCGTCCAGGGCGGTCGCGCCTTCGGCCTGTTGCAAGGTCAGGGCCAGGGTCTGGTCATAATTATGGGCCAGCACCTTCAGGCCCACCTCCTCGGTCATCGAGGCCAGCAGCGGGGCGCGGTCCTCGCCCGGCAGGACCCCGTTGGTCACGGCCGACCCGACCAGGATCTTGATGTTGACCTCGTGGTCGGAGGTGTCGACCCCGGCCGAGTTGTCGATGGCGTCGGTGTTCATCCGGCCGCCGCCCTGGCCGAAGACGATGCGGCCTGCCTGGGTGAAGCCCAGGTTCGCGCCCTCGCCCACCACCTTGACCCGCAGCTCGTCGGCGTTGATCCGCAGGGCGTCGGTGCCCTTGTCGCCCACCTGGGCGTCGGTCTCGGCCGCCGATTTCACATAGGTGCCGATGCCGCCCAGATACAGCAGGTCCGCCGGCGCCTTCAGGATGGCCCGGATCAGGCTGACCGGATCCAGTTCGTCTTCCGTGATGTCCAGCGCCGCCTTGATTTCAGGCGTCAGCTGGATCGACTTGGCGGACCGCGAGAAGACGCCGCCGCCCTGGGAAATCAGACCCTTGTCATAGTCCTGCCAGGACGAACGCGGCAGGTCGAACAGCCGTTTGCGTTCGGTCCAGCTGGCGGCGGGGTCGGGCGTGGGATCGATGAAGATGTCGCGGTGATCGAAGGCGGCGATCAGCTTGGTGGCCTTGGACAGCAGCGCGCCGTTGCCGAAGACGTCGCCCGACATGTCGCCCACGCCGACCATGGTGAAGGGCTCGGTCTGGATGTCCCAGACCTTGGCGCGCGGACCGATCTCGCGGAAGTGGCGTTTGACCGCCTCCCAGGCGCCGCGCGCGGTGATGCCTATGGCCTTGTGGTCATAGCCGATCGACCCGCCGCTGGCGAAGGCGTCGCCCAGCCAGAAGCCGTAGGCGGCCGAGACCCCGTTGGCGATGTCCGAGAAGGTCGCCGTGCCCTTGTCCGCCGCGACGACCAGATAGGGGTCGTCGCCTTCCCAGGCCACGACATGGGCGGGGCGGGCCACAGAACCGTCGGCGGCGATGTTGTCGGTGATGTCCAGCAGGCCCGACAGGAAGGTGCGATAGGCGCGGATGGCCTCGCCCTGGATGGCCTCGCGATCGGTCGTGCGTGGAAGCTGCTTGGGATAGAAGCCGCCCTTGGAGCCGACCGGAACGATGACGGCGTTCTTGACCTGCTGCGCCTTGACCAGGCCCAGCACCTCGGTGCGGAAGTCGTCGCGCCGGTCTGACCAGCGCAAACCGCCCCGCGCCACCGGTCCGAAGCGCAGATGCACCCCCTCGACGTGCGGCGCCCAGACGAAGATCTCGCGATAGGGCTTGGGCAGCGGCAGATCTTCCAGCTCGCTCGAGGCGATCTTGATCGAGATGTGCGGCTTGGCCAGGCCGTCGGCGTCCAGTTGGAAATAGTTGGTCCGCTTGATCGCGCCGATCAGGGCTGCCATCCGGCGCAGGGCCTTGTCGTGGTCCAGGCTCTTCACGTCCTGCAACAGGGTCGTGATCTTGGCGTTCAGTTCGGCTACCGCGCCTTCGCGGGCCTCAACGGCGCCGTCCGCAGGGTCGAACCGGGCCTTGAACAGCGACAGCAGGGCTCGCGACAGGTCGGGATATTCGCGCAGGGCTTCTTCCTGCACCGACTGGGACGGATCGAGGCCTGTCTGCTGGCGATAACGGGCCAGGGTGCGGATCAGGGCGGCCTCGCGCCATTCCATGCCCAGTTCGACCACCAGACGGTTGAAACCGTCGCTCTCCGTGCGGCCGTTCCAGACGGCGGCGAAGGCCCGTTCGAACGGGCCTTTCACATCGGCGAAGACCAGGGCCTCGCCGCGGGGATCCTCCATCAGGAATTCGTGGACGTGGATCTCCTCCTCGCCCAGCGGCCGGATCGGATAGCCGTACTCCTCCAGGGTCTTCAGACCCATGTCGGCCATGATCGGCAGGACGTCCGACAGGGGCACCGACGGGCCGCGGCGATAGAGCTTGAAGCGGAACTGCAGACGGCTGTCGTCGGCGTTGCGGAAGGCGCGGACCGCCACCGATTCTCCGGCTCCGACCTGTCCCGTCGCGTTCAGCCGGTCCATCTCGCCCAGATCGATCGCGGCCTCGTCGGCGTCATAGCGGTCGCGATAGGCGGCGCCGAAGGCGCGGGCCCAGCGGGTGCTCAGCGGCCCGACCTCGACATCGGCCACGTCGGCGCGGCGCAGGGCGGCTTCGAACCGCTCGACCCAGCCGCGCCCGGCCTCGGCCACATCATGTTCAAGCTGGGCGGCGTCGGGGACCGGATGGTCGCCCGGCGTCACGCCGATGATGAAATGGACCCGCACAAGGGGGGCGTCCGACAGTTGCGGATACCAGGCCGAGATCCGGCCGCCCCAGGCGCGGGCGACGATCTGGCCGATCCGCTCGCGCACCGAGGAATCGAATTTTTCGCGCGGGACGAAGCACAGGACCGAGACGAACCGGTCGAACGGATCCTGGCGGGTGAAAAGGCGGATGCGCGGCCGGTCGTAGAGGTGAAGTATGCCCAGGGCGATGGAAAGAAGCTCGTCCTCACCGATCTGGAACAGTTCGTCGCGCGGATAATTCTCGAGAATATTGCGCAGCCGCTTCTCGTTGTGGCTGCCAGGCGCCTTGTCGGCACGGCTCAGCACATTGGCCACCTTGCGGCGGATCAGCGGCGTTTCGATCGCCAGCTGGTCATAGGCGTCGGAGGTGAACAGGCCGACGAACCGCGTCTCGCCCGTCGCCTTGCCGTCCGCGCCGTAGCGCTTGACCCCGACATAATCCATGTAGGCGCGCCGGTGAACGCGGGACCGGGCGTTGGCCTTGGCCACCGTGACCGGGTCGCTCAGATCCAGCTGCCGGCGCATCTGACGGGTCAGGACGGCGGGTTCCGACGCGCGACGCAGAACGGTGCGGTCGGGGTCGGCCAGTATGCCCAGACCGGCGCTCGACTGGCTCAACGGAGCCTCGGCCTCGTAGTCGCCGTCGGCCTTCAGGGGGTAATTATAGTCGCGAGCGCCCAGGAAGACGAAATGATCGCTCTTCAGCCATTTGAGGAAGGCGATGTTTTCGGCCAGAACCGCGGGATCGACGCTTGGCGGCGTCGCCTCCAGCCTTTGCATGGCCTGACGCATCAGGCCGGTCATGGCCTCGTGGTCGGCCACGGCGGCGTGGACGTCGGTCAGGCACTCGGCCAGGCCCTCGCCCAGGGCGTCACGCCGTTCCTGCGGAGCGCCGTCGATCACCAGCATGATCACCGACAGACGGCGATCACCCAGCTCGACCACCGGGTGGAACAGGGCGCGCACCGAGACCCCGGCCTCGGCCAGGGCGCCCATGACGCTGTCGACCAGGAAGGGGGCGTCCGTCTGGACGATGCGGACCAGGTCATAGTCCAGGGCCTGGCCATCGGCGCCGGCCAGGGGGCCGACGGTGATCAGGGGAGCGGAACCGGCCGGATAGTCCTTGGCCGCCCGCCACGAGGCGGCCAGGAGCGCGGCCAGATCCTCGCCGTCCAGCTCGGGGGTCTCGTCTGCGGCGTAGTCCTCGTACGCCTGGGCGAGGAAGGATTGCTCCGGCTTGCCGGGGCTGGTGCCGAGAATCCGCGCGAATGAGGTTTCCAGGGCGGCCGGGGAGATCGGCTGAACCGGGACGGGGCGCGGATCGAGGGCGGTCATGGACTACAGTCTCGGGCGACGCGGCCTTGGCCGCAAGGGGCACGGCGCGACGAGGCGCCACAGCGTTGACTAGGCCAGGTCCGGTCGCGCGGGAAGCCCCCGATGATCGAAGATTCTCATGAACAGCGTTCAGGTTGGAAGAATTGTGCGGCGCCACAAACGAGAAGGCCGCCGAGCGGGGGAACTCGGCGGCCTGCGCGAACGACGCTCGGGGAGGGGAGTGTGCGTCGGTCGCTTCGCTGCGGTTCGGAGGGGAATGTCCCGCAGCGGTAAGGATCAGATGGGAAGCCTTGTTTGAGGTTCAAGAGACGAAAACACGGCTTTCGATGTGGCGCGGCGCCGCAGGTTCAGGCTCCGGCCCTGCCCTCTGTTTCCGTCTCGGTCTCGCCCGCCTTCTTCCGGTTCGACTTGCCCTCGTCGGCATAGGGTTCGCCGTCGCCCGACAGCAGGATGGCCATCCAGCGTGATCCCTGGAATTCAGCCAGGATCGCCATGGCCATGACCGCGAGAGGGGTGGACAGGAACATGCCCACAACGCCCCACAGCTTGCCCCAGAAGGCCAGGGACAGCAGGACCACGACGGGGTCGATGTTCTGGTTGTCGCCCTGCATCCGCGGCTGGATCATATTGCCGACGATGAACAATATGGTCTGAAGCCCGACCAGCAGGATCAGGGCCGGCCAGTAGCTGGGGAATTGCACCAGGGCGAACAGGGGGGGCGCCAGTCCCGCCACGGCCCCGCCCAGCACGGGAATGAAGCCGACGATGAAGATGACGAAGGTCCAGAACTCGGCGTTCTGAAGCCCCACGGCGCGCATCAGGATCCAGGCCACGACGCAGATCATGGCGCCGGTGACGGTCTGGACCCAGATATAGCCCTCGACCCCGCCGCGAACCCGTTCGAACACTGCGATCGCTTCGTCGCGCTGGCGTTTTTGCGGGAACATGGCGACGATCTTGCGTCGGAAGCCGATCTGCGAGGCCAGGAGAAAGCCCAGGTAGACCATGACGAAGAAGGCCCCGGAGGCGATGCCCTGAGCCTGTATGGCGATGGAGGCGACATAGCCGCGAATATCGACGCCGTTGATCAGCTCCTGGGCCGTCGGCGGATTGTTCAGGCGCGCCATGCCGTAGACGTCGCGGATGATCTGATCGATGCGCGGCCCGATATTCTGCGAAACGCCCGAGGCTTCGCCGAAGAAGCCCGCCGCACCGTTCACGATGATGCCGATGGAGGCGAAGAAGGCCAGGACCACCAATACGAGGGCGGCGACACCGGCCCAGCGGTCGTTCAGCGGGGTCCGGGCCGCCACGGTCCGCTTCACCCCGTCGATCATGATCAGCAGGAACAGGGCCATGGCCAGAGGCGTCAGTATGTCCCGAAGCCAGTAGACGGCCGCGCCCGCAGCGACGGTCGCGATCAGGGCGGCGGCGTTCCGCGATACGGCCGAAGACTGCATGGTGACGGGGTTCTTCATGGCGATCCTTGTCGGCGGCGGGCCGAGCGGCGTCAACACGCATGAACAGCGGCGGTTCCGACGCGCGGGGCTCTGCGCTAGACCTAGCCGGTTCTCTGGAGACTTTTCATGTCCGACGCCCCTGCCGGCCTATTCCTCGGCCAGTCCGACGCCGCCCAGCCGGAAGCCCTGCTGTTTCACCGCGCCAACCGACACGGCGTGGTCGCCGGCGCCACGGGCACCGGCAAGACGGTCACCCTTCAGATCATGGCCCAGGGCTTCTCTGACGCCGGGGTGCCGGTCTTCTGCGCCGATGTGAAGGGGGACCTTTCGGGCATTTCCCAGGTTGGAACGCCGAACGAGAAGCTGATCGCCCGGGCGACCGAAATGGGTCTGACCCTGACGCCGCGAGCGGCTCCGACCGTCTTCTGGGACCTGTACGGACAGAAGGGCCACCCGATCCGCACGACCGTGTCAGAGATCGGTCCGGTGCTGATGTCCCGGATGCTGGGTCTCAACGAGGTGCAGGAAGGCGTGATGACGGTCGTCTTCCATATCGCCGACAAGGAGGGCCTGCTGCTGCTGGACCTGGGCGATCTGCGCAGTCTGCTGGTCTATGTGGGCGAGAACGCCGAGCGGATCGGCCGCGAGGTCGGCAATGTCGCCCCCGCCTCCATCGCCGCCATCCAACGCGCCCTGCTGCAGCTTGAGCAACAGGGCGGCGACGCCTTTTTCGGTGAACCGGCTCTGAAGCTGGAGGACATGATCCGTGTCGGCCTCGACGGGCGCGGTCAGGTCAATGTGCTGGACTCCACGCGGCTGATGAACAGCCCGCGCCTGTATGGGGCCTTCCTGCTGTGGCTGTTGTCGGAGCTGTTCGAACAGCTGCCGGAGGTGGGCGATCCCGACCGGCCACGCCTGGTCTTCTTCTTCGACGAGGCCCATCTGCTGTTCGACGACGCCCCGCGCGCCCTGCTGGACAAGGTCGAACAGGTGGTGCGGTTGATCCGGTCCAAGGGGGTCGGCGTCTATTTCGTCACCCAGAATCCAGCCGACATTCCCGACAGCGTCCTGGCCCAACTCGGCAATCGTATCCAGCACGCGCTCCGGGCCTATACGCCGTCGGAACAGAAGGGGTTGAAGGCCGCCTCGCAGAGCTTCCGCGCCAATCCCGCCTTCGATACGGCCGAGGCCATCCAGGGCCTGGGCGTGGGCGAGGCCCTGGTCTCGGTCCTGGACGAGAAAGGCGCCCCGACCGTCGTGGCCCGCACGAAGATCCGGCCGCCGGCCTCGCGCCTGGGCCCGGCGACCGAGGCCGAGCGCGCCGCCGTCATGGCCGCCAGCCCGGTGCGCGGCCTCTATGACCAGACGCTGAACCGCGAATCCGCCGAGGAAATCCTCGCGGCCCGCCATGCCGCCTCCGATCGGGCCGAGACTCAGGCCAGGGCGCAGTCGGACGCCGCCAAGGCCGCCGAAGCTCAGGCGAAATCGAACGAGAAGGCGGTAAGGGCGGACGTCAGGGAACGGGCCCGGACGACGCCGCGCGCCAGAACCTCCAATCGTCAGACCCCGATGGAGGCCCTGACCAAGTCGGTGTTGCGCACGGCCGGGTCCACCCTCACCCGCGAACTGTTGCGGGGATTGCTGGGCGGGCTGAAGCGGCGCTAGGTCTTGCAACGGGGCGGGGGCGAGCGCATCTCCCGCCCATGTTCATTCAGACCGAACCCACGCCCAATCCCAATGTGCTGAAGTTCCTGCCGGGCCGCGAGGTTTCTCCGCTCGCCGTGCTGGACTACCGCACCATCGACGCGGCGACCGCCTCGCCCCTGGCCGAGGCCCTGTTCGAACTCGAGGGCGTCGACGGCGTCTTCTTCGGCGCCGACTATGTGTCGGTGACCCGACAGGAGCGCGGGCCGGACTGGTCGGAGATGAAGGCCCCGATCCTGGGCGTCATCATGGATCATTTCGTCTCGGGCCGGCCATTGACCGTCGCGGGGTCTGAAACCGAGACCCATGCCGAGGACGACAGCGAGATCGTGGCCGAGATCAAGGCCCTGCTGGACAGCCGCATCCGACCCGCCGTGGCCCAGGACGGCGGCGACATCCTGTTCGACGCCTTCGATGAGGCGACCGGGGTGCTGAGCCTGCGGATGCGCGGCGCCTGTTCCGGCTGCCCTTCCTCTTCGGCGACGCTGAAGGCCGGGGTCGAACAGATGATGCGCCACTATGTGCCTGAGGTGACGCGCGTCGAGCAGACCCTCTGACCGACTGACGTTTTCGTTCTCGCCAGACGTGCGGCGGGGCGCCATCCTCGGCCTCCATGCCGCGTTTCGTTCCTGATCCTGAAGTCCTTCGTCTGGGCGAGGCCCTGGCCGCCCTGCGCCGTCGGCGCGGCCTGTCCCAGGCCGAGGCCGGGGCGCGTCTGGACATGACCAGCCAGGGCTGGGGCCTCTATGAATCCGGTCGCCGGCCCGGCCTGTTCCGGCCCGATGTCCAGCGTCGCCTGACCGGGGCGCTGGACGCCACGCCCGAAGCCCTGGCCTTGCTCGTTTCGGGCGCCCAGACGCCGCACGTCGATCCGGCCGCGACAGGCCTGGAAAGCCGGGGACGCGGCTTCGACGGCCCGCCGCCTGTCGTCGTGAAACACCTGAAGGTTCGCGACGACGCCCTCTCCCCCTGGGCCGAACCGGGCGTCATCCTCGAATACCAACCGGACCTGTGGCCCAGGGGCGGCCAGGGCTGCGTCATCGAGATGAAGGACGGCGATCTACGCCCGCGCCTCTTTGACCGGTCCGAGGACGACCGCCTCCATGTCCGGGGGGCGGGCGCGCTGGACCGGGCGGAGGTGATCGACCGCCGGTCCGTGGCCCGCATCTCGGCCGTGATCGCCCGCCGCGAATCATGAAACGAAAAGGTTGCATGCGCGGAAAGGTTGTGAGATCGTTCCGGCATGGACAGGACGCCCCCTACTGCTCGCCAGACGGCCCGCGCGCCGGAACCCTTGGACGCCGTCGTCGGCGCCCGGATCGCATCACGACGCACGGCCCTGGGTCTGTCGCAGACCGCCCTCGGCGCCCTGATTGGGGTCAGCTGCCAACAGGTGCAGAAGTACGAGGGCGGTCAGAACCGGATCTCGGCCTCGCGGCTGCACAATCTGGCCCTGGCCCTTGGACTGCCTGTCGGAGCCTTCTTTCCCGAGCCGGCGGACGAGGCCGAAATCCCCGAACTGTCGATGATGCGGACCATGGCTGCGACACCGGAAGGCCGGGCGATGGCCGTCGGTTTTTCCCGCATCGAAGACCGCGCGGTGCGTCAGGCCCTGACGCGACTGGTGGAGGTTCTGTCTCGCGCGGCCTAGAAGGCGCGCCATGAGACTTCTGGTGATCGATACGGCGCTCGGCGCCTGCACGGCGGCGGTGTTCGAGGACGAGCGACCCTTGGCCGTTCGTTTCGAACCCATGGCCAAGGGCCATCAGGAACGCCTGGGCGGTCTGGTGCGCGACGTCATGGCCGAGGCCGGCGGGGGGTTCGATGCCCTGGATCGGATCGGGGTCACTGTCGGACCCGGTTCCTTCACCGGCTTGCGGGTCGGTCTGGCCTTCGCCCAGGGGTTGGGCGCGGCCCTGGATCGGCCGGTGGTCGGGGTGTCGGCCCTGGATGGGCTGGCCGCGTCTGTGGATTCGGCCGGACCGCCGGTCGCGGCCCTGATCGACGCCCGACGAGGCCAGGTCTACGCCAAGCTGTTCATCGACGGCGCGGCCGTCGGTCCGGACGAGGCCTTGTCGCTGGACGAGGCGGCGCGACGAATCACCGCCCTGGGGAAAGAGGTTCGACTGGTCGGCTCCGGGGCCGCCGTCCTGGTCGAGGCCTTTCCTGACTTGAGCATGGCGTCCATGGACCCCCGCGTCGCGCCGTCGGCCCAGGCCCTGGGGCGACTGGTCGCCGCGGCCGATCCTGCCGACCATCCGCCCCGCCCCTTGTATCTTCGCGCGCCGGACGCCACGCCGCCCACCCGCCTGCCGGGTCAGCCGCGCCAGCCGGTCCCATGACGCCCGCCGACCCGGCCCTGCTGGCGCGACTGCATGCCCAGGCCTTCGCCGCGCCGTGGAGCGAGGCCGAGTTTGCGGACCTTCTGGGCCAGGCCGGGGTCTTCGCCGTGGTCGAACCCGACGGTTTCATCCTGGTTCGGGTCGTGCTGGACGAGGCCGAAATCCTGACCCTGGCGGTCCGGCCCGAGGCGCGCCGGGCCGGTCTGGGTGGGCGTTTGACGGGGCGGGGGGCGGTGGCCGCCGCCCAGGCCGGAGCCTCGCGTCTGTTTCTGGAGGTGGCCGAAGACAATGTCGCCGCCCGCGCCCTGTACGACCGAGCCGGCTTTCGGCCCCTCGGCCGTCGCAAGGCCTATTACGCCGCGCCGGACGGGGGGAGGACCGACGCCCTGGTCCTGAGTCTGGACCTCGCGGCAGATCCTGAAAAGCCGGCGCTTCCCTGAAACGGTCCGACGTCCTATTCTAGGGTCATGGACCGGATCGAAAAACTCTGCGCCGACCGCGGCATGCGTATGACCGAACAGCGTCGGGTGATCGCCCGGGTGCTGTCCTCGGCGGAAGATCACCCGGATGTGGAGGAGCTGTATCGCCGCGCCTCCTCGATCGATCCGCACATCTCGATCGCCACCGTCTATCGCACCGTGCGCCTGTTCGAAGAGGCGGGCGTGGTCGAGAAGCACGACTTCGGGGACGGACGCAGCCGCTATGAGGAGGCGGGCGACGACCACCATGACCACCTGATCGACACCAAGACGGGCGAGGTGATCGAGTTCTTCGACGCCGAGATCGAGAAGCTGAAGACCGAGATCGCCGACCGGCTGGGCTTCGAACTGATCGGTCACAAGCTGGAACTGTACGGCGTGCCGATCGAGGGCGCTGAACCGTCCAAGCGCGAGGGGCTGATCTTCAAGCGCCATGCCGCCCGCGTAAACCCCGCCGATCTGCCCGCAGACGTGGATGCGGGCTGAGCCTCGGTCTTGTCGTCGCCTGTCCGGGCGATCATAAGCCCGGCATGACCGAAATCCGGGTTCAAGAAGCCGAAGCGATGCTGGAGGCGCCGTCAAAGCGCCTGTTCATCAAGACCTACGGCTGTCAGATGAACGTCTATGATTCAGAGCGCATGGCCGACGTCCTGCGCCCTCTGGGCTATGCCGTCACCGAGGATGTCCGGGCCGCCGATTTCGTCATCCTGAACACCTGCCACATCCGCGAGAAGGCGGCGGAGAAGATCTATTCCGAGCTGGGCAAGCTGCGCGAACTTCGCGACATCAAGCGCGAGACCGGCGGCGACCTGACCATCGCGGTCGCCGGCTGTGTGGCCCAGGCCGAGGGCGAAGAGATCATGAAGCGCCAGCCGGCGGTCGACATCGTCGTCGGCCCCCAGGCCTATCACCAGCTGCCCGAACTTCTGACCCGCACGGCGCGGGCGCGGGGCGAGCGGATCGGCGCCGACTTCGCCCCTGACGACAAGTTCGACGCCCTGCCGGCCGCGCGTTTGACCGAAGGCCCGACCGCCTTCCTGACGGTGCAGGAGGGCTGCGACAAGTTCTGCACCTTCTGCGTCGTGCCCTATACGCGCGGCGCCGAATGGTCGCGGCCTCTGGCCTCTGTGCTGGAGGAGGCGCGGGCCCTGGCCGGCCGCGGCGTGCGCGAAGTCACCCTGCTGGGTCAGAACGTCAACGCCTATGACGGCGAACGGCCCGATGGCCGAAAGTCGAGCCTGGTCGAGCTGGCCTACGCCCTGGCCGAGATCCCCGGCCTTGACCGGATCCGCTATACGACCAGCCATCCCAACGACATGTCGGACGACCTGATCGCGGCCCACGGTGATCTGGACGCCCTGATGCCCTATCTGCACCTGCCGGTTCAGGCGGGCTCCGACCGGATTCTGCGGCTGATGAACCGCAAACACGGGCGTCAGACCTATTTCGACCTGATCGACCGTATCCGCGCCGCGCGACCCGACATCGCCATGGCCGGAGACTTCATCGTCGGCTTCCCCGGCGAGACGGACCGCGAGTTCGAGGACACGCTGGATCTGGTGCGGCGGGTGAACTACGCCTCGGCCTTCGCTTTCATGTATTCGCCCCGCCCCGGCACACCGGCCGCCGGCATGGGCAAACAGGTCGAGCCGGAGGTCGCCAAGGATCGGCTGCACCGTCTGATCGAACTGCTGACCGAACAGCAGATCGCCTTCAACGCCGCGCAGGCGGGCCGGACCCTGAATGTGCTGTTTGATCGCAAGGGCCGTCACGGCAGCCGTCGTCAAGCGGTCGGACGATCCCCATATCTTCAGTCTGTCCACGTCGATGACGCGGATCATCTGATCGGCCGGATCGTTCCGGTCGAAATCATCGCCGGCCAGCACAACAGCCTGACCGGTCGGCTTGTCGCCCCGGAAGCGGCGGCCCCAGCAGAAAAGGCCGCTTGATGGCGCGAGAATCCGAGTTCGTCCCCCTGAACGACGCCGAACTGCGCGCCGTCATCGGGCCGAACAGTCGTCACGTCGCCCTGATCGAGGACGCCTTCAAGGTGCTGGTCGAGGCGCCGGGCGGCGGGGTCTCCGTCAACGGCGGCACCCGCGACCGCTCGGACGCCCGCCAGGTGATCGAGGATCTGGCCAAGCGCGCGGCCCTGGGCGCCGAGGTGACCGAGGCCGATGTGCGCGCGGCCCTGGGCCAGGCGCGGGGCGGCAAGGGCACGCCGGGCATGGCGGCGGCGGGGGTGTCGCTTCCGGGCGGCAAGCGCGGCGCCATCGTGCCCAAGACCAAGGCCCAGGCCGCCTATCTGGACATGCTGGGCCGGTGCGAACTCAGTTTCGGTGTCGGCCCGGCCGGCACCGGCAAGACCTTCCTGGCCGCCGCCTATGGCGCCTCCCTGTTGCGGCGCGGCCAGGTGGATCGGCTGGTCATCACCCGGCCGGCGGTCGAGGCGGGCGAGAAACTGGGCTTCCTGCCCGGCGACCTGAACGAGAAGGTCGATCCCTATCTGGCCCCGATCTGGGAGGCCCTGAACGACATCCTCGGCGCCGAGGACGTGCAGCGCCGCCGCGACAAGGGCGAGATCGAGGCCGCCCCCATCGCCTTCATGCGCGGCCGCACCCTCAGCCACGCCTTCGTCATCGTCGACGAGGCCCAGAACACCTCGCGGCTGCAGATGAAGATGGTCCTGACCCGCCTGGGCGAGGGCGCGCGGATGGTGGTGACGGGCGACCCGTCGCAGATCGACCTGCTGAATCCCCGCGATTCCGGCCTGGCCCACGCCCTGCGCATCCTGGACGGGGTCAAGGGGGTCGGCATCCTGAAGTTCGAGGCCTCGGACGTGGTGCGCCACGCCATGGTCGAGCGGATCGTGCGCGCCTACGACGCCGACGCCGCAAAAGGGCGTCCGACCCCGGACCTTGAAGATCCTGCATGATCGAGATTGAAATCGAGGCTGAGGCCTGGACCGGCGCCCTGCCGGAAGCCGGGGCCGTGGTGACGAAGGCGGCCGAGGCCGCGCTTGGCGCCGTCGCGGGCGATGTGGTCGTACTTCTGACCGATGACGAGGCGGTGCGGGAACTGAACGCCCGGTTCCGGGACAAGGACCGGCCGACCAATGTCCTGTCTTTTCCCGCGCCCGAAAGCGCCGCCCCGCACCTGGGCGACATCGTCCTGGCCTACGGCGTCTGTGCATCCGAAGCCCAGGCCCAGGGCAAGACCCTGTCAGACCATCTGAGCCATCTGATCGTCCACGGCGTCCTGCATCTTCTGGGGCGTGACCACGAGGACGATGCGGAGGCCGAGGAAATGGAGGCCGAGGAGCGCGAGATCCTGGCCGAACTGGGCGTCGCCGATCCCTATGCCGCCGAATCCGCTGACCTTGGGCAGGACGTTTGATCATGTTTCCCGACGCCGCCCTGGACCGGTTCGCCGCCCGTATCCGCGTCCTGCCCGAGCGGCGGCGCGCCCTGACCTGGCGGTTGATCCGCATCGGCCTGGCCCTGGTGGCCGGGGCGGGAACAGCCCTGGCCCATCCGCCGTTCGGCCTGCTGTTCGGCCTCTTGGGCTATCCGCTGCTGATGATCCTGTCCGAGCGGTCGGACACGACGCGCGGCGCCTTCTGGATGGGTTGGCTGGCGGGCTTCGCCTATTTCTTCATCGGCTGCTGGTGGGTGGCGGAAGCCTTTTTCGTCAATCCGGAGCAGGCCTGGATGGCGCCCTTCGCGGCCAGCCTGCTGCCCGCCGGGATCGGCCTGTTCTGGGGGGCCGCCTGCGCCCTTTATCGCCGGCTCGCCCCCGTCGGGGTGGTCCGGGTCCTGCTGTTCGCCGCCCTGTTCTGCGCCGCCGAATGGCTGCGCGGCCATGTCCTGACCGGTTTTCCCTGGAACCCAGCCGGGGCGACCTGGAGGGCAGGGGGCGGCATGTCGCAATTCGCCTCGATCGTCGGCGTCTATGGACTGAGCCTCGTTACGGTCGCGGCCACCGCCGCCCTGGCCCCTCTGGTCGGCCCTGGCGCGCCGCGCAGCCGTCTGATCTCGGCAGGACTGGGCGTCCTGGCCCTGGTTTCGGTCGGCGTCTTCGGCGCTGTGCGGCTGGCGCAGGCCGATCTGCAGTTCACCGACACCCTGGTCCGCCTGGTCCAGGCCGATGTGAAACAGGAGACGAAATGGTCGCCCGAGGCCTATCGCTCCATCGTGGATCGCTATGTGGCCCTGACCGGCCAGCCCGGCGCCCGGGTTCCGGATGTGGTGGTCTGGCCCGAGGGCGCCCTGCCGGCCTCGGCCAACGAGGTTTTCGCCTCGACAGATGCGACGGCCATCGCCGGCGCCCTGCGGCCGGGTCAGACCCTTTTGATGGGGCTGGCGCGCGGCGAGGCGGATCTGACGGCGCCGGGAGGCGGCCGCTATTACAACAGTCTGTTCGCCCTGGCCGATGAAGGCGGGCCCGGTCTTCGGATAGCCGCCGTCTATGACAAGCACCGGCTGGTCCCGTTCGGCGAATATCTGCCGCTGGGTTCGGTCATGACCGCCATCGGCCTGCGCAGCCTGGTGCATATGCCCAGTGATTTCACCGCCGGGCCGACCCCGGCGCCGATCCAGATTCCAGGCGCGCCGCCCGCTCAGATCCTGATCTGCTATGAAAGCCTCTATCCCGGCTTCACCCCCGGCGCGGCGGGTCGGCCGGACTGGATCGTCAACGCCTCCAACGACGCCTGGTTCGGGGCGACCTCGGGTCCCCGCCAGCATCTGAACCTGGCCAGCTATCGCGCCATAGAAACCGGACTGCCCATCGCCCGAGCGACGCCGACGGGAATTTCGGCCATGATCGACCCCTGGGGCCGGATCGTGGAGGGGCAGCGTCTGGACCCCGGCGTCATGGGGGTGATCGACGCCCTCCTGCCGCGCCCGACCGGCGTCACCCCCTATGGGCGACTGGGCGACTGGCCTTTTCTGGCGGCCCTGCTGGCCGCCGCGCTCGCCGGCTTGTGGCCGCTGATTCTAAGAACTAGGGTTCCTCGAATCGGTCAGTGATTTGAGTGGGCGGGGACGGCATGGCGCGTGAGAAGCTCGAGGAGCCGCATCCCGTTGATCGCCACGTCGGCCGCCGCGTTCAGGAAAAACGCCTGGATCTGGGACTGACCCAGACCGCCCTGGCCCGCGCGGTCGGCGTCAGCTTCCAGCAGGTTCAGAAGTACGAGAAGGGCGCCAACCGCGTCTCGGCCTCGAAGCTGTTCGAGATGGCCGAGTTCATGAAGGTGGACATCCCCTTCTTCTTCCAGGGTTTCCACGACGCCCAGCCGGGCGTGGGGGAAGAAGAGGCGCCCGGCTTCGACCACGAGCACAAGCCGACGAAACACAGCGTCGAGATCGCCCGCCTGGCCCCGCGCCTGCCGGCCCGGAACCAGAAGCTGATCCTGGACATGATGCGCGAAATGCTGGGCGAGGGCGCCGACAAGCCGGGCTGAGCCCGATCAGCCGACGGCGGTGATCTCCACCGACTGTCCCGCCACCACGGCCTCGTCCCCGACCCGCTTGCCCAGCAGGGCGCGGGCCAGCGGCGAGACATGGCTGACCGAGCCCTTGGCCGGATCCGCTTCGTCCTCGCCGACGATCCGCCAGGTCTGGGTCCGGCCGTCCTCGCGTTCGATGGAGACTGAACCGCCGAAGCGCACTCCGCCGTCGTCTGCGGTGGGCTCCTGCAGTTGGGCGGAGGCGCGGCGGGCGGACCAGTAGCGCAGGTCCCGCGTCGCGCGCGCCATGGCGGTGCGGTCGCTTTCGATCGAGCCCTTCACCTGGGCGGCGGAATAGGCGGCGCGGGCGGCGGCCAGTTCGGCTTCGATCAGGGCCAGGCCTTCGGGCGTGACCAGATTGGGGTGGGGTGAGATCGGCCGGTCCGCTAGGTCGGCGGCGGTGGCTTCCAGATCTTCTTCTCGGGTGAATGCAACGCTCATGGTTCGGAACATAGCGACGCCGGTCCCTATAGCCAGCGTCGCCGCGAGCGGGCAAAGCGGGGGATGACCCAATCCAAACGTCAAGTCCATATCATCGGCGCCGGCCCCGCCGGTCTGATGGCGGCTGAACGCCTCGCCCAGGCGGGTCTGAGCGTCGTGGTTCACGAGCGGATGCCGTCCGTCGCGCGCAAATTCTTGATGGCCGGTCGCGGCGGACTGAATCTGACCCATTCGGAGCCGCTGGATCGGTTCCTGACCCGCTATGGCTCGGCCCAGGCGCCGGTCGCGCGCTGGATCGACGCCTTCACGCCCGCCGACCTCACCGCCTGGGTCGAGGGCTTGGGCCAGCCGACCTTCGTCGGGTCCAGCGGGCGGGTGTTTCCCCGCGCAATGAAGGCCTCGCCCCTTCTGCGGGCCTGGTTGGCGCGGCTGGAGGGTCTGGGCGTCGAGATCCGCACCCGGTCGCGTTGGGTCGGCTGGCGCGACGGGGCTCTGGTGTTCGAGACTCCGGACGGAGAGCGGCTGGAACGGTCGGACGCCGTGGTCCTGGCCCTGGGCGGAGCCAGCTGGCCGCGCCTGGGTTCGGACGGCGCCTGGAAGCCCGGGCTTGAGTCCGCCGGGGTCGCCGTCGCGCCCTTCCGCCCCGCCAATGTCGGCTTCGATTTCGCCTGGTCCCCGCTGTTCCGCGACCGGTTCGCCGGTCAGCCGCTGAAGGGCGTCGCTGTGACGCACGGGAGCAGGACAGCGCGCGGCGAGGCCATGATCGCCCGCTACGGCCTCGAAGGGGGCGCTGTCTACGCCCTGTCGGCCGTGCTGCGGGCGTCGGTGGAGGCGGACGGGCGGGCTGATGTCCGGATCGATCTGAAGCCCGACGTTGCGGTCGGCAAGCTGACCGACCGGCTGTCGAAACCCCGGGGCAAGGCCAGCCTGTCCAACCATCTGCGCAAGGTTGTGGGGCTGGAGCCGGTCGCCGTCGCCCTGCTGTATGAAGCCGGTCCCCTGCCTGTTTCCCCCCGAGCCCTGGCCGAACGGATCAAGGCCATGCCCCTGACCTTGACCGGCGTACAGGGTTTGGAGCGCGCGATCTCTTCCGCTGGCGGGGTGGCGCTGGACGGGGTGGACGAACGGCTGATGCTGACCGCCCGGCCGGGCGTTTTCGTCGCCGGCGAGATGCTGGACTGGGAGGCCCCGACCGGCGGCTATCTGCTCCAGGCCAGCTTCGCCTCGGGCGTCCAGGCGGCGCGCGGCCTTATGGCCTGGCTCGACAGGCGGGGCTGAGAGGGGCAGGGTCGAGGGCTCGCCGTTAGGAGTTCCCGATGCGTCACGCCCTGCCCGCCGTTTCCGCCCTCGCCCTGATGGTGGCCTGTTCTTCGGCCCAGGCCGGCGATCCCGCCGCGCCCGACATCGACGCCGCCCGGATGAACGAGGCGGTGCGGGTGCTGGCTTCGGATGAATTCCAAGGTCGCGCCCCCGCGTCGCCGGGTGAGGAGAGGACCGTCGCCTGGCTGGTCGAACAATTCCGCGCCGCTGGGGCCGAGGGCGGCGGCCCGGACGGGGCCTTCGTCCAGGTCGCCCATCTGTCGCGCACGCGCCAGGACGGCCCTGCGACCATCGCCGCCCAGGTCGGGGGCCGCTCGATCGCACTGGAGCGGGGGCCGGACGTCCTGGTCTCCAGCGACCGTCCCACCGACCATATCGCCGTGACCGACGCTCCCGTCGTCTTCGTCGGCTATGGCGCCACTGCGCCCGAGCGCCAGTGGGATGACTTCAAGGACGTGGACGTGCGCGGCAAGGTCATCGTCGTCCTGGTCAACGACCCCGATTTCGAGGCGTCAGCGGGCGAACCGGTGGCGGGCAAGTTCGACGACAAGGCCATGACCTTCTACGGCCGCTGGACCTATAAATTCCTTGAAGCCGGCCGTCGCGGCGCGGCGGGCGTGTTGGTGGTGCATGAGACGGCCGGCGCCGGCTATGGCTGGTCGGTGCTGCAGAACTCGTCGGCCGCGCCCAAGTTCGACATCGTCCGCGCCGACCCGAACGCCGAGCGCGCCCCCTTCCAGGGCTGGATCCAGCGCGCCAAGGCCGAAGAACTGTTCACCGCCGCCGGCCTGGACTTCGCCGCCCTGAAGGACAGCGCCCGCAGCGCGGACTTCAAACCTGTCGTCCTGCCGGGGATGACGATGAGCGTCGATTTCGGACAGATCGCCGACCGGGTGGAGACCAGGAACGTCATCGCCCGCATACCCGGCTCCGAACGACCCAACGAGACCGTCATGTACGGCGCCCACTGGGACGGTTACGGCGTGGGCACGCCCGACGCCTCGGGCGACACGATCTATAATGCGGCCGTGGACAATGCGACCGGGGTGGCGGCCCTGCTGGAGCTGGCCCACGCCTTCGCCGATGCGCCGCGTCCGAAACGTTCGGTGGTCTTCGCCGCCTGGTCGGGCGAGGAGGCGGGCTTGCTGGGTTCGACCTATTACGCCGCCAATCCGGTCTGGCCGCTGGAGACGACCGTGGCCAACATCAATGTCGACAGTCTGCTGCCGGGAACGGAGATCGACCCCAATGTCGTCGTCATCGGCAAGGGCAAGAACCAGCTGGACGAGGTTCTGGCCCGCCATGCGACCGCAACCGGCCGCACCCTGATCGCCGATCCCGCGCCCCAGGCCGGCGCCTTCTATCGCTCGGACCACTTCCCCCTGGCCCTGAAGGGCGTGCCGGCCCTGTTCCCGGCCGCCGGTTTCACCGGCGCCAGCGCCGCCAGCCGCGACTATGTCCAGAACCGCTATCACCAGCCGTCGGATGCATGGGATGCGACCTGGCGCATGGACGCCGCCGCTGCGGACGTGGCCCTGATCTACGCCGTCGGCCGCGACCTGGCCCAGTCCGACGTCTGGCCCGAATGGAACCCCGGCGCCGAGTTCGGCCCCGCGCGGGATCAGTCCAAGGCTCTGCGGCCCTAAGAGGCCGCCGTCTGGAAGGAGGGCACGACGAGCTGCAGCTCGGGCGCGGCGGCGCTGGTCGCGGCGCCCAGCGGCAGGTGCAGGATGAAGGCGGCGCCCTTGCCCGGCTCGCTCTCGACCTCGGCCCAGCCGCCGTGCAGCTCGACCAGGGCCTTGACCAGGGCCAGGCCGACGCCGGGGCCGCCGCGCTCGCGCCGCACGAACCGGTCGAAGACGTGGGCCTGCAGGTGATAGGGGATGCCGCGTCCCGAATCCGACACGGTCACCCGCATTTCCGACGGACCCATCTCGGCCGACAGAGTCACGGCGCCGCCTTCGGACACGGCGCGGGCGGCGTTCTCCAGCAGGTGGTTCAGGGCCTGGCCGATACGGTGGTCGTCCGCGCGGATCGGCTTCAGACCAGGCGGGCAGGTCACGGTCAGGGTCGCGCCCCGGCCCTCGACCTTGGCGCGCACCCGTTCGGCGGCCTGCTCCAGCAGATCCTGAACGCGCACGTCGCCCAGCGACAGCTCCATCTCGCCGGCGTCGATCTGGGCCATGTCCAGGACGTCGTCGATGGATCGGGCCAACTGGCTGGCGGCGACGCGGATGGCGCCGGCGTGCTGGCGGCCGCGTTCCGGCAGGTCGCCCATGGTCTCCAGCAGCTCGGAATAGCCGACGATGGTCGTCAGCGGGGTGCGCAGCTCATAGGAGACGCTGCCGACGAACTCGCGTTTCAACGCCTGGCTCTCGGCCAGAGCCTGTTCCCGCTGAACCAGGGCCTGTTCCAGACCGCGCCGGGCCGTGATGTCCGAGAAGGCGACCAGGGTGGCGCCGTCGGGGAGAGGGCGCGTCTGCCAGGCCGCGATCCGGCCGTCGATGGTGCGGCCTTCGCCCGATATGGCGACCCGGCTTTCGGGATCGGGATCGGCGACGCGGGCCTTCAGACCCAGCCACAGGGCAGGATCGGGCAGGACGGCCTTGCACAGTTCGGCCAGGGCGTCGAAGTCGGTCGAGCCGGCGATCTGTTCCGCCGACAGTTTCCAGAAGGTCTCGAACGCCTCGTTGTGCAACCGCAGTCGTCCGTCCGAACCGAACACCGCGACGGCGTCGTTCAGCTTGTCCAGGGTCGCCGTCTGGACCTGGATCTGGGCGTTGAACCGGCTTCTCAGGTTCAGTTCGTCGGTGATGTCCGAGAAGATCAGCAATATGCCGCCCAGCGGATGGGGCTGGCGCACGACCCGCAGGGTGCGGCCGTCCGGAAGCGACCAGCTGTCGTCGGGCGAGGCCTGGGAGGCGCCATAGAACTCCAGTTCGCGCGCCTTCCAGCCCGCATAGTCCATGACCTCGGGCAGGCGGCGGCGCTGACGCAGCCGGTCCAGCAGTTCGGCGTGGGTCGGGCGTTCATCCAGCCAGGCGGGGTCGATGTCGAACAGGGTCTGGAAGGCGGTGTTGTGGAAAGCCAGCCGCTTGGACGGGCCGAAGATGGCCACGGCGTCAGCCAGATGGTTCAGCGTCTCGTCATGGGCGTCGACGTGGCGACGCAGGGTGTCGCGCGTCTCCTCCGCCTCGGTCACCTCGATGGCGAAGGCGGTGACGGCGCCGCCGCCGGCCGGTTCGGCGATGATCCGCCAGGCGCGGCGATGGCCGCCGCCGGTGGTCCAGCGGAAGCCCTCCTGGCGCACGCCCAGCCGCCCGGCTTCTGCGACCAGGGCGTCGGCGCCCCGGTCGAACGACAGGCCCTTGTTCCGCGCCGTCTCGACGCTGTCGGCGCCGATCTCGTGCAGCCAGACCCGGTTGGCCCAGGCCAGTTTGCCGGCGCCGTCCACCACCCAGGTCGGGAACGGCGAGGCGTCGCCCAGCAGGGCCAGGCCGCTCTCGGTCGCGTCGGCCCCGGTCAGCATGACGCGCGACGCCGGTGACAGTCTCAGCCAGGCGCCGCCGCCGGCCACCCGTCCCTCGATCCGCCAGGGTTCGACGTCGCCCAGTTCGATCAGACCTTCGAACGCCTTGCCGGCCGTCACCAGACCGTCGATCAGCACCACATAGGAGGTCTTCAGCCGGGTCAGCAGGGCGTGTCCCGCCGTATCGCCGCTGGCCTCGGTCAGGCGATCGATCAGTTCGGGCGGGCCGATGGGGGCGCCGCTGGCTTCGCCTTCGGGGGTCAGGGCCAGGCTGACGTCGTCGAAGGCGCGCAACATGCTGTCGTGGCGGCTGAGATCGGCGACGGCCGCCGCCCGCTCGCCCTCAGCCAGGGCCGTGGCGGCGTTCAGCCTGGCGCGCAGACGCAGAGCCCAGGCGCTGACCGCCAGGGCTAGCCCGGCTGCGCCCGCAGTGGCGACATAGGCGATGTCGGCCTCGGCCATTCTTGTCCCTGGGTCCCGCGACCTGATTCGGCGTTCACCATACCGCAAACCCGGCCAGAAAAAGTCAGTCTTCGTCGCGTCATCGCGCCCCGTTGCATGGCGGGCCCCAGACGGCGATAGCGGAGGCATGACCGACGCGACCGCCGATCTCTTCGCCCCCTCCCTCGACGATTTCGCCCGACTGGCGCGCGAGGCGTTCGACGCCCTGCCGGCCGAGTTCCGGGCGGCGGCGGGCGAGGTGGTGTTCCGCATCGACGATTTCGCCGACGAACAGACCCTGGCGGATCTGGAGATCGAGGATCCGTTCGAACTGACCGGCCTGTATCATGGCGTGGACATCGGCCGACGCGACAGCCTGGGACCGGCGGCGGAGCCGTCGCGGGTCTTCCTGTATCGCCGTCCGATCCTGGACGAATGGTGCGAGCGCGGCGACGTCGGCCTGGCCGAACTGATCGCCCACGTCCTGATCCACGAGATCGGCCACCATTTCGGCCTGTCCGACGACGATATCCACGCCATCGAGGATGACGCCGACTGAAGCCTTATTTGGTGGCCGGGTAGGGGGTCGTCACCGCCCCCGAGATCATGCCGGGGATGGCCTCGCCCAGACCCAGCAGGATGAACTGGATCGCCAGGGCGCACAGGATCAGGCCCAGGACGCGCACGATGATGGCCATGCCCACCTCGCCCAACAGGCGGCTGAGCGATCCGGTCATGGCGAAACAGACGAAGGAGACGGCGCAGGCGGCCGCGATGGCGACCAGCGATCCCATGGTTCCGGCATAACCCAGCTTGGCCGCCTCGCCCGCCTGGATGATGACCGCCGAAATGGCGCCGGGGCCGATCATCAACGGGATGGCGAAGGGCACGACCAGGCGCTGGAACCGGCGACGGGCGTAGCCACGCACATCCTGGCTGTCGGCGATGGCGTCCTTGTCCGCGAACAGGGCCAGGAAGTCGCCGCGCGCCATGTCCAGGCCGAGGAGCAGCAGCAATATGCCCCCCGCGATCCGGAAGGCCGCCAGCGAAATGCCGAAGAACTGCAGCAGGCCCAGGCCGGTGAACAGGAAGAAGGCCAGGAAGACGGCGGCGAAGGTGCAGATCAGGGCCGAGACCGAAATCCGCTGGCGCAGGGTCGCCCCGGCCGTGGCGGCGGCGAAGATCGGCAGATTGCCGATGGGATCCAGCAGGGCGAACAGGGTCACGAACAGGTTGACACCCAGATCGACCGCGTTCATCGCCTCGCCTCGCTCTTGAAATTCAACACGCCGGCCGCGCCGACGCACCCCTTGCGTTCCCGCATAGCCGCTCAGCGCGAGTCCGTCGATGACCCAGACCGAAACCTTGGCCCCCAATCGCGGTCCAGACGAACGGATCATCTGCGCCCTGGACGTCCCGACCATCGCCGAGGCGGCCGCCCTGGTCGCGCGGATCCAGGACGCGGTGGGCTTTTACAAGATCGGGCTGCAGCTGTTCGCGGCGGGCGGCATGGACCTGGCGCGTGACCTGAAGACCGAGGGACGCAAGGTCTTTCTGGACTGGAAGCTGCACGACATCGGCGCCACGGTCGAGAAGGCGGCGGCCAATCTGGCGGACGCCGGCTGCGACCTGCTGACCGTTCACGCCCGGCCCCAGGTGATGGCGGCGGCGGCGCGCGGCGTGGCGGGGTCGGGCTTGAAGGTGCTGGGGGTCACGGTCCTGACCAGTCTGACGGCCGAGGATCTGGCCGCCGACGATCACAGCCTGTCGCCGGCCGACCTGGTCGAGCGCCGGGTCCGACAGGCGCTGGAGGCGGGGATCGACGGCGTCGTCTCCAGCCCCCATGAGGCGGCGCGGGTGCGCGAGATCGCGGTCGAGGCCGGCCGTCCGGACTTTTTGATCGTGACCCCAGGGGTCCGTCCCGCAGGCTCGGCCCTGGACGATCAGGCCCGGGCCGCGACGCCCGAAGCGGCGCTCCAGGCCGGGGCGACCCATCTGGTGATCGGCCGCCCGATCACGGCGGCGGCCGATCCCCGGGCCGCCGCCCTGGCGGTCGCCGAAAGCATCGCCCTGATCTGATCAGCCGCGCTCGCCCGGTTCCTGGGCGTAATGCTGGCGCGGCGGGGCTTGCGGCGCGACATAGCCGGGGGGCGGCAGGTCGCCGTAATAGTCCTGGACGGGCGGCGGCGCGTGAACTTCGGGCGGCGCGACATGGATCTGGGCCGGGGCGATTTCGACCGGCGGCGCCTGCACATAGACAGGCGGCTGTTCGATATAGACCGGCGGGCCGGTCACGATCTCGGGCGGCGCGATGTTCACCGGAGAGGGGGCGACATAGATCCGCTGCGGCGCGACATAGACGGGCGGCCCCTGAACCTGGATCGGGGCCTGCACATAGGCGCGCTGCTGCTCGTAATAGCCGCCTTGTTCGTAGCCGCGCTGCTCATAGTGTTCGTACCGCTCCTGATAACGGCCTTCGTACCGGTCTTCGCGATAGGCCGGGCGCGGGGCGGGGCGGCAGTCGCAATCGACCGGGCGTTGCGGCTGATAGGGGCGCCAGCCGATATAGTCACGCCCGAAGCCATAGGTGGGATAGCCGACCGGGGCGCTGACCGGGGCCGGGCCGACGAAGTTCACGGGCGGGCCGGGAATATAGCCGCCCGAGTATCCGCCGTCGGCGTAACCGCCCCCGCCGACATAGGTCACGCCGCCGCCGCCGCGGCTGAAGCTGGACGAATGGGAATAGGCGCGGGCGTTGACGGCGGAATAGGAAGCGGCGCCGGCATGGGCCGAGGCGTTGGCCCCGGCATTCACGTTCACATTGACGTTGCTGTTGTGCCCGCCGCCGTAATGACCCCCGCCCCCGTGTCCGCCGCCGCAGCTTCCACAGCCCCCGCCATGGCCGCCCGACGGGCCGCCGGCCAGGGCGGGAGCGGCGGACAGCAGAAGGGCCGCCGACGCGGCCGCGATCGTGGACTGTATCGTCACGGGACAGACTCCTCTGAATTGTCTCCGTTCAGGCAAGTCCCGCGCCCCGCGGAATTGCGCCGCGTCAGAAGTCGATGGCCAGGCCCTTCTTCTCCCAATCGCCGTAACGGGTGGGTTCGGGACCGCTCGGCCCGCCGTGTTCCGGATCGGTCTGGGCGACCTGTTCGGCCGCGCGACGATCAGCCGCTTCCAGCAGGGCGCGGCGCGCGACGTCGCTCAGCGGCTTCTCCGGCGTCGCATGGGGGATTTCGGCGTTGAAAACAGGCGCGTTTTCATTGTCGGGCGAGGGGGCGGCCCCCTCGGGGGTGGGATGTTCGGTCACAGGTCGGCTCCCTTGAGGGCGGCGTCTCATGGCCTCAAATAGTCGATTGAAGCCGCGACGCCAGAAAAACCGGATGATCGCGGATGGAACGACGATGAACCATCTGAAGACCTTCATCCTTCTGGCCGCCTTGACCGCCCTGTTCGGGGGTGTGGGTTATCTGATCGGCGGCGCGACGGGCATGGCCGTGGCCCTGGTGTTCGCCGGCGGGATGAACCTGTTCAGCTACTGGAACGCCGACAAGATCGTGCTGAAGATGTACCGGGCCCAGCCGGTCGACGAGCAACATCCGAATGCGGTGGTGCGCAACTATGTCGCCGACGTGCGCCAGATGGCCCGCGACGCCGGCCTGCCCCAGCCCCAGGTCGCCATCATCCCCAGCGACCAGCCCAACGCCTTCGCCACCGGCCGCAATCCGGAACGGGCCGCCGTCTGCGCCACCACCGGCCTGCTGGACATGCTGACGCGCGAGGAGGTGCGCGGGGTGATGGCGCACGAACTGGCCCATGTGAAGAACCGCGACACCCTGATCATGACGGTGACCGCCACCATCGCCGGCGCGATCGCCGCCCTGGCCAATTTCGCGCTGTTTTTCGGCGGCGGCGAGGACCGCGAGCGACCGGGCGGCGTCATCGGAACCCTGGCCCTGATGATCTTGGCGCCCATGGCCGCCGGCCTGGTGCAGATGGCGATCAGCCGCGGCCGCGAATACGAGGCCGACCGTATCGGCGCCGAGATCGCCGGCGACCCCCAGGCCCTGGCCTCGGCCCTGCAGAAGATCGACGCCTACGCCAAGCGGATCCACAATCCGACCGCCGAACGCAATCCGGCCTCGGGCCAGATGTTCATCATCAACCCCCTGGCCGGACGCGGCGCCGACAACCTGTTCTCGACCCATCCGGCCACGGTCAACCGGGTGCGCGCCCTGGCGGAGCTGGGCGCCATGATGGGGGTGCGTCCTCGTGCGGCTGCGACGCCGCCCGCCTCGGCGGTTCCCGTCACGCCACGTCGCGCGACCACCGGCGTGCCCGCCACCCCTAGCGAACCGCGCGGCCCCTGGGGCTGATCGCCGCGCCTTGACCCCGTTTTTGCCGTTTGCGCTCGGCGTGCGGATCAATTCAGATGGGCGCCTGACCAATCAGGGGGTTCCATGTCGCGTCTGCTCGCCTTTGTTTCCGTCGCCGCTCTGCTCGCCACGCCCGTCGCCGCCCAGTCTGTGGATCGGGTCGCGGTCAACGGCATTATCGACCAGGGACTGAACCACAGCCAGGTGATGCAGACCGCCGCCTATCTGACCGACCGGATCGGCGGGCGGATGACCAATTCGCCCCAGATGCGCGAGGCCGAACGCTGGTCGCAGCAACAGTTCCGCGACTGGGGCCTGTCCAATGTCCGGGCCGAAGGTTTCGAGTTCGGCCGGGGCTGGTCGATCGTCCGCTCCAGCGCCCGCATGACCGCCCCGCGTCCGCTGGATCTGCGCGCTATCCCGGTCGCCTGGACCCCGTCGACCAATGGGACCATCAGCGGCGGCGTGATCGTCGCCCCGATCTCCAAGGTCGAGGACTTCGACAAGTGGCGCGGCAAGCTGGCGGGCCGGATCGTCATGCTCAGCCGCCCGGATACCGGCTCGGAGCCGACGGAACCGGCGTTTCGTCGCTGGACCGATGCCGAACTCCGCGACCGCAACACCTACGTCCAACCCCAGTATTCCCCAGTGGCGATCGAACGCCAGCTGAAGACCGCTGATTTCGCGGCCAAGCTGGACGCCTTCCTGGTCGAACAGGGCGCCCTGGCCTGGGTCCGGATGTCCCAAAGGGACGGCGGGCTGCTGCACGGCACCGGCTACACCTACCAGGTCGGCGCCACCCCGAAACTGGCGGGCATGGAGCTGGCGGCCGAGGATTATCGCCGTCTGGCGCGCCTGGCCCTGACCGATGCGCCGCCGACGTTGGAGCTGACCAGCGAAGTTCGCTTCCACGACGAAGACGTCAACGCCTACAATATCCTGGCCGATATCCCGGGCAGCAGCGGCGGCCGCGAATATGTGATGGCC
This sequence comes from Brevundimonas sp. TSRC1-1, assembly GCF_049898245.1. NCBI lineage: Bacteria > Pseudomonadati > Pseudomonadota > Alphaproteobacteria > Caulobacterales > Caulobacteraceae > Brevundimonas > Brevundimonas sp. TSRC1-1. The sequence goes on from NZ_JAFCXI010000002.1 coordinate 571,926, forward strand.
GGCGCCCATCTGGACTCCTGGGTCGCCTCGGACGGGGCGCAGGACAATGCGGCGGGCAGCGCCGTGGTCATGGAGGCGGCGCGCATCCTGAAACAGCTGGGCGTCCGGCCCAAGCGCACCATCCGCTTCGCCCTGTGGAACGGCGAGGAGCAGGGCATACTGGGCTCTCTGGCCTATGTGGACCGTCACCTGGCGACCCGGGCTCCCGCCACGGATCCGGCCCTGGCGGCCCTGCCCAACAATCGCACCTGGCGTAACCGCTGGCCGGTCCAGCCGCGTGCCGGCTATGGCGATCTGGTCGCCTATTTCAACATCGACAACGGCTCGGGCAAGATCCGGGGCGTCAACGCCGAAGGCAATGTCGCCGCCGCTCCGATCTTCCAGGAATGGCTGGCGCCCTTCGCGAGCATGGGCGCCACGACGGTGTCCCTGCGGCCGTCCGGCGGCACCGATCACGTCTATATGCAGACGGTGGGCATTCCGGGCTACCAGTTCATCCAGGACCCGCTCGACTACTCCGCGCGCATCCACCACACCAGCATCGACAGCTATGATCACCTGAAGGCCGAGGATATGCGCCAGGCGGCGGTCATCCTGGCCAGCTTCCTGCTGAACGCCGCCAACCGCGACGAGCCCCTGCCGCGCATGCCGCTGCCGACCCAGCCGACGCCCAGCGATCCGTTCGAGTATCCGGCGGACTGAGATCGACACCTGAGGAAGGGGCGGCGGGAACGCCGCCCCTTTTTACGGGGTCAGGCGCGCTCTACGCACATGGCCACGCCCATGCCGCCGCCGATGCACAGGGTCGCCAGGCCCTTTTTCGCGCCCGACCGCTTCATCTCGAACAGCAGGGTGGTGAGGATGCGGGCGCCCGAGGCGCCGATGGGATGGCCGATGGCGATGGCGCCGCCGTTGACGTTCACCTTGGCCGGGTCGAGACCCAGCTCCTTGACCACGCACAGGCTCTGGGCGGCGAAGGCCTCGTTGGATTCCACCAGATCCAGATCGGCGACGGTCCAGCCCGCCTTTTCCAGCGCCTTCTTCGAGGCGGGGATCGGCCCCGTGCCCATGATCGCCGGATCGACCCCGGCCGTGGCGGACGAGACGATGCGGGCCAGGGGCTCCAGGCCGCGGGCCTTCGCCTCATCGGCGCTCATCAGCACCAGGGCGGCGGCGCCGTCGTTCAGGCCCGAGGCGTTGGCGGCCGTGACGCTGCCCTCCTTGGCGAAGGCCGGCCGCAGTTTCTGCATCAGCTCGATGGTCGCGCCGTGGCGGATGTATTCGTCCTTGTCGACGACGACGTCGCCCTTCTTGCCGGGAATGACGACCGGAACGATCTCGGCGTCGAACCGACCTGCGTTTTGCGCCGCCTCGGCCTTGTTCTGGCTGGCGAGGGCGAATTCGTCCTGGGCCTCACGGGTGATGGCCCATTTGTCGGCGATGTTCTCGGCCGTCTGGCCCATGTGGTAGCCGTTGAAGGCGTCCCACAGCCCGTCCTTGATCATGGTGTCGATCAGGGCGACGTCGCCCATCTTGTGCCCGGCCCGCAGCTGCTGGGCGTGCGGCGCCTGGCTCATGCTCTCCTGTCCGCCGGCGACGACGATCTTCGCGTCGCCCAGGGCGATCTGCTGGGCGGCGATGGCGACGGCGCGCAGGCCCGAGCCGCAGATCTGGTTCAGGCTCCAGGCCGGCGCCGCCTGGCGCACCCCGGCGCCGACGGCGGCCTGACGGGCCGGGCCCTGTCCGGCGGCGGCCTGCAGCACATGGCCCAGGATCACCTCATCGACCTCTTCGCCCGACACGCCCGCCCGTTCCAGCGCCGCCCGAATGGCGACCTCGCCCAGTTTCGACGCCGGCAGCGCGGACAGGGCCCCCAGGAAGGACCCGACGGGCGTGCGGGCGGCGGAGACGATGACGACCTCGGTCATGGGATTTCACTCGATGCGGAATAATGAGTTGCCGTTTTGCCGCATCCCGGCGGCTTCGTCACCTGTGGCCGAAACAGACCGCCGCAGATTCAGTCATTCGTCACCCTGTCGGCGCATTCTGGAGGAACGATACGGACGATCCTGGATTTGATTGGCCATGCTCCGCACGCTGAAACGCTTCGCCGCCCACGTCTGCACGCCGGACGAGCTGGACATGATCGAGCACTACCAGACGCGCGCCGAAAGACTGGCGGACCTCTGGGTCCATGTCATCGGTCTGATGCTGGCGGCGGTCGGGGGCGTCATCCTGGCCGGTCTGGCGGGAGTCTACGCCGGAATCGGCGGGGTCATGGCCACGGCCATCTACGCCCTGTGTCTGGTCGGCATGCTGACCGCCTCGACGATTTACAACTGGACCAAGCCCTGCGCCGCGCGACCTGTGCTTCGACGGCTCGACGAGGCCGCCATCTTCCTGATGATCGCCGGCAGTTATACGCCCTTCACCACCCAGAGATTCGAAGGCCTGTGGTCGGTCGGCTTCACCGCCCTGATCTGGACCCTGGCCTTCGTGGGCGCCGGGGTGAAACTGTTCGCGCCACGCATTTCCGACAAGTTCTGGAGCGGCGTCTATGTGGTGTTCGGCTGGCTGGCCGTGGCCGCCCTCAAGCCCATGGTCGAGACGGTCCATCCGGTCGCCCTGGCCCTGCTGGTGATCGGCGGTCTGATCTACACCGCCGGGGTCCTGGTCTTCATCAGCCCCAAGGTGCGTTTCCGCCGGGCCATCTGGCACGGTTTCGTGGTCACCGGGGCGACCGTCCACTGGACGGCGGTACTGGTGGGCGTGGTTCTGGCCCCCGCGATGAGCCACTAGGATATCCGTCCGATCCCTGCGTGTTCAGGCCGCCGAATCCCCCCTCTGGCGCATCGCGTCGCAACGGAGGATAGTGACGCGTTGCAACATCGCGAGAACAAGCGTGGCTGACGAAAAGATCAAGGGTGGAAAACACGGCGACGGCGCCCAGGTCGTCATCAAGAAGTATGCGAACCGCAGACTCTATAATACGCGGACCAGCGCCTATGTGACGCTGGAGGACCTGGCCGCCATGGTGCGCGAAGGGACCGAGTTCGTCGTCTATGACGCCAAGACCAACGACGACCTGACCCGCCAGATCCTGACCCAGATCATCTTCGAGGAAGAAAGCCGGGGCGAAGCCCTGCTGCCGGTGCAGTTCCTGCGTCAGCTGATCGGATTTTACGGCGGCTCCATGCAGGGGGTTCTGCCCTCCTACCTGGAGATGTCGCTGGCCAATTTCGGCCGCCAGCAGGAACAGTTCGCCAGTCAGATGAGCCGGGCCTTCGGCACGGGATCGGGCGCGACCCTGATGGAGGAGGCGGCCAAGGCCAACATGGCCATGTTCGAACGGGCCATGCAGATGTTCCCCGCCTTCGGCTATTCCCGGACCGAGTCCCAAACGGCGTCTCAGGCGGCGCCGACGGAAACCGGGGACGCGGCTCCGGCGGCGCCCGACGCCCTGGACGAGATGCGTCGCCAGATGGACGAGATGCGCGCCCAGATCGATCGTCTGGCGGGCGGGTCGAAGGCGAAATGACCGAGCGCATAGGAGCGGTCGGCGGGCCTGAGCGGATCGATCGCCGCGAAGGCGAGCGCCGGGAACGCGAGCGCCGGGCCGATCAGGAGAGGTCTCGCGCCCTGGTTCCGGTCGAACCCGCCGAACCCGAGTTCAAGCCCGAAACCGCCCCGGCAAGACCTGCCGTCCATGTAGCGGCCGACCCCGGTGCGGCGGCCTTTGTCGCCCAGCAGATGGGGCAGCGTGGCCAGAAGCGCGGTCTGCGCGGCGGCCCCCCCGTGCTGGGCGCGGCCCGCGCCGCCTATATGGGCGCCGAATATTCAGGCGAGGCGGAGCGGCGTCCTCCCTTGGGCCGGGCGGCCAAGACCGACATCTGACCGCCGCCGGGGCTGAGCGGCACGGGGTTTGCTGGGGCGGGGCCAGAACGCCTCTTTTCGGACCAGCCCATGCCCGCCCTTCATCTCGCCGCCAAGGTTTTCGACGTCGCCGTCGTCGCCCTGATCTTCACGGCTTTTTCCTAGGGGCCTATCGCCCTGTTGGGCTGCTTGAGGCCGCACGGGGTCCATCCCTCTGTCGGGCGGCCTGAGGCCTGATCAAGCCGTCAGTTCCCGAGATCGAAGTCCTTGCGGGACGAGATGATGGTGACGATGAAGCCGGCCAGGACGTCCAGCAGGATCATCACCACGATCAGGAAGAAGGTCGAGGTGGCGAAGCCGCGGATCAGCAGGAATTCGACCAGGACGACGATGAACAGGACCATCGACAGGGCGTGATTGACGATGGCGACCTTCTGGCTGGAGGTCGATTTGATCAGCTCGAAGAACAGCAGGATCAGGCCCAGGAACAGGATCAGGTCGCCCGAACCGATATTCCACTGGGCGCCGGACGCCATCGGGATCGAGAACATCGGATCGCGCAGAATGGCGTCGGCCTGGGCCATGCCCATGTCGCCCGGCGCGCCGAACAGCACGACGATATTGTACAGGATCACCGGGATCAGCAGCAGGGGTATGGCGATCAGCATGGCGGTCCTCCCCGGCGCAACGGCTGCGCTTGTTAAGCTTGATTAACTCTATTTGTCCCGTTTCGCCACGACGGAGGTGACGGCGTGCTCAGGCGCGGGGAAATCCGCCCGCGCGGCTGAGGGCGGACGGGGCCGGGCGGCCGAGGGCCTCGCCGATCCAGCGGGCCGTGGCGATCAGGGCGTCCAGATCATAGCCGGTCTCGAATCCGCCGCGCGCCAGCATATAGACCAGGTCCTCGGTGGCGATATTGCCGGTGGCGCCCGGGGCGAAGGGACAGCCGCCGATGCCGCCGACCGAGGCGTCCAGAACGTCGATCCCGGCCTCGACCCCGGCGTAGGCGTTGGCCAGGCCGGTGTTGCGGGTGTCGTGGAAATGCAGGCGCAGCACGGCGTCGGGCGCGGCCTTGCGGGCGGCCTCGACCTTGCGCGTCACGGCCCAGGGATCGCCGGCGCCGATGGTGTCGGCCAGGCCGATCTCTGCGACGCCCAGGTCCGCCAGGGCCCCGACCATGTCCGTCACCTGATCCACCGAGACCTCGCCCTCGAACGGACAGCCCCAGACGCACGAGATTATGGCCGACAGGGACGGGGCGCCGTCCGACGCCGCCGCATTGTGTCGGCGGGCGACGATCTCGCCCAGCATGGCCAGCTGGTCCTTGACCGACAGGCCCTGGTTCTTCAGGCCGAAGCCGTCGGTGGCGGCCACCGAGACATTGACCTCGTCCACCCCCGTCGCCAGCGCCCGGTCATAGCCCTTGCCGTTCAGGACCAGGCCGATGCGGCTTCGGCCCGCCGCGTGCGGCAGGGCGGCCATCACCTCTTCGGCACCGGCCATCTGCGGCACATATTTGGGATGGACGAAGGAGACGGCCTCGATCCGGCGCGCGCCGGCCGCTTCCAGCCGCCGCACCAGATCGACGCGGACGGCGGGCTCCAGCACGGCCTTCTCGTTCTGCAGCCCGTCGCGGGGGCCGACCTCGACGATCTGGATGAACCGGCTCATGGGGCTTCGCCTGCGCCATCGCCTGCGTCATCGCCTGTTCCGGGCCGGGGCGGCGGCGCATAGACGGTCAGGGTCATCTCGTCCCCGCCCGAATAGTTGTAGCCCCGCACCACCCCGACGGCCCGGCCCGACACGCCCAGTCGTCCGGCGGCGGCGCGGAAGGCGTCGGCGTCGCGCCCTTCGACTATGGCGGGCCGGCCCTCGGCCAGGGCGCGGGCGGCGCCCTCGGCGTCGGTCAGGTCCGTGTCCCGGCCGGTCAGGAAGACGAAGCTGGGCTCATGATAGGTGGTGATGGCGACGGGGCCGGGCGTGCGGCCCTGGCGCGGATGCAGGTCGGCGGCCTCAAGCGTCTTCTCCAGCTGGGGGGCGATGGCCAGGGGCCGCAGCTGGCGGATGGTCCCGGCCAGGGCGCCGTGGGCCACGATGCCGAAGGCCAGGGACGCGACCAGGGCCGCGACCGGGGCCCGGTTCAGCAGCAGGAAGGCGCCCACGGCGGCTGCGGCCAGGGTGGTGACCACGGTCAGGGCCGCCCAGGTCTGGGCCGTCGAGGTGCCATAGACCGTCAGCCCATAGACGGTGACGCCGATGATCAGCAGGGCGGCGAACAGGGCCAGGGCGGCGCCGGTGATGCGCGACACCTTGCCGATGGGCCGCGCCAGGGCGGCGGCGGCCAGCAGGGCCAGCGCCCCGAAGGTCGGCAGGGTGTAGTGCCACAGCTTGGTCGGGGCCAGTTCGAACATCAGCCAGCCGGGAACCAGCCAGCAGACCAGGAAGCGGATGGCCGGCTCGGCCCGCCGGCTCCAGCCGGTCGAGACGGCCGCCGGCAGCAGCAGGGTCGAGGGGAAGAAGAGCAGGGGCGCCAGCAGCAGATACAGGCCGGGGAAGCCCGAATGGCTTTCGTGGGCGCCGGCGATCTTGGGCGCCAGGTCGCCGCCGATGGCTTCGCGCCAGAAGCCGCCGTCGGTGGCGATGGTGATGGCGATGGCCCAGGGCCCGACCATCAGGGCGACCAGGGGCAGGCCCCAGCCCCAGCCGAGGCGCGCCAGCCATTTGATGTTCCGGTCCCAGATCGACAGGGCGATCACGGCCAGGGCGATGACCAGAAGCCCGATCGGTCCCTTGATCAGGATCGACAGGCCGACCCCGATCCAGAACAGCAGCTTGTGCGGCCGGATCGGCCGTTCTCCGGCCCGTGTCGCCATATAGATCCGCGCCAGGGCCGCCATGGCCAGGGTGGTGGCGCCGCACAGCATGGCGTCGGTCTTGGCGATGCCCGCCTCGGTCGACAGCAGGAAGGTGGCCCCCATGATCGCGCCGCCGAAGAAGCCGACGCGGGCGCCCAACAGGGCCGACCCGGCCCAGGCCACGGCCCAGGCGGCCAGCATGGCGCCGAGCAGCGACGGAATCCGGTAAGGGGCGATGTCGCGATCCTCGACATCCGAGGTCAGGGCGACGGCGGCGGCCTGCATCCAGTAGATGCCGACCGGCTTCTTCCAGCGCGGTTCGTCCTGGAAGCGGATGTCGACATAGTCGCCGCTCTCCAGCATCTGGGCCGTGGCCTGGGCGAAGCGGCTCTCGTCCCGGTCCAGCGGCGGCAGCAGCAGCAGGCCGGGCAGGCCGGCGATCAGCGTCAGCAGGGCCGCCAGGAGCGGACCCTTCCAGCCGGCGATGCGGCGATCCAGAGCGAAAGTCTTCATGAGAGACTCCTTACACGGCGACCGGCCCGTCGTCAGCCGTCTCCCCTAAGCGCTCGATCTCGTCTATGGAGCGGCCATGACCGCCGAACACAATCCTGCGCCTCTGATCTCCGTCGTCGTGCCTGTCCATGACGAGGCGGGCGCCGCCGTCCCCCTGGCCCGCGAGATCGCGGACGCCTTCGCCGGCCGATCCTATGAGATGATCTTCGTCGACGACGCCTCCAGGGACGCGACCCTGTCGGAGCTGAGGGCCGCCATGGCCGAACTGCCGGCCCTGCGGGTCCTGTCCCACGGGACCAATGCGGGCCAGAGCCGGGCGGTCCGCACCGGGGTGCTGGCCGCCCGCGCCCCCGTGGTCGTCACCATGGACGGCGACGGCCAGAACCCGCCGGCCGACGCCCCGCGCCTGGTCGACGCCCTGCTGGCCGCGCCGGCCGATGTGGGCCTGGTCGGCGGCCGCCGCGCCAAGCGCCAGGACAGCCAGGCCAAGCGCCAGGCCTCGATCTGGGCCAACCGCATCCGCCGCCGCCTGCTGGGCGACGACGCCGACGACACCGGCTGCGGCCTGAAGGCCTTCCGCCGCGACGTCTTCCTGCGCCTTCCCTATTTCGATCACATCCATCGCTATCTGCCGGCCCTGATGATCCGCGAAGGCTTCCGCAACCAGTATCTCGACGTCGACCACCGCCACCGCGAGACGGGCCAGTCGAAATACACCAACTGGGGCCGTCTGCGGGCCTCCTTCTCGGACCTGCTGGGCGTCATGTGGCTGAAGACCCGCTCGCGCCGTCCGGGCGCGATTTCGGAATTCTGACACGGCGAAACGCTCCGTCCGTTCGGCGGAGTTTGGAGGCCCTTTGGAAGCGGAGGGCTGGGCGGGGCGCCGGGCCTTCGCCCGGAGTTTTGTGTTCTGAGTACCGTTTCGACGAAGGTTTGACGCCCCGCGCGGTTGGTTGGCCTGCAAGCTCGGGGCGCCGAGCGGTGGCGGTCTTATCGCCTAACCCCATAAGCCTGCGACGGGTCGGCAGGGTCTGCGAAACCCCGTCCCGAGTGCGGCCGAGTATCCCCCTCGACCCTCCGCCGGCGTTTTGAGACGCCGTCGGCGCGGAGGAGTTGCACCCCCGCTCCCGTTCCATCCGCTCTCGCCGCCGCAAGGTCGCAGGCCTTACGAGCCCTCCAAGCGACGAGACCGGGCGTGATTATAGGGGACGGGGAAACCCTGGCGGGGAAGTCGGGGCGAGAAACTGACAAGCCCTTGGAATCATTACGGCAGGACCAGCGTCATTGTGACAGTTGGCGCCGTTCGGGCCCCCTCCGTCTCGCCGGCTTCGCCGGCGATCCACCTCCCCCAAGGGGGGAGGATTTCGGTGTTCGCATTCCTCCCCCCCTTGGGGGAGGTGGCGCGGCGCAGAGCGCCGTGACGGAGGGGGCGCGTCACCCCTCGCCGGCGCAAACAAAAAGGGCGGGACCTTGCGGTCCCGCCCTTCTGCATTCTCAGCCTGGAGTGGCTTGGACTTAGAAGTCCATGCCGCCCATGCCGCCCATTCCACCCATGTCGGGGGCGCCGGCGCCGCCCGACTTCTTGGGGGCGTCGGCGACGGCGGCTTCCGTGGTGATCAGAATGCCGGCCACCGAAGCGGCGTCTTGCAGGGCCGTGCGGACGACCTTGGCGGGGTCGATGACGCCCATCTTGACCAGGTCGCCGTATTCTTCGGTCTGGGCGTTGAAGCCGAACGAGGCGTCTTCGTTTTCCAGAACCTTGCCGACCACGATCGAGCCTTCGACGCCGGAGTTTTCGGCGATCTGACGGATCGGGGCCTGCAGGGCGCGACGGATGATCGCGATGCCGGCGTTCTGGTCGGCGTTGTCGCCCTTGACGTCGGCCAGGATCTTGGAGGCCTTCAGCAGGGCGATGCCGCCGCCCGGAACGATGCCTTCGTCAGCCGCGGCGCGCGTGGCGTTCAGGGCGTCGTCGACGCGGTCCTTCTTTTCCTTCACTTCGACTTCGGTCGAACCGCCGACGCGGAGAACCGCGACGCCGCCGGCCAGCTTGGCCAGACGTTCCTGCAGCTTTTCCTTGTCGTAGTCGGAGGTGGTGTCTTCGATCTGGCGCTTGATCTGGGCCACGCGGGCTTCGATCGCGTCCTTCTCGCCGACGCCTTCGACGATGGTGGTGTCGTCCTTGGTGATCGAGACCTTCTTGGCCTTGCCGAGCATGTCGAGGGTGACGGTCTCAAGCTTGATGCCCAGGTCTTCCGAGATGACCTGGCCGCCCGTCAGGATGGCGATGTCTTCCAGCATGGCCTTGCGGCGGTCGCCGAAGCCCGGAGCCTTGACGGCGGCGACGCGCAGGCCGCCGCGCAGCTTGTTGACCACCAGGGTGGCCAGGGCTTCGCCTTCGATGTCCTCGGCGATGATCAGCAGCGGACGGCCCGACTGCACCACGGCTTCCAGGATCGGCAGCATGGCCTGCAGCGAGGTCAGCTTCTTCTCGAACAGCAGGATCAGAGGCTCTTCGAGTTGAACCTCCATCTTGTCGGCGTTGGTGATGAAGTAGGGCGACAGGTAGCCGCGGTCGAACTGCATGCCTTCGACGACGTCGACGGTGGTGTCGGCGGTCTTGGCTTCTTCGACGGTGATGACGCCTTCGTTGCCGACCTTGGCCATGGCCTGGGCGATCAGTTCACCGATTTCCGAGTCGCCGTTGGCCGAGATGGTGCCGACCTGGGCGATTTCCGAGTTGTTCGAGACGGGCTTGGACTTGGCCTTGATCTCTTCCAGCACCAGGCCGACGGCCTTGTCGATGCCGCGCTTCAGATCCATCGGGTTCATGCCGGCGGCGACGGCCTTGAGGCCCTCTTGCACGATGGCTTGAGCCAGGACGGTCGCGGTGGTGGTGCCGTCGCCCGCCTTGTCGTTCGTCTTCGACGCGACTTCGCGGATCATCTGGGCGCCCATGTTCTCGAAGGCGTCTTCCAGCTCGATCTCTTTGGCGACCGACACGCCGTCCTTGGTCGAGCGCGGGGCGCCGAAGGACTTCTGGATCACGACGTTGCGGCCCTTGGGACCGAGCGTCACCTTGACGGCGTTGGCGAGCACGTTGACGCCGCGCAGCATCTTGTCGCGCGCGTCGGTGTTGAAGTGTACGATTTTAGCGGCCATGCGGGCAGCTCCTTTGAAAGGCGTGAAGGGTGATTAGTGAATCGTGATGGGTGGCTGGAGCGGCGGCAGACCTTGGGTCGCGCCATTCACGAGTCACGCCTCACGACTCACGAGCTCAGCTGAGGACGCCCAGGACGTCCGACTCTTTCATGATGATCAGGTCTTCGCCGTCGATCTTCACTTCCGTGCCCGACCACTTGCCGAACAGGATGCGGTCGCCGGCCTTCAGTTCCAGAGCATTGACCTTGCCGCTGTCGTCGCGGGCGCCGGGGCCGACGGAGACGACTTCGCCTTCCTGCGGCTTTTCCTTGGCGGTGTCGGGGATGATGATCCCGCCCTTGGTCTTGGATTCTTCTTCAACGCGCTTGACCAGCACGCGGTCGCCGAGCGGACGAAACGCCATCGGTTCTCTCCTTGTGTTCCCCCGGACGGGGGCGACTTGAAAACGGTGGGCCAGCCTCCCCTCGATCACCGCTTTGGCAGCCGACCGGTGAGAGTGCTAACGCGATCGGGAGTTAGTCAGAGCAGGGGCCAGCGTCAAGCGGGGCGGCCGGGGGCGGTCTGCGAAAGTTCCGCGACAAGTGAACCGAAAATGAATGGCGGGCTCCGAGCACGTTCAAGCGGGGGCTGGCAGAACCGTCTCGACGCTGGATGCATTTCCTTCCTCGGAAACGCGGACCCGGCCCGAAAATAAAAGGAGACGACCATGTCCAAGATGTTGAAGATCACCGCCGCCGTCGCCGCTCCTGTCGTCGCCATGGGCCTGATGGCCGCCCCGGCCTCGGCGCAATCCCGTGACCGCGACCGCGACGACACCGCCCGCAACGCCCTGATCGGCGCGGCCGTCGGGGGCCTGGCCGGCGCCATCTACGGCAACGGCGACGGTCGTTATATCGCCGGCGGCGCCCTGGGCGGCGCGGCCATCGGCGCCGTGGCCTCCTCCTCGAACCGGGGTTCGGGCTGCGAATATTATCGCGGCGGCCAATGCTACCGGAACCAGGGCCACTGGGAGCGGGAACACGGCATCAACAGCCGGGATCCGCGCTGGGAGCAGCGCCGCGACTATCGCGACTATCGTCGGGACCAGCGTTATGACCGCCGCGATGATCGCCGCGACTACCGCTACGACCGCCGCTGGTAGGCGCGGGATGTCGCTCCAAGAAATAGGCTCGGCCGCAAGGCCGGGCCTTTTTGCTGCGCGTCACCCCATCAGACGGGTCATCAGGGCCGCGGTGGACGGGTCCAGATCGGCGGAGGGGCCGCCGGCGTCCACGTCCTTCAGGATCGCCCTGGCCAGGACCTTGCCCAGTTCGACGCCCCACTGGTCGAAGCTGTTGATGTCCCAGATCACGCCCTCGACGAAGGTCTTGTGCTCATAGAGGGCCAGCAGGGCGCCCAGGGTCTCGGGCGTCAGACGGTCCATCAGGATGGCGGTCGAGGGGCGGTTTCCGGTGAAGGTCCGGTGAGGCGCCAGACGGGTCGCCTCATCCTCCGACAGGCCCTGGGCCAGGCCTTCCGCCTTGGCCGCCTCGGTCGTCTTGCCCAGCATCAGGGCCTGGCCCTGGGCCAGGGCGTTGGACCAGAGCGGGGATTCCGGCGCGTCGGCATGGGTCTTCGCCACGATCACGAACTCGGCCGGGACGATCTGGGGCCCCTGGTGGATCTGCTGGAAGAAGGCGTGCTGGCCATTGGTGCCGGGCTCGCCGAACACCACCGGGCAGGTCTGGCGCGTGACGGGGGTTCCGTCGCGATGGACCCGCTTGCCGTTCGACTCCATCTCCAGCTGCTGCAGGAAGGACGGCAGGCGGCGCAGGGCGTGGGCGTAGGGCGCCACGGTGCGGGCCGGCCGGTTCAGGCCGTCGACATTGAACACCTGGGCCAGGGCCAGCAGGATCGGGGCGTTCCGCTCCAGCGGGGCCGAGACGAAATGGTCGTCCATGGCCGCAGCCCCGGCCAGCATGGCCTCGAACACGACCCAGCCCAGGGCGATGCCGCACGACAGGCTGACCGCCGACCACAGCGAATAGCGGCCGCCGACCCAGTCCCGGAAGGCGAAGGTGCGGCCGCAGCCGAAGGCCGCCGCCTTGTCCGGCGCCGCCGTCACGCCGATGAAGTGTTTCGTCATGCCTTCGGCCGGCAGGGCCGCCGCCAGCCAGGCCTTGGCGGCCTCGGCGTTGGCCAGGGTTTCCTGGGTGGTGAAGGTCTTGGACACGACCACGACCAGGGTGGTCTCGGGATCCAGGCCGGTCAGGGCCTCGGCCATGTCGCGCGGATCGATATTGGCGACGAAGCGCAGGTCGATGGCCGGGTCCAGCGGGCGCAGGGCGTCCCAGACGACGCGGGGCCCCAGGTCTGACCCGCCGATGCCGACATGGACGATGGCCTCGAACTTCTTGCCCGTGGCCCCCGCCTCGGCGCCCGAGCGGACGGCGTCGGCGTAGGTCTTCATGTCCGCCCGCACGGCGTCCACCTCGGCCGAGACCGGTTCGCCCAGGGCCTTGAAGTCGGCGCCGACGGGGGCGCGCAGGGCGGGATGCAGCACGGCCCGGCCCTCGGTCAGATTGACGGCCTCGCCGGCGAACAGGGCGGCGCGGCGGCCCTCGACGTCGCAGGCGCGGGCCAGATCCAGACAGGCCTCGAAGGCGGCCTGGGTCCAGCTCTGTTTCGACAGGTCCAGATAGAGCCCCGCCGCCTCGACCGACATCCGCGCCAGCCGGTCGGGATCGGCGGCGAACTGCTGGTCGATACGCGTCGCGCCGGCCTCGGCGGCCGTGCGGTCGAAGGTCGTCCAGGCGTCGTCACGGGTCATCGGTCGTCCTCTGGGAGAGAGAAGAAGGTAAACACTCGTTTACGGGTCGGGCGTATGTCGGTTCAACGTCCTAGCCGACGCTGAAACAGGAAGTCACCCTCATGTCCTGCGGCCTTGCTCTCACGATCGCCCTGGCCCTGTCCAATCCCGCCGTGGCCCTGGCGGCCGAACAGCCCCCTGCGGCGGTCGGCGCCCCCGTGTCCGTGGCGGCCGAGCCCCTGTTCGCCGACATCGTCGCCCGGTCCGGCGCGCTGAAGGCTCTGGTCGACGGCTGGGCGGCGGCCAAGGCGGCGGATCAGGCGGACTTCTTCACCAGCCAGGCCTTCACCGGCTTCAAGGCCCAGGCCGAACAGCTGGCCGCGCTCGACATGCAGGGCCACCTGATCCTGAAGGAACGCGGCACGGACGGCGATCTGAAATGCATCCTGCGCGGCATTTCCGAGGACATGCCGAAGAAGGTCCAGGCGGTTCAGGCGGCGGCCACGCCCGCCGACCGCGCCGTCGCCCTGTCGGACCTGTCCTATCTGCTGAACGACAATGTCGAGGTCATCACCGCCCCGCCGCAGCCGGAGGTCTAGGCTTCCTCGTCACCCGGCGGAGGCCGTCACGCCCCCTTCAGAGCCTCGATGACCACGCCTTCGGTCAACAGTTGCGGCAGGATGCGGGGCTCGCCGCCGTTCGCCGGATAGAGCAGATACAGGGGCACGCCCGAGCGGCCGTGACGCTCCAGTTCGCGGGTGATGGCGTCGTCACGGCGGGTCCAGTCGCCGACCAGATAGACGGCGTTCGTCGCCTTCAGGGCCTCGGCGACTCGGGGCGAGGACAGGGCGGCGCGCTCGTTGATCTTGCAGGTCACGCACCAGTCAGCCGTGAAATTGACCAGGACCGGACGGCCCTCGGCCTGGGCGGCGCGGACGGATTCGGCGGACCAGGGCGCGGAGGCCAGGGGACCGGACTCGGCGACCGAGGCCGCCCCCAGAACCGGCGCGCGACCGGCGATCACGGCCAGGACCAGGGCGGCCCCGAGCGCCATCAGGCTGGATCCGCCGGACAGGCGGGCGGATCGGCCCAGGGCGCGCTGGGCCTGGGTCAGGCCGAACAGCCACAGGGCGAAGGCGGTGGTCAGGGCGGCCGCCATCAGCAGGGCCAGTCCCTCCGCGCCGGTCTGACGCGAGAAGACCCAGACCAGCCAGAGCGCCGCGCCGTACATGGGGAAGGCCAGCAGGCCCTTCAGCCGATCCATCCATGGGCCGGGCCGGGGCAGGCGCCGCAGCAGGCCGGGCGACAGGCTGACGGCCAGATAGGGCAGGCCCAGGCCCAGGCCCAGCATCAGGAAGATCAGCAACGCCGCCGGCCAGGGCATGAGCAGGGCCGCGCCCAGGGCCGCGGCCATGAAGGGGGCGGTGCAGGGGGCGGCGACGACCACGGCCAGAACCCCGGTGAAGAAGGCGCCCGCTCCACCCGGCAGGCGCGACAGGGGACCGGCACCCGCGCCCTGGAGCCCGGCGCCGACATGGAAGACGCCCGACAGGTTCAGCCCCACCGCCAGCATCAGCAGAGCCAGGCTCGCGATCACCGCCGGCGACTGAAGCTGGAAGCCCCAGCCGACGGCCTCGCCCCCGGCGCGCAGGGCCAGCAGGCCGCCAGCCAGGACCAGGAAGGTCGCCAGAACCCCGGCCAGGAACAACAGGCCGTCGCGTCGCGCCTCGCGCGGCTGATGGGCCGAGGCGGCCAGGGCGGCGGCCTTCATGGCCAGAATGGGAAAGACGCAGGGCATCAGGTTCAGGATCAGGCCGCCGACCAGGGCGAACAGGGCCGATTGCAGGATCAGGCCCAGGTTCAGGTCGGTTGCCGCAGCGCTGGGGGTCTCGACATCGCCGGACAGGGCCTTGCCGCCGGTGGTTCCGGCCAGGACCGCGCCGGGCTGGGCCGTGATCTCCCAGGCGCCGGCGTCGGTGGCCAGGACGCCCGAGATCGGACCGTTCAGACCCTTGGCCGTCAGGTCGCCGCCGGGGGTCAGGGTCAGGCTCAGCCCGTTCGGGCCGCTCTGGCCCGACTGGGGGGCGGCGTGGTCGATGATCCCGCCCTCGAACGGATAGAAATAGGCCCGGCTCAGGCCCGCGCCGGCCGTCAGGTCCGCCAGGGGGCCGCCCGTCGCCGACAGGGTCAGGACGCCGTTCTGCAGGGTGGCGCGGGCGTCCAGGCCCGCCGGTCGCGGCGCGGCCTCCAGCACGGCCTGGATGGCGGCGCCGTGGTCGGGGTCCGGCGGCGGGGCGCCCTCGCGGATCGGCAGGTCCAGACGCAGGCTCATCTGCACCGGCACGCACATCTGGTCGCTGCACACCAGGAACAGGGCGTCGACGGTCAGGGGCAGGGTGGTTCCCGGCCGGGCCGAGGCCGGAACCTCGATCGGGACGGGCAGATAGACGTCGCCGGAATAGCCGTAGTTGACCAGGCTCATCAGCCGCTGGCGCGTGGGCAGGGGCCAGACGATCTCGCCGGCCTTGACCCCGGGCGGCAGACGCCAGTCCAGGGTGGTCGGCCCTCCGGAATCGCCGGGATTGCGCCAATAGGTGTGCCAGCCGGGCGCGATGGTCTGATGCACCGCCAACACGACGGTCGACCCCGGCGCGGCCCAGCGCGACAGGAGAACCAGTTCCGCCTCGATATTGTCGGCCCGTTGCGGACCGGGCGGCACGGCCGCCGCCGCCTCGGCCGGCCGGCTGACCGGCTGGGCTTCGGCGACGGACGGAACGCCCGGCAGGACGGACAGGCCGAGGCAAAACAGCAGGGCGTACAGGAAGGCGGTCGGGCGCATGACCTGCTTCTAGGCCCTGCGACCCGCTCTGTCAGCGTGTCCGATCAGCCGCGTTCAGCGGCGCGGGCGGGCGTCCACGACCACTTCGGTGCGGCGGCGCAGGGGCTCGGCCGTCCCGCCCGCCGTGGTCGCGCCCGCGTCGCCTGCGGCGCCCACGTCGAACACCGGCGACGGCAGGCCCGCCGCGTTCAGGGCCTGGGCCACGGTCCGCGCGCGGCGCTGCGACAGGCTCAGATTGGCCTCGCTCGCTCCGGTCGCGTCTGCCAGACCCACCACCTGGATGCTGCGCACGTCGCAGGTCCGCAGCACGCCCGCCGCCGCATCGATGGCCTGATCGGCCGCGTCGGTCAGCCGCGCCTCGTTCTCGCGGAAATAGATGTCGAACCGCACCGGCATGCACAGGGAACCGCTGGTCACGATCTGATCCCGCCGCATCGGCGTCGCACAGGCCCCCACCGCCAGCATTCCGCCAGCCAGAGCCAGAATTGTTATCGTTTTCATGACTATCCCCTGTGTCACACCATCGTCCTGCGCACGAAAAAGGCGGCCCGTCCACGACGAACCGCCCTTCCCGAAACTCAAACCGGTCTCGAACCGGACCAGGGCCCGGTTCGAAGTCACGGCTCAATAACGGCGTTGGCCGTTATCCCAGTAGCACTCGTCCTGGCGGTTGTCGTAGCAGTAGTAGGTGCGGCCTTGGCTGTCGCGGTAGCGCTGCTGGTTGTTGCGGTCCTGGCTCGAACCGCGGATCGCGCCCGCTGCGCCGCCCAGGGCGCCGCCGATCAGGGCGCCGGTGGCTGCGTTGCCGCCGCCGACATTGTTGCCGATGACGGCGCCGGCGACAGCGCCGAGGCCGGCGCCGATGGCGCCCTGGCGCACGGTCTGGTTCGAGTTGCCGTAAGGGTCGCTCGCGCAGGCCGAAGCCAAAAGACCGGCGCCGGCGATCGCGATGATGGCCTTGTTCATGATGAAATCCTCTATCCTGGGTTCGCCCCGAAGGCGATAACGCTGGAGTACGGCTCCGGTTCCCCTGTCTATCGTCGTTCTGTCGAAACGACTATGCTTAACCGGCGTGGGTCAGCCTGCGCAGTCCTTGGGGGGAAATGATGCGGTTTTCTGATGTGACGTGCGCCGCGGCCGGCGCTGAAGGCCCGATCTGGGCGCGCAGCAAGAAGCGCAAGGCCTCGGCCGCGCCGCTGGTCAATCTGCTGGTGACCCTGCTGGCCCTGATCGGCGCCCTCACCCTGGTCTTGTCCATCAAGGAAGGATCGGTCCAGGCGGCGGGCCGGATGATGGACGGCTGGATCATGACCGGCTGGACCGGGGCGCAGAGACTGGCGGGTCGCGCCCCCGAAGCCGCAGAGGTCGCGGCCGACAAGGCGGGTCAGGCGACCGAAAGGACCGGCGACGCCCTGAAGGCCGGCGCCTCGACCGCCCGCGACGAACTGAAGCAATAGTCACGCTTGTCGGGAACGGGCGGGCCGCCTGAACGTTCGGCGGCCATGACCGACACCCTGAGTTCAGAACCCGACGCCGACGCCGACGCCGGCGAGCCGCGCGACGAGGCCGCGCGTCGTCTCACGCCCCATGCGTCGCTGGGCCGGGCGGTGATGCTGGTCAATCCCTTGTCCGGCAGCGTCGGCCCGCGCGCCGAGGCCGAGGCCGAGGCGATCCTGGCGGACTATGACCTGCAAACCCAGGTCGTGGTGCTGGAAGCCGGCAATTTCGACCAGGCCATCGCCGACGCCTTCGCCGCCGCGCCGGACGTGATCTTCGTCCTGGCCGGCGACGGCACGGCGCGGTCGGTGGCGGCGAAGGCTAGGCCCAATGGTCCGATGATCGCCCCCCTGCCGGGCGGCACGATGAACATGCTGCCCAGGGCCCTGTACGGCACGGCCGACTGGAAGCTGGCCCTGCGCCGCGCCCTGGAGGAGGGCGAGCCCCAATCGGTGTCGGGCGGCGAGGTGTCGGGGGAATATTTCTACTGCGCCGCCATCCTGGGCTCGCCGGCCCTGTGGGCGCCGGCGCGCGAGGCGATGCGAACCGGCAAGGTGAGACTGGCCTGGGCCTATGCGCGGCGGGCGTTGAAGCGGGCCTTCACCGGACGGTTGAGGTTCAGTCTGGACGGCGGCCCCCGGCGTCGGGCCGAGGCCCTGGTGCTGATCAGCCCGATGATCTCCAAGGCCATGGAGGAGCCGGACGGGCTGGAAGCCGCGGCGATGGACCCGTCCGACGCCAGCCAGGCCTTCCGCCTGGCCGCCAACGCCCTGTTCAGCGACTGGCGCCATGATCCCGCCGTCTCGACCCGCCCGGCCAAGCGGATCGACGTCCGGGCGCGCTCCAAGATTCCCGCCGTGATAGACGGAGAGCCCGTCCTGTTGAAATCCGAGGCCACCGTGCGATTCATTCCCAAGGCGTTCCGCGCCCTTGCGCCCCGGCCCCCCGCGGCCGAGGACAGTCTCTGATGGGGCGTGTTCTCCAGTTTTCGGACGTTCATTTCGGATGCGAGCACAAGGGGGCGGTGGCGGCGGCGCTGGAGTACGCCCACGCCACGCCCAATGATCTGGTTCTGATCACCGGCGACATCACCCAGAAGGGCTATCCGGTCGAGTTCCGGGCGGCGGGGGAATGGATGCGGGCCATGCCGGAGCCGCGCTTCGTCATCGTCGGCAATCACGACGTCCCCTACTGGAGCCCGGTCGCCCGCCTGTTTCATCCATGGCGCGCCTTCGAGACGGCGACGGGTTTCCCCGCCCATGACGGTCAGTTCTGCAATGACACGGTTATGGTGCGGGGCGTCGTCACGGCGCGCGGCTGGCAGGCGCGGCCCAACTGGTCCAAGGGGGTCATCGATCTGGACCAGACCCGGCGCGCGGCCGAGGCCCTGCGTCAGGCGCCCATCGGGGCGTTGCGCATCCTGGCCTGTCATCATCCCCTGGTCGAGATGATCGGCACGCCGATGACCGGCGACGTCAAGCGCGGCGACGAGGCGGCCCTGATCTTCGCCGAGGCCGGGGTGGATCTGATCATGACGGGCCATGTCCATGTGCCCTTCGCCCTGCCCATCGATCTGGCGGACCGCTGCTCCTACGCCGTCGGGTGCGGGACCCTGTCGCACCGCGAGCGGGGCTCGCCGCCGGGCTTCAATCAGGTGGACTGGGACGCCAGGACCATCACGGTCACGGCCCTGGCCTGGGACGGGCGGGACTACAGCCCGCATCAGGTCTGGCGGCTGCCGCGTCGTCAGGACACCCGCAAGGCCGCGACCGCGCCCAGCCCGAACAGGCCGGGCGAACTGGAGAAGGCGGCGGTCTGAGCCGTCGCGTCTCTATTCCCGGGCGACGCCGCCAATAGAAAAAGGGCCGGAACTCGCGTTCCGGCCCTTCTGAATTTTGTCGGTTCTGCGAGCCCTATAATCGAGGGGCGCCGCGTCCGCGAAGTCCGCCGGCCACGAGGGCGATGACGAACAGGATGATGGCGATCACGGCGATGAATTTGGCGATCTCGAACGAGAAGTTCGCGATGCCGCCGAAGCCGAGAACGGCTGCGATCAAGGCCACGACCAGGAAGATAATTGCCCAGCGAATCATGGGTTTAGCTCTCCTGCGTTGATGTTTCCGACGGCGGCCTTGCAGCCGTTCGTCCCGTCGGAAGATCAACGGTCCCGGACGCAGGGCGTTCCGTGGCCTTCGCAAAATCCTCAGCGCCGACGGCGCCTTTTGGCGTAGCCGCCCTGATCCATCTTTCGCTCGGCCACCATGCTGGCGACGATCGCGGCCAGGGCCGGATTGCGCAGCAACAGGAAGGCCGCGCCCAGTCCGCCGACCGCGCCGATGATCGGGCGTTCGCGCACGATGTGGATCAGCTTGCCGATCAGACCGTCCGGCGCATCCTCCTCGTCCTCCTCGTCGTGACTTTCGCCCTTCAGGAAGACGAGTGCGACGACCAGGGCGACCAGGGCGAACAGGGCGAAGGTGATGGCCGAGGCGCCCAGGGGCGTCGTGACCAGGCTGATGGCGTGGAAGATGGCGACGCCGAGAAACACCACGGCCAGAAAGACGCTCGCGGCGGCCACGCTGGTCGCCACGATGCGTTTGACGATGCCCTTGAACATCAGCGGCGACGGCCGGCCAGAAGCAGGCCGAGCACCACGCCGACGCCGAGGGCGATGGCGGTCGACTGGACCGGACGTTCCTGCACCCGCTCGACGATATAGCGCTGGGCCTCGTCCAGGCGTTCGGCGGCGTCGTCGTAATATTCGCGGCCGCGCACCCGGGCGGTGTCGTAATAGCCGCGCGCCTGGTCGCGCACTTCCTCGCTCTTGGCCCGCAGCTTGGCCTCGGCCTCCTCGGCCTTTTCGCGCAGACGCTGGGTTTCTTCGCGGGCGCCGATCTTCAGATCCTCCTTGAGGGTCTTCAGGTCGGCCTTGATGTCTTCTCTAGCCTTGGTGGTGGCCATGGTGCGCGCTCCGGTTTCAAGCTTGGCAATAGAATAGGGGACCCCGTTTCGGAACGCTACACCCGGCGCGAGGTTCCCTTCGCCCACCCGTGATCCCCGGCCTCGTCAGGCGCGTTTCGCCGTTCTAGATAGGGGAGATGACCGACCTGCTGTTCGCCCCCCGCCCCCTGCCGACCCTGCCGATCACCGGCGACGCCCGGCGCTTCCCGGTTCGCCGCATCCTGTGCGTGGGCCAGAACTACGCCGCCCATGCGCGCGAAATGGGGTCGGACCCGGACAAGCAGTCCCCCTTCTTCTTTTCCAAGCCCGGCGACGCCCTGGTGTCGGACGGGGCCGACCCGGCCTATCCGTCGGCGACGGACAATCTGCATTTCGAGGCCGAACTGGTGGCGGCCATCGGCGAGGGCGGGCGGATCATCGGCTGGGCGGTCGGCTGCGACCTGACCCGTCGCGATCTTCAGGCCGAGGCGAAGGCGGCCGGGCGGCCGTGGGATGCAGCCAAGGGGTTCGACCAGTCGGCGCCCTGCGGCGCCCTGACCCTGGGACCGCTTCCGGCCCCGGCGGGGGTGATCGCCCTGAGCGTCAACGGCGAGACGAAACAGTCCAGCACCCTGGACGACATGATCCTGAACCCCGATCAGATCGTCGAGGCGGCCGGGAAACTGTGGTCGCTACAGGCGGGCGACCTGATCTTCACCGGCACCCCGTCGGGCGTCGGACCCCTGGCGTGCGGCGACGCGGTGGTCGTGACCATCGACGGCCTGGCGCCCCTGAGCTTCAAGATCGTCTGATGATCCTGCACGGCTATTGGCGCTCGGGCGCCAGCTACCGGGTCCGCATCGCCCTGGGCCTCAAGGGCCTGGCCTATGAGACGGCGACGCATGACCTGCGCAAGGGCGAGCAAAAGGCGGCCGGTTATCTGGCCCTGAACCCTCAGGGCATGGTGCCGGCCCTGCAGGACGGGGACCAGGTCGTCACCCAGAGCCCGGCCATTCTGGAATGGCTGGACGAGGTTCATCCCGAGCCGGCCCTGTTGCCGAAGGGGCCGGCCGACCGGGCCCGTGTCCGGGCCATGGCCGCCCTGATCGGCTGCGACATTCATCCGCTGAACAATCTGCGCGTCCTCAGGTCGTTGCGCGAGGATTTCGGGGCGGACCAGGCCGCCGTTGACGCCTGGGCCGCGCGCTGGATCGCGCCGGGCTTCGACGCCCTGGAGATCCTGGTGGGCCGCCACGGCCAGGGGTGGAGTTTCGGCGACCGGCCGGGCCTGGTCGACTGCTATCTGATGCCGCAGCTCTATTCCGCGCGGCGGTTCAACATGGCGCTCGAGGCCTGGCCGGGGCTTCTGGCGGTGGAGACGCGGGCGCTGGACCACCCCGCCTTCGGGGCGGCGCACCCGGATCGGCAGCCCGACGCCGACGCCTGATCCGCCATACCGACGATCTCCAGGTAAGACTCGCGTAACGTCTCGCTCAACCTCCTTTAAGCTTTGGGGGTGCAAGATGGGAATGTGACGCATTCCCCCGCCACCCCTTCGGCGCCTTCGCCCATAGATCGCCTGGCTCTCGCCGTGGTGACAGAGCCGGGACGCGCCCTGAATCCGTTCATGGCCGCGCCGTCGGGCGCGCGCGAGGACGCCATGCGCTTCCTGTTGCAGACGGGGGCGGACGCCGGCGTCAAGATGATCGCGACCAAACCGGGCGGCGACGGCGAACGGCTGCTGGGCCAGGCCTGGCCCTTCCCCTCGCCCTTCCGCGTGACGGTTCAAACCGTGGCCCTGAGCGAAGGCCTGGATCGGGTCGAGGCGCGGGCGCGCCGGTCGCTGGAACGCATGGGCCTGCCGCGCGGCGAGGCCCTGTTGGTCAATAACGCCGCCGACCTGGCCGGGGCCGAGGGCCGCGCCCTGTGGGACCGGCTGCAATCCCTGAAGACCCGCGGCCTGTTCCGCAGCATCGGCTTCTGCGCCACGGTCGAGGACGGCCCGGCCCTGCTGGCGCGCCGGCTGGAGGCCGACGTGGTTCAGATTTCCTGCAATC
Source organism: Brevundimonas sp. TSRC1-1 (assembly GCF_049898245.1). NCBI lineage: Bacteria > Pseudomonadati > Pseudomonadota > Alphaproteobacteria > Caulobacterales > Caulobacteraceae > Brevundimonas > Brevundimonas sp. TSRC1-1. The sequence goes on from NZ_JAFCXI010000002.1 coordinate 594,450, forward strand.
TGCTGGACCAGCGGGCCGCCGCCGAGGGCGTGCTGGACGAGATCAAGGCCGGCGGCGCCGAGGTGCACCTGGCCTCGGTCTTCGCCGGCGGACTTCTGTTCGCGGTCGGCGATGAACTGCCGCCCCATCTGGCCAACTACGCCCAGGCCCTGTCGCGGACGCGCCGGCGTCTGGCCGAACGGCGCTGCGATCCGATGCAGGCGGCCCTGGCCTATGCGTTTTCGCTGAAGGCGGTGGACCGGGTGGTCGCCAGCGTGGCCTCGGCGGCCGAACTGCGCGCCATCCTGGCCGCCGCCCACGCGCCCGGCCCTGACCTGAGCTGGCCGGAACTGGCGCTCGAGGCGCCGGCGGCCTTCACCGCCGACGCCCGCGCGCGGATCAGTAGCGCAGCCTGACCCCGACATAGGCCGAGCGGCCGGGTTCGCCATAGCCCAGCACCTGCTGGTAGTGTTCGTCGGCCAGATTCTCGATTCGTGCCGTCAACGTGACCTTGTCCGTCAATTCGTAGGCGGCGTTCAGATTGGCCGTGACGAAGCCCTCGCGGGCCACGGTCGAGAAGCCGCCGGAATCGTCCTGGTCGCCTTCCGCCCGCACCGTCAGCGCGCCCGAGACCCGGTCGCCCGTCCAGCCCAGGGTCGCCGAACCGGCGTGCTCGGGCACACGCAACAGGCGGGCGCCCGTCGTGCGGTCCTCGGCGTCGGTCCAGGCATAGGCCAGCGTCAGGTCGAAGCCGGCGCCCAACAGCGCACGGCCTTCCAGCTCGACCCCGTCCGAACGGGTCTTGGCCACATTGATGTAGCGACCAGCCGTATAGGTGATCTGGTCCTCGACGTTCAGGCGATACAGGGTCGCGCGACCGTCGAACCGACCATCGCCCGAGGCCCAGCCCAGGGCGATCTCGACGCTGTCGGCGGTTTCCGGCTTCAGCTCCGGCCAGGGCAGGGGCGCGTAGCAGTAGTCGCAGAGGGCCTGGCTGACGGTCGGCGCCTTGAAGCCCGTGCCATAGGCGCCCGACAGGATGAAGCCGCCGGCCAGATCATAGGCCGCCGAAACCCGGCCCGTCGTCTTGGATCCGAAATCGTCGGTGTCGTCGTAACGCAGGCCCCCGGTCAGGTTCAGGGCGCCGACGTCATACTGGGCCACGCCGAACACGGAGGTGATCGACAGGTCGCGCGACAGGCCCGACGACAGGGCCGCCGACGCCTCGTTGCGTTCGACGCCGAACGCATAGTCGATATCCTGTGTCGCGCCATTGGCCTGCCAACGATAGGCTTGGCGGTCGCCGGTGAAGGTCGAGCCGAAGCCGTCGCTGACCGAGCTGCGATCCAGATCCGACGCCGAGACGCTGAACTGATGGTTCAGGCCGAACGCCTTGGCGGCCGCCCGGCCAAACCCCGACCATTGCTCGCTTTCCTGCGTATCGTCGGTGTCGGCCAGCGCGTAGTTCGGCGCCGGGAAACCGTCCAGGTCGGCCTTTGACTTGTTCCAGCGCACCGAGCCGTCGACCTTGACCAGGTCCGAGAAGGCGTAGCGGCCCTTGGCGCCCAGGGTCGTGCTGCGGAAACCGTCGGCTTCGGGATTGCCGTCAGCCTCGTCGGCGGCGGAGATCCCGTCGGTGTCGAAGTGCGAGACATAGGCGCTGACGGCATAGGTCTCGTTGGCGACCCCGGCGGCCAGGCGGCCGCGCACGGTGTCGAAACTGCCGGCCTCGGCCTCGGCGCGCAGGCCCTTGATCTCCTTGGTGGTGAAGGCGATCACGCCGCCGATGGCGTCCGATCCCCACAGCGACGACTGCGGGCCGCTGAGCACTTCGATGCGCTCGATGTCGGCCAGCTCGAAGCTGGAGAAATCATAAGCGCCGTTGGGCTCGGCCGCATCGTTGACGGGCGCGCCGTCGACCAGGACCAGGGTCTTGCCGGGCGTCGCACCACGCATGCGGACCTGAGCCACGCCGCCGAAGGCGCCGGAACGGGTCACCGACAGGCCGGGGACGTCCGACAGGATGTCGGCGGCGAAGATCGCGCCGCGCTGTTCGATGGTCTTGCCGTCGATGACGCGGGCGCCGGGCGTATCGGCGACGATGGCCGGGATGCGGGTGGCGGTGATGACGACGTCGTCCAGCTGGGTCGCCTCGTCAAAGGCGAAGGCGGGCGCGGCGAAGGCGGCGGACAGGGCCGCCGTGGAGAGAAGAATGGAGCGCTTCATTGAGCGAGAATCCCCGATGTCGGCTCCGCGAGTGCGCGCGAGGAACCGGTATGAGCGAGCCGATCCGCCGGGCCTGAACGGTCCGGACGGCGCAAGATCGGGTCGCTGCGACGAGAATAGTCCCCGCGCCTCTGTCTGGTCCCGGACAGCGGACGAGCGACGTCAGGCGGCCAGGTCTCCTGGCTTGCGGGTCATAAACCGCCGTCCTCGCCTTCCCAGTCACCCAGTGGCGCCGGGGTCGAGACCCCGGACGGACGACGCTCTCGCCGCCTACAGTTGCGGGCACAGCCACGGTGTCTCACCGTGTTCCCTTAACCGCCTGACACGGCCTATCGCAGGGGTGACAAGCCTGTGCAAGAGCCGTTAACGGGCTTGAGCGGTCGGCTGCGATCCGTCACCCTGACGGCACATGAACGCGCCCGCTTTTCCCTCCCCCGAACATTCGCCTGAAGTCGCCGCCTCGCTGGAAGGGGCGACGCCCTTCATGGCGCAGTATCTGACGGCCAAGGCCGGACAGCCGGACGCCATACTCTTCTTCCGCATGGGGGATTTCTACGAGCTGTTCTTCAAGGACGCCGAGGTGGCGGCCGCCGCCCTGGGCATCACCCTGACCAAGCGGGGCAAGCACCAGGGCGAGGACATCCCCATGGCCGGGGTGCCGGTTCACGCCATGGAGGGCTATCTGGCCCGGCTGATCCGCCTGGGCCACAAGGTCGCCATCTGCGAACAGCTGGAAGATCCCGCTGAGGCCAAAAAGCGCGGCGGCAAGGCCGTGGTCCATCGCGGCGTGGTGCGGGTGGTGACGCCGGGCACCCTGACCGAGGACAGTCTGCTGGATGCGCGGGGCGCCAATCGTCTGGCGGCCGTGGCGGTGCGCAAGGGGCGGGCGGCGGTGGCGGTGGTGGAGCTGTCGTCCGGGGCCGTGGACAGCGTCGCCTGTGCGCTGGAGGACCTGGGCGCGGCCCTGGCGGCGTTTCGTCCGTCCGAGGTTCTGGTCACGGACCGGATCTATTCGGACCCGGCGACGCGGGACGCCCTGGATGGGTCCGGCGGCGTGGTCCAGGCCCTGGCCAGCGCCATCGCCGAGCCCCAGGCGGCCCAGGCGCGGGTCGAGCGGCTGTACGGGGTGGCGGCCCTGGACGGGTTCGGCGCCTTCGAGGAGGCCGAGATATCGGCTCTGGGCCTGATCGCCGCCTATCTGGAGACGACCCAGGCCGGCAAGGTCCCGGCCCTGGCCCCGCCGCGCCGGCTGGGCGAGAGCGGTTTTCTGGCCATCGACCCGGCGACGCGGACCAGTCTGGAGATCGACCGGACCCAGCGGGGCGAGCGCGAAGGCTCGCTGCTGGCCTGTATCGACCGGACCGTCACCTCGGGCGGGGCGCGGGCCCTGGCGGAACGGATCGCCCGGCCGCTGCGCGATCCGCTGGCGATCAACGAACAGCTCGACGCGGTCGAATGGCTGCTGGAGCGGCGCGATCTGCGCCGCAACCTGCGCGAGGGGCTGAAGGCCTCCTCGGACATCGCCCGCGCGGTCGGGCGGCTGGCCTTGGGACGCGGCGGTCCGCGCGATCTGGCGGCGGTGCGGGTCGGCCTGACCATAGCGGAGGGCGTGGCCGGCCTGTTCATCGGCCAGGTGGATCCGATCACAGGTCAGCCGCGCCGCATCGCGCTGGCCCTGGACCGGCTGAGCCTGTCGCCCGAGGTCTCGCGGCTGAAGGCCGATCTGATCGACGGCCTGGTGGACGAGCCGTCCCACCTGGCGCGCGACGGCGGTTTCGTGCGCCCCGACTATCGTCCCGAACTGGACGCCGCCCGCACCCTGCGCGACGACAGCCGCCGGGTGGTGGCGGATCTGGAGGCGCGCGCCGTGGCCGAGTCCGGCGTGGCCTTCAAGGTCAAGCACAACGCCGTCCTGGGCTATTTCCTCGAGACCTCGGCCAAGGCGGCGGAAGGCCTGCTGCGGGCCGGGCCGGACAGCCCCTTCATCCACCGCCAGACCCTGGCCAGCCAGGTGCGGTTCACCACCGTCGAACTGTCGGAACTGGACGCCAGGATCAGCCAGGCCGGCCACCGCGCCCTGGCCATCGAGGCCGAGACCTTCGAGACCTGGCGGCGCGAGGTCGCCCGTCTGGCCCAACCGCTGCAGGCGGTCGCCGAGGCCCTGGCCGAACTGGACGCCCACGCGGCCCTGGCGGAATGGGCGCAGGAGGTCGGGGCGACCCGGCCGGTAGTGGACGACAGCCTGGCCTTCTCCGTCGAGGCCGGGCGGCATCCGGTGGTCGAGGCGGCGGTCAAGGCGGCCGGCGATCCCTATACGCCCAACAATGCGCGGCTGGACGGCTCCGGGGCGGATTGCGCCCGTCTGGCCATCGTCACCGGGCCGAACATGGCCGGTAAATCCACCTTCCTGCGCCAGAACGCCCTGCTGGTGATCCTGGCCCAGGCCGGGGCCTTCGTGCCGGCGCGGTCGATGCGTCTGGGCGTGGTGGACCGGCTGTTCAGCCGGGTCGGGGCGGGCGACGACCTGGCGCGGGGGCGGTCCACCTTCATGATGGAGATGGTCGAGACCGCCGCCATCCTGACCCAGGCCACGCCGCGCAGTTTCGTCGTTCTGGACGAGATCGGCCGCGGCACGGCGACCTATGACGGCCTGGCCATCGCCTGGGCCACGGCGGAGGCCCTGCACGAGACCAATAGGGCGCGCACCCTGTTCGCCACCCACTATCACGAGCTGGCCCAGCTGGAGACGCGGCTGGACCATGTCTGCAACCTGTCCATGGTGGCCAAGGAGTGGAACGGCGATCTCGTCTTCCTGCACGAGGCGGCGCCGGGGGCGGCGGACCGGTCCTATGGGGTGCAGGTGGCCAAACTGGCGGGCGTGCCGGGCGCCGTGGTCGCCCGCGCGAGATCCGTGCTCGAACGGCTGGAAGGGGAGAAGGCGGCGACCGCCCGTCTGGACGACCTGCCGCTGTTCGCCCTGGCGGAACCGGCGCCGGTCCTTGCGCCCTCGCCGGTCGAGACGGCGCTCGGGGCCGTGGACCCCGACGCCCTGACCCCGCGCGAGGCGCTGGAGGCCCTCTACAGGCTCAAGGGAATGCTCACATCGAGATGAGAGAGAGTATTGCCGTCGGGGAAGGTTCTTAACCTTGCTCATGTCAGGGATGCTTGACTGAAGACCCGAAGCCTCCACTGGATACGGCGATGAAACCCAGCGCGCTTTCCCTTTCGGCCAAGATCGCCCTCATGGTGATCGGCGCCCTGGCCGCCCTTACCGCGATCCTGCTGGCGGTGGCCGTGGTGCTGCTGACCCGGGATGCAGAGGCCAGCGCCGCCGAACGCCAGGAGGCCAATATGCGCGTCGCCTGGGACGTGCTGGCCGACTACGGCGACGGGTTTTCGGCGCGGGACGGCCGACTGTATGTCGGCTCCACGCCGATGAACGACTTCGTCGAACCGGTCGATCGGATCAAGGCCCTGGTGGGGGGCACGGCGACGGTCTTCATGGACGACCTGCGGGTCACGACCAATGTGGTCAAGGACGACGGTTCGCGCGCTGTCGGCACCAAACTCAAGCCCGGCCCCGTCTATGACGCGGTGCTGAAGTCCGGCAAACCCTATCGTGGTCAGGCCGACATCCTGGGCAAGCCCTATTTCGTCGCCTACGACCCGATCAAGAACGCCGCCGGCCAGACCATCGGCGTGCTGTATGTCGGCATTCCCAAGGCCGACTTCATGGCCTCGGTGAACCATATGATGGCCGGCCTGCTGATCTGCGGCGTCGTCGTCACCTTGCTGGTGGTGGGCGGCTGTCTGGTCGCCTCGCGCCGCATGTTCTCGCCGCTGCAGGCCCTGTGCGAGCGGATGGAGGCCCTGCGTCAGGGCCGCACCGACTTCGACGCCCCCTGGGTCTCGCGCGGCGACGACATCGGTCAGATCGCGCGCGCCGTCATCGCCTTCCGCGACGCCGCCGTGCGCCAGAAGGCGACCGAGACCGAGGCCGAGGCGATGCGCGAAACCGCCCGCGCCACCCACGCCGCCAGCGAGGCCGAGCGCGAACGCCTGGCCGAGGAAGACGCCGTCGTGGTCGGGGCCCTAGGCCAGGGTTTGGCGGCCCTGGCGCGCGGCGACCTGAACCACCGCATCACCGCCAGCTTCGCCGAGCGCAGCCGCAAGCTGAAGGACGACTACAACACCGCCGCCGACACCCTGGCCGCCACCATGGCCGATATCGTCGATCTGGTCGGGGCGATGCGCGCCGGAACCGCCGAGGTGTCCACGGCCACCGACGACCTGTCGCGCCGCACCGAACGCCAGGCCGCCGCCCTGGAACAGACCGCCGCCGCCCTGGATCAGATCACCGTCACTGTCCGCAAGACGGCCGAGGGCGCCCGGTCCGCCGCCGAGATCACCGCCCAGGCGCGCGGCGGGGCCGGAACGCGCGAGCGGATCATCGCCGACACCACCGCCGCCATGGGCGAGATCGAGGCGACCTCGGGCAGGATCGGCGAGATCATCGGCGTCATCGACGAGATCGCCTTCCAGACCAATCTTCTGGCCCTGAACGCGGGCGTCGAGGCGGCGCGGGCCGGCGAGGCCGGCCGCGGCTTCGCCGTGGTGGCGTCGGAAGTGCGCGCCCTGGCCCAGCGTTCCGCCGACGCCGCGCGCGAGATCAAGGGCCTGATCGCCGCCTCGGGCGCCAGCGTCGGCGAAGGCGCCCGGCTGGTGTCCCAGACCGGCGGCGCCCTGACCGCCCTGATCAACCAGGTGGCCGAGATCAACCAGCTGGCGGGCGAAATCGCCGCCTCGGCCCAGGAACAGGCCGTGGGTCTGGCCGAGATCAATGTCGCCGTGAACCAGATGGACCAGACGACCCAGCAGAACGCCGCCATGGTCGAACAGACCACCGCCGCCAACCAGGCGCTGAGCCAGGAGGCGGAAAAACTGGCCGAGCTGGTGTCGCGCTTCCGCATCGGCGAGCCGGATGCGGACAGCCAGTCTCGGGACGCCCGGACCGTCTGGGCCGCCTGAGTCCAAGCCGGACAAGATCAAAAAAGGCCCGCCCGGCGACTGCCGAGCGGGCCTTTTTCATGTCAGACGTCCGTCGGGGACGCGGCGGATCAGGCCTGCATCATCCAGCCTTCGACGTCCATGGCCGCCTGGCGGACGGCTTCCGAACGGGTCGGGTGGGCGTGGCAGGTGCGGGCGATGTCTTCCGAGGCGCCGCCGAAGCTCATGGTGATGGCGGCCTCGTGGATCATCTCGCCGGCCTGCGGACCCATGATGTGGACGCCCAGAACCTTGTCGGTGGCGGCGTCGGCCAGAACCTTCACGAAGCCGTCGGTCTCGTGGTTGATCTTGGCGCGGCTGTTGGCGGTGAAGGGGAATTTGCCCTTCTTGTAGGCGACGCCGGCGGCCTTCAGCTGATCCTCGGTCTGACCGACCCAGGCCACTTCGGGGAAGGTGTAGACCACGCTGGGGACCAGGGCGTAGTCGACGTGGCCGTATTTGCCGGCGATGGTGTCGATCACGGCGACCGCGTCTTCCTCCGCCTTGTGCGCCAGCATCGGGCCGTGGGTCACGTCGCCGATCACCCAGACGCCGCCCTCGTTGACTTGGCCGGCGACCTTGAAGTGATCATGGTCGATGAAGCCGCGCTTGTCCGGCGTGACGCCGATGGTCTCCAGACCCAGGCCGTCCGTATAGGGGCGACGGCCGATGGCGACCAGGACGACGTCGCCCTTCAGGGTTTCGGCGGTGCCGCCGGCCGAGGGCTCGACCGTCAGTTCGACCCCGTCCTTGACCGGCTTGGCGCCCGTGACCTTGGCGCCCAGTTTGAAGACCATGCCCTGTTTGGTCAGGGTGCGCTGGAAGGCGGTGGCGACCTCGGTGTCCATGCCGGGGGTGATCCGGTCCAGGAATTCGACCACCGTCACCTCGGCGCCCAGGCGGCGCCAGACCGACCCCAGCTCCAGGCCGATGATGCCGGCGCCGATGACGATCAGCTTCTTCGGCACGGCCGGAAGGGACAGGGCGCCGGTGGAATCGATCACCTTGCCCGCCTCGAAGGCGACGCCCGGCAGGGGGGTGGGCTCCGAGCCGGTGGCGATGACGATGTTCCGGGCCTCAAGCGCCTGGACCGAACCGTCGGCGGCGGTCACCTCGACCTTGCCTTTGGCGACGATCTTGCCGCGGCCCTTGATCCAGTCGGCCTTGTTCTTCTTGAACAGGAACTCGATCCCCTTGGTCAGGGCGGTGACGCTGTCGTCCTTGGCCTTGTGCATCTGGCCCAGGTTCAGCTTGGGCTGGACCTCGATGCCGATCTTGGCGAACTCGCTGTTGGCGGCGTCGAACATTTCCGAGGCGTGGAGCAGGGCCTTGGACGGCATGCAGCCGACGTTCAGGCAGGTGCCCCCCAGGGTGGCGCGCATCTCGACGCAGGCGACCTTCAGGCCCAGCTGGCCGGCGCGGATCGCGGCGTTATAGCCGCCGGGCCCTCCGCCGATGATGACGACGTCGTAGGGAACGGGGGCTTCGGCCATGATATCCTCTGGTCTTCTGGCGCGTGGGGGCAGGCGGGCGGACACTAGCGCCGACCCCGCAGGGGTCAACCGCCGGGCGACATATGGGACGCCGGAATCGACCTTTGCAGGGGGAGGAAGCCGTCAGGAGGCGATTTCAGGCGCCGGTTCGTCCGTCTGGCCCGTATTTTCGCTCGCGTCCGCGTCCTGCTGCTCCGCGCGGGGCAGGGTGACGGAGACCTCCGCCCCTTCGCCCGGCGTGCTGTCGATCGCCAGGGCGCCCGAGGACTGGCGCGCAAAGGCGAAGGCCTGCGACAGGCCCAGGCCGGCCGCGTCCGGCCGGGTGGTGAAGAAGGGCTCGGCCGCGCGGCGCAGGGTGTCGGCGTCCATGCCGGGGCCGGAATCGCGCACGCTCAGTCTCAGGCTGTCGTCGGCCATCACCGCCAGCCGCACCGCGACCGACCCGACGCCGTTCGACGCCTCGACCGCGTTTCGCGTCAGGGCCAGCACCGCCGCCTCGAAGGCCGCCGGATCGATCCGGGCGAAGGCCGGCTGGGCCGGGGTTTCGATCATCAGATCGATCGACGGCCCCGACAGCAGACGCAGCTTGGTCTCCAGGCCCGCCAGGAAGATCCCGACGTCCAGCCGCTGAAGATTGGTGCGGTCCTCGTCCTGCGAGAAGGCGCTGAGGCGGCGGGTCAGGCGTTCGCCGCGCTGACCGGCGGCCAGGGCCGCCTGGCCCAGGCGGCGGATGCGCTCGGGCTCGTCGGCATGGCGCAGCATCATGTCCAGGGCCGAGGTCATGACCCCCAGAAGGGCGTTGAAATCATGGGTCACGCCGCCGGCCAGACGGCCGACATTGGCCATGCGCCGTTCGGCCTCCAGCTCGGCGCGAACCGCCTGTTCGGCGCGCGCGGCCTCGGCGACCGTGTCCAGCAGGGCCTGATTATGGGCGGCCAGGATTTCGCTCTCGCGGCGCGAGAAGTCCGCCTGCGCCGTTTGAAGGGCCTCGGCGACGGGATCGCGCGGATCGTCCTGGCCGGCGTCGTCTTCCGGCGCATCGGACAGAGGGGCCGGTTCTGCGGTTTCAGAGCCGGTCTCCGTCGGGGCGATGTCGGCCAAGGGGGCGCCGGCCAGCAGGACGGCGTCCGGACGATCCGCCTCGTCGGCCAGGGGGGTCAGGGTCCAGCGGATCCCCGCGCCGTCCGCGTCCACCGTCTCGATCGGCGCAGCCTCGCCGTCATCGGCGTTCAGGGCGGCGCGCAAGGCCTGGCGGCCCTCGGTGCGACGGTCGAGCGGCAGGAACAGGTCGGCGAAGTCGGAACCCGTCACCCCCTCGCCGCGCCCCAGCATGATCAGGGCGGTGCGGTTGGCCTGGCGGATGCGGCCGTCGGCGTCGACCACCACCAGGGCGCCGGAGGCGGCGTCGAACACCCGGTCGGCCAGGCTGGGCCGGGCGGCGGGCGGCGGCGGGGGCGGCGGCGGTTCGATGGCGGGGGTGGTCAGGACGTCGGTCTCGACGATGGCGGCGATGGAGCCGGTGATCTGGCCCCGTTCGTTCTCGATCGGCATGGCCGTGACCGAAACCAGCATCTTCTTGCGGGTCGCGGCGTTCATCATCAGATGCTGGAAGCCCCGCACCGTCTGGCCGCGCAGGGCCCGGGCGCTGGGCAGCAGGTCGGCGGGGATCGGCTTGCCGTCCGGGAAGGTGATGCCCCAGGTCGCAGAATGGAAGCGCAGGCCCAGCAGTTCGGCGTCGCGACGGCCCAGCAGCTGATGGGCGGCGCGGTTGGCGAAGACGAACTTGCCGGTGCTGTCGGTCTCGACCATGGCCACGGGCACGGCGTTCATCGTCTCGAACAGGCGTCTGTCGGAGGATTCGGCCACCTTCTGGACGATGTCGAGCTGGTCGCTTGCGCTGGCGTGGCGGGCGCCGTGGGTCACGGCGAACCAGAGGGCGACGGCCGCGAGGGCGTAGCCGACGACGGCCGTGATGCCGAAGATCAGCGTCCAGTTGACCTCGCCTTCGAGAAACATTCGGTCGATCCGTTTCAATCTGGGGCGTCCGCCGCCCAGGTTCGCCAGGATCTGCAAGGGGCGAACCAGCGGAGCGGGGGTGGTCTCCGATACCCAGACCTCATGACGAGGCCCGTCGTCAAGCCGCCCGGAAGCGCGGCGCGCATCGCCCATGAAAAAGGGCCGGACGTCGCCGTCCGGCCCTTTCTGCAGTGTCCTGGATGGCGCTTAGAAGGCCATCCGGGCGACGAGCTGGAACCACGGACCGGCGCTTTCGGTCTCCAGTTCGTATTCGTCGTAGTCGCGGGCCATCTGGTCTTTGATGGTGTTGAACTTGTCGAACACCTCGTCCTTGGACGAGTCGAGCAGGTTCGAGCCGGTCAGGCGAAGCACCACGTTCGAGGCGACCTGCTTCTCGACGAAGATTTCGAGGTCGCCGCCATAGCTGGTGACGACTTCTTCCCCGACGATCCGCTCCTTGGCGTCGCCCTGTTTGCGATAGGTGGCGCCGAAGGCTGCGCCCCAGGACGGGATGTCCTGAGTGAAGCCGACGTTGAAGACATAGTCGGACTGGGAGTTGAAGCGGCGGTCGCCCATGAAGTCTTCGACCGAGCTGTCCAGCCACGAGTAGTTCAGGAAGACGCCGGTGTGCTCCATGCCGATGAAGTCCAGCGGCGTCGACAGGTCGAACTCGACGCCCCAGACCTGTCCGTCCCCGACATTTTCCGCCGTGAGGACGTAGGAGACCAATTTTTCGGCCGCTTCTTCCGGCGTGTCGCCGTCGTCGATGGCCTCGTCATAGTCGTCCTGCGCCTGTTCGGAATAGGCGCCCGTGTTGGTCACTTCGATCAGGTCGGTGATGTCGCGGTAGAAGGCGTTGATCCCGATGACGCCGCGGCGCCCCAGGCGACGCTCGAAGCCGAGGTCCGCGCCCCAAGCCTTTTCAGGTTCCAGGTCCGGATTGCCCAGGAAGTCGTTGTCCCCGTATTCGCCGGTCAACAGGGCCGGAGAGAGGAAGTCGAACCCAGGGCGACGCACGGTGCGGGCCGCCGATGCGGTGATCCGGTCGGTCTCGGACAGCCTCCAGCGCACGCTCACTGACGGCAGCAGGATGGCGTAGTCCTGGTCGTTGACGCGGTCGGCGGCGGCCACGGTTTCGTCGGTGATGGTGGTGTCGGTCATTTCGTAGCGCAGACCGGCCTCCCATTTGGCGGGACCGTTCTCACCCGACAGCATGACGTAGGGGTCGATGCGGGTTTCCTCGATCTTGCTCAGGCCGCCGTCGGTCGGTTTGAAGACGCCGAAACTCCAGGCGGTCGCGCCATTGGTCGAGCCATTGGCGACGTTGAAGCGCACGCGGTCGGGCTCGGTGATCGAGGTGTCGCGGTCTTTCTGGTTCCACTGGACCCCGAACTCGAGTTCGGTGTCGCCGATCAAGGCGCGCTTGTGCTCAAGTGCGCCGCTCAGTTCCTTGTCTTCGATGTCGGTCTGGGTCGCATCGGCGGTGAAGCGATCTTCGTCCGGATAGACCACCTTGTCGCGCAGATATTCCGACTCGTATTCGTACTCGTACTGTTCGTCCTTGATGGAGGCGTAGCCGAACTTGAACTTGGTCTCGCCGCCCAGCATCTCACGCGCATAACGCAGGTTCAGCGACAGGTTGTCAGTGCGGATATCGACGTCGTTGTCGTTGATTGTGCTGATGTTCGCGTCTGTCTCAACGCCATCGACGTATTCGATGGAATCCTCGTCCTGATAGCGGTCGGTGCGAACGAACACGCCGGACAGCTCCAGGCGGCCGCCGGCGACATCGACGTCATAGGAGCCGTTGAACGAGTAATCGGTGCCGTCGCGCGTATCGGTCTGGACTTCGGTGTTGTCGAGCGTGCCGTTCGGCTCGTCGAAACGCTGGCTGTATTTTTGCTTCGGATTGCGGCGATCCTGGATATTGCCGCCTACGAGCAGACGGCCGGGACCGACCTGACCGCCCCAGACGGCGCCGTAAGCGCCGCCCCACTGGCCGTATTCACTGTCTTCCCAGTGCAGGGCGCCGAGGCGGACATAGCCGCCGTCCAGCGACAGGGCGTCGCGCAGAACGATGTTGATCGCGCCGGCGACCGCGTCGCCCGAACGATTGGCCGAGGACGAGCGGACGACTTCGACCCGTTCGATCAGTTCGGCGGGGATGCGGTCGACGAAGAAGGAGCGATCGACGCCGGCGCCGGGCACGCGTTCGCCGTTGATCAGGATCTGCGTATAGGCCGAATCCAGGCCGCGCATGCGCACGCCGTCCGATTCCAGGACGTCCGACAGGAAGGTCACCGAAGGCACGCGCTTCAGGGCGTCGCCGGCGGTCAGCGGCTCGAAGCGCTGGAAATAGTCGAGGTCGTAGGACAGGGTCGGCACGACGTCGTCGGTGCGGTTACGCATCGCCGGTTCGCCGGTGACGACGATTTCTTCAAGCGCGGTGACCGGCGCCTGCGTCGCGGGCGAGGTTTGAGCTTGGACGACGCCGGCGAACGCCAGCGAGGCCATAGACGCGAGCGACGCGCCCGCGAGCAGTTGCAGTCTCATGATGAAATTCCCCAAACGTCGGGCTTTGGCCTTCGACGATAAAGCCGCGCTTAGAGATGTGCGGCGACGCGTCCACGAAGGTTTCGCGACGTCCATCATGAGATTTTGAATCTCCAGCATGACAACTGATCCGTATTCAGATCGACGACGTTCCCGAGCGCCCGACCTGCGGCGTCTTCGACCTTGACCCGCAGCCGAGGTTCATGGTCTCCGGCCCCATCCCTTGGGAGGAGCATCCGATGAATTCGTCGATCAAGCGCGGCGCCGCGCTGGCCGCCGCCGTCTGCCTTCTGGCCCTGACCGCCTGCGCAACCCGCGAGGTCGATTTCCAGGGCGAGGGCGAAGGCTTCGTCGGGCCGGGCGCGCCGGTCCAGGCCGTGCTGGAAACCCCCTCGGTCGGCACGGCCGGCCAGGACGCGGCGGACGATCCGGCCGTCTGGGCCTCGGCTGCGCCGGTCATGGTGATGGGCCAGGCCACTCAGGGCTTCGTGGCCGGGACGGACAAGAAGTCGGGCCTCTACATCTACGGTTTCGACGGCCGGATCCTGCAGTTCCTGCCGGAAGGCCTGCTGAACAATGTCGACCTGATCGAGGGATTGAACATCGACGGCCGGCCGCAGCTGGTGCTGGGCGCCAGCGACCGCACGCCGGGCAAGACGGGAATCTCGCTGTATCTGTTCGATCCGGCCGGGACCGGCCAGAACGCCGTCCGCCCCTGGGGCGCTGTCGCCACCGACGTGATCGAACCCTACGGCTTCTGTTTCGCGCGCCGGGGAGCCGAGGTTCACGCCGTCCTGGTGGGGCATGAGGGCGAGCTGCGGCAGTTCGTGCTGAGCGTCGATGCGGCCGGTCAGCCGGTCTCGCGCGAGGTGCATCGCGCCGAGATCGGAACCATTTCCGAAGGCTGCGCCGCCGACGAGGCCACCGACGCCCTCTATATCAACGAGGAAAATGTCGGCCTGTGGCGCTATGGGCTCGACCCGGCGTCGGGCGCGGCGCGGACCCTGGTCCAGCCCATCGCCAGGGACGTCCTGGTCGCCGACGCCGAGGGGCTGACCACGCTGACCGACGGCGACAAACGCTATCTGATCGCGTCCAGCCAGGGCGATTCGACCTTCCCGGTCTGGCGCATCGACGGCGCCGCCCCGCAGTACGAGGGCCGGTTCAAGATCGTGGACGGCGTGGTGGACGGCGTCACCGGCACGGACGGCCTGGCCGCCGCCAGCGGCGTGGTCGGCCCCTTCCCCGAAGGTCTGGTCGTCATCCAGGACGACGTGAACGATGTGGGCACCCAGAACTTCAAATATGTGGACTGGCGCGACATCCGCCGCGCCCTGGGCCTGTAATCCGGGGGCGGAAGCCCCCTACTGATCCTCGTCGAACTTGCGCGCGACGAGGTCCGTCAGGGCCTCGATCGCCTCTTCGGCGTCTGCGCCCTCGGCCGAGACTTCGATGCTGCAGCCGATGCCGGCGCCCAGCATCAGCAGGCCCATGATCGAACGGGCGTCCACCGAGACGCCGTCGCGGGTGACATGGATCTCGCTGTCGAAACTGGAGGCCAGTTTGACGAACTTGGCCGAGGCGCGGGCGTGCAGGCCGCGCGTATTGCAGATGTCGAGAGTCGTCTTCACGCTCATTTTTCGCCCGCGAGCACCCAGGACGCCACCGAGATGTATTTGCGCCCGGCGTCCTGGGCGTGGGCCACGCAGGCCTCCAGGGTCTCGCGCCCGCGCACGCTGGCCAGCTTGATCAGCATGGGCAGGTTCAGGCCGGCGATGACCTCGGCGTGGGTCTGTTCCATCACCGATATCGCCAGGTTGGAGGGGGTGCCGCCGAACATGTCGGTCAACAGGATCACCCCGTCGCCGTCGTTCACGGCGGCGGCGGCGTCGACGATGTCGCGACGGCGTCGCTCCATGTCGTCATCCGGCCCGATGCATATGGCCGCGACGCCGCGCTGCGGCCCGACCACATGCTCCATCGCCGAAAGAAACTCCGAGGCCAGTCCCCCATGGGTGACGATAACCAGGCCAATCATGAGAACTTCACTCGCATCCCGCCCTGAACCGTCCCCGGACCTCCCCGCGCCCGCCAGGGAGGCCGGACGCATCCGTTTTGGACCGCAAGAGGCGTGTCATAGACCCGTTATGCGCGGGTTCAAAGCGTCTGAAGCGCGACTGCGACCATCTCGACGGCCGAGGCGGGGCGGGGGTCCAGCGCCAGCAGGGGCAGGTCGATCCCGCAGAAGCGCCGCGTCTGCGGCTCCGGAAGCCGTTCGACCGCCTCGGGAACACAGGCGACGGCCAGGACGACTCTGGCGACCAGCCGTGTCCTGACGGACACGATTCCGACCCCGCGCGCCTCGATCCGGCCGGCGATGGCGGCCGGGGCGGTCGCATGAAGCGCGCCGCCGGACGCCCAGACCCGGGTATAGTCGTCGCTGACCAGCCGCCAGCCCCGCCCGATCAGCCGCAGGGCCAGATCGCTCTTGCCGGCGCCCGACGGACCCAGGATCATCACCGCCGTCCAGGCCCCGTCCCGGCGGACGGCGACCGTGGTGGCGTGAACGGGCGACGGGTCGGTCATGAGCGACGACCGGGCGACGCGGCGGACGGCAGGCCGATCTCGAACCGGGCGCCGATCACCTGGCCGTCTGCGCCGATCCGGTTGTCGGCCGTGACGCGGCCGCCATGCGCCTCGACGATCTGGCGGACGATGGACAGGCCCAGGCCCGAGTTGGAGCCGAAGGCCGCCCCCTTGGGCCGCGAGGTGTAGAAGCGCTCGAACACGGTCTCCAGGTTTTCGGGCGGAATCCCGGGCCCCTGGTCCTCCACGCGGATGCGGATGGGCAGGTCGCCCTCGACCTCTTCCAGCACGACCCGAACCTCGCCGCCGGCGGGGCTGAAGGAGCGGGCGTTGTCGATCAGGTTGCGGAACACCTGTCCCAGGGGGCCGTCGCGGCCGGCGACCCGGAGGCCCTGGGGCGGAGGTTCGAACCGGACGGGAATATCGTCCGGCCGGGCGGTGGTCTCATAGACGCCGACGATATCGGCCAGCAAACGGTTCAGTTCGATGGCGCGGGGCCGGTCGCGCGACAGTTCGGCGTCCAGACGCGAGGCGTTGGAGATGTCGGTGATCAGCCGGTCCAGGCGGCGCACGTCCTGTTGCAGCAGACTGGTCAGCTTCTCCCTCTGGGCGTCGGTCTTGACCAGGGGCAGGGTCTCCAGCGCCGAACGGATCGAGGTCAGGGGGTTCTTGATCTCGTGCGACACGTCGGCGGCGAACCGTTCGATGGCGTCCATCCGTGTGGACAGGGTGTCGGTCATCGACTCCAGCGACCGGGCCAGGTCGCCGATCTCGTCCTTGCGCTCCTCCAGGTCGGGCAGGGAGATGGCGCGGGCGCGCTGAAGCCGGACCTGGTCCGCCGCCGCCGCCAACCTCAAGACCGGCCGCGCCACGAACAGATGCAGCAAGAGGGAGGCCAGCAGGTTCACGGCCAGGGCCACCAGGGCGAAAGGCACCAGGGCCCGTCTCTGATCGTCCAGGATCTCATCGACATTGCCGGCTTCCAGGGTCAGCACGCCCAGCACCTGGCGGACATGCCGGATGGGGATGGAGACCGAGACGACGCGGTCGCCGGATTCGTTGCGCCGGACGGTCGTCTGCGGCTCTCCGGCCAGGGCGCGCTCGACCTCGGCGGCGACCTCGGCCTCGACGGCCTTCTTGTGTTCGGCGTCGCGAAGGGTCTTCTGGGCGATCTCCCCGGAGGGGGGCGTGCCGGCGGGACGCGCAGGCGGCAGGACCTGGCCAGGGATGTTCTCGGTCACCTCGTAGCTGTCGATGACCGGCAGGCCGTTGATGTCGTACAGGCGAACCCGCTGGCCGTTCGGGACGAAATTGTCGCGCAGCCATTTCGCCGCCTCGCCCACGTCCAGCTCCGGGGTCGGCACGCCCCTGCTGATGCCCAGTTCGCCCAGGACATTGCCCAGCAGTTCGGCCTGGACGGTCAGCGATTCCTGACGCGCCTGGATCAGCCCCTGACGCCATTCGTTCAGAACGAGCGCCCCGCCGAACAGGATCAGCAGGCTCAGAAGGTTGAGCGCCAGGATGAAGCCGCCCAGCCGCGAGCCGCCGAAGCGGAACCTCGGCCGGCGGACAGGTTCCTCGTCGGGCTCGCGCCCGACGGGAAGATCAGCTTTCGCGGTAGCGGTAGCCGACGCCATACAGGGTCTCGATCGCGTCGAACTCATTGTCCACGGCGCGGAATTTCTTGCGCATCCGCTTCACATGGCTGTCGATGGTGCGGTCGTCGACATAGACCTGGTCGTCGTAGGCGGCGTCCATCAGGTTGTCGCGGCTCTTCACGAAGCCCGGGCGCTGGGCCAGGGCCTGGAGCAGCAGGAATTCGGTGACGGTCAGCTTCACCGGCTTGCCGTCCCAGGTGGATTCGTGACGGGCCGGGTCCATGCTCAGCTTGCCGCGCTTGATCGCCTTGCCGGAAACTTCGGCCGAGGGTTCGGGGTCGACGCCGTCGGCGCCGGTGCGACGCAGCAGGGCCTTGACCCGCTCGATCAGCAGCCGCTGGCTGAAGGGTTTGTGGATATAGTCGTCGGCGCCGAGGTTGAAGCCGAGGATTTCGTCGATCTCCTCGTCCTTGGACGTCAGCATGATGACGGGAATCTGCGAGGTCTGACGCAGGCGGCGCAGCACCTCCATCCCGTCCATGCGCGGCATCTTCACGTCGAGGATGACGAGGTCGGGCGGCGCGCTTTCCAGCGCGGCGAGACCCGAGGCTCCGTCGTGGTAGGCCGTGATCTTGTGGCCATGGCTTTCCAGCGCCAGCGAGACGGACGCCACGATGTTCTCGTCGTCATCGACCAGGGTGATGTTGGCCAAGGTTGTCTTCTCCTGAACTTCCCGTTCCCGCGAACGAGAACGCACGGCAAGCGTAACCGTTCGATCACGGTCACATTAGGGCTAAGGCAAATGGGCCGCCAACCCGGATGTTTCAACGATAGCCGGGTTCGTTTCCAACGGCGCGATGAAAATTCGTCGTGAAAACCCCCCTTTAAAGCCTTGGGCCTCAATGATCCCAGATGGCCGGTCCGATCCACTACGAAGTCTATGTCCGAAAGACCGCTCCGGCGGGCTGGACCCTGTTGATCGCCACCGAGGACCGCAAACACGCCCTGGAAACGGCCGAGGACCAGCTGCGCGACCGGCTGGCCGCCGCCGCCCGCGTCACCAAGGAGACGCTGGATCCGGACACGATGGAGTTCAACAGCCTCAACATCCTGACGATCGGCGCGCCCGAGGAGAAGAAGAAGCCCAGGACTGTCGAGGCTGCTCGCCCGGCGTGCAGCGCCCCGGCCGAACTCTATACGCCCCACGCCCGCGCCCTGATCGGCCGTGTTCTGGAGGACTGGCTGAAGCGCCAAGGGGCGACGGCGTTCGAACTCCTGCACCGGCCAGACCTGGCCGAGCGACTCGACGCCTCCGGCGTGGAGCTTCAGCACGCCGTCCAGAAGGTCGCCGTGCCGGAGAGCCAGGCCAGCGGCCAGGACCTGCACAGCGTCGTGCGCCACTACCAGCGGCTGTCGGAGGATGCGGTCGCACGGTTGCTGAAGGCGGGCCGCTCGGGCCTGTTTCCGTCGCTGGAAAAACGGTCGATCGCCGAGCTGGCGCAGGGGTTGAGCGGGTCGGCGGACCGCGCCTTCGTCATGGGCGGCGTCGTCGCCCAGGCCCTGGCCGACCGCAAGGGGGCGCGGGACCGGCTGGACGGCCTGATGGACATGATCGACGCCGCGCCGCCGGCCGGGCCGGCGCGCGGGCTCGTCGTGGGCGCCGTCGAACAGATCGCGGCGGAAATGCTGGCGGTGCGCGCGAACCTGGCGGAAATCCTGGGCCCGTCTCTGGACCACGGCGCCAGCCTGGCCGCAGTGGTGCGCATGGTGGCCCCCCGAGAGGTCGAACGGCTGATCGGTCTGGATTCCCGCATGGCCCTGATGACGCCGGCGGTCGAAGGTCCCGCCGCGCGACTGGGCGCGCGTCTGGCGGGGGGCGAGTTCCCGCAGCTGTCGGCGTCCCTGGCGCGGATGGTGACGCGCGAACTGGCCAGCCCGCGGCGGCTGCGGCCCAATGACCCGGTGGGGGAGATCGACATCCTGCGCACCCTCGCCATGGCCCTGACGGCGGCGGCGGGCCGGCTTCTGACCCTGGAAGAGGTGCAGAACGCCTTCGTCGACCGATCCAAGAGCCTGGTCACGCCCGATTTCGTCGGCGCCTATGTCCGCCAATGCCCGACCGCCCTGTCCGAGGCCGAACTGCTGACGCGGCTGTGCGAGAACGTCACCGGAGGGGCCAACAAGCGGGCGGCGGCGCGCTGGCTCAGCGCCTGCGTGGCCTCCGTCCGGCTGGAAAGCGAGATGCGCCAGTCGGCGCCGGGCGGCCCCAGCGTGTCGCAGAAGCTGCTGGTCCTGGCGCGACTGCAGCGGTCGGTGCGGGCCGTACAGCTGGGCGAACTGGATGAAAGACAGATTTCGACGGCCATCGGCGCCCTGGGCGGAACCCTGGAGGCGGACGCCGGACTGCTGGCCCAGATCGGCCGGGCCCAGGCCACGCCGGTTCAGAAGCTGACGGCCCTGATGAAGATGACCAATGGCGAGACCGCGCCCCTGGGGCCGGCCGCGGATCGCGCCCGCGCCGAAGCGGTCAAGATGCTGCGGATCCCCGAAGTCCGCCAGGCGGCGGACGCCGATACCGAAGCGTCTGCGGCGCTGCAGAGCCTGATGCAGGCGGCCCGGCTGAAGGTCTGAGCCTCAGTCGAAGATGTCGAAGATGCTGTCGCGCTTCTTCTTCTTGTAGCGATAGTCGTCGTCCCGATGGCGATCATCGCCGCGCCGGTCGTCCCTGTAGCCCCGGTCGTCGGCATAGGGACGCCCTCCGCCCCAGGGTTGGGACTGGGGCTGAGAATGGGGCTGGGGCTGGGGCTGGGACTGAGACGGGGGCGCGGCGGGCGTCGCAGAGGCGCGACCGTCCTCGGCCGCCGAAGCCATCAGCTTCTCCAGTTCGCCGCGGTCCAGCCAGACGCCCCGGCAGGCGGGGCACATGTCGAACTGCACGCCGTCCCGATCCAGCGTCTGCATGGCGGAATTGTCGTTCGGGCACATCAGAAGAGGCATCGGGGCTCCAGATCAGTCAGGAATCGGGTCGGTTCGGGCGTCGGCGCGACCGGCCGGGAGGGGGACAGACCTGTCGCGCCGACGCATCCGTGCGGTCCGACATCGCGTCGATACGATGCGGCGAAGGGATACGCCGGATCGCGAAGACGCCAGAGGGGCCCGTTCCGCAGGATCCAAGCTAGGCGCCCGGCCGGCTCGCCGCCATGCGTCGTGGCGCCACAGGCCGTTCCCCGCTCAGCAGACCTGACCGGCGGCCCAGCCGGAGGACCAGGCCCACTGGAAATTATAGCCGCCCAGCCAGCCGGTGACATCGACCGCCTCGCCGATGAAATAGAGGCCGGGAACCGTTTTGGTGGCCAGGGTCTGCTGGTCCAGGGCGGCGGTGTCGATCCCGCCCAGGGTCACCTCGGCGGTGCGATAGCCTTCGGACCCGACCGGCTTGACGCTCCAGGCGTTGACCGCCTGATCCAGCCGCCGCAGCGTCGCATCCGACAGATCGGCCAGATTGCCCGCCGCGCCCTCCCGCTCGCACAGGCTTTCCGCCAGCCGCCGCGGCACGATATGGCCCAGGGCCGTGTGCACGGCCTGGCGGCCGTTGGCGGCCTTGGCGGCCTTCAGCTCGTCGAAGACATTACGGCCCGGCGCCATGGCGGCGACGATGGCCTCGCCTTCGCGCCAGTAGGAGCTGATCTGCAGGATGGCCGGTCCGCTGAGGCCGCGATGGGTGAACAGCATGGCCTCGCTGAAACGGACCTTGCGCGCCTTGGCCCCTTCGGGCACCGAGGCCACAGTGGCGTCCACCGCCACGCCCGCCAGCGGGATCAGGGTTTCGAGCAGGCCGGCCTCGAACGTCAGGGGGACCAGGGCCGGTCGGGTTTCGGTGACGCGAATGTCGAACTGGCGCGCGACCTCGTAGGCCCAGCCGGTGGCGCCCATCTTGGGGATGGATTTACCGCCCGTCGCCACGACCAGGGCGGTCGCCGTGACCTGGGTTCCGTCGGACAGGACGACGCGCCAGCCGTCGCCGGACCGGTCCAGGCGGTCCACGCCCGTCTTCATCTTCAGGGTCACGCCCGCCGCCGCCATGTCGTCGGTGAGCATGCGGACGATCTGTTTGGCGCTGTCGTCGCAGAACAGCTGGCCCAGCGTCTTCTCGTGCCAGGCGACGCCGGCCCGGTCCACGCGCTTGACGAAGTCGTGCTGGGTGTAGCGACGCAGGGCCGAGGTGGCGAACCGGGGGTTCTCACCCAGGAAATTCGCCGGGCCGCAGCCCAGATTGGTGAAGTTGCAGCGCCCGCCGCCGGAGATGCGGATCTTCTCGCCGGGGTTGGCGGCGTGATCGACCACCAGCACCCGACGTCCGCGACGCCCGGCCTCGATCGCGGCCGTCATCCCGGCCGCGCCGGCCCCGACGACGAGGACGTCATAAGACGCCCTCGTCACTTGGAACCTCGCGGTTCCGGCCTCGGGGAGAGCTTAGTAACGGTAGTGGTCCGCCTTGAACGGGCCTTCGACCGGCACGTTGATATAGTCGGCCTGGTCCTGGGTCAGGACGGTCAGCTTGGCGCCCAGCTTGGCCAGGTGCAGCAGGGCGACCTTTTCATCCAGGTGCTTGGGCAGGGTGTAGACCTGGTTCTGATAGGACTTGGCGTTGGTCCACAGCTCGATCTGGGCCAGGGTCTGGTTGGTGAAGGAGGCCGACATCACGAAGGACGGGTGGCCCGTGGCGTTGCCCAGGTTCACCAGACGGCCTTCCGACAGCAGGATGATCTTCTTGCCGTCCGGGAATTCGATGTGGTGGACCTGAGGCTTGATCTCGTCCCACTTGAAGTTCTTCAGGCCGGCGACCTGAATCTCCGAGTCGAAGTGGCCGATGTTGCAGACGATGGCGTTGTTCTTCATCTGCCGCATGTGTTCGACCGTGATGACGTCCTTGTTGCCGGTCGTCGTCACATAGATGTCGGCGCGGCCGGCGCTGTCGTCCAGGGTCTGGACCTCATAGCCTTCCATCGCGGCCTGAAGCGCGCAGATCGGGTCGATCTCGGTCACGATCACGCGGGCGCCGCCCTGGCGCAGCGAGGCGGCCGAGCCCTTGCCCACGTCGCCGTAGCCGCAGACCACGGCGACCTTGCCCGACAGCATGACGTCGGTGCCGCGACGGATGGCGTCGACCAGGGATTCACGGCAGCCGTACAGGTTGTCGAACTTGGACTTGGTGACGCTGTCGTTGACGTTGATGGCGGGGAAGGGCAGCTCGCCCTTTTCGGCCATCTGATACAGGCGGTGAACGCCCGTGGTCGTCTCTTCCGAAACGCCGCCGATGGCGTCGCGGATGGCCGAGTAGAAGCCGGGCTTTTCGGCGATGTAGCGTTTCATCACCTTGAAGAGGGCTTCTTCCTCTTCGTTCTGGGGATTGGCCAGGACCGAGATGTCCTTCTCGGCCTTGGGGCCGAGCACGCACAGCAGGGTCGCGTCGCCGCCGTCGTCGAGGATCAGGTTCGGATAGCCGCCGTCAGCCCATTCGAAGATCTTGTGCGCGTAGTCCCAGTATTCCTCCAGGGTCTCGCCCTTGGTGGCGAACACCGGCGTGCCCGAGGCGGCGATGGCGGCGGCGGCGTGGTCCTGGGTCGAGAAGATGTTGCACGAGGCCCAGCGGACTTCGGCGCCCAGGGCTTCCAGCGTCTGGATCAGAACGGCCGTCTGGATGGTCATGTGCAGGCTGCCGGCGATCCGGGCGCCCTTCAGCGGCTGGCTGGCGCCGAACTCTTCGCGCAGGGCCATCAGGCCCGGCATTTCCGTTTCGGCGATCGCGATTTCCTTCTTGCCCCAATCGGCCAGAGAAATGTCGCGGATGATGTAGTCGGTCATGGGGGCTCCTGGCCGCAGGGGATTTTCCAGCCCTCATAGCCTGTGGAGCATGAAGGAGCAATAAACACATAAGGATATCCTTATATGCACTATGACCGATGTCGGGCTCAGCAGTTTCTTAAGCCATCCCCGTTAGGCAGGGCGGAATGGAACGCCGCGCCCTTCTCGGTCTCGCCCTCGTCGCGACGGCCGCCGCCTCGACCCCCGCCCGCGCCTCATCGAGCGGCGGCGCCGCTCCGTCGGCCGACACCTATTTCCGCCTGCCGGTGGTCACGGGCTCGATCCCGCGTCCCGGCGGCCGGCGCGGCGTCCTGTCGGTCGAAGTCGGCGTGGATGTGCCCGACGCGGCCCTGCGCACCCGGGCCCAGCAGTCGGCGCCGCGTCTGCGCGCCGCCTACAACACCGCCGTCCAGCGGTTCGCCACCGGCCTGCGTCCGGGCGCCGCGCCGAACATCGACCAGCTGGCCGCAGATCTGCAGGCCGCAACCAACGCCACTCTGGGCCGCGCCGGGGCCCGGGTCCTGCTCGGCACGGTGATGGCGCTCTAGGCCGCGGCCGACCGGCCTCAGCCGACGCGCGGCGACTTCAGGCGGCGCTTGTTCGAATGGGTCGGCGGCGCCGCGCCCAGATCCTCGGGCACCTCGCCCTTGAAATAGTAGCGCTGCCAGGCCTCCTTGGCCGCGTCGGGGTCGCCGCCGGCCAGACGCTGGTTGAAGTCGGTGCGGGCGCGGTTCCAGGCCTCGAACTGGCCCTTCATGACCGGATTGGATTCCAGCGTCCGGATCACCGGCTGGAACTGTTCCACCTTCTTGTGCTCGATCAGATTGATGAAGCAGAAGGGCTCGCCCTTCTCGAACTTCACCCGGCCCGGCCGCGTGAAGATCCAGTTCATGGTGAAGGGGAAGGGCAGCCAGTCGGTCTCGATCAGGCCGACCAGGGGCTGGATCCCGTCCTTCAGGTGGTTGGGCGAACCGGAGCACATCATCCCCCAGCCCGGCGGCGTGCGGAACAGATACTGCGGGTGCATGGTCAGGACCCCGCGCGAAAAGTGCGAGGTGACGAAATGGTCCAGGTCATGCTGGGGCCGGTCGGGGGTGATGACGATGTCTTCCTGGCGCGGCCCGCCGTTCCACTCGGCCGTGAAGCCGAACGGGCACAGGATCTCCCACCCCGTGGTGTTGGCCATGTTCAGCGGCAGGCAGCGATAGGGGTGGCGGCTGATGAAGGCGTCCATCCAATTGCGCGACTGGCGGCCGGGCACCAGGTCCGGCGGCCGGGCCGTCATCGGATAGCATTCCAGTTCCAGCGGGCGCGTCTGCACGGTATCGACCATGGAACCGTTCCTACCGCCGCAAACGCGACTGCTCAACCATGACCCCAGACCTTGCGCCTGAACCCGCTTTCGACCGCGAGACCCTGACCGCCTGGCTGGCCGAACACGGCGTGGCCTACACGACCCACGACCACCCGGCCGTCTTCCGCGTCGAGGAAGGCCTGGACCTCAAGGCCGGCCTGCCCGGCGCCCACACCAAGAACCTGTTTCTCAAGGATCACAAAGGCCGGCTCTGGCTGATCTCGGCCCGCCAGGACACGGTCATCGACCTGAAGCGCGCCGCGGCCGCGACGGGGGCGGGCCGGCTGTCGTTCGGCAATGAGGCCCTGATGTGGGAGACGCTGGGCGTCCGCCCGGGTTCGGTCACGGCCCTGGGTCTGATCAACGACGTCGAGCGCCGCGTGACCTTCGTCCTGGACCGGCGGCTGTGGGACGCCGACATCGTCAACTTCCACCCCCTGACCAATACGGCGACCACGTCTCTGGAACAGGCGGCCTTCCGCCGGGTGCTGGCGGTCTGGGAGCGAGAGCCGATCGTGGTGGATTTCGGCGCCCTGGCGGGTTGAAGGCCGGTTCCGGGGCGGAGCGTGCGTCGAAAGGCGGGAACCGACGTTCGATGACCCGTCTCTCTTCCTGACCGGCTCGAAGTCCGCTACCGGCACAGAGGATCGCACGCGATACTGTGCGTCCTGAGGCATGCGTATGTTTGGACCCAAGCCCGTTTCTCAGCCGGACCGACGCGGCGAACCGCGTCGGGCGGTCAATGCGCGGGGCGTCGTCTGTGCGCCGGGTGTGGAGACGGCCTGCGTGATCGTCGATCTGTCGGACGGCGGCCTGAAGCTCAGGCTCGACCGGGGCGCGGCCCTGCCGCCCGAGGTGGTGGTGGTGGATATTGCGGAGGCGGTGGCCTATCCGGCGACGGTGGTCTGGCAGAAGGGGCAGGAGGCGGGGCTGAGGCGGACCGGCGCCAAGTCCCTGCGCGGCCTGGCCCCCGCGCGGCTGATCGGGGCGCGCGACGCCTGGATCAGGGCCGGCGGGCGCTGAGGATCGCTACAGACCCGCCGGCATGGAGCCGGCGTTGATGGCGATGCGGCCGACCAGGCCCTTGACGATCAGGTCCAGGGCCGAACCCTCGCTATAATCGGCGGCGGCGACGAAATTGACCCGGTCCTCGGAAATCAGGGAATAGACCTTCTTCTGGTCCTTCTCGTTCGAGCGGGGGTCATAGACGGCGATCGAGAAGCCGCCCTTGGTGTGCATCATCTTCATGGTCGGCACGTCGGTGTCGCCGTCGCCGATGAAGATCATCCGCTCGAACGGCACCGGCCGCTGGTCGTCGGGGATGAAGTGGTTGATCCGCTCGTGCTCCCAGTGGTTCTTCACCCCCTTGTTGATGCGGAACAGATACTGGGTCTTGGTGGTGTAGTTGACGCCGACCGCGGGCCAGGCCGCCTCGCCCTTGTCGTCATAGACATAGTGGGAGGCGAAGACATGGGTCAGGGCGGGGCGGATCGGCGTGCCGTCGATCATCTCCTCCAGCCCGGCCGAGACGATATAGTGTTCGATCTCAAGCCCGTAGCGCGCGCCGAAGGCGTTCATCCGGTCGAACCAGCTGAGGTCCTTCAGACCTTCGAACAGGGCCACCGCCTCGCCGTGCCGGCGCAGGGTCTCGCGCGTCACCGGCGAACCGTTCTGGCGCGCATGATGCAGCATCAGCTGCATGTACATCAGGATGCCGTCGCCGTCGGCCTCCTTGGTCAGGCGCTCGGCCTCTTCCCAGAAGGCGCCGATCCCCATGCCCACGGACGGGATGAAGCTGACCTCCTGCATGTTGCCGCGCGCCAGGGTGCCGTCGAAATCATAGATCAGGGCGGTCTTCAGCAAGGGCTTGTCGCCGGAAGGGGCGTCGGACATCGGGCGGGCTCCAGAGCGTCGGTCGGACCCCGCCCTCTATATCAGCCCGCCGTCGGCGTCGATTGTCGCCTCTGGCCGAAGCGGGGCGCCGCCGTCTTCTGCTCGGCCCAGTAGTCGGCGCCCGTGGTCGGCTTGAACATGGTGCGGGGCGTGCCGTCGCGCGCCACCACGGCGAAGGTGTTGGTCGAGGCCTGATAGATCAGGGTGTCGCCATTGGGCCGTTTCACCGTCTCGGCGTCGCGCGGGGGCTTGGCCGTAAAGGCGGTGACCTTGTCCAGATAGTCTTCGACCGACCCCGCGCCGAAGTCGGCGCCGTTGCGCTGGTACAGGCGGGCGATCTTGTCATCCACCGTCTCGCGACGGCTGGCCGTCAGCACCGGCTTGGGCTGGGCGGCGGCGGGGGCGTCGTCGCCGCCCGTCCCGGTCGCCGCCAGGGCCAGCGGCGTCGCCTCGGCCGTTCGGTCGCGCGTCTGCACCGCCGAGGCGTTGTCGCACCCCGCCAGGGCCATCACCGCCAAACCGACCATCATCAGCCCCAGTCCTGTGGCCGCACCCTGTCGCTTGTCAGACGTCATCCTCGCCTCCCCCTTCGGACACCCGCTCGCCGCGAGATAAGCACAACCTTCGTGTTCCTGCAATGTTCTTTTCGGCCGTCTCGACGGCGTCGCCTTGGGCGGCTAGACGAAGGCCATGGACAGCCGCCCTCTCGCAAATCGCAAAATCCTGCTGATCGTCGGCGGCGGCATAGCGGCCTACAAGGCGCTGGAGCTGGTGCGGCTGATCGCCAAGGCGGGGGGCCAGACGCGGGTGATCCTGACCGAATCCGGGGCCGAGTTCGTGACGCCCCTGTCGCTGGCGGCGCTGAGCGGCCATCCGGTGCGCTCGGGCCTGTTCCACCCCGACGACGAGACCAGCATGGGCCATATCGAGCTGTCGCGCTGGGCCGATCTGGTGGTCGTGGCGCCGGCGACGGCGGGGCTGATCGCCAAGGCGGCCAACGGTTTAGCCGACGACCTGGCCTCGACCACCTTGATCGCCACGGACAAACGGGTGCTGCTGGCGCCGGCCATGAATGTGCGGATGTGGGAGCATCCGGCGGTCCAGGCCAATATGGAGCGGCTGAAGGCCTTCCCGGGCTTCCACGGCGTGGCCGTGGTGGGGCCGGACGACGGCGAGATGGCCTGTGGCGAATACGGACCCGGCCGGATGGCCGAGCCGGCGGCGATCCTGGACGCGATCCAGGGCCTGCTGGCGGGCGCGGCCGGGCGGCCCCTTGCGGGTCGCAAGGCGGTGGTTACGGCCGGGCCGACCTTCGAGCCGATCGATCCGGTGCGGGGTCTGACCAACCGCTCCAGCGGCAAACAGGGCTACGCCATCGCCGCCGCCCTGGTCGAACTGGGGGCGGAGGTGACCCTGGTGTCGGGCCCGACCGCCCTGGGCGCGCCTGTCGGGGTGACGCGGATCGACGTGGAGAGCGCGCTGGAGATGCAGGCGGCGACGCAAAACGCCCTGCCCGCCGACATCGCCGTGCTGTCGGCCGCCGTGGCCGACTGGCGCGTGGACACCATCGCCGGGGGCAAGATCAAGAAGGGGCCGGGCGGCCCGCCGACCCTGGCCCTGATCGAGAACCCCGATATCCTGGCCGGGATCGCCGCGCCGGGTCCGAACCGGCCGGCCCTGGTGATCGGCTTCGCCGCCGAGACCACGGACCTGGAGGCCAACGCCCGCGCCAAGCTGTCGCGCAAGGGCTGTGACTGGATCATCGGCAACGACGTGTCCGACGACGTCTTCGGCTCGGACGGCAACGCCGTCCTGCTGGTCACCGCCGACAGGACCGAAACCTGGCCGCGCCAGTCCAAATCCGCCATCGCCCGGGCGGTCGCCGCCCGTATCGCCGACCATTTCAAGAGCGTCCAATGACCCAGCCCGTCGCCGTCCAGATCCTGCGCCTGCCCCATGCCGAGGGCCTGCCCCTGCCGGCCTATGAGACGGCGGGATCGGCCGGGATGGACCTGCGCGCCGCCGTGCCCGAGGACCAGCCGATGACCCTGGCGCCCGGCCAGCGCGCCCTGGTGCCCACAGGGCTGAAGATCGCCCTGCCGCTGGGGTTCGAGGCCCAGGTGCGGGCGCGCTCGGGTCTGGCGTTGAAACACGGCATCATCTGCCCCAATGCGCCGGGCACGATCGACAGCGACTATCGCGGCGAGTGCGGCGTGATCCTGGCCAATATCGGCGCGGAGCCCTTCGTCATCCGTCGCGGGGAGCGGATCGCCCAGCTGGTGATCGCCAAGCATGAGCGTGCGGACTGGGTCGAGGTCGAGACGCTGGACGAGACTGCACGCGGGGCCGGCGGGTTCGGCTCGACGGGGCGGTAGAAAGACGCGCCTAAACCGGCGGCGCGGTCGTCTGGATCAGGGCGGCCTTGCGGCGGACGTGTTCGCGCCAGGCGGTGTAGAGGCCGCTGGCGGCGATCAGGGCGCCGCCGGCCAGGGTGTTTGCGGTGGGCGTGGCGTGCATCAGCCACCAGCCGAAGATTACAGCGCCGACGATCTGGAGATAGTCGAAGGGCGCGACCACGGCGACCGGGGCCTTTTGCAGCGAGGCGGTCATGAACAATTGGGCCAGGCCGCCGGCGACGCCTGAGCTGATCAGCAGGGCGAAGGTCAGGGGCGAGTGCCAATGGCCGACGAAGGGCAGCAGGATCGCCCCCACCCCGGATGAACCGACGAAGAACCAGAAGACGATGGCGGCGACATGCTCGGTGTCGCGCAACTGGCGCAGGGTGATGGTGACGCTGGCCGTCAGCAGGGCCGCCATCAGGCCGAAACCTATGCCCTCGAGCGGCATGGCGTGACCGCCCCCCGAGACGAACGAAAGGGGACGCATGACGATGACGACGCCGATGAAGCCCACCGCCACGGCGGCCCAGCGGCGCGGCCCCACCGCCTCCTTCAGGATGAAGAAGGACAGGATGGTGGCGAAGATGGGGGCGGTGAAGCTGAGGGTGGTGGCGTCGGCCAGGGGCAGCAGGGTCAGGGTCTGGAAGAGGCACAGGATGGAGACGACGCCCAGGGCGCTGCGTCCCGCATGGGCCCAGGGCCGGCGCGTGGTCAGACCGGCGAGGCCGCCCGGCTGGGTGAGCACCCAGGCTAGGACCACGGGCAGGCCGAAGAAGGCGCGGTAGAACAGCATCTCGGGGGCGACCACGCCGTCCAGAGAGGCCAGTTTCAGCACCGCCGACATGACGGAAAAGGCGCCTGCCGCCGCGATCCTGAGCGCGATGCCGCGGGCGATGTCCTCGCCGCCGATCCGTCCCGTCATGACGTCCTTTCGATGTTGCGGCGCACTCATAGGCCCGCGTCGCCTTCACGCCCACCCCCGAGGGAGCCTTTCCGCGCGAGCGGCGTTAACCGTGTCGAACCGGCCAAGCTTGACCGGCGCCTTATTGTTTTTGACCTTTCAGGAGAGACGACGTGGAAAATCTGATCGATCAGATCGGCGATTTCCTGAGTGGAATCGCGGGTCTGGCCAGCGCCGGCTTCGACGGCGTCAACCAGGTGATGGGGCTGATCATCGCCATCATCGCCGCCCTGCTGATGGTGGACTGGCGGTCGCTGGCCTCGACCGCCCTGGGCGCGACCCTGGTGCATCTGATCGTGCTGGCGGTCTTGCCGGTGCTGAACGGCGGCGAATTCGTCCTGCCGGCGCTTCTGACCGTCGGCTTCTGGATGACGGCCCTGGCCCTGTTCCTGGGCTACGCCATCGTCATCGCCATCTTCTTCTTCATCAAGACCCTGCTGACCGGGACCGCGTTCCGTGGGCGGCGCAGGGTCGTGCACTGATTTTTGCGGGCCTGCCACCCCCAGGTTTCGTCACCCTCTGACTGGGTAATGGCTTCCGCGCTCAAGCCGTGAGCGACCGCGTCGCGCGCGTAGCGCGGCACGACGCGCCCTAGACGTCAGGCTTGGCGAAAGCCAAGCACGTCCTGCATGTCGTACAGGCCGGGTCCGCGGGTGCGGACCCAGGCGGCGGCGGCGACCGCGCCCTTGGCGAACAGGGACCGGTCGATGGCCGAGTGGCTGAGGGTCAGGACCTCGTCTTCCGAGGCGAACAGGACCGTGTGTTCGCCGATGATGCCGCCGGCGC
Organism: Brevundimonas sp. TSRC1-1; assembly: GCF_049898245.1. Lineage (NCBI taxonomy): Bacteria > Pseudomonadati > Pseudomonadota > Alphaproteobacteria > Caulobacterales > Caulobacteraceae > Brevundimonas > Brevundimonas sp. TSRC1-1. The sequence continues at coordinate 625,205 of NZ_JAFCXI010000002.1, forward strand.
GGATCGAGGAGAAGCCGATCTTGCCGCTCTCGCGCTCGCCCTGGACGCCGTCATAGGGGGCGGAGCGGATATCGGCCAGGTCGGTGAACCGGCCCTCGGCCGCGGCCTCGCCCAGCATCAGGGCGGTGCCGGACGGGGAATCGACTTTGCGGCGGTGGTGGGCCTCGGTGATCTCGATGTCCCAGTCCTGGGCGTCCAGCCGCTGGGCTGCGTGCTGGACCAGGCCGATCAGGATGTTCACGCCCAGGGAGAAGTTGCCGCTCTTGACGATGGCGATCTTCTCGGCAGCCTTCATCAGCTCGGCCTCCTGCTCCGGGGTGAAGCCGGTGGAGCCGATGACCAGGCTGGGGCCGCCGCGCTCGGCCGCACTCTGCGCCAGGGCGACCGAGGCGTCCGGAGTCGAAAAGTCGATGATCACGTCGCACAGGGAGATGTCGGCGGTTTCGCCCCAGTCGAACCGGGCGGCGACGACCACGTCCTCGCGCGCATCGAGAACCTGGGACACGGCGCGACCCATCCGGCCGCGATAGCCGGAAATGCCGGCGTGGAAGATTGCGCTCAAACCACGTTTTCTTTCGACCCGTCCGCATCCTGATTGCCCAGGATGTCGGCCCAGAAGCGCTTCGCCTTGCCCGCGAAGCTGGAGTTGCGGGGGTTCTGCCCCTCTCCGAACGACAGGGCAAGCTCTTGCAGCAGTTCCTTCTGGCGGGCGGTCAGGTCTGTGGGGGTCTCGACGAACAGTTCGACCACCAGGTCGCCGCGGGCGCGGCCGTTCAGATGGGGCATGCCCTTGCCCTTGATCCGGACGGTCTTGCCGGTCTGGGCCCCGGCCGGCACGGCGACGGCGGCCTTGCACTTGCCGTCGCAGGCGTCGGACACCAGGCAGGGGGCGTCGATCTCGCCGCCCAGGGCCGCAACGGTCATGGGAACCGGCACCGTGACCAGCAGGTCCAGGTTGTCGCGCTCGAACAGGTCGTGCGGCGTCACCGACAGGAAGACGTACAGGTCGCCGCGCGGGCCGCCACGCTGACCGGCGTCGCCCTCGCCCGACAGGCGGATGCGCGAGCCGTCGTCGACGCCGGCGGGGATCTTCAGATTCAGGGTGCGGGTCTTGCGGACCTGACCGTGGCCGTGACAGGTCGTGCAGGGGTCGGCGATCATCTGGCCGGCGCCGTGGCAGCGGGGGCAGGTCCGCTCGACCTGGAAGAAGCCGTTGGCCTGGCGCACGCGGCCGGCGCCGTTGCAGGTGGTGCAGGTGACGGGCTTGGTGCCGGGCTTGGCCCCCGAACCTTCGCAGGTCTCGCAGGTCATGGTGGCGGGGATGTCGATCTCGACCTCGGCGCCCTTGTAGGCCTGTTCCAGGCTGATCTCGAGATCATAGCGCAGGTCCGAGCCGCGACGCGGTCCGCCCTGCTGGCCCCGGCCGGCCTGGCGACCGCCGAAGGCGTCCCCGAAGGCGTCGCCGAAGACCTGGGAGAAGATGTCGTTGATGTCGGAGAAGCCCTGCTGGCCCTGGCCGAAGCCGCCGCCCCCGCCGCCGTTCACGCCGGCGTGGCCGAACCGGTCGTAGGCCGCGCGCTTCTGATCGTCCGAAAGGACCGTATAGGCCTCGGAGATTTCCTTGAACTGGGCCATCGACTCTTCCGAGCCGCCGTTGCGATCCGGGTGATGGATCATGGCCAGCTTGCGATAGGCCGATTTCAGACCGGGTGCGTCGATTGTCCGTTCGACGCCCAAAACCTCATAATAGTCACGCGCCATAGGGCGTTGGTCCTCATACTTCCCCTGCGGCTCCGTCACGCCTCTGCGGGCGTCAGCGAAGCTGTGGTGTCCCGGCTGACATGGGGGCCGGAACGACTGATGCAAGTTTCATGAAAAGGCCCCGCCTATCGCAAGACAAGCGGGGCCTTATCATTTCGCCGACCTGTTGCCGATCAGGCGCTCTTCTTCTCGTCCGTGTCCGAGACGTCCTCGAACTCGGCGTCGACCACGCCGTCGTCGGCCGGGGCCGCATCGCCTTCGCCGGCGCCCTGCTGCTGGGCGTACATGGCCTCGCCCAGCTTCATCGAGGCCTGGACCAGGCTGTTGGTCTTGGTGCGGATGTCTTCGGCGTCCGTGCCTTCACGGGCGGTCTTCAGCTCGGCCAGACCGGTCTCGATCGCCGTCTTGACGTCGGCCTCGACCTTGTCGCCGTGTTCGGCCAGGGCCTTCTCGGTCGAGTTGATCAGGCTGTCGGCGGCGTTCTGGGCCTCGACCAGATCCTTGCGGACCTTGTCGGCGGCGGCGTTGGCCTCGGCTTCCTTGACCATCTTGTCGATGTCGGCGTCCGACAGGCCGCCGTTGGCCTGGATGCGGATCGACTGTTCCTTGTTGGTCGCCTTGTCCTTGGCCGAGACGTTGACGATGCCGTTGGCGTCGATGTCGAAGGCGACCTCGATCTGCGGCATGCCGCGCGGCGCCGGCGGGATGCCCATCAGGTCGAACTGACCCAGCATCTTGTTGTCCGACGCCATCGGACGCTCGCCCTGGAAGACCCGGATCGTCACGGCCGACTGGTTGTCGTCGGCGGTGGAGAAGGTCTGGCTCTTCTTGGTCGGGATGGTCGTGTTGCGCTCGATCAGGGGCGTGAAGACGCCGCCCAGGGTCTCGATGCCCAGGGTCAGGGGCGTCACGTCCAGCAGCAGCACGTCCTTGACGTCGCCTTGCAGAACCCCGGCCTGAACCGCGGCGCCCAGGGCCACGACTTCGTCAGGGTTGACGCCCTTGTGCGGCTCCTTGCCGAAGAAGGCCTTCACGGCCTCCTGCACCTTGGGCATGCGGGTCATGCCGCCGACCAGGACGACTTCGTCGATGTCCGAGGCCTTCAGGCCGGCGTCGGCCAGGGCCTTCTTGCACGGCTCGATGGTGCGGGCGACCAGGTCGTCGACCAGGGCCTCCAGCTTGGCGCGCGACAGCTTGATGTTCAGGTGCAGCGGGCCCGAGGCGTTCATGGTGATGAACGGCAGATTGACCTCGTACTGGGTCGTGGAGCTGAGCTCCTTCTTGGCCTTTTCGGCTTCTTCGCGCAGGCGCTGCAGGGCCAGCTTGTCCTGACGCAGGTCGACGCCCTGTTCCTTCTTGAACTCGTCGGCCAGATAGTCGGCCAGGCGCACGTCGAAGTCCTCGCCGCCCAGGAAGGTGTCGCCGTTGGTCGACTTCACCTCGAAGACGCCGTCGCCGATCTCCAGGATCGAGACGTCGAAGGTGCCGCCGCCCAGGTCATAGACGGCGATCTTCTGGCCGTCGTTCTTTTCCAGGCCATAGGCGAGGGCGGCCGCGGTCGGCTCATTGATGATTCGCAGGACTTCCAGGCCGGCGATCTTGCCGGCGTCCTTGGTGGCCTGGCGCTGGCTGTCGTTGAAATAGGCCGGGACGGTGATGACGGCTTGCGTCACCTTCTCGCCCAGATAGGCCTCGGCGGCTTCCTTCATCTTGATGAGGGTGAAGGCCGAGATTTGTTGCGGCGAATAGTCCTTGCCGTGGGCGCGGACCCAGGCGTCGCCGTTCGGGCCCTTGACGATCTCATAGGGCACCATGCCCTTGTCCTTCGCCACGACGGGATCGTCGAAGTTGCGGCCGATCAGGCGCTTGATGGCGAAGAAGGTGTTGGCGGGGTTGGTGACGGCCTGACGCTTGGCGGGCTGACCCACCAGGGTCTCGCCGCCGTCCTGAAGGGCGACCACCGAGGGGGTGGTGCGGGCGCCTTCGGCGTTTTCGATGACCTTGGGGTTCTTGCCGTCCATGACGGCCACGCACGAGTTGGTGGTGCCGAGGTCGATGCCGATGATCTTGGCCATGGGCGTTCTATTTCTCTCCGTATCGGCGGGCGATGCGGCGGCCTTCGACGAAGCGCCGCGCGTGACCGCCCCCTGTGGGTTGGCGTGGTTGGTGTCGGATAGCCCCAAACTTCGCGGGGTTTCTCCGAAGCTGGCCCCGATATGGGAAAGTCCCATACGGCTGCAAGGGCGTTCTGCGATTCAGCGATGCGGCGGAACCGGTTTTCGCGCAGGATGAGGCCATGTCCGCGATTTTAGAGGTCAAAACCGCCGTCGAGGGCTTTCGCCTGTGGCCCGCCGCCCTGGACGTCCAGGCCCAGGCCGATCTGGTCGATGCGGTGTTCACGCGGCTGGAACCAGCGCCCCTGTACCGGCCGCAGACGCCGGGCGGACGGCCGTTCTCGGTGCGGATGAGCAATTTCGGGCCGCTGGGCTGGGTCTCGGACCGGGGCGGCTATCGCTATCAGGCGACCCACCCGGAGACGGGGCGGGCCTGGCCGGATATTCCGCCGGTGCTGCTGGACCTGTGGGAGGCGACGGTCGGCGGGCCCCGGCGGCCGGACGCCTGTCTGGTCAATCTGTATCGCGAGGGGGCCAAGATGGGCCTGCACCAGGATAAGGACGAGGCCGACCTGGGCGCGCCCGTCCTGTCGGTGTCGCTGGGCGATGCGGCCATGTTCCGTATCGGCGCCGCCGAGGGCGGGCGCACCACGACGCTGCGGCTGGACAGCGGCGACGTCTGCGCCCTGACGGGACCGGCGCGACTGGCCCGGCACGGGATCGACCGCGTGCTGGAGGGGTCGTCGCGCCTGATCCCCGGCGGCGGGCGGCTGAACCTGACGCTGCGCGCAGCGGGGGTCAGCCTTCGATGACCTCGTGGGCGCCCGGGTCGCCGAGGCGCCAGTAGCCGGCGGCTTTCATCGCCTTGGGCGAGAAGCCAAGTCCTAGCGTCTTTGTCCGCAGGGCCTTGGCCACGGCGGATTCGGCGGCGATCCAGACATAGGCGTCTTTCGGGCTGACCCCGGTCAGGGCCGTGTCGAGCGCCGCCAGCAGGGTCTCGGTCCCGCCGCGCGGGGCGCCGTCGCGGACGGCCCAGGTGACGGCGACCTCGGCGGCGCTGTCGAAGGTCCATGTCGAGTCCAGGTCCGCGACCTCGACCACCACATGGGCGCGGACGCGGGCGGGCAGTTCCTCCAGACGGCGGGCGATGGCCGGCAGGGCGGTCTCGTCGCCGATCAGCACATGGTCGGCGAAGGCCGTGGGGACGATGAACGACCCGCGCGGACCCCCGACGCCCAAGACCGTGCCGACCTTGGCCGCCATGGCCCATTCGGTCGCCGGACCGCCGTGGCCGGTGATGAAATCCAGCGTCAGCCGACGCGCAGCGGCGTCATAGGCGCGGGGCGTGTAGTCGCGCGCCACGGGGCGGGGATCTGGGAAGACCGGACCGTCGGGCCCCAGCGTCGGCATGACCGGCGCCTGGCCCTCGGCGACCGGGAAGATCTTCACATGGTCGTCGAAGCCCAGGGAGACGAAGCCCTCCAGGTCCGCGCCTTCCAGAACGATGCGGCGATAGGCCGGCGTCAGGTCCTGGACCGAGGCCACGGTCAGGGTGCGGAACTTCAGCTCGTGCCGCACGCGCCGGGGGATGCGCAGGAGCCCGGTCATGCCTGTTCCACCCTGTCGGCGGCCTCGACCAGGATGGCGGCGATGGCCTGGACCTGGGCCTCGGTCAGGGCGGTCTCGCCCGTCAGACGGTTGTGGATCGTGTGGCGCAGGCGGCCGATGGCGTCCTGGATGGCGGTCGGCCGCAGGGCGCGGGCGGCGAACTTGTCCATCGTCGCCTCGGCGGCGCGCAGGATCGCCTCGTTCTCGGCCAGCAGGGCGCGGCCGGCCTCTGTGATCGAATACAGTTTCTTGCCGCCTTCGGTCTGGGACTCCAGCGCGCCCATCTCCTCAAGCAGGGTCAGGCTGGGGTAGATGACGCCGGGGCTGGGCGAATAGGCGCCGCCCAGCCGGGTCTCGACCGCCTTGATCAGCTCGTAGCCGTGGCTGGGTTTCTCAGCGATCAGCGACAGCAGGACCCAGCGCAAGGTGCCGTGGTCGAACAGGCGGCCGCCGCCGCGCCGGCCATGGCCGTGACCACGTCCGCGCGCCTCGCCGCCGTCCCAGCCAGGACCGAAGTCCGCGCCGCGTCCGCCGCGCATCCCGCGCCCGAAGGCGTGACCGAACCCATGCCCGAAGCCGAACCCGCCGGGACGACCGTGTTTTTCGCCGCATCCGTTGCTGCGGCCTTGGAAAATCCCCTTGGATCTCATGATCGATTCCTTTTCGATATATCTATTTGTGAGTGGTTAGATATATCTGAATGACGAAATACGCAAGAGGGGCTGGCGTTCGGGCGAAAGCTGCGGCGTAGATCGCGGATGGACGACCTGAAGCGCCGCTGGGCCCGCCTCGAACCCCATCTCTCCATTGTCGGGCCCGACGACGACCGGCCCCGGCCGGCGGTGCTGCTGTTCCACGGCTGCGGCGGTCTGCGCGATCACCTGCCCCGGTACGCCGAGGCGGCGAAGGCGGCGGGCTGGCGCGCCTTCATCGTCGATTCCTACGGCCCGCGCGGCTGGGGCCGGGCCTTCACCCTGACGGCGGTCTGCACCGGCCTGGCCTTTCGGGGGTATGAACGGGCCGGCGACGTCCTGGCGGCGATCCAGGGGGTTTCGGCCCGACCGGACGTGGACGCGACCCGGCTGACCCTGGCCGGATGGAGCCACGGCGGCTGGTCGATCATGGAGATGATGAGCGCCGATCCCGCGCCCAACACCCTGGGCGTGGCCGATCCCGGTGCGGCCGACCTGTCGGGCGTGCGGGCCGTCTGGCTGGCCTATCCCTATATCGGCCCGTTCGCCTTCAACCGGATGAAGCCCTGGCGGCACTGTCCCAAGGTGCTGGCCGTGACCTGCAGGCGCGACCACCTGACCACGGTGCGCAACGCCGAAATGATCAACGCCATGATCCGCGACTGCGGCGCCGAGGTCGAAAGCTGGGTCGCCGCCGGCACCCACGCCTTCGACGAACCGACCAACAACGGCCCGATGCGGCATGACCCGGACCTGACCGAGGACTCCCTGCGGCGGTTCAGGGCCTTCCTGACGGACGTCGCGCCCCACGTCTGAAAAGAATCCCAGCCCCCGTCTTGACGTCGGGCTCATCACGTAACAATTGAAGTTACATGAAAAGAGACTCCCGCCTCTCGAACATCCTTCACGCCCTGCTGCACATGGCAGAGCATGAGGCGCGAACCGGCGCGCCCATGACCTCGGACCAGCTGGCCGTCTGCCTGTCGACAAATCCGGTCGTGGTGCGCCGGACCATGGCGGGCCTGCGCGAACAGGGGCTGGTGGCTTCGGAAAAGGGGCATGGCGGCGGCTGGCGGCTGGCCCGGCCGCTGGACCAGGTGACCCTGGGCCAGGTCAACACGGCTCTGGGCGAGCCCGGCCTGTTTCCCGAAGCCCCGCCGGTCGAGGCCGTCGGCTGTCTGGTCGAGGCGGCGGTCAACGACGCCCTGGCCGGAACCTATGCCGCCGCCCGCACCCTGCTGGTCGCGCGGCTGAACGAGATCACCCTGGCCGATCTGGCGGCGGACTTCGCGCGCCGGATGGCCGAACATCCGAAAAGGGATCTGCTGAATGCCCGTCTCAACGCCCATCGCCCCGAGTGAACCCATGCCGCACGACGCCCTGATCATCGGCGGCTCCTACGCCGGCCTGTCCGCCGCCCAGCAGCTGGTTCGCGCCCGGCGCAGGGTCCTGGTCATCGACGACGGCAGGCCCCGCAACCGTTTCGCCGCCCGCGCCCACGGCTTTCTGACCAACGACGGCCGACCGGGAGCCGAGATCGCGGCGACGGCCCGGTCTCAGGTCGCCGCCTATCCCACCGCCGCCTTCCGCATGGCCGAGGCGATCACGATCGAGCGGATCGACGGCGGCTTCTCGGTCGCCTTCGCCGACGGCACGCGGACGCGGGGGCGCCGCCTTCTGCTGTCGCACGGGGTCGAGGATGTGCTGCCCGATATTCCGGGCGTCAAGGAACGCTGGGGCCGCACCGCGCTGCACTGCCCCTGGTGCCACGGCTATGAGATCGGCGGCGGTCCCATCGGCGTGCTGGGGCGCGGCGACCATGCGGTCCAGTACGCCGCCACCGTGGCGGAGTGGGGCCAGGTCACCCTGTTCATGGGGTTGGACGTCGGGCTGTCGCCGGAGGACGCCCATCTGCTGTACCGGCGCGGCGTGACCATCGAGACGACGCCCATCGCCCGGCTTGAAGGCGAGGCGCCGACCTTGACGGGCGCCCGACTGACCGACGGCCGCTTCGTGGACCTGAAGGCCATCTTCGTCGGCGCCAGCGTCCGCGTCGCCAGTCCCTTCGCCGAGCGGCTGGGCTGCGAGATGACCGACACCCCGATGGGCCGGGTGATCAAGGTGGACGCCATGCAGGCGACGACCCAGCCGGGCGTGTTCGCCGCCGGCGACCTGGCGCGAGCCGCCTCCAACATCACCCTGGCGACCTCGGACGGCATGGTCGCCGCCCACGGCCTGTTCCGCTCGCTGGTCGAGGAGGAGACGGCCCCCGCCTAGCCGATGGTCGCCTCGATGGTGATTTCGGCGCGGACCGAATGGGCCATTTCGCAGTGTTCGTGGGCGGAATGGTGCAGGGCGTCCAGCTCGGCCTGGTCCGGCTGGCGGCCGGAGAAGGCGGTGACCGGGCGAAGGGCGACGCGGGCCAGGTATCTTTGGCCCGCCGCGTTCTTGTCCAGTTCGCCGGAGGCCGCGTCGCGATAGGAATCGACCACCAGACCGGCGTTGGCGGCGAAGGCCAGGAACCACAGCATGTGGCAGCTGGACAGGGAGGCGACCATCGCCTCCTCCGGATCCACCGCCGAGGCGTCCGACAGGGGCACGGGCACGCCGGCGGGCGACGACGACCCGGGGACCACCGCCCCGCCGTCGAAGGTCCAGCTGTGGGCGCGGCTGTAGCGCTTGTCGGTGAAGGGCTGATCGCCCCGCATCCACTCGATGGTCGCCCCGTGCGCGCTCATGGCCCGTCTCCCTGTCAGTCGGCCAGGATCGTATAGACCATCGGCGCCCGAACCTCGAAGCCCAGGGACCGGTAAAAGGCGATGGTCGCCTCATGATCGGCGAAGGCGTGCAGGAAGGCGGCCTCGCCCGAGGCGTGAATTTCGCCGACCACCGCCCGCGAAAGGGCGGCGGCATAGCCCTTTCCCCGGTGGTCGGGGTGGGTGCAGACCCCGCTAAGCTCGGTGAAACCGTCGACCCGCAGCCGCCGCCCGGCCATGGCGACCAGTTCGCCGTCGTGCTTGATCCCGACGAAGGGGCCGAGTTCGCGCGTTCTCGAGCGGAAGGGGCCGGGCCGGGTCAGGGTCGCCAGAGCCAGCATGGCCGGGGCGTCGGCCTCGGTCAGGGTCTCGAAGGCGATATCGGGCGCCCTGGCCGAGGTCCTGGCCGGAGTCAGGGCGGCGCAGGTCATCTGCACCAGGGCGATGCGGCGATCCACGGGGACCCCGTCCGGCAGGACGTCGGCCATCGGGCCGTCGGAATGCTCGACCATTCCCGCGCCTGGATGGAGACGCGCCAGCGCGGTCAGGCGGGCGCGGCTCTGGGGCGAGGCGTCGGCGGCCGACAGGAAGACCCCGATCTCGGGGTCGATGCGCACGGCGTGGGCGTCGGACTCCGGCGTCGTGAAGGATGACAGGCGGGTGGTCAGGGCGTTCCAGACGGCGCGGTCGAGGGGATGGTTCATGGTCGCGCTTCTAGCCCCGGCGGCGCTGCGGTGGAACCGGTCGCCGCGACGCCGCGTCCGGAAACCGCCGGCGACCTACCCCCGCCAGAAGCCGACGATCGTCTTGACCTCGTCCACCACCGGGTCGGCGACCTCGGCGGCGCGTTCGGCGCCGTCCTTCAGCACGCGGTCGATCTCGGCCGGATCGTCCATCAGGCGGCGCATTTCGGCCGTGACAGGGGCCAGGGAGGCCACCGCCAGGTCCGCCAGGGCGGGCTTGAAGGCGCCGAAGCCCTGGCCGCCGAACTGTTCGATCACCTGTTCGCGGGTCAGGCCGGCCAGGGCGGCGTAGATGGCGACCAGGTTCTTGGCCTCGGGCCGGTCGTTCAGCCCGTCCAGGCTTTCCGGCAGAGGCTCGGGGTCGGTCTTGGCCTTGCGGATCTTGGACGCGATCGTGTCGGCGTCGTCGGTCAGATTGATGCGGCTGTTGTCGGACGGGTCCGACTTGGACATCTTGGCCGCCCCGTCGCGCAGGGACATGACGCGCGTCGCCGGCCCCTGGATGATCGGCTCGGGCACCGGGAAATAGCCGGGAACGCCGAAGTCGTTGTTGAACTTGGCGGCGATGTCGCGGGTCAGCTCCAGATGCTGTTTCTGGTCCTCGCCGACCGGCACCTCGGTCGCCTTGTACAGCAGGATGTCGGCGGCCTGGAGCACGGGATAGGTGTAGAGGCCGACCGAGGCCCGCTCCTTGTGCTTGCCCGACTTCTCCTTGAACTGGGTCATCCGGTCCAGCCAGCCCAGGCGGGCGACGCAGTTGAAGATCCAGGCCAGTTCGGCGTGGGCGCGCACGGCGGATTGCGGGAAGATGATCGACTTCTTCGGGTCCAGGCCCGAGGCCAGATAGGCGGCGGCGATCTCGCGCGTCTGGGCGGCCAGCTTGTCCGGCTCCTGCCAGACGGTGATGGCGTGCATGTCGGCGACGAAGACGAAGACGGGCGCGCCCTGGTCCTGCAGTTCGACGAACCGCTTCAGGGCGCCGAGATAGTTGCCCAGGTGAAGCGCGCCGGAGGCCTGGATGCCGGACAGGATGCGGCGCGGGCCGGTGTAGAGGGCCGGGGGAGTTTGGTCGGTCATGGATTCGGGTCTCGAAAAGGCAGGGTCAGGCGTGGCGAAGGGTGCGGCGGTTCAGCCGCGCCATCGCCAGGTGGAGATCAGGCCCGAAAGGATCATGGCTCGCGCTTATCGCCTCGCGGTCCAGCCGTCCAGACCTCAATCCAGGCCGGATACGGGGCCCGCGCCCGGCTCGCGCCGCAACGTCCCCTTGAGCTCCGACAGGGTGACGGCGCGGAACAGCAGAAGACAGACGCCGTAGGCCGCCGCGCCGGCCGCGCAGACGATCAGCACCGCCGCCTCCTTGGCCAGGAACAGGCGGCTGAGAACCGGATAGCCGAGGCTGGCGGCGAACAGCAGGCCCGCCATGATCAGGCTGGCGGCGAAGATGCGCGACAGGCGCGACAGGAAGGCCGCAGACGGCCGCCAGCTGTCCTCGCGGATCAGCGTCCCGGCCAGAAGCGCGACGTTCACCCAGGCGGAAATGCTGGTGGCGATGGCCAGGCCCAGCACCCCGTCCCAGCCCTGCGATCCGAACCAGAAGAACAGGGCCGATCCCAGCACCACGGTCAGGATCACCGAGGTCACGGCGAAGATCATCGGCCTTCGCGTATCCTGACGCGCAAAGAACGGCGGGGTCAGGACCTTGACCAGGACGAAGGCCGGCACGCCCCAGGCGAACTGGCGCAGCACGTCGGCGGTCCGCGCCGCATCGGCCGAGGTGAAGGCGGCGCGCGTCACCGTGGCGTCGATGATGAAGAAGGGAATGACGAACAGGGCCACGCCCGCCGGCAGGGCGAAGGCCAGGGCGAGGCCCAGTCCGTCGTCCATCGTCCGCCGTCCGCCCTCGTGGTCGCCCGAGACGAAGGCGCGCGTCAGGCGGGGCACCAGAGCGAGGCCCAACGCCACCCCGACCAGGCCCAGCGGCAGCTGGTACAGCCTGTCGGCGTTGTACAGCACCGACCGCGCCCCTTCGTTCGATCCGGCCAGAAACTGGCTGACCAGGGAGTTGATCTGGAAGGCGCCCCCGGCCAGCACGCCGGGAATGGCCAGGGCCAGCGTCTTTCTGACCCCGGTCGTCAGGCGCGGCCACGACAGGCTGATTCCCACCCCGAGACGTCGCACGCCCCACCACAGCAGCGCCGCCTGGATAACCCCGGACACGGTCACCGCCGCGCTGACGGCGATCAGGATCTGGGGCTGGGCCATCGGCACGACGCTGGGCGCCATCAGCGGGACCAGGGTGCACAGGTTCAGGAACACCGGCACGCCCGCCGACAGGGCGAACCGGCCCCCGGTGTTCAGCACGCCCGACAGCAGCGACGCTATGGTCATGCAGGCCAAGTACGGCATGGTCAGCTGCGCCGCCGTCACTGCGGCGCGCATCACCGCGTCGTCGTCGCGCCAGGCCGACAGCAGCCACGGCATGATCCATGGCATGGCGACCTGCAACAGGATGCAGAAGGCCGCCACCACGGCGAAGATGAAGCTCAGCGCCTCTGACGCCGTGACGGCCGCCGCCGCCTCCCCTTCGCGCGCCCGCACGCCGCCGTAGATCGGCACGAAGGCCTGGGCGAAGGCGCCCTCGGCGAACAGGCGGCGGAACATGTTGGGCAGCATCAGCGCGGTGGTGAAGGCGTCCATCATCGGGCCCTGACCGAACCGCGCCGACAGGAACAGGTCGCGGGCGAAACCCAGTATGCGGCTTCCCAGGGTCAAGGTGGCTTGCACCAGGGTGTTGCGGGCGAGACTCATGCGGACATTCGGCGAGGAGCGACGGATGGTCTTCGCTTAGCGCGCTTCCGACGGCGGCGATACGGGCTTGGCGCGGGTCCGGCGGCCCAGGTCCGAGACGTCGCGCGCGCTGGCGCGGGCCGAGGCGACCTTGCGGCCCTCGGGGGCCGGGGCGCGGCTGTCCAGCACGGCCTCCAGGGCGGTGCGCAGCTCGGCGATCCGCTGTTCGGACGTGATCTTGCGCCCCTTGCCATCGACCACATAGAAGCTGTCCACCGCCCGTTCGCCATAGCTGGCGACATGGGCCGAGCGGATGTTCAGTCCCTCGTCGCTGAAGACCCGCGAAAGCGCCGCCAGCAGGCCCGGACGGTCGGCCCCCGAAACCTCGACCACCGTGGCCGTCTCGCTGGCGTGGTGATCGACCATGACCACGGGCCGGACCTCGAAGGCGGCCTTTCTGGCGTTGCCGGCGGGGGCGGGCGCCTTGCTGATGCGGCCCTCGCCGCGCGCCGCCTTCTCCAGGGCGTCCACCAGGGCCTTGAGCCGGCGCGGTTCAGCCTGGCCGTAAGGCAGGCCCGCCCCGTCCTGAACCCGGAAGACGTCCAGGACCACGCCCTCGCTGGTCGTCGCCACCCGGGCGTCGGTGACGTCGGCGCCCAGGGCGGCCATGGTCTGGGCCAGGTCGGCGAACAGGCCGGGCCGGTCGGCGGCGGCGATGGAGATCTCCGTGGCCTGGACCGGCAGGCCCTCGACCGGGGTCAGGGGCGCGGCCTGGGCGGCGGCGCCGGTCTGGCGGGCCCGCTGCACCAGGGCCGGATGCGCCGCCAGCGGATCCTCGCGCGCCACGTCCTCGCCCCGGAACAGGGCGGCGACCTGATCATAGAGGGTGCGCATCAGCTGCCCCTTCCAGCCGTTCCAGACGCCCGGCCCCACGGCGCGGATGTCGGCCACGGTCAGGACCAGCAGCATGCGCAGCCGCTCGGGGTCGCCGACCAGTTCGGCGAAGGCGCGGATCGTGGCCGGATCGGACAGGTCGCGCTTCTGGGCGTAGTCGGACAGGGCCAGATGGCTGCGCACCAGCCAGACCACCAGTTCGATCCGGCGCGGATCGACACCCAGGCGTTCGCAGGCGCGGCGCGCGGCGATGGCCCCGTCCTCCAGCTGGCCCCGCTCGCCGCCCTTGCCGACGTCGTGCAGCAGCATGCCCAGCATCAGGGCCTCCATGTCCGAGATCAGATGCACGATCTCGGTCGCCATCGGATGGTCGGCCTTCAGCTTGCCGCGGGCGATGTCGTTGATGATGCCGATGGCCTGCAGCGTGTGCTCGTCCACCGTATAGGCGTGGTACATGTTGAACTGGGTCTGGCCGACGATCCGCCCCCATTCGGGCAGGAACCGGCCCAGGAGGCCCGTCTCGTTCATGATGGTCAGGGTGCGATACGGCCGCTGGCCGTGCGTCAGGACGTTCAGGAAGGCGCGCGTCGCCTCCGGATCACGACGCAGTCTGGGCGTCACCAGCGACAGGCTCCGGCTGACGGCCGAGAAGGCGTCGGGGTGCAGGTCCAGGTCGTGGCGGTCGGCGCAGACGAACAGGTTCAGAAGCTTGACCGGATCGGCGGTGAAGACCTCGGGCCCCTCGACCGACAGACGCCCCTGATCGACCCAGAAGCCCTCGACCTCCAGCTTGCGGCGGTTGGGCCGGAACGGGGTCATCAGGCGCGACAGGCCCTGGGTGGGCTTCTGGTGGCGGGCCTCCAGCTTGGCCGACATGGCGCGGGTCAGGGCGCCGACGTCGCGGGCGACCAGGAAATAGCGGCGCATGAACCGTTCCACCGCCGGCTCGTCGCCACGCCCGCGCCACCCCATCCGCCGGGCCACCTCGGGCTGCATGTCGAAGGTCAGCTTCTCCTCGGCTCGCCCCGCGACCAGATGCAGATGAATCCGCACCCGCCACAGAAAATCGAAGGCCTCGTCCGAGGTGCGGCGTTCGCGCGGGGTGAACATCTCGTCCATCACCGTCGCGCCCAGCCGGCTTTCCGGCGCCAGGGAGCGGGCGATCCAGTACAGGGTGTTCAGGTCGCGCAGCCCCCCCTTGCCGTCCTTGACGTTGGGCTCGACCTTGTAGCGGGTCACGCCCGCCTTCTGGTGACGGAGGGCGCGCTCCTCCAGTTTTGCGGCGATGAAGGGGCGGGGGTCGGACTTGGCCACCATGTCGCGGAAACGGCCGATCATCAGGTCCGAAAGCCGGGCGTCCCCGGCCAGCGGCCGGGCCTCCAGCAAGGCGGTGCGCACCGTCATGTCGGTGCGCGACAGGGCCAGACAGTCTTCGACCGACCGCACCGAAGGCCCCACCTTCGCCCCCAGATCCCACAGGACATAGAGGATGAACTCGATCACCCGCTCGCCGCGCGGCGTCGGCTTGCCGGGCCGCAGGAACAGCAGGTCCAGGTCGGAATAGGGCGCCAGGACGCCGCGGCCGTAACCGCCCACCGCCACCAGCGACAGGCGTTCGCATTCCACGGGCGATACGGGATGAAGGGTCTGGGTCGCCACCCGCCACAGGGCCGCCAGCATGTCGTCGGCGGCCGTGGCGTACAGGCGGGCGACCTCGCGCCCGTTCAGCCCCCCGTCCAGCTTGCGTTCGGCGCGGGCGCGGGCGGCGTCGTAACTGTCCCTCAGAACGGACGCGACCGCCGCGCGCGGATCTCCCGCGCGGGCGGCCTCGTCAAGGCGGTCATCCAGACTGGGCGAAGCGGTCATGTCAGCCACCTATAGGCCGCATCCCCCCCTCGCGTCAGTGGAGGATATTACTCCGGGCGAACGCGCTTCTTGCGGAACGACGGGTTCAGCGTCTGCTTGCGCAGGCGGATGGACTTGGGCGTCACCTCGACCAGTTCGTCGTCGTCGATATAGGCGATGGCCTGTTCCAGCGACATCTGGCGCGGCGGGGTCAGGCGCACGGCCTCGTCCTTGCCGGAGGCGCGGACGTTGGTCAGTTGCTTGCCCTTGATCGGGTTGACGTCCAGGTCATCCCAGCGCGCGTTCTCGCCGATGATCATGCCCTGATAGGTCTTTTCGCCGGCGCCGACGAACATGACGCCGCGATCTTCCAGGTTCCACAGGGCGAAGGCCGCCGTGTCGCCGTCCGAGTTCGAGATCAGCACGCCCTTCAGACGACCGGCGATCGCGCCCTTGTATTCTTCGTAGTGGCTGAAGACCCGGTTCAGCACGCCCGAACCGCGCGTGTCGGTCAGGAACTCGCCCTGATAGCCGATCAGCGAGCGCGACGGGCATTTCAGGCTGATGCGGGTCTTGCCGGCGCCCGACGGACCCATGTCGGTCATTTCGGCCTTACGGGCCGACAGCTTCTCGATGACGATGCCCGAGAACTCGTCGTCCACGTCGATCATGACGTCTTCGATGGGCTCCATCTTCTCGCCGTTGGGGCCTTCCTGGAAGACCACGCGCGGACGCGAGATCGAGACCTCGAAGCCTTCGCGACGCATGTTCTCGATCAGAACGCCCAGCTGCAGTTCGCCGCGGCCGGCGACCTCATAGGCGTCGCCGCCTTCGGTCGTGGTCACGCGGATGGCGACGTTGGCTTCGGCTTCCTTCAGCAGACGGTCGCGGATGACGCGCGACTGAACCTTGTCGCCTTCGCGACCGGCCAGCGGGCTGTCGTTGACCGAGACGGTCATGGAGATGGTCGGCGGATCGATGGGTTGAGCGGGAAGCGCGTCGACGACTTCCATGGCGCACAGGGTGTCGGCCACGGTCGCCTTGGACATGCCGGCGATGGCGACGATGTCGCCCGCTTCCGAACCTTCGTCCAGGGCCTGACGCTTCAGGCCGCGGAAGGCCAGGACCTTGGTGATCCGGCCGCGCTCGATTTCCTTGCCTTCGCGGTCCAGGGCGTGGATCGCCATGCCGGGGACGGCCTTGCCGCTCTCGATCCGGCCGGTCAGGATCCGGCCCAGGAACGGGTCGGACTCGATCAGCACGTTCAGCATCTGGAACGGCTTGTCCTTGTTCTCCTGAACCTTGGGCGGCGGGACGTGATCGACGATCAGGTCGAACAGGGGGGCCAGGTTGTCGTTGGGCTGGTTCAGATCCATCGTCGCCCAGCCGTTGCGGCCCGAGGCGTAGATGTGCGGGAAGTCCAGCTGCTCGTCCGTCGCGCCGATGGCGGCGAACAGGTCGAAGGTCTCGTTGTGGACGCGGTCCGGATCGGCGTGGGCGCGGTCGACCTTGTTGATGCACAGGATCGGGCGCAGGCCCATCTTCAGGGCCTTGGTCAGGACAAACTTGGTCTGGGGCATGACGCCCTCTTCGGCGTCCACCAGGATGACGCAGCCGTCCACCATGCCGAGGATGCGCTCGACCTCGCCGCCGAAGTCGGCGTGGCCGGGGGTGTCGATGATGTTGATGCGGGTTTCGCCGGCCTTGCCGTTCCAGAGCACCGAGGTGCACTTGGCCAGGATGGTGATGCCGCGTTCCTTTTCCTGGTCGTTCGAGTCCATGGCGCGCTCTGTCGTCGCCTCATTGGCTCGGAAGACGCCGGACTGGGCCAGCAGTTGGTCCACCAGGGTCGTCTTCCCGTGGTCGACGTGGGCGATGATGGCGACGTTGCGCAGGTTCATTTGATAATCGCGAAAAGGCGCGGCCGGGATGCAGGCGGCCGCTGGTCATGAAAAGGCATGCAGGGAGCGCGCGCCTCTTACAGGCATGTGGACCGAAAGACCAGAGCAGGCGTTTCACCGCCCGTCGCCGCCTTACCGATATTTCATTCCCGCCGCCGCATCCGCAGGGGGTGGCGGCCCCCTCTACTCCTGTGACGGCATGACCGTTCGGGAATGGAGAAGACGATGTCGGCCTTGATGGGAATGATGATGGCGGGTCTGCTGGCGACAGGGACTGCGCCGGATATGCGGGTGGACGCCGGCGATCTCGCCATGGCCCGCCCGGGCGACGCTGCGGTCCTGGCTGAGCGTATTCAGGCGGCGAGCCGAAGCTGGTGCGCCCGCTATCGCAGCCTTCTGACGCCGAACGACGTGGGCATGCCCAGCGTCTGCGAGCATGAAATGAAGCGTCGCGCCTTCTATCAGCTGCCCCGGGCCCAGCGTCGCCTCTTCGTACAGGCAGGGGGACGGCGGACCCTGAACCGGCCCTAGAGGCGGCGGACCATGTAGCGGGCGTCGGCGCCATAGCTGGCCAGCTTGGCCGCCATGCCCGGCGCCGCCTGCGCCTCAAACCCGTGGCGACGCCAGAAATTCACGGCGTCATTGACGGCGACCAGGGCTATGGCGGGCCAGCCGTCCCCGGCCGCCTGTTCCGCCAGCCGCTCGACGATGGCCCCGGTAACCCCGCCGCCGCGCGCCTGGGGGTGCAGGGCCAGGTCGTGCAGATAGATCAGGGCCGGTTCCGCCGGCAGGCCCTCGATCACCGTGTTCAGCGGCGGCGCATTGTCGGCCCGCCACGGATAGGCGATCAGATAGCCTTGGCCCGGCGCCTCGCCGTCCGCCAGCACGAAACAGCCGCGCGGATAAAGCGCCAGCCTGTTCTGGAAACAGGCCCGGTCCTCGAAATGGTCCGGGAAGGACAGGCGGGCGACCTCGACCACGGCGTCGATGTCGGTCGGCCGCATGGGCCGCCATTGCAGGGTCATCAGTTCACCTTGGACGGATCCGGCGGGGCGTCGGGCAGGGCCGAGACGGGTACGCCGTCCTCCTTCAGCTTCTTGACCTCGGCGGGGGTGGCCTCGCCGTAGATTTCGCGCTTCTCGGACCGGCCTTCATGGATGTCGCGGGCTTCGCGGGCGAAGGCGTCGCCGACATAGTCGAAGTTGGCCTCGACGTGGGCGCGGACTTCACGGGCGGCGGCCATCATGACGGTCTGCATCCTGACGGCCATGTCCGAGGCCGGATCGGCCTGGCGTGCGCCGCCGACGGCGGGGGCCATGACGGCCTTCTCCACCCTGTTGGAGCCGCAGAACGGGCATTCCACCAGGCCGCGTGCCGCCTGGTCGTCATAGTCGGCCGAGGAGCCGAACCAGGCCTCGAACCCATGGGTCTGGTCGCATTTCAGGGCGTATCGGATCATTGGGCGGGCTGGAAGTCGCGGTCATGGGTCAGGGCGGGCACCGCCGCGCGGGCCTTGGCCACCGCCTCCATGTCCAGTTTCGCCGTCAGTATGCAAGGGTCGTCGTGATCCGCCTGGGCCAGGATCTCGCCCCAGGGTCCGATCACGGTCGACCGCCCCCAGGTGCGACGCCCGTCCTCATGCAGGCCGCCCTGGGCCGGGGCCAGGACGAAGGCGCCGGTCTCGATGGCGCGGGCGCGCAACAGGGTCTCCCAGTGCGCCTGGCCCGTCGGCGCCGTGAAGGCGGCCGGGACTGCGATCATCGCCGCTCCGGCCTTGGCCAGGTGACGATACAGGTAAGGAAAGCGGATGTCATAGCAGATGCTCAGGCCCAGCCGACCCCAGGGGGTGTCGGCGACCGCCGCCGCATCGCCGGGCCGCACCGTCGCGCTTTCGCGGTAGCGCTCGCCGTTCGGCAGATCGACGTCGAAGACATGCAGCTTGTCATAGCGGGCGACGATCCCGCCGGCCGCGTCGATCAGCAGCGACCGGTTGGCGGCGCGGCTGTCGCCGACATGGCCGGAGCGGACGATGGCCGAGCCGATCAGCAGCCAGACGCCCAGCTCCGCCGCCAGACGACGCAGGCCCAGGACGACCGGGTCGGCGTCCTCGTCCGTGACGACGGCGTCGCGGCGGTCGCGGCGCTGCTCCAGGACATTGGTCCCTTCGGGCGTCAGGATGAATTTCGCCCCGCCGGCCGCCGCCTCGCGGATCAGGGGCTCGACATGGGCCAGGGCCGCCGGCGCCGTCGCCGGCGTGCGGGTCTGGATCAGGGCGATGTCGAGCCCGCCGCTCATGGGATCAGGCCGCCAGAAGCGGGTCGAGCTTGCCCTCGCGGTCCAGGGCGTGGATGTCGTCGGATCCGCCGACGTGGTTCCCGGCGATGAAGATCTGCGGGAAGGTCATGCGGCCGCCGGACTTCTCGACCATCTCGGCCTTCTTGGCCGGGTCGTTGGAAGCGACGATCTCGGTATAGTCGGCGCCCTTCTTCTTCAGCAGCGCCATCGCGCTGTAGCAATAGGGGCAACCGGGTTTGGTGTAGATGACGACGTCGGCCAATTCGGATCTCCAGAATGATGCGCCAAGGGGCGTCGGGCGGCCGCGCCGCCCGTATTTGAGGTCTACATAGTCAGTTCACGGGCGTTTCGCACCCGGGCGATGACGGCGAGATCCACCGCCCTGGCCCCGGCGTCGATCAGGGCGCGGGCGCAGGCCTCGCCGGTCGCGCCCGTGGTCAACACGTCGTCGATCAGAAGGATGCGCCGCCCCTTGATCCGTCGTCGGCCGATCTCGCTGACGACGAACGCCTTCTTGACGTTCAGCCGCCGTCCGCGCCGGCTCTTGCCGCCCTGGCTGGTCGTGTGGGTCGTGCGGATCAGGGCGTCGGGCAGATAGTCGAGCCGGGCGTGGGCGGCCAGGGGGCGGGCGATCTCCGCCGCCTGGTTGAACCGCCGCGACAACAGGCGAAACCGGTGCAGCGGCACGGGGACGACCGCGTCAGCCTCCTGGATCAGATCAACGGCGGCCCGGCCGATCCAGCGCGCGAACAACGGGGCGAACTGCTGCTGGTCGCCGTGTTTGTAGCGCAGGATCAGACCCCGCGAATGGTCGTCATAGACACAGGCCGCCCTAGCCCGCGCGAAGACATAGGGCTGGGCGATGCAGGCGGCGCAGCGGGTTTCGGCGAAGGCGCCGCCGTCGAATTCGAAGGCCGCGCCGCAGCCGTCGCACACCGGCGCGTCGAGGAATTTGATCCGGCTCCAGGCGTCGGGCGTCAGGCCGGCCGCCGCCGTCGCCTCGCGGCTGTCGTGAGCCAGGGGCGGCAGGACGAGATCCGCCAAACCCCGCCCCACGTCGCGCAACTGACGCCCCGCCCCTTCCCAGGCGCGGCGCCAGCCCCCATCCTGCATCATCATGACCGCCTCCCCCGAAGCAACGTCCGCCTCCTCCAGCGCCCCGCCCCGCATCTTCGACGCCCGGCGACGCGAGGCCCGTCTGGCCCGTGCGGCCCATCGACTGGGCCAGGCCGACTTCCTGCACGTCCGGGCGGCCGAGAATGCGGCGGGCAGCCTGGAGGCCATCCTGCGCGACTTTCCGGTCGCCGTCGATCTCTCGGCCCATTCCGGCCCGTTCGGCCAGGCCCTGGCCGCCAGCGACGCCGCCGGCCGGGTGGGCGTCGTCGCCAGCCCCACGTCGCGCGCCGAGCGGGCCGCGCCGGGCGCCGCCGCCCTGCCGCTGGACGAGGGATCGACCGATCTGATCGTCTCCCTGCTCAGCCTGCACTGGGCCAACGACCTGCCCGGCGCCCTGGCCCAGATCCGCAAGGCCCTGAAGCCGGACGGCCTGTTCATCGGCACTCTGTTCGGGGCAGGGACTTTGAAGGAGTTGCGGTCTGTCCTGACCGAGGCGGAGCTGGCCGAGCGCGGCGGGGCCCAGGCGCGGGTCTCGCCCTTCGCCGACGGCTATGACGGCGCCGCCCTGTTGCAGCGCGCCGGCTTCGCCCTGCCGGTCTCGGACGTGGATCGGTTCACCGTCCGCTATCCCGACCTGTTCGCCCTGGTCCGCGACCTGCGGGCCATGGGCGAGACCAATGTGCTGGACGGGCCGATCCGTCCGCTCAGCCGCGCCGTGATCGCCCGCGCCGCGTCCCTGTACGCCGAACGCCACGGCGACGCCGATGGCCGCATCCCCGCCACCTTCGAGATCATCCATCTGGCCGGCTGGAAGCCCCACGAGAGCCAGCAGAAGCCGCTGGCGCGCGGCTCCGCCAAGGTCCGGCTGGCGGATGCGCTGGGCGTGAAGGAGATGACCGGCGACGAGATCGACTGACGAACGTCTCCGGGTTTGCTTCAGCGGTTCAGGGCGTCGGCGATCTTTTGCATGGTCTGATTATAGAGACCGCCGTTCGATGCGCCCAGCGCATTCAGCCCGCCGAGAATGGCGACGAAGATCAGGCCGCAGATGAGGCCGTATTCGATGGCGGTCGCGCCCCTGTCGTCATTCAGGAACCGGGCGGTGAAACGTCGCATGGCCGGCCTCCTGGTCGGCGGTGATCAGAGCAGGTCGCGCAACCAGGCGACCAGAGGTTCGTCCGCCGGCGGCATGGGATAGGCCGACAGCTTGTTCGGCTTCACCCAGGCCAGGGCGTCGTGTTCGCGCGCGGCGACCACGCCGTCCCAGCGGCGGCACAGATACAGTGGCATCAACAGGTGAAAGGAATCGTAAGCGTGGCTGGCGAAGACGAAGGGCGCCAGGCAGGATTCGCTGACCTCTATGCCCAACTCCTCGCGCAGCTCGCGGATCAGGGCCGCCTCGGGCCGCTCGCCCGGCTCGACCTTGCCGCCGGGAAACTCCCACAGACCCGCCAGGGACTTGCCCTGCGGCCGTTTGGCGATCAGCACCCGCCCATCGACATCGATCAGGGCGACGGCGACGACGAGGACGGTGGGAAGCGGCGTCTCGGTCACGAACGATAATCGCCGTTGATCTCGATATAGCCCTTGGTCAGGTCGCAGGTCCAAACCGTGGCCGAGGCGCGGCCCGCGCCCACGTCGACGGTGATGTCGATCTCGGGGTTCTTCATATAGGCGGTCATCTTGGCCTCGTCGTAGGTCGGGGACGGGGCGCCGTCGACGGCGGCGACATTGGGGCCGAACCGGATGCCCAGCCGGTCGCGGTCCACCGGCTCCTCGGTCTTGCCCACGGCCATGACCACCCGGCCCCAGTTGGCGTCCTGACCGGCGATGGCGGTCTTGACCAGGGGGCTGTCGGCGATGGACTTGGCCAGTTTGCGGGCTGACGCGGGGCTGGCGGCGCCGTCCACCGTCACCTTGACGAACTTGGTCGCGCCTTCGCCGTCGCGCACCAGCTGGTGCGCCAGATCCAGCATCACCTTGTCCAGGGCGACCGAGAAGCTTTTCAGCCTACGGTCGCCGACCCGCCCGATGCGCGGGGCGCCCGAGGTTCCGGTGGCGAACAGCAGGGCGGTGTCGTTGGTCGAGGTGTCGCCGTCCACCGTCACGCTGTTGAAGGTGGTGCGGACATGCAGGCCCAGCAGGGCCTGAAGCACGTTCGGATGGATGTCGGCGTCGGTGACGATGAAGGCCAGCATGGTCGCCATGTCCGGCGCGATCATGCCCGACCCCTTGGCGATCCCCGCGATCCGGACCTTGTAGCCCTCGATTTCGGCCTCGGCGTAGGAGCCCTTGGGGAAGGTGTCCGTGGTCATGACGCCGCGCCCGGCCCGCGCCCATTGTTCGGACGGGTGGATGTCGGCGTCCAGGCGGCTTTCGATGTCGGGCAGTTTGGAGACGATCTTCTTTTCGTCCAGCACCACGCCGATGACCCCGGTCGAGGCCAGCATGACGTCGCGCTGGCGACAGCCGAACCGTTTGGCGACCTCCGAGGCGGTGCGGCGGGCGGCGTCGGCGCCGGCCTTGCCGGTGAAGGCGTTGGCGCAACCGGCGTTGACCACCAGGGCGCGCACGTCCTTGCCGCCGTCCGCCCCGCCCAGCGCCTTCTTGCACCAGTCGACCGGGGCCGAGCCGATCTTGTGGCGGGTGAAGACGCCGGCGCAGCTGGTGCCCCGCGCGAACCGGAACACCACCAGGTCGTCGCGTTCATGCTTGTAGAAGCCGGCTCGGGCGGTGGCGATCTCGACCCCGCCGATGGGCGGGATGGTGGGGAAGGGCACGGCCAGGGGCGACACGGCCAGACCTGGCTTTCCGGCGGCGGGCGCGGGGGCTGAGGCGGGCTCGGCCGGGCGGGTGGCGCGTTTCAGGGCCGTGGCGAACGGATCCAGGGCTTTTTCGAACGCCTGTTCGATCTTCTGGCCGGTGGTCGAGGGGGGCTTGTTCATGTCAGGCGGCCGGGGCGGGGGCGGAAGTCGGGGAGGGGGCGTCGGCGGGCGGAGGAGCGCTGGGAGCGGCGGGCGGCGGGGCGGAGGCCGGCTCCTCGTTGCGCCCGGCGGCTTCGCCCGCCAGCAGGACGTCGACCTTGGCCTTGCCACGCAACTGCTCCAGCAACTGCCGCACGCCCTCATAGGTCAGGTAGCGGACGATCTGGGGCCGGGCCTGCTCCAGGGTCGGCGGGCTTTCCTTGCGCCGGTCCTCGACCCGCAGCACGGCCCAGCCGCCTTCGGTCTGGAACGGACCGACGGTGGACCCTGCCGGTTTGTCGCGCAGGGCGCCGGCATAGGCCTGGGGCATGACGTCCAGGGTCGAATAGCCCAGGTCGCCGCCTGAAAAGCGCGTCGCCTCGTCCACCGACCGCTCCATGGCCACGGCCTCGAAACTGGCGCCCTGGCCCAGGATGCCGATGACCGCCTCGGCCTCCGGCTTGGTGCGCGACAGGATCAGGCGGACGCGGATCTCCTCCGACGTCTTCGCCAGCCGCAATTGCTCATTGTACAGGGTCTGGACCGCCTGGTCGGAAATGGCGCCGTTGACCACGCTCTCCACCAGCATGTCGCCCAGGATTCGTTCGCGGGTCGCCTCGAGGCGACGCTGGGCCAGGGGCGAGGCGTCCAGGCGACGGCGCTCGGCCTCCCTGGCGAGCAGTTTCTGATCGATCACCTCGTCCAGCACGCGCCGGAACAGGTCCGAGGTCACGTCCAGCGGCTCGCCCTCGCCCACCAGCCCTTGGGCCACCGCCTCGCGCTTGACGTCCGAGGCCCAGACGGTCTCGTCCTGGACCCGGGCCACCGGCCGGTCGCCCGGCTCCGGGGCCTTGTCGTCCCCGCCGCCGCGCGAACAGGCGGCGACCGTCAGGACCGCAGCCAGAAGCGCCATGGAAAACAGGCCGAAAGGTCGCCGAAATGGGGTCAAGAGGGCGCTCCGTAGAAGGCGGCCGAAAGCCCCTCGCGTTGACAGGGGTTAGGCCGGTGCTTAAGTCCCGCCTGCGCCCAAGTCGAGGGGTTTTGATCGTCTGCGCGGCCCTTCGCGCGCGCCAGTTCCGGCGCATCGGGGTCGCCACCGGTTCGGGCCCCTCTCGCGGCGTCCGTATCGCCGCCCCTCACGGGATTTCCAGAGCCGCTCAGCTCGCAGACGCTCGACCGCTTACCGGATCCAATATGCTCGGCTTCGCCAAGAAACTTTTCGGCTCTTCCAACGACCGCAAGGTCAAGGCCTTCCAGGACCACGCCCAGCGCATCAATGCGCTGGAGCCCAAGTTCGCCGCCCTGTCCGACGACGATCTGCGGATGATGACCGACGCCTTCCGGGACCGCCTGGCCAATGGCGAGACCCTGGACAAGATCCTGCCCGAGGCCTTCGCCGTGGTGCGCGAGGCGTCCAAGCGGGTGCTGGGCCAGCGTCAGTACGACGTCCAGCTGGCCGGCGGCATGATCCTGCACGAAGGCGGCATCGCCGAGATGCGGACCGGCGAGGGCAAGACCCTGGTCGCCGTGGCGCCCGTCTATCTGAACGCCCTGCCGGGCAAGGGCGTCCACGTCATCACCGTCAACGACTACCTGGCCCGCCGCGACGCCGAGACCATGGGCAAGGTCTATCGCTTCCTGGGTCTTGAGGTCGGGGTCATCGTCAACGGCCTGAGCCAGGGCCAGCGCCAGGCGGCCTACGCCGCCGACGTCACCTACGGCACCAACAACGAGTTCGGCTTCGACTATCTGCGCGACAACCTGGTCTATGACCGGCGCGAGATGGTGCAGCGCCCGCACAATTTCGCCATTGTCGATGAAGTCGATTCCATCCTGATCGACGAAGCGCGCACGCCTCTGATCATCTCGGGCCCGACCGAGGACCGTTCGGACCTGTACAAGATCCTCGACGGCCTGGTGAAGGAGCTGATCAAGGACAAGGACACCTTCGAGCTCGACGAGAAGCAGAAACAGGTCCTGCTGACCGAACTGGGCTCGGAGCGGATGGAAGAGGCGCTGGAAAGCGGCGGCCACTTCGCCGCCGACACCACCGGCCTGTACGACGCCGCCAACATCAGCCTGGTCCACCACACCAACCAGGCCCTGCGCGCCAACACCCTGTATCAGCGCGACAAGGACTATATCATCAAGGGCGGCGAGATCGTCCTGATCGACGAATTCACCGGCCGGATGATGACCGGCCGCCGCCTGTCGGAAGGCCTCCACCAGGCCATCGAGGCCAAGGAAGACGTCAAGATCCAGCCCGAGAACCAGACCCTGGCCTCGGTCACGATCCAGAACTATTTCCGCCTGTACCAGAAGCTGTCGGGCATGACCGGCACCGCCGCGACCGAGGCCCAGGAGTTCGGCGACATCTACAAGATGGACGTGCTGGAGGTGCCGACCAACCGGCCGATTCAGCGCAAGGACTATGACGACGAGGTCTATCGGACCCACGCCGAGAAGAACCAGGCCATCGCCAAACAGATCGCCGAATGCCACCTGGCGGGTCAGCCCATCCTGGTCGGCACCGTATCGATCGAGCGTTCGGAACAGCTGTCGGATCTGCTGAGCAAGTTCGAATACAAGGTCGAGGTCTCGCGCAAGCTGAAGCCCCAGTACGAGGGCAAGGCCAAGGAAGCCGAGAAGATCGGCGACGCCGCCTATGACATCACCTACGAGACCAAGCTGCGCGGCATCCCGCACTCCGTCCTGAACGCGCGCCAGCACGAGCAGGAGGCCTATATCGTCGCCGACGCCGGTCTGCCGGGCGTGGTGACCATCGCCACCAACATGGCCGGCCGCGGCACCGACATCCAGCTCGGGGGCAACCTCGAGATGAAGATGCAGAAGTGGCTGCTGGAACAGCGCAACATGGCCGTCGAGGTCACGCCCGAGATGGAGAAGGCGCAGGAGGCCCAGTACAAGGCCGACATCGCCGTCCAGCGCGAGATCGCGCTCGCCGCCGGCGGTCTGTTCGTCCTGGGCACCGAACGCCACGAGAGCCGCCGGATCGACAACCAGCTGCGCGGCCGCACCGGCCGTCAGGGCGACCCCGGCACCTCGAAATTCTACCTGTCCTGCGAGGACGACCTGCTGCGCATCTTCGCCGGCGACCGTCTGGACTCGATCATGAAGACCTTTGGCGTGGCCGAGGGCGAGGCCATCACCCACCCCTGGCTGAACCGCGCCATCGAGACCGCCCAGAAGCGGGTCGAGACCCGCAACTACGACATCCGCAAGAATCTGCTGAAATACGACGACGTCGTGAACGACCAGCGCAAGGCCGTGTTCGAGCAGCGCCAGGAGTTCATGGACTCCGAGGACCTGTCGGAACTGGTCGGCGACTTCCGCCGCGACGTGGTCTCCGACCTGGTCGAACGCTACATGCCGCCCAAGGCCTATGCCGAACAGTGGGACATCGACGGTCTGGACGAAAAGGTCCGCACGACCCTGGGCCTGGAGCTGCCGCTGCACGACTGGGCGGCCGAGGAAGGCGTGTCGAACGAGGAGATCGAGGAGCGGCTTCTGGCCGCCGCCGACGCCCGCGCCGCCGAACGGCTGGAACAGATCGGCGCCGACCAGACGCGCGGTCTGGAGAAACAGTTCATGCTGCAGATGATCGACATGCAGTGGCGCGAGCACCTGGTCCATCTGGATCATCTGCGCGGCGTGATCGGCCTGCGCGGCTACGGCCAGCGCGATCCGCTGAACGAATACAAGACCGAGGCCTTCGCCTTGTTCGAGAACCTGCTGTACGACCTGCGCCACAACGTCACCCGCTGGCTGATGACGGTCGAGTTCCGCTTCCAGGCGCCGCCGGAAATGCCCGAGTTCCAGGAAATCCACCTGAACCCCGGCACCGGCGAGAACGAGATGGTCAATCCGGCCGCGCAAAATCCGGAAGGCCAGTTGATCGGCGACGACCGCTCCAAGCTTCCGGTCGAGGCCCTGCCGCCCGGCTGGGAAATGACCGGCCGTAACTCCCCCTGCCCCTGCGGCTCGGGCCGCAAGTTCAAACACTGCCACGGGGCGCTGGTCTAAGCGCACCGTCCCGATGTGACGCCAGAGCGGCCCCGGATTTCGATCCGGGGCCGTTTTGTTTAGGTCAGCAAAGCCTTCAGCACTCCGTCCAGCACCGGCCGACCGCGCGGCGTCGCCACCAGTCGGCCGGCGCTGAGCCTCAGAAATCCGTCGGTGATCAGGTCGGCTGTCGGCGCCGCGTCCGCGTCCAACCCCAGGTCCGCCAGCAGCCCGACCGGCGCGCCCTCGACTGTGCGCAGGCCCAGCAGCAGCTTTTCTTCGGCCGCCCCGGCGGCGTCCAGCCGTTCCGTCTCCATCCAGGGTGATCCCGCCCCGACCCCGGCCACATAGTCGGCGATCCGGCGATGGGCGACAGTGGCGGTGCGGGTCCCGTCCAGCGTCAGCCGCCCGTGGGCGCCGGGGCCCAGGCCCAGATAGTCGCCGCCGCGCCAGACGTGCAGATTGTGCTTCGACCGCGCCGACACGCCCCGCGCATGATTGGACACCTCATAGGCGTCGAACCCGGCGGCCTCCAGCACGGTCTGGGTGGTCTCGTACAGGGCTGCGGCCTGGTCTTCATCGGGCGGGATCAGGGTTCCGCGCGCCAAGGCTCGGCCAAAGGCGGTCGTCGGCTCCAGGGTCAGCTGATAGGGCGAGACGTGCTCAAACCCCATGTCCAGGGCCGCGCCCAGCTCCGTCGCCCAGTCGGCCGGGGTCTGGCCCGGCCGGGCGTAGATCAGGTCGATGGACAGGCGCGAAAACGCCCGCCCGGCCAGAGCGACCGCGCGCCGCGCCTCGGCCGCCGAATGATCCCGCCCCAAGAACCGCAGCGCGGCGTCGTCCAACGCCTGCACCCCCATCGACAGCCGGTTGACCCCCGCCCCCGCCAGGGCGGCGAACCGGGCCGCCTCGGCGTCGGTCGGATTGGCCTCCAGCGAAATCTCGATCGCACCCGCCGGGGGGAACAGATCGTACGCCTGGGCGATGATCCGGGCTGCGGCCTCGGGCGCCATCAGCGACGGCGTGCCCCCGCCGAAGAAGATCGAGGCCAGCCGGCGCGACCCCGTCAGGGCCCGCTGCGCCCGCATGTCGGCCAGGATCGCCTCGACCAGCGCCGCCTGTTCCTCGACCCGCCCCCGGTCGCGCACGACGTTGAAGTCGCAATAGGGGCAGATGCGCGAACAATAGGGCCAGTGGACATAGAGGCCGACGTCCGTTCCTGGGGCGAGGAAATCAGTCAATCAAGGCGGCCCGCAGCTTGGCGAAGGCGCGGGTGCGGTGGCTGATCGCCTCCTTGGCCGCCGGCTCCATCTCGCCGAAGGTCAGCGCGCCGCCCTCGGGAATGAAGATCGGATCATAGCCGAAGCCCCGGTCGCCGCGCGGCGGGAAGGTCAGACGGCCGTGCACCTCGCCCTCCACCACCACGCACGGCCCGTCCGGCCAGGCCACGGCCAGGGCCGAGGTGAACCAGGCGGCGCGGTCCGTCGCCCCGATCTCCTCCAGCCGGTCTTCGACCTTCTTCATGGCCACAGCGAAATCCTTGCCCGGTCCGGCCCAGCGGGCGGAGAATATGCCCGGCGCCCCGTCCAGGGCCGCCACCGACATTCCCGAGTCGTCGGCCAGGGCGACCTCGCCTGACAAGGCGGCCGCATGACGAGCCTTCAGCATGGCGTTGCCGGCGAAGGTGGTCTCGGTCTCGTCCGGCTCGGACAGATTCAACTGGCCGGCGGTGAGGATCTCGTAATCTTCACCCAGCAGGGCGGCGATCTCCGGAACCTTGCCGGGGTTGTGGGTGGCGGCGACGATCCGCATCCCTTTGAAAAGCTTGAGAGTCATCGATTGTCACGGCCCTGAAACAGTCTATTGCCAAAGTTTAATATCGTTAAACGATATGTAACGTGCTTTTTAGCAGCGCACGGCCTATCTATTGATCGTCAGGAACGGGGCCGCACCGTTCAGGACTTCCGGTAAATCTGGAACGATCATGCGGATAATAAATCAAACGGGTGATTATCACCCAAACAGGAACAACGGAGAACCCTGATGCATACGATGAACATGTCGCTCTGGCTGGACAAGGTCTGCGCCGCTTTCGTCAACACGGTCCTGATCGCCGCCCTGCCGACCGCCCTGGTCGCCATTCTGGTTCAAGCCCTCTGATCGCGCCCAAGTCCAGCCCTGTATCGATCACGAGAGCTTTGACGACCTTGACGAAGACCGCGATGTATAGAGCTGCGCGCGGGTTCGCCGGACCCCGCGCAGCCGTCGCGCCCTTCCCTCCGGCCTGAGACCGACCATGCGCCTGCTCCCGCCGCGACATCCGCTGAAGCGAGGCGAGGCGCTGAGTCCAAAATGGCTGACCCCGAAATGGCCCGCTCCTCGCTGGCTGCGCACCATGACCGCGCCGCTGAAGGCCCCGTTCCGCGCCCTGGGCCCGGGTTCGGTCTCCAGCGTGCTGAAGGTGGCGCTGGACGTCGCCTATATCCTGCTCTGGCTCATCACCGGCCTGCTGTTGTTGCTGCTGGTCGCCGCCGTCTTCATTCCCCTGGACAATGTGAACATCACCGTCAGCGGCGAGTCCGGCGGGCGACAGCTGCCGCTGACCCGTATGCTTCTGCTGTTCGGCCTTGGGGCGGCCACCGCCTATTTCGGCGGCTTCATGCTGATCCTGCGCAGCCTGCGTCGGATCTTCCGCACCTTGACCATGGGCGACCCCTTCCATCCCGACAATGTCCGCCGTCTGCGCCAGATCGGTCTGACCCTGGCGGTCGTGACCGGCGGCGTCTGGCTGGCCCAGGGCTTCGTGGCCGCGCGCCTGGCGCCGGGCGTCATGGACCCCCAGGGGCTGGGTGAACTGCTGACCCCGATCTTCTCCGTCCTGATCGTCTTCGTCCTGGCGGAGGTTTTCCGCGAGGGGGCGCGCCTGCGCCGCGAATCCGAACTGACGATCTGAGCCGTTTCCAGTAGGACTTCCCCATGGCCATCCGCGTCCAGCTTGATCGCGTCCTCGTCGAACGCCGCATGTCGCTGACCGAACTCGCCGACCGGGTCGGGGTGACGGTGGCGAACCTGTCGATCCTGAAGACGGGCAAGGCGCGCGCCGTGCGGTTCTCGACCCTCGACGCCCTGTGCCGCGAACTGGACTGTCAGCCCGGCGATCTGCTGGTTCACGAACCCGGTCCGGGCGACGCCTTCGACGACGACGCCGAGGCATGAAGCGCAAGGGCCCCGGCCGTGACGAGAACGGGCTGACGCCCGAGGACCGTCGCATCTGGAGCCGCATCACCGGCACGGTCGCCGCCCCGCGCAGCCGCAAGGCCGCCCGCGTCACCCCCGGCGCCGAGGCTCCGGCCCATGTCGTGGTCGCCCCGCCGGAGCATCCGCGCCGCCTGCCCAAGGTCTCGCCGCAACGCAACCTCCCGACCGCCCCGCCGGTCGACTCTCGCCCCCCGGCGTCCCGCGCCGCCGCCTCGCGTGTCCGCTCCGCGCCCGAGGATCTGGAGCCGCGCCGCAAACACCGGCTGTCGCGCGAGCGGGACCCCATCGAGGCGCGCATCGACCTGCACGGCTTCGGCCGGTTCGAGGCCGAGGATCAGCTGCAGGCCTTTCTGACGTCGTGCCAGGCGCGGGGCATGCGGGCGGTCCTGGTCATCACCGGCCAGGGACGGCTGGGCGGCGGGGTGATCCGCGCCTCGTTCGGGGAATGGATGCAGTCGCCGGGCCTGCGCGGCGTCGTGTCCGGCTTCACCGTCGCCCACCAGAGGCACGGCGGCAACGGCGCCTTCTACGTCACCCTGAAGCGTAAGGCCTGAACGCGGAACGCCGGGCATGAAAAAGGCCGGGACCGCGCGGCGGCCCCGACCTTTTCAGGCGCTTTGATTGGATTATTTGGCGGACAGCGCGCCGGCCAGGATCACGTCGATCTGCTTGCCCATATGGTCGGACAGAGCCTGAGCGTCCCATTCGTCATAGGCGGCGCGGCGGTAGTTCGACAGATAGGCGTCCCAGATCAGCTCGACCAACAGGCGGATGTCGGCGTCCTTGTTCACTTCGCCCTTGGCGACGGCTTCCTGGAGGATGCCGCCGATCGCCAGCAGCAGGTTCTTGGTCGCGGCGCGGGCGCGCATCTCGGCGGCCAGGGGCTGGAACCACGACCGGGCGACGATGGCCTGGAACAAGGGCAACTGGTCCAGCGAGGAGTGATAGCCGGCGCTGAGGGCGCCCAGCAGTCGCTGGCGAACGGGTTCGCCCTGGGGCGCGCCCGCCTCGACCACCTCGGCCAGGCGGGTCATGTCCTCGGTCAGGACGGCTTCGAACAGTTCGGCCTTGTCCTGGAAGTTGGCGAAGACCGCCCCGGTGGACATGCCGGCGCCCTTGGCGATGTCGCGGATCGTGGCCGGCTCATAGCCGCGCTCGGCGAACAGGGAGCGGGCGGCGTCCAGAACCTTCTGGCGAGTCCGGACCTTGGCGGCCTGACGGCGGTTCAGGCGGGGAGCGGCTTCGGTCGAGAGAACGGTATCGGTCATGAAATCAGGCTTTTACTCTACGCATTTCGGAAGCCCTGACGGCCCGAAGTTGACTGGGTCAGTCGCTTAGACCGCGAGGCGAGACGTTATGTTGCTTCGCCCGCCAACCGCGCGATGCTGAAGCAGGGCTTGCATCACGGAACCATGACGAAAATGGGTCGCAAAAGCTAATGTCGCGGTTAACAGCTCGATTTCTAAGCTTAACTGTTATGGTTACCTGTCCCCATCTGAGGCATTCTCAACGCGCGGGTGGTTCTACTGCGTCCTCCGGCGGGTATGGCGGCCTGGAAGGTCCGGCGAAACTGATCCCGCTTCTCGTGGATCGAGGCCAGCACCAGGCCCATGGGCACGCCCAGATCGACCAGGGTGTTCTCCGCCAGCTGCAGGCTGGCCTCGGTCGTTTCGGGCACCGCGTCGGTGACGCCCAAGGCATAGAGGCGCGCCGCATGTTGGTCGTCGCGGGCGCGGGCGATGATGATCAGGTCGTCGCGCAAGGCGCGAGCCGTGGTCACCACCTCGTCCACCTTGGTCGGGGCGTCCATGGTGACGATCAGGGCGCGGGTGGACAGGACGCCGCAATGCGCCAGCATCTCGGCGCGACCCGCGTCGCCGTAGAAGACGTCGAATCCGTCGCGACGTCCCGCCGCCACGGCGGCGGCGTCGGTGTCCAGGGCGATGAAGGCCTGGTCGTGTTCCTTCAGCAGCTCCCCGATCAGTCGTCCAACCCGGCCGAAGCCGACGATGATGACGGCGCCGTCGGCCTGTTCCGGCGGGGCTGCGCCCTCGGGCGTGGTCGGCAGGGCCGGCGCCTTTTCGCGCGACAGCCTCTGGCCCAGCAGGGCCAGGAGGGGAATGGAGAAGATGCTCAGGGTCGCCGACAGGGCCACGGTGCTGGTCAGGGCCGGCGGGGCGATCCCCTCGACCATGCCGGTGGCGAAGACCACGAAGGCGAACTCGCCCGCCGGCGCCAGGACCAGGGCGGTCTCCAGCGCCGGGCGCGCGCCCAGGCCCCACAGGCGCGCCAGGCCGAAGATGACGCCGGTCTTGACCACGGTGATGGCCAGGGCCAGGCCGAACAGCAGGACCGGATTGGCCGCGACCGCGCCCAGGTCCAGGCCCAGGCCGACCCCGACGAAGAAGACCCCCAGCAAAAGACCCTTGAACGGTTCGATGGAGACCTCGACCTCGCGCCTGAACTCGGTCTCGGCCAGAAGCACCCCGGCGACCAGGGCGCCGATGCTCATCGACAGGCCGCTGGCCTGGGCCGCCAGTCCGGCGACCACCACGACCAGCAGGCTGGCGGCGACGAACAGCTCGCCGCCCTGCGCCGACTTGCGCGCCTGGGCCACCGAGCGGAACATCGGCCGCAGCACCACACGACCCATAAGAACCAGCAGGCCCAGGCCGATGGCGGCCGGCACCAGGGTGAACAGCGACCGTCCCAGAACCGCCGGATCCAGCGACCCGCCCGCCTGGGCGACCGCGGCCATCACGCTGACGGTGATCAGGATGGGCGCGACCGACAGATCCTGGGCCAGCAGAATGGCGAAGGTCGACCGACCGACCGTACCCTTCAGTCGCCCGCTTTCGGCCAGGACCGGCATGACGACCGCCGTCGAGGACAGGGCCAGGCCCATGCCCAGCACCGCGGCGCTGACCAGGCTCTGGCCCAGCAGCACGAACAGGCCCGCCAGCACCAGGGTGCAGACGACGACCTGCATCAGCCCCAGGCCGAAGACCAGCCGCCGCATGGCGCGCAGCCGCTCCCACGACAGCTCCAGCCCGATCATGAACAGCAGGAAGGCGACGCCCAGTTCCGACAACTGCGCAAGCTGAACCGGATCGCTGATGGTGAAATAGGAGAGCCAGGGAAGCGTGTCCGAAAACCGCGCCAGCCCGCTGGGGCCCAACACCACCCCGGCGGCCAGAAAGCCCAGAACCGGACTGATCTTCAGCCGATTGACCAGGGGCACGATCACCCCCGCCGCCGCCAGGAAGACCACCAGATCCTTATAGTCTGCGCCGTGCCCCTGCATTCGCCCTCCGTATCCCCGGCATGTGACCCGGAACCGCCGTCCCTGGCGAGACGTCGCGACCGTTTCATGAACTTTTTTTAAGGCGACAGCCTCGGTCTCGGGCCTAGGGTCCGCTCCAACCCGCCCGCTTCAGGGGTGGAATCTAGGATACAGTGATGAAAAGACTGCTTATCGGCGCCGCTGTCGGCGCCCTTTTGGCGCCTGCCGCCGCCTTCGCCCAGGACATCGACCACGACCACGCCTGTATCGACGAGACCTGCTCGATCGTCTCGCTGTTCTCGGGCGAGGAGACCGCAGCCGGCTGGCAGGGCGTGGACGCCCCCCGCTACGGAACCTGGGGCTTCGATCTGAACGGCCGCGACACCTCGGTGAAGCCGGGCGACGACTTCTTCCGCTACGCCAACGGCGCGGCCTTCGACAAGCTGGTCATCCCTTCGGACCGCACCAGCTACGGCTCCTTCGCCCTGCTGCGTGAACTGTCGGACAACCGGATGAAGGAACTGGTCACGGGTCTGGCCGCACGCACCGACCTGACGCCCGGCTCGGATGAGGCCAAGGTGGCCGACGCCTATCGGTCCTATATCGACCAGGCGCGCATCGATCAGCTGGACGCCCAGCCGCTGCAGCCCTATCTGGCCGCCATCCGCGCCGCCGACAGCCATGAGAAGATGGCCGTCTACATGGGCCAGACGGTCGGCCGTTTCGGCGGCTCCTTCTTCGGCACCGGCATCACCATCGACGCGAAACAACCGACCCGCTACGTCGTCTCGACCGGTCAGTCGGGCATCGGCCTGCCCAACCGCGACTATTATCTGGACGCCCGCTACGCCGACAAGAAAGAGAAGTATCAGGCCTATGTCGCCGACATGCTGGGCATGATCGGCTGGGCGAACCCGGTCGAGACCGCCGCCCAGATCGTCGCTCTGGAGACCAAGATCGCCGGGGCGCACTGGACGCCGGTCGAGAACCGCAACCGCGACAAGACCTATAACGAGGTCACCATCGCAAAACTGACCCAGGATGCGCCCGGCTTCGATTGGCAGGCCTATTATGATGCGGCCGAACTGGGCGGCGTGCCCCGCCTGATCGTGCGTCAGGACACGGCCATGCCCAAGATCGCGGCCCTTTACGCCGAGACGCCGATCGAACTGCTCCAGGCGTGGGAAGCCTTCCACACCGCCGACGACATGGCCCCCCTGCTGTCGCAACGGTTCTCGGACGCCCAGTGGGGCTTCCGCTCGCGTGACCTGTCGGGCCAGCCGGAACAGCGCACCCGCGAGAAGCGCGCCATCTCCTTCGCCGAGGGTTCGCTGGGCGAGGCGACGGGCCGGCTCTATGTCGCCCAGTATTTCCCGGCCGAGTCCAAGGCCAAGATGGAAGACCTGGTCGCCAATCTGCGCACCGCCCTGTCGCACCGCATCGACAACCTCAGCTGGATGGGCGACGAGACCAAGGCGGCGGCCCAGGAGAAGCTGCGGAAATTCACCGTCAAGATCGGCTATCCGGACAAGTGGCGCGACTATTCCGGCCTTGAGATCCGTGCAGACGACCTGGTCGGCAACGCCGAGCGGCGCGGTCTGTTCGAGTGGAACTACGACCTCGCCCGTCTGAACGACCCGGTCGACAAGACCGAATGGGGCATGACGCCGCAGACGGTGAACGCCTATTACAACTCGGCCAATAACGAGATCGTCTTCCCGGCCGCCATCCTGCAACCGCCCTTCTTCGATCCGAACGGCGACCCGGCGGTCAACTACGGCGGCATCGGCGGCGTGATCGGCCACGAGATCGGCCACGGCTTCGACGACCAGGGCTCCAAGTCCGACGGCGACGGCGTGCTTCGCAACTGGTGGACGCCTGCGGACAAGGCCAATTTCGAGGCCCTGACCGCCCGTCTGGGCGCGCAATACGCCACCTACGAACCGATCGCCGGCTACACCATCAACCCCGGTCTGACGATGGGCGAGAACATCGGCGACGCCTCGGGCGTGGCCGTGGGTCTTGAGGCCTATCATCTGTCGCTGGCCGGAAAGCCCGCCCCGGTGCTGGATGGAACGACCGGCGACCAGCGCTTCTTCTACGGCTGGGCCCAGGTCTGGCAGTCGAAATATCGCGACGAGGCCCTGAAGCAGCAGGTCGCCACCGATCCGCACTCGGCCGCCCAGTTCCGGGTCATCGGCCCGCTGCGCAACGTCGACGCCTGGTACGACGCCTTCGACGTCGAGCCGGGGACCAAATACTATCTGACGCCGGAAGAGCGCGTCCGCATCTGGTAGGCGGCGCCCATTCGAGAACGGAAAAGGCCGGGGTTCGCCCCGGCCTTTTTCATGGGCGGACGCCTCGACAAATCGCCCCGGAAACCTCGAGACCACATCGAAATTGTCTACATATTGTCCATGACGCGGGCGGCTCCAGGCGCGAAAAAGCCCGCTGCGGGGGATACATCGCAGCGGGCTTTCGCGCTCTTTGAAGAGCGGACGTTTCCTCCCCGAAACGCCTTCGAGTGCTGCGCGCTTGAGCAACGCTTGCCCTCGAGTGAGTTCATTTGGCCTATCGGACCCTGCGGCGTCAACGCACGTATCGGGCGGAGTCGAACTTTCTTCGACTTATCATTGATAAGTCATATTTCGCGCAAGATATTATCGAAGCTTATTCGATAATGGCTTTGATCGCAGCGATCAGGCCCTCCCGAGGAATCTTCATCTGGCCCGGACGTTCGGCCTTCCAGGCGTCGTTGTCGGTGATGCCGGCGGCGGCGGCGCGGCCGGCGTCCAGGTCCTTGATGGTGACCTCGCCCGCCGCAATCTCATCGCCGCCCAGGATGACGACGGCCGGAGAGCCGCGACGGTCGGCGTATTTCATCTGGGCCTTCATGCCCGCACGGCCCAGATAGAGCTCGGCGGCGATCCCGGCGGCGCGCAGTTCGGCGACTGCGGCCAGATAATGAGCCATATCGTCGTCGGAAAAGACGATGACGACGACGGGGCCGCGCACGGCGTCTTCCGCCCCGCGGCCGGCGGCGCGCAGGGCCGAGGCCAGGCGCGAGACGCCGAAGGAGAAGCCGGTGGCGGGCACGCTCTGGCCGGTGAAGCGGGCGACCAGATCGTCATACCGCCCGCCGCCGCCGATGGAGCCGAACCGGACCGGACGGCCCTTGTCGTCCGTGGTCTCCAGCAGCAGTTCGGCCTCGAACACGGCGCCGGTGTAATATTCCAGCCCACGCACGATGGTGGGATCGAACTTCACCGCCTCCTGGCCGACCCGCATGGCGCCCAGCGCCCGGTCGATGGCGGCCAGTTCGTTCAGCGCCGCCTCGCCCGCCGCGCCCAGGTCGCCCGAACGGGCGACGGCGTCCAGGGTCTCGGCCCGTGACAGACCCGGCGTATTGGCCGAGGCCAGGAAGGCCTCAATGGCGCCCGTCACCCTGGCCGGCAGGCTTGCGCCCTTGGTGTAGTCGCCGGAATCGTCCAGCCGGCCTTCGCCCAACAGTTGGACCACGCCGTCCCAGCCCAGCCGGTCGAACTTGTCGATGGCGCGCAGGGCCGTCAGCCGCTGGCCCGCCTCGGTCACGCCGCCGGCGTCGAACAGACCGTCGAACAGCTTGCGGTTCGAGACGCGGATCTGGGCCTGGCCCGCATCAAGGCCGGCGGCGCCCAGACCCTCGCAGGCCATGGCGATGATCTCGGCGTCGGCCTCGGGCCGGTCCGAACCCACGGTGTCGGCGTCGCACTGCCAGAACTCGCGGAACCGGCCGGGGCCGGGCTTTTCGTTGCGCCACACCGGCCCATAGGCGTAGCGGCGGAACGGCTTGGGCAGGGTCTCCCAGGTCTGGGCCGCGAACCGGGCCAGAGGGGCGGTGTGGTCGTAGCGCAGCGCCATCCACTCGCCCGGCTCGTCCGAGCCGGCGTCGTCCTGGAGCGCGAAGACCCCCTCGTTCGGCCGGTCGGCGTCGGGCAGGAATTTGCCCAGGGCGTCGGCGTATTCGAAGGCCGGGGTCTCCAGCGGCTCGAAGCCCCAGCGCTCATAGACCTCGGACACGCGCGCGACGATGCGGCGCTCTGCGATCAGGTCGCGGCCGCGCTTGTCGGCGAAACCGCGCGGATTTCGGGCGAGGGGTCGAAGGGGGGCGTCATCGGTCATGGCGCGCGCTTAAGCCAAGGGGGAGATGATCGCAACGTATCGCTGGCGGCCATGCAGGGCGCATACGCCTGTGAATCGCAGGCAGTCTGTTGTTCCTGCAAAGAAAACCGGATCGCGAAGGAACAAAGGCGAAACGCTGTCCGTTGTTTCGCGCCATGACCCCACACGCCGTCCTCGTCTCCAAGACCTGCATCACCTCCGATCGCCGGACCATCCGGTGGTGGGAATGCGAATTGGTCGATGAAGACGGCGCCCGACGCATCCGCGAACAGGCCTTCTTCTCCATCGGCGAAGCCCGGTCCTGGGCGTCGTCCCAGGGCTATCCGGTCGAGGAGGCGTCTTTACCCGGGGCGCGGACGTCAAGGCCTTGGGCCTCGTCGCCGACGTGATCTGAGCCCGTCGCGGGCCGATCAGGGCTCCAGCGTCTCCACCGTCAGATTGCCGTTCGTATAGACGCAGATCTCGGCGGCGATCTTCATGGCCTTGCGGGCGACGGCCTCTGCGTCGAGGTCGGTCTCCTCGATCAGGGCGCGGGCGGCCGACAGGGCGTAGTTGCCGCCCGAGCCGACGGCGGCGACCCCGTGTTCAGGCTCCAGCACGTCGCCGACGCCGGTGACGGTGAAGATCGACGACTTGTCCGCGACCAGAAGCATGGCCTCCAGCCGGCGCAGATAGCGGTCGGTGCGCCAGTCCTTGGCCAGGTCGACGCAGGCCCGCGCCAACTGGTCCGGATACTGCTCCAGCTTGGCCTCCAGCCGTTCGATCAGGGTGAAGGCGTCGGCTGTGGCGCCCGCGAAGCCGGCCAGCACCTTGCCGCCCGCCAGGGTCCGCACCTTGCGCGCCGCGCCCTTGACGATGGTGGGCCCCATGGAGACCTGACCGTCGCCCGCGATGACGGTGCG
Organism: Brevundimonas sp. TSRC1-1; assembly: GCF_049898245.1. Classification (NCBI taxonomy): domain Bacteria; kingdom Pseudomonadati; phylum Pseudomonadota; class Alphaproteobacteria; order Caulobacterales; family Caulobacteraceae; genus Brevundimonas; species Brevundimonas sp. TSRC1-1. The sequence continues at coordinate 664,307 of NZ_JAFCXI010000002.1, forward strand.
GCCGTTCTTGCGCACCGCCAGAATGGTGGTGCCGTGCCAGTCGGGAAAATTCGATTGAGTCATGATCCGCAGATGGCGCGACGGGCCTCATCGATCAAGAGCGCGCGACGCTGGATAACGCAGTCATATTTATACCCATGTTTCTCTTATAACGCGCCATCCTTGACCGGAAGATCCGACATGGGAGATCGAAAATTGCTCTATCGTGTGCTTCTCGTGAGTGAAACAGTCGCGGCGGTTGAACGCTCGCCCTCGATGCTGGCTGACATTCTCGGCGCGTCTGAACGCAACAACCGTCGCGACATGATCGGCAGCGCCATGATGTTTCATGAGGGTCAGGCCGCCATGATGCTGGAAGGCATGCGCGCGGACCTCGATCGGTTGATCGCGCGCCTTCTTTCGGACGGTCGTCACCGAAATCTCAAGATCGTCGAGGATCGCCCCATCGTGCACCGTCGTGTGGCCGAGCCGGTCAAGCTCAACGCCATGTCGCCTCATCAGGCGGGCGAATATCTGGGCGGTCGCCGACTGGACCAGCTCGCCGCCTCGGTGCTGGAGCGGCTGTTGTCCTGCGACGGATTGCGTGTCTCGAGCTGTGCGGTCTGACGCCTTTCCTGCGTGTTTCGTTAACTCTATGGCCTTACTTCGGTCCTTGTGGCTGTAAATTGTAAAAGCGTAAGAGTAATCAATGAGTTTGTTCCGTGTTGTCTATGTCAGCGACGCCGTGGGCGACGCGGGCGTGGGCCTGCTGCCCCTGATCGACATCATCGGCGCGTCGGACCGGAACAATCGCCGGGATCATGTGACCGGGGTGCTGATGCGCCACGACGGCCGGTTCTTTCAGGCCATTGAGGGCGCGCGGGTCGACCTGGATCGGTTGATGGGCCGGCTGCGCGCCGATCGACGCCACACCAATATCCGCATCCTCGCCGAGCTTGTGATCGATCAGCGCCTGTTCCCGGGTTGGGCCATGGCCCAGACGGACGCGTCGCCGGGGCTGGAGCGCCTGCTGGCCGAGGGGCTGGATCATCCGAGCGTGAGCGCGAGCGCCGACAGGATCGTGTCGGAGGCGAGCCGGAGCCTGGCCGCCGTCTCCTGAGGCCTCGCGCCCAAGCCTGCCGCTCGCTAGAGAAGGGCATGGTTTTCTCTGAAGACGAAGTCGAACGCTACGCCCGCCATCTGGTCCTGTCCGAGATCGGGGGGCCGGGCCAGCAGGCCCTGAAGCGCGCGCGGGTGCTGATCGTCGGGGCCGGCGGCGTGGGCGCGCCGGCGGCCCTCTATCTGGCCGCAGCCGGCGTCGGGACGTTGGGTCTGATCGACGACGACGTGGTGGGTTTGTCGAACCTGCAGCGCCAGATCGCCTTTTCCACGCCCGAGGTGGGCCGGCCCAAGGTCGAAGCGGCCGCCGAACGCCTGGGCGGGCTGAACCCGCATGTGACGACCCAGACCTTCGCCGAACGGCTGACGCCGGACAACGCCGCCGATCGGATCGACGGTTTCGACATCGTGCTGGACGGGACCGATGATTTCGAGACCCGGCTGATCGTCAACGCCGCCTGCGTGGCGGCCGACAAGCCTCTGGTCTCGGGCGCGCTGGGGAGATGGAGCGGCCAGGTGGGGGTGTTCGCCGGTCGGCCCTGTTACCAGTGCCTGGTGCCCGAGATCCCGCCGGACGCCGAGACCTGCGCCCGTGTCGGCGTGGTCGGCGCCCTGGCGGGCGTGGTCGGATCGATGGCGGCGCTGGAGACCATCAAGCTGATCACCGGGGCGGGCGAGGCCCTGGCCGGGCGGCTGATGCTGTATGACGGCCTGGCGGGAACGGCGCGGACGGTGCGGGTGACGGCCGACCCCCATTGCCCGGTTTGCGGCGGCTGAGCCTCAGGCGGCCGTGGCGAAACGGACGTCCGCCAGATCCAGATCCGGGATGGGCGGGGCGAAGCCCAGGGCGGGGTTGCTGAGCACCGTCACCAGCCGCTCGCCGCAATACAGATAAAGGGTCTCGAACCCGACCCAGGTCCGGGCGAGCTCGGCCAGAGCCTGATTCGCCGCCGTGTCGTCGCTCGCGCCCAGAACACAGATGTCACGCACCGGAACGCCCGGCAGGTTGACGATACAATAGTAGGAGTCCAACGCACGCTTCCTCAGACTGGTCGCCGGAAACGAAGCTCGCTCGCGGCGGTTCCTCCCCTGCCCGTGGTTTTCGACAGCCGTGTGAGTCCGGTTCGACAGACTTGTGAAAAGGAGACCCGATGGCCCGACGTCCCGCTTCGCCCAAACGTCTGAACGCCGCCAGTCTGGCGTCCCTGGGGGCGGATCGGCTGGGCGAGCTGTTGATGCAGGCGGCGGACGGCGACGCCTTGCTGAAGCGGCGGCTGCGGCTGGTGCTGGCGGCCGAGGCGGGGGTCGAGCCCCTGACGGTTGAGCTGGACAAGCGGCTGACGGCCCTGGCGTCTGCACGGGCGCGGGTGTCCTGGCGCAAACGGCCGGACCTGCTGCGCGACCTCGACATGCTGCGCCGCGCGGTGGTGGTGGATCTGGCCCCGACGGCGCCCGTCGCCGGGCTGGATCGGTTGATCGCCTGGTTCGACCTGTTTCGTGGGCTGACTTTGCGGGTCAAGGATCCGCGCGGCGAGATGACGGCCGCCTTTGAGACGGCGGCGCCCGAGCTTTGGACCGTCGCTCAGACGGCGCTGATGGATCAGGCCGCGATGGAACGTCTGGCCGCCGCGATCGAACGCCATCCGCTGGACTACGCCCGCTGGATCGGCGCGGCGGGCGAGGCCCTGAGCCCCGAGTTGGCGCGGGCTCTGCTGGCGCTGATGGATACGGGTTCGGGCATCCGCGGCGCTCGAACGGCGGTCCGGCGACTGGCGGATCGGGCCGAGGATCTGGATCTGTGGCTGTCCTTGGTTACGCCGGACGAACAGGGATCGCCGGATTTCGCGGCGGCGGCGGCGCGGCGGTTGCTGACGGCGGGCCGGGTGGTCGAGGCGCGCCAGGCGCTGGAGGCGGCGTTGAAGCCGACTGCGGCGAACCGCCGCTTCACCTTCGGCCGGTCGCCGAGCGCCGGACCGCCGCCCCTGACCCAGGCTTGGGAGGCGGCCTCCATCGACCTGCTGGAGGCCGAGGGGCGCAAGGCCGAGGCCCAGGACCTGCGCTGGGTCCTGTTCGAACGCGACCTGTCGGCGCCGGCCCTGCGAACCTATCTGTCCCGCCTGCCGGACTTCGACGACGTCGAAGCCCTGGACCGCGCCCTGGCCCACGCCGCCGCCTATGCCGATTTCGAGACCGCCCTGGGCTTCCTGATGGACTGGCCCGTCCACCGCGAGGCCGCCGCCCTGGTCGAACGCCGCATCCGCGAGGTCCGGTCGCCCCTGGCGATGAAGGCCGACTGGGCCGCGCGGCTGGCGCAGAAATATCCGGATGCGGCCGAACGCCTTCTGGCCGCGCCCTAGAGGTTTACCTTCAGCGTCGCAGGGAGGCGGTCATTCGCTCCGATCGAAAGCGGTTGGCCGTAAGAATTGCTGCCTTCCTGCGCCGCAATTCATCTAGCTCAAGGGGCGTCCATGAGGGCAAGGACTTCAACCATGCCGCATTCTGTCCGAGCAGGCGCTGCGTGCCCTTCAAGGTGAAAAATCGGTTATCCAGCGCTTGAATTACAGGGGGGATGTCGCCGAACCCGCCGCCTTCTATCACAGCCTCGAGCAAGATCGGGTCAGCGTCCATTGCAGAACGGAAGTCTCGAAAGACCGAGAGAAAATCAGCCGCGCCCATGGCGGCCAGTCCTTGATCGATGAAATCCAGCTCCGCAGGTCTCATGCTCGAGTTTCCAGCGAACTGCCCGTGTCCGCCGTTATTCACCTGCGCGAGATAAAAATCGACGTAATAGCTTTTCCAGGCGTCGGCGCAGACTTCTTCTACCAGCAAGGCCGCGTCTTGACGGCACCAGTTGCAGAAATCGATACAAATCTCGACGATTACTTCGGCGGAATCGCTCCTGGCATCTCGCGCATCAACGAGGATTTCTGAGGCGAGAATCCCTTGGCTGAGTTGATGAGACGGGGCGCTGCTCCGGGCTGGCCTGTCCTTCCGACGTCCAACGGCTGAAATGAAACTCCAGAACACAACGTCTCCTCGTCTTTGGGGCAGAAGGCAGAACGAACGCCAAATATAGGGCGGTCGATTAGAGCGCGCCCTAAAGCATCGCGGGAATCACCCGGTCCGGCGGGCGGTGGCCGTTCTGGTAGGTCATGACATTGGCGATGACCCGGTCGCCCATGTCCTGGCGCGCCTCCAGCGTCGCCGAGCCCAGATGGGGCAGCAGCACGACATTGGGCTGGCCCAGCAGGCCGGGGTGGATGGCCGGCTCGTTCTCGAACACGTCCAGGCCGACGCCGGACAGGGAGCGGGTGGCCACGGCCTGGGCCAGGGCCGCCTCGTCGATCAGATCGCCGCGCGCGGTGTTGATCAATATGGCGTGGGGCTGAAGCCGGGCCAGGCGTTCGGCGGACAGCAGATGATGCGTGTCTTTCGTCGCCGGGCAGTTCAGCGAGACGATGTCCATCCGCGCCAGCATCTGGTCCAGATCGTCCCAATAGGTCGCGCCCAGTTCCTCCTCGATCAGGGCGGAGACGGGTTTCCTGTTGTGATAATGGACCTGCAGGCCGAAGGCCCTGGCGCGACGAGCCAGGGCCTGGCCGATCCGGCCCATGCCGACGATCCCCAGCCGCTTGCCCCACAGTTTGCGGCCGCACATCCAGGTCGGGGTCCAGCCCTCGAACCGCCCCTCGGCCACCACCTGGGCGCCCTCGACGATGCGGCGGCTGACGGCCAGGATCAGGCTCATGGCCAGGTCGGCGGTGTCCTCGGTCAGGACGCCGGGGGTGTTGGTGACGATGACGCCGCGCGCCACGGCCGCGTCGATGTCGATATGGTCTACCCCGGCGCCGAAGTTGGCGATCATCTTCAGCTGGTCGCCGGCGCCATTGATCAGGTCGGCGTCGATGACGTCGGTGATGGTGGGGACCAGAACCTCGGCGCGCTGAACCGCCGCCTGAAGCGCCGCCCGGTCCATCGGCTGGTCCTTCAGGTTCAGCTCGGCGTCGAAAAGCTCGCGCATCCGCGTCTCGACCGCGTCGGGCAGGCGTCTGGTTAATACGACCTTAAGCTTGCGGACGGACATTGCGGGCCTTGGTTAGCGGGCGGCGATTTCAGGATCGAAAGCCCGCGCGACGGGTCGTTCCATCCAGTGTCTAGCAAAGCCTCCGCCATCTTCCAAAGCCTGCGACGCCGCAGCGCCCTCGCCCTGGCCATTCTGGGCGTGGGCCTCATGGCCGGCGCGGGCGCGACCATGCCCGACGGCCGGCCAACGCCGACGGGGCTGGAGGTGCCGCGCTGGATCTCGCTGAAGTCGTCGCACGTCCGCGCGCGTCAGGGACCGGGGCTGGACTATCCGATTCTGTGGGAATACCGCGCCGCCGGCCTGCCGGTGCAGGTGGTCGCCGAGACGACGGAATGGCGCAAGATTTGCGACCCGGACGGGGCCGTGGCCTGGATCCACCGCACGGTGTCGTCGGGCCGCCGGTCCGTCTTCAACACCTCGCCCGAAGAAGTGATGATCCACGCCGGCAAGTCCCAGGCCTCGGCCGTGCGGGCGCGCCTGTCGCCCCGTTCGCTGGTGTCGCTGGACGAGTGCGAGGACGGCTGGTGCCAGGTTCGGGCGCGCCGCCTGCGCGGCTGGGTCCAGGAACGGGCGGTGTTCGGAACCCAGCAGAGGGCGCTGTGCAACGCCAACCGCCCCGCCGGGACCGGTCGGGACTGACCGCCGTAACCCTTGGTGTTGAGCGAAGTCGCGCGGTCGTGTAACCCGCCAGCAACAGCAGACGTAACGGAACCGCCTTGACCCAGTCCCAATATCCCTCGTCCTTCGATCACGAGGCCCTGCTCGCCTCCGGGCGCGGCGAACTGTTCGGTCCCGGCAACGCCCAACTGCCCGCCCCGCCGATGCTGATGTTCGACCGGATCACCCAGATCTCGGCCGACGGCGGCGCGCACGGCAAGGGCTATGTCGAGGCCGAACTCGACATCAATCCCGAGCTCTGGTTCTTCCAGTGCCACTTCATCGGCGACCCGGTCATGCCCGGCTGCCTGGGCCTGGACGCCATGTGGCAACTGGTCGGCTTCTATCTGGGCTGGATCGGCGGTCCGGGCCGCGGCCGCGCCCTGGGCGTCGGCGAGGTCAAGTTCACGAGCCAGGTCACCCCGGACATCAAGAAGGTGGTCTACAAGATCAACCTGAAGCGGGTCATCAATCGCAAACTGGTCATGGGCATCGCCGACGGCGTGCTGGAGGCCGACGGCGAGGTCATCTACACCTGCAACGACATGCGGGTGGGACTCTTTGGCGCCGCCAAGGATGAGCAAGCGGGCGCCTAAACGCCTATATAACCGCGGACAGCGCGGAAGGCCCCCGCTCGAGAAGCTCGGGTCGAGAAGCTTAAGAAGGAAACACCATGCGTCGTGTCGTCGTCACCGGCCTGGGCATCGTCTCTTCCATCGGCCACGGCGCCGAAGAGGTGACCCAGTCCCTGCGCGAAGCCCGTTCGGGCGTCGTCCATGCGCCCGATCACGCCAAATACGGCTTCCGCAGCCAGGTCTGGGCCCCGCCCAAGATCGGCCCGTGGGAAGAGCTGATCGACCGTCGCGCCGCCCGCTTCCTGGCCAACGGCACCGCCTGGGCGCACATCGCCTTTGAGGAAGCCCTGAAGTCGTCGGGCATGACGGCGGACGAGATCAAGGACGACCGTATCGGCCTGATCGTCGGCGAAGGCGGCCCCTCGACCCAGGTGATCCTGCAGGCGGCGGCCACCACCATTGAGAAGGGCTCGCCCAAGCGGATCGGCCCGTTCGCCGTGCCCAAGGCCATGGCGTCCGGCCCCTCGGCGGTGCTGTCGACCTGGTTCCAGATGCGCGGCGTCAACTATTCGATCAGCTCGGCCTGCGCGACCTCCGCCCACTGCATCGGCGCCGGGGTCGAGCAGATCCAGTGGGGCAAGCAGGACGTGGTCTTCGCCGGCGGCTGCGAGGACATCGACTGGTCCATGTCCAACATGTTCGACGCCATGGGCGCCATGTCGTCCGACTTCAACGAGACCCCCTCGGTCGCCTCGCGCGCCTATGACGTCAACCGCGACGGCTTCGTCATCGCCGGCGGCGCCGGCATCGTGGTGCTGGAAGAATACGAGCGGGCCAAGGCGCGCGGCGCGACCATTCTGGCCGAAGTCACCGGCTATGGCGCCAATTCCGACGGCTACGACATGGTCGCCCCCTCGGGCGAGGGCGCCCAGCGCTGCATGAAGATCGCGCTGGAACAGGCCGGCAATCCGGTGATCGACTATCTGAACCCGCACGGCACCTCGACCCCGGTCGGCGACTCCAAGGAAATGGAGGCCGTCCGCGCCGTCTTCGGCGACCAGATGCCGATGATCTCCTCGACCAAGTCGCTGACGGGCCACTCGCTCGGCGCGGCGGGCGCGCAGGAAGCCATCTACTGCCTGCTGATGATGCAGAACGGCTTCGCCGCCGAGAGCGCCCATATCGAGACCCTGGATCCGGCCTTTGAGGGCATGCCCATCCTGCGTCAGCGCCACGAGGGCGAACTGACCCACGTCATGTCCAACAGCTTCGGCTTCGGCGGCACCAACGGCACGCTGATCCTGTCCAAGGTCTGAGCCCCTGTTCGACCTGCGGGTGGATGATCTAGCGGGGAGGCGGTTCGCGCCCTGCTGGCCTTCCACCTGTCGGGCATGCACGCCAATTCTCCGGCCTGTCACGTCAACGCCCTGGACCTGACCGGCCTGCTTCAGCCGAACGTCACGGTGTGGAGCGCCTGGGACGGCGAGGCCCTGGCCGGCATCGGCGCCCTGAAGCTGATCGACGCCGATCAGGCCGAGGTGAAGTCGATGCGCACCCACCCCGACCATCTGCGGCGCGGCGTGGCGGCGGTGCTGCTGGAACAGATCATCGAGACTGCGCGGGCCGCAGGCGTCAAACGCCTGAGCCTGGAAACCGGCCGCGGCGACGCCTTCGAACCGGCCCTGGCGATGTACCGCCGACGAGGCTTCATCGACGGCGGACCCTTCGCCGGGTACGAGGCGGATGAATTCAGCCAGTTCCTGCATCTGGAATTGTGAGGGCTGTCCTGCGGAAACTGCGGGAGGTTGGACCGTCGCCACAAGTCGAGAACGACGATGGCCGGCGGGGTCGATCTGAACGTCTGCTTTCCGGCCCAGGTTTAAGTCATGCTTCGACCCCGAACAGCCCTTCGTGTCGCCCGCCTTTGGACCGGAAGGCGCTCACTCCCAATCCGTCATCCTCGGGCTTGACCCGAGGTTCGAAGGGGCCGCCGCTTGTGCGAGGGCCTGACGCAGCGCCCGATCAGCGCCCGGTCCTCGGGTCAAGCCCGAGGATGACGGCGGGGGTGCGGCCGAGGCTGTGCCTGCCGCTGAGGTGTGCGGGGGAAGGTCAGGTTTCGGAGCCGGCGGCAATTTCGCAGACCGACCCGTTGCGGACATTAGTTCGTGAGATCGACAGACCCGACAAATCGGCAGTCTGAATAGCTCAATGCTACGTCGTGACCGATAAGCTCAGTGTCAGATGCCTGCACGACCGTCGCGACGACGAAGGCCATATCGTAGCTGTCTTGCTTCTCGTCGAAACAGTAGCGGTAGTGAAGGACATCACCCTCCGTGAGTGCTGCAAGCCTACTGTCAGCTTGGACGGCCACCTTCGCACCGTCTTCTGGCGCGATGGCAAGCTCCGGGTAGACTTCCTTCTTCGCGGATAAATCGAAGTAGTTGAGCACCATGACGAGGAACATGGCGTCCTGAACCCATCCAAAGCGGTCCGCGACGAACTCGTCATCGAAGTGGCGGTCGAAGATGTCCTTCGACGCATCGCGGAAGCGATCCATTAATCGCTGAACCGAAATCTGATCTTCTGCCATCCCGCATCGTAACCCGCGATAGGATCGCATCCCACCCCTAGCCGCAGTTCGGCGCGTCCGCTTTCGGGCTGTGGGGCCGATGTCCCCTTTCCGCGCTGGTGTCGATGTCTTGGTCCGACCCGTTGCAGACTTTGAGAACGTCTGCTTGCGAACGGCAGCTATGGTTTCGTAGCGAACCGGATGCGGTCGGTCATCTCTGGCCGATAAACATTCCAGAGTTCGCCCGGTTGTAAGTTCAACTTCTGGACCGTCTTCGCGTCCATGGGGGCGACGATGTTCGCGCTGAAAATCGGCCACGGCTCGGCAAGCGTTCGCGGTCGGGCTTGTTCCTGAGCTACATCGGGGGATCGGCGAGCGGCCTCGATGGCTTCCTGATGGTCAACAATCGCAACGGCAAAGACCAACGGGGTAATCTCCCCACGGCCTGCTTCGATTTCAACTCGCACAAGCCAGCCGTCCGCCATCATCATCTCCTTCGGCTACCCGCAATATCGCACCAGCGTTGCGCGCCCGCCAAGGGCCAAAGTCCGCTCCCCACCCCTAGCGGCAGTTCGGCGCGTCCGCATTTGAGCGGTGTGGCCGATGTCGGCTTTCCGCGCTGGTGTCGATTCGTGGTCCGACCCGTTGCGGACTTTCATTGACGCAGCGACTATGCGGGTGGAACGGAAGGAAACGACCTTGAAGCTGCCAGTTATCCCGTTCTGGGCAAAATGGCTGATCGCCATTGTCGTGATATTCGCTGGTCTGTTTTTCCTGGCTTTCGTCGTGATCGTCGGCCCACTTTTCTACGCTTGCCAGTTCAACGGCGACTGCGTTTAGAGGGGCGTTCAGGTCCGCTTCGGCAGCCAGCTATCCTAATTCCGCAAATATTCCGTCGGCAAAGCAACCGCCAGACTGAAAGATTCGGCCTCCAACCACCCACGCTTTCCAGCGGGCCTAATCCTTCCCATCGATATCGAAGGGAGGCTCGCCAAATTGCACTCTTTTGCACATTGCACCGTTTTCGGGGGTGCAGTGCAATTTCGGCCCCCCGATGATTTTGCCGTGGGGTGACGGATTTTTGCACGTTGAGCCGTCGAAAACCGAGCGCCGCGCCGGTCTTGTCTCCAAAAGCCTGTTTACACGACCGATCCTTGCCCTTAGAGAGCGTCGCCGTGACCCGCACCATGACCAAAGCGATTACCTCGAAAACCACCGGCTTCGGCGGGGCGGTTTCGGGTGTGCGCGCGGTCTGAAGCGCCGAACCCCGATCCCAAGCCCCGCCGATGCGCGGGGCGGTCGATCCGGCTGAACCCCGCGCCTCCATCCTTCCAGGAGACGCCTGAATGTCCTTTTCCCCGTCCAATCCGCCGCATGTCGGCATCGTCGGCGCCACCGGCCTCGTCGGCGAGATGATGCGCGGCCTGCTGGCCGAGCGGAACTTCCCGCTGGCCTCGCTGCGCCTGTTCGCCTCGGCCCGCTCGGCGGGCAAGACGGTTCGCTTCGGCGAAACCGAGATCGTGGTCGAGGATGCGGCGACGGCGGACTACGCCGGGCTGGACATCGTCTTCTTCTCGGCCGGGGGCGATACGTCCAAGGCCCTGGCGCCCAAGGTGGCGGCCGCCGGGGCGGTGGTGATCGACAACTCGTCGGCATGGCGCTCCGACCCCCAGGTGCCGCTGGTGGTCGCCGAGGTGAACCCCCACGCCCTGGCTGACCTGCCCAAGGGCATCATCGCCAATCCCAACTGCACCACCATGGCCGCCATGCCGGTGCTGAAGCCCCTGCACGATGCGGCGGGGCTGAAGCGTCTGACGGTCTCGACCTATCAGGCCGTCTCGGGCGGCGGGGTCGAGGGAATTCGCGTACTGGAGGACCAGGCGCGCGCGGCCGTGGGGCAGGGCGCGGCCCTGGCCCGCGACGGCGGGGCGGTGGACTTCGGCGCGCCCGAGAAGTGGGTCGTGCCGATCGCCGCCAATGTCGTGGCCCTGAACTATACGCTCGGCGAGGACGGCTATACCGACGAGGAGCTGAAGCTGCGCGACGAGAGCCGCAAGATCCTGGAGATCCCCGGCCTGCCGGTCTCGGGCACCTGTGTGCGGGTGCCGGTCTTCACCGGCCACTCCCTGTCGATCAATGTCGAGTTCGATCGGGCGCTGTCGGCGGCCCAGGCGCTGGATCTGCTGGCCCAGGCGCCGGGCGTGGTCGTCACCGCCGTGCCGAACCCGCTGGAGGCGGCGGGCCAGGACCCGGTCTTCGTCGGCCGGGTGCGCCCCGATCCGACGGTCGAGCACGGCCTGGCCCTGTTCGTCTCGAACGACAATCTGAGGAAGGGCGCGGCCCTGAACGCGGTGCAGATCGCCGAGGTTCTGGTTCAGCAGCGCGGCTGACCCGGCCCCAGGCGGGGTTCAGTCGTAGCGCACGCCGCTGAGATAGAGCCCCGCCGAGGGGGCGACGGGGCCGCACCGGGCGCGGTCCCTCGCCTCCAGCGCCGCCTTGACGTCGTGGGCGGTCCAGCGGCCCAGACCCACCTCGACCAGGGTGCCGGCCATCGACCGGACCTGGCGGTGCAGGAAGCTGCGGGCCTGGAAGACCAGATGCACCTCCTCGCCGAAGCGGGAGACGCGGGCCACATCCAGGGTCTTGACCGGCGACTTGGACTGGCAGCCCACGTCGCGGAAGGTGGTGAAGTCGTGCAGGCCCACCAGCACCTGGGCCGCATGGTGCATGGCCTCGGCGTCCAGGCTCTTCTTGACGTGCCAGACCCGGTCGCGCTCCAGCACCGGCTGGGGCCGACGGTTCAGGATCCGGTACAGATAGCCCCGCCCGGTGGCGGAGAAGCGGGCGTGCCAGTCGGGATCGGGCGCGTATTCGGCCGACAGGACGCAGACGTCCTGTTTGATCAGATGGGCGTTGACGGCGTTCAGGACGGTGTCCACCGGCCAGTCGCGCTCCAGATCGGCGTGGATCACCTGGGCTGTCGCATGGACGCCGGTGTCGGTGCGGCCCGCCGCAGCGATGCGGATACGCTCGCCCGAAAAAGCCAGTATGGCGGCCTCGACCGCGCCCTGGACCGTCGGCTGGTCCTCCTGGGCCTGGAAGCCGTTGTAGGCCGTGCCGTCGTATTCGAGGGTCAGCTTGTAGCGCGGCATCAGCCGAGCACGGTCCCGGCCGGCAGGGGGAAGCCGCGCAGCATTTCCTCGGCCGATTGCGCCGCCTTGCCCTCGCGCTGGACCCGGAGCAGTCGCACGGAGCCGGCGCCGCAGGCGACGGTCAGGGCGTCGTCCAGCGCCGCGCCGGGCGCGCCTGATCCGTCGGCCACGGCCGACAGCAGGGCCTTGACCCGAACCGGGCCAGCCTCAGACGGGGCCTCGAACCAGGCGCCGGGGAAGGGCGACAGGCCGCGGATATGGGCGTCCACCTCGGCCGCCGGACGGGTCCAGTCGATGCGGGCCTCGGCGGGGGTGATCTTGCGGGCATAGGTCGGTTCGCCGACCTGTTCGGTCGGCGTGACGCCGCCGCGATCGATGGCGGCCAGGGCCCGGGGCCACAGGCCGGCGCCGACATGGGCCATGCGTTCGGACAGGCTGGCGGCCGTGTCGTCGGGCCGGATGTCCATCACCTCGCCCAGCAGGATCGGGCCTTCGTCCAGGCCCAGGCTCATCTGCATGATCTGGACCCCGGTCTCGGCGTCGCCGGCCATAATGGCCCTCTGGATCGGCGCCGCGCCGCGCCAGCGGGGCAGAAGCGAGCCGTGCAGGTTCAGACAGCCCAGCCGGGGCGCGGCCAGCACCTCGGCGTTCAGGATCTGGCCGTAGGCGACGACGCAGGCGGCGTCGAGATCCAGGCTCTGGAAGTCGGCGACGGCCTCGGGCGACTTCATGCTCTCGGGCGTGAAGACGGGCAGGCCCATGGTTTCAGCGAAGGCGTGAACCGGCGACGGCGTCAGCTTCTGGCCCCTGCCCCTGGGGCGCGGCGGCTGCGAATAGACGGCGACGATCTCGTGGCCCGAGGCGAGAAGCTCGGCCAGGGACGGCACGGCGAAATCGGGAGTTCCCATGAAGGCAAGGCGCATGGGCACGCCTTTAGAACTTTAGGCCGCCTACTGCCAGCGGGTGAAGACGCCGCCGCCCTCGTCCCACTCGCCGCCGGCGTCCAGGGCGTCGTCGAAGTCCAGCAGCCGGTCCAGCAGCAGGCCCGCCACCACGCCCAGCAGGGCGACGCCGGCCAGGGTCGCGACCCCGGCGACGCCGATCTTCTGGCTGCGGGTCAGGCGACGGCGGCCTTGGGTGTCGATGACCAGGGACTGGCCGCGGCGGATGGGGCGAGTGGGGCGTCGGGTCATCAGGCGGCGATCCTGTCGCGGGCGGCCTTCTTGACCTTGGTCACGGCGCGATCCCGCTTCAGCCGCGACAGGTGGTCGATGAAGAGCGCGCCGTTAAGGTGGTCCATCTCGTGCTGGATGCAGACGGCGTAGAGGCCCGAAGCCTCCTCCTCCACCGACTGACCGTCACGGTTCAGATAGCGAATGCGGACGCGGGCGGGGCGTTCCACCTTGTCGAAATACTCGGGGATCGACAGGCAACCCTCTTCGTAGGTGTAGAGTTCGTCCGAGGTCCACAGGATTTCCGGATTGGCGAAGAAACGCGGGTTCTTGCGCGCCTCGGCGGCCTCCGACGTGTCTTCTTCCTCGGTTTCGCAGACGGTTCCGTCGCGATCGCCCAGATCCATGACGATGACCCGGTCCAGCGCCCCGATCTGAACGGCGGCCAAGCCGATGCCCGGCGCGGCGTACATGGTCTCCAGCATGTCGTCCATCAGCGCACGCACCGCGTCGTCCACGGCGGCGACGGGCTTGGAGACCTGTTTCAGAATCGCCAGGTCGGCGGGGATGTCGATGGTGAGGATACGTCGGAGGGCCATGGCCGGGACGTAGGCGCGCGTCGGCGGCAGGTCAAGATTTCCAGGCGCCGCACGCTGTTCTACAGCGGAGCAACCGCCTGCAAAGCGGCGCCGAAGACGCTCCAAACGGTCCAGCCGACGGCGAGCGCCAGAACCAGTGCGCCGACGCCCATGGCTCGAAACCGGTTCGCGGCCAGGGCGGCGAAGCGTTCCGGCTCTTCCGCGCGCAACACCTTATGGCGTCGGTGGCCGCGTGTGTAGATGACCCCGGACGCTCGCGCTTTAAGCCACGGAACGCCCTCCCGCAAAATCAGAAAGAGACCCGCGATATAGGCGGCGATGATGACCATGCTGTTCCCCCAAACGGCCTGAGCATTTGGTGGTCCGGCTGCGCCACTGTCAACCGGACGACGCCAGACCTTGAGGGGCCCGCCTAGTCCTTGCCTGGCAGCGGGCGCGGCTTGCGGTTCTCGTCGATGGCCACATAGGTGAAGACGCCCTGGGTCACGCGGACCGAGGTCGCCAGGGGCTGACCGCGCGCGCGTTTCCAGGCCTCGACGTGGATGCGGATCGAAGTGCGGCCGGTGCTGATGACGTCGGCGTAGATGCTGACCTCGTCGCCGACCGCGACCGGCTGGTGAAACACCATGCCGTCCAGGGCCACGGTGGCGCAGCGGCCCTGGGCCAGTTCGAAGGCCGGGGTGGCGCCCGCGACGTCCATCTGGGCCAGCAGCCAGCCGCCGAAGATGTCGCCTTCGGGGTTGGTGTCCGCCGGCATGGCGATGATGCGTCCGACCGGACGGGTCTCGGGCGGATATTCGGGCGCGTCGGACATGGGCAGACTCTGGCGTTCGGGAAGGCGGCGTTCCTAGCGCGCCTCGGACGACTTGTCGCGCTTCGCACGGGGTTTCCGGGGCGTCTTAGCGGCCTTGGGCGGTTCGGATCGGGGAGGCGTCAGGGTCAGGCGCGACGCGGTTACGGCCTTTGAGTCCCTGAGCGCGCGCCAGGCGCCGCCCAATTCCAGCGCGATCAACAGATGATCTTCTTTCAGGATCCCGCGGCGGGCGGCCCGCAGATCAGCGATCTCGTTCAGCAGACGGGACGCCGCGCGAAGGTCCGCCCGGCCGGACCGCGCGCCCAGGTCCTGCAGGCGGGCGAAGCGCCAACCCATCTCTGAGGGATGGTCCAGCGTCAGGGCGAAGCGCGCCTCTGGTGACAGCGTGGCGGCGATGAAGGTCCAAGCCTCCGTGCCCGGCGGCTTGCGGTAATGGCCCGGCTTAGTCGGGAGGCCGGCGCGGGCATAGACCTCCAGCGCGCCGGTCTCGATCTCGACGAGCGCGATCTCTAGAGGGTCTGGCGCAGACGGCTCGAGATCGGACGGACGGTCGAAGGGAGCCGCCGCCGCGCTGTCGTCGTCTGTCCTTCTAAGGCGACCGGACGCGGGGCCGCTCAGTTGGGACAGCAGGCTCCGCCAGCGCCCCGGCACCTCAGTCGATGTTGACGGCGCTGGTCACCGACACGTCATAGACCACGCGAGTGACAGTCTGAACGAACTCGAAGAATTTCCGCGCCTCGGCAGCGCCGGCCAGGGGCACATAGATCACGTCTTCCGGCATGATCTGCATATTGGTGGCGGCGAAGACGTTGGCCGCCTCGTTGAAGTTCAGCTCATAGACCACGGGCACGCCCCGCGGGGTAGCGGGCTGGTTGATCCCCAGGGCTTGCGCCACTTCCGGACGCTCGAAGCGGAAGACCATCACACGACGGGCGTTGGCTGTATTGGTGTTCAGTCCGCCGACCTTCGACATGGCGCCGGTCAGGGTCATGACCCCGGCGGGCATGTCGACCTGCGTCACCGCATTCAGGGCGCCGAAGGTCGAGAAGCGGCGCGGCTTGTACTGGACATTGATCACGTCGCCGCGTTGCAGGCGGACGTTCTCGCCGAACTCCGTCGTCACGGCGGTCATGGGGGCCGTATAGGTCTGGCTGCCGCGTTGGACGCTGATGGTCAGGTCGTCGGTTTCACGCGCGGAGCCGCCGGCGGCGGCGATCACGTCCAGAATCCGGTCGCTGTTGACGCCCAGCGGCGCGCGACCGGGCCGGCGCACGTCGCCGAAGACATTGACCGTATTGGAGGCGTTGTCGGCGATGCCGACCAGAACCTGGGGATTGGCGACCTTGCCGACCAGGGCGCGCCGAACGGCCGCCGCCGCCTGGGGCGCCGTCAGACCCTGGACGCGGACCTGACCGGCGAAGGGCACGGCGACCGAGCCGCTGCGGTCGACGGTCACGCCCGGCAGGGCCTGGGACCCGCCGGACAGGGTCGACAGAGTGCGATTGGCGCTGGAGCCGCTGCCGAGCGCGCCGCCGAACAGGGAGCCCGAGGGATCGTAGATCGAGATGGCCAGGGTGTCGCCAATGCCGATCACATCGGCCGGCTGCTCGCTGGAGGCGGCGACCAGGGTGCCGAAGAACTGGGGCGGCACCGCCTTCATCCGTTCGGTGGCTTCATAGGTGAGGGGCACCAGAGCGTAGCTGCCCAGAGCCTGGGGCGTCGTGGCGCCGGCGTTGATCGAGGCGCCTGAAGGTCCGTCACGCGGCAGGGTGGAGCACCCGCCCAGAATGGCGACGATGGCGAGGGGGAGGATGGTGCGAGTCATGAAGCAGGACGGCCCTTGTTCGCGGACTGATTACAAGTCTTTGGAGACGCCCGCCAGAGGCGAAGCCGGCGATAGGCCGATGGCCTCGGCGACGATGTCGAAATGTCCCGCCCAGGACGGGGCGGACTGAGGCGTCGGCGGCGCGGGTCTTTCCTGGGCGGCGCGTTCGACCGCCGCCAGCCAGCCGAGCCCATCCAGCGGATCGATCAGCGCCGCATCGGGCGTGAGTTCGCGGTGGGCCGGAATGTCCGAAGCGAGCAGGGACAGCCCCATGGCGCGGGCCTCGACCGCCGGGAGGTCGAAGCCTTCGACCGAAGACGGCGCCAGAACCGCCCGCGCCCCCCGCATCAACCGCGCCAGCAGGACGTCGGAGAGGTTGGACGCCTGGTGCACGACGCCTTGCAGGTTCGGGGACCGTTCCAGATGATCCAGCACCGCCTCATTCTCCCAACCGTAGCGCCCGACCAGCACAAGGGACGGCGTCCTCTCGCCCAGCCGTTCTTCCAGCCGCCGCCAGACGGTCAGTAGAAGCGCCAGATTCTTGCGGGCCTCGATCGTGCCGACATGAACGAAATACGGTCGGGTCGTCTCTACGATGTCGCCGTCGATGAAGACGGGCTCCAACCCAAGGTGCGCGACATGGACGGGCGGTTGAGGCAGGCCTTCGCGAGAGGCGAAGGCGCGCAGCTCGTCGCCTGTGGAGGCCGAGTTGACGATGACGCGGCTGGCGTATCGCAGGGTGTTGGCGACCCGGGCGTGATGTTTGGCGCCGTCGCCGGCACGGCAGAATTCCGGATGGGTGATCGGAATCAAGTCGTGGAGCAGAACAACCCGTTCCACACCCGCCGCCTCCAGCTCAATCAAGGCCGTCGGCTCGTGCAGCGTTGTGTGGCCCACGTTGAGATAGAGATCGGCGGGCGGCGGTGCGATGACATGGCGCGAGCGGAAAAACTGTTTCAGCACCCGGCTTCTGTCCGCCGGCTTCTTGAGTGACGGCGCGGGCGGCGGGCTGATCACCGACTGGTTCGGGCGAACCGATGCGGTCAGCGCGGCCAGCAGCCGCGCCTCGTGCGCCGGATCGCCCGACGCATCCGCAGCCCCGTTCCACCGCGCCCGCAGTTCGCCGACGAACCGGCGGAACCACTCGGTGTCGACCGCCACCAGTCTGTTCTTGCGGCCCCGCACCGGTATGGTGACGACGTCGGGGCGGGACAGCAGCCATTCGGCATAGGCCAGACAGACCCGATCGACTCCCGTGGGGGCGGAGCGGTCGGCCCGGCTCATCAGCCGGCTGGCGTCGTAGAGGATTCGCATGATCGGGGTGTCAGGCGACGTAGCCGGCCTGCATCAGTTCGGCGATGTGGACGATGGCGGTCGGCCGGCCCTCTTCGACGACAAACAGATTGGCGATCTTGTTCGCCGTCAGCAGATCGACGACGTCGCTCATCCGCGCGTCCGGATCGACGGTGATGGGATTGGGACCCATGATGTCGGCCGCCGTCAGATTGGTGGTGTCGCGCTGGAAGGCGCGGCGGAGGTCGCCGTCGGTGACGATTCCCGCCAGCGTCCCGTCCAGGTCAAGCACGGCGACGGCGCCCTTTCGTCCCTCGGTTATGGCCGAAACGACTTCACTGAAGTTGGCGTTCAGGGGCACGCTGGCCGGGGCCGCTGCATTGTCTCCCATCCATTCGCGCACGCTTTGCAGGCTCATGCCCAGGGCGCCGCCGGGGTGGTGCAGGCCGAAGTCCATGGCGCTGAAGGCGCGGCGGTCCATCAGCACCATGGCCAGGGCGTCGCCGAGGGCCAGGGTCATCAGGGTCGAAGTCGTCGGCGCCAGGCCGTTGGGGCAGGCCTCGGCCACCTTGGGCATGGTCAGGCAGACGGCGGCGTTGCGGCCCAGGAAACTGGCGGGCCGCTGGGTGATGGCGATGACCGGTATGCCGTTGCGCTGGCAAAAGATCAGCGGATCACGCAGTTCGCGGCTCTCGCCCGAGTTTGAAATGGCCAGGACGGTCACGTCCGGGCGCAACATGCCCAGGTCGCCATGACTCATTTCGGCGGGATGGACGAAGAAGGCGCTGGTGCCGGTCGAGGCCAGGGTGGCGGCGATCTTTCCGCCGATATGGCCCGACTTGCCCATGCCGGTGACGATCACATAGCCCGGCCGGCTCATGATGACATCGACGGCGCGGGCCATCGAAACGTCGATCGACCGCTCCAAGGCCTCCAGCGCCTCGATGTTCAGCCGCATCACGTCGCGGGCGCGATCGGTCATGGCGGCGATGTCATCGGGAGACGAGTGGGCGATCTCGGTCATGGTCTGTCAGGCCCCTTGTGGGCTCTCCTTGGTGCGAGGCGCGCGATCTGCCCCATCCCAAGGCCGCGCGCAACGTGTCCTTTCAGACGACTTTGTCGCTTTCGGGTCAACCTTTGCCGGAGTGGCGCGTTACGAGGTGCTGGGGAAGTCAAAATGAGTGCACGCCACATGCCGTCTCACGCCGGAGCAGAAGCTCTATTGCTGCCGTCGCCGCCTGTCGTCGCGGACGGGATCGCCCTGTTCCTGGATATGGACGGCGTTCTGGCGCCCATGGCGCCGACGCCGGACGGCGTTGGACCGGTCGCGCGTCGAACGGCCGCGCTGAAGGCGGTCGAAGCCCGACTGGCGGGCCGTGTCGCCATCATCAGTGGTCGGACAATAGCCGAGATCGACCGGATTTCTGATCACGCCCTGACCTCGGCTTCCGGCGTGCATGGGCTGGAGCGTCGTCTGAAAGACAAGTCCATCCGCCGCGGCGCGCCTGACGCCGGCGTCGCCGTGGCCCTGGCCGGTTTCAAGGCCTTCGCCGCAGATCGGCCGGGCGTCATCGTCGAGGACAAGGGTGTCTCGGCCGGGCTGCACTATCGTCAGGCGCCGGATCAGACGGACGCGGCCAAGGCCCTGGCCAAACGCTTGCAGGTCGAAACGGGCCTGAGCCTGCAACCCGGCCATATGGTGCTGGAACTCAAGACGCCCGGCGCCGACAAGGGCACGGCCGTGACCGATTTCATGCAGGACGCCCCGTTCAAGGACGCTATCCCTGTCATGCTGGGCGACGACCTGACCGACGAACACGGGTTCGAGGCTGCGGCGGCTCTGGGCGGATACGGCGTGCTGGTGGGGCCGCAACGCGAGACGGCCGCCCGCTATCGACTGGACGACGTAGACGCCGTCCTGACTTGGCTCGAAGCCGTGGCGAAGGCCTGAACCGATGAAACCCAATCTTGATCTCTTCCCCATCGGCAACTGCGCCATCAGCGCCCTGATCGATCGTCAGGGCCGGTTCGTCTGGGCTTGTGCGCCGCGCGTGGACGGCGATCCGGTCTTCTCGTCCCTGATGAACGGCGAGGATCCGGCGCATGGCTACTGGTCCGTCGAACTGGAGGGGCTGGAGCAGGTCAGCCAAGCCTATATCCGCAACACGCCGGTGCTGCGCACGGTGTTGACGGCGGAAGACGGCGCTGCGGTCGAGATCATCGACTTCGCCCCGCGCCATCCGAAACACTCACGCACCTATCGGCCCCTGGCCTTCGGACGGATCGTGCGGCCGCTGAAAGGCACGCCGCGCATTCGCATCCGGCTGCGGCCGTCCGCCGACTGGGGCGCCCGGCCGGCGCCCTGCACGTCCGGTTCGAACCATATCCGCTTCATGTGTCCCGACGTGACCTTCCGCCTGACCACCGACTGTCCGGTGTCGCATGTGCTGGAAGAACGGGTGTTCCGCCTGGAAAGGCCGCACGCCTTCTTCATGGGGCCGGACGAGGGCTATGATCAGGACGTCGGTCCCGGGGTTCAGGCGGCGCTGGATCGCACCGTGGCCTATTGGCAGGACTGGGTGCGCAAACTGTATCTGCCGCTGGATTATCAGGAGGCGGTCATCCGCGCGGCCATCACCCTGAAATTGTGCGCCTATGAGGAGACGGGGGCCATCGTCGCCGCCATGACCACCTCGGTGCCCGAGTTCAAGGAGAGCGGCCGCAACTGGGACTATCGCTACTGCTGGATCCGCGACGCCTATTATACGGTGCGGGCGCTGAACCGGCTGGGCGCGGTCGACATCCTGGAAAACTATCTCGGCTATCTGCGCAATCTGGTCGATGACGCCGCGGGCGGCCATGTGCAGCCGGTCTATGGGGTGGGTCTGGAGCCCGGCATCGGCGAGAGCATCGTCGATACGGTCGAGGGCTACCGCGGCATGAAGCCGGTGCGGATCGGCAATCAGGCGCACGAGCATCTGCAACACGACGTGTACGGACAGATCGTCCTGCCTCTGGTTCAGGCCTTCTATGACCAGCGTCTGCTGCGTCCCGGCACGGTCGAGGATTTCCACGCCCTGGAGAAGGTCGGCGAGCGGGCCTTCGCCATGCATGACCAGACCGACGCCGGCCTGTGGGAGTTCCGCACCATCGCCCGCGTCCACACCTATTCGTCGGTCATGTGCTGGGCGGCGTGCGACCGTCTGGCCAAGGCGGCGGACCATCTGGGCCTCAGCGCGCGGGGCGAAGTCTGGCGTGAACGGGCCACGATCATCCGCGAGCGGGTCGAGAGCGAGACCTTCCTCCCGGACGAGGGGCGGTTCGCCGCCAGTTTCGGCGGTCGCGAACTGGACGCCTCCTTGTTGCAACTGACGGATCTGGGCTTCCTTGACGCCCATGACCCGCGTCAGGTCGCCACTTTCGACGCCATCGAACGCGATCTGAAGAAGGGCGCCTTCCTGTTCCGCTATGTCGAACCGGACGATTTCGGCGAACCGGAGACGGCGTTCAACTTCTGCACCTTCTGGTTCATCGAAGCCCTGCACCAGAACGGCCGGGTCGAAGAAGCCCGGGAAATTTTCCAGGAAATGCTGAGCCGTCGCACCGAGGCGGGCTTGCTGAGCGAAGATATTTCGGTCGAGGATGGCGAACTGTGGGGCAACTATCCCCAGACCTATTCTCTGGTCGGCATCATCAATTGCGCCGTGATGTTGAGCCGTTCTTGGACCGACGTGCGTTAAACCGCCGAACGCCGTGTCTGACCCCGGGGCTGGGGTCGTTGCCGAAGTGAAATCATGAGCCGTCTTATCGTCGTATCCAACCGGGTTTCGGCCCCCACCGATCCTGCCGCCGGCTCGGCCGGCGGGCTGGCCATGGCCTTGTCCGCCGCCTTGAGAAAATACGAGGGGCTGTGGTTCGGTTGGTCAGGCGAGACGATCGAGACCTTCACCGGCGAGATGAAGGTGGAGGACCGGGCCGGGGTCACGGTCGGCCTGGTCGATCTGGAGCCACAGGACGTCGACGAATATTACAACGGCTACGCCAACAAGACCCTGTGGCCGCTGTTCCATCACCGCATCGATCTGGCCCAGTACGAAAGGTCCTACGGCGAGGGCTATGAGCGGGTGAATCGACGGTTCGCCGAGGTTCTGGCGCCGGTGATCCAGCCGGACGACGTCATCTGGATTCACGACTATCACATGATCCCGATGGCGCGGGACCTGCGCCGCCTGGGGATACGCAACCGGATCGGCTTCTTCCTGCACACGCCCTGGCCGGCGCGTCAGCTGCTGGTCACCTTGCCCCACCACCGGCGACTGGTGGAGTCGATGTTCGATTTCGACCTGATCGGCTTCCACACCCAGGAATGGAGCGACCTGTTCACCGACTATGTGGTCAGCGAAGCCCAGGGCGAACTGTTCGGCCACGGCGGGCTGGAGTGCTTCGGGCGACGGGTTCAGACCGGCGTCTTCCCCATCGGCATCGACGTGGACGGCTTCCTGGCGGCGCGGAACTCGACCCTTGGCGCGCGGACCTATGACCGGATGGCGGCGTCGGCGGCCTTCCGGTCCATGATCGTCGGCGTGGACCGGCTGGACTATTCCAAGGGGCTGGAGGAACGGCTGCTGGGCTATGAGCAGTTCCTTCACGACAACGCCTCGATGCGGGGCGAGGTCTTCCTGCTGCAGGTGACGCCCATCTCGCGCGACGACGTGGACTCCTATCAGGATCTGCGGGCGCGTCTGGATTCCCTGGCGGGACGGGTCAACGGCGCTTTCGGCGACATGGACTGGCAGCCGATCCGCTATCTGAACCGCACCTATCGCCGCGATCAGCTGGCGGGCATCTATCGGGCGGCCAAGGTCGGGCTGGTGACGCCGTTGCGCGACGGCATGAACCTGGTGGCCAAGGAATATGTCGCGGCCCAGAACCCCGACGATCCCGGCGTTCTGATCCTGTCGCGGTTCGCCGGGGCGGCGGAACAGATGGGCGAGGCCCTGCTGGTCAATCCCTACAGCCGCGAGGAACTGTCGGACGCCATCCAGAAGGCCCTGACCATGCCCCTGTCCGAAAGGATCCGGAAATGGGAGGCCCTGATGCAGGTGGTGCGCGACACCGATGTCGGCATCTGGCGCGACGACTTCGTCAAGGCGCTGCGATCCGTGGCGAGCGAGCCTGAATCAACCCAGTGGGCGGGGGCGGCCTGAGGCGCCTCAGCGCAGGTCGAAAGCCAGCAGCAGGGTGCGCTGGGCGGGGTTGGCGTTGTCGTCTGACAGCAGATAAAGCCGCGTCGCCCGGCCGCGCCGCTCGGCCGCCACCCCCTCGAAATTATCCGTCGTGCCGGGCAGTTTCAGCTCGATCAGCACCGGCCCCGGCGTTCCGTCCGACGACAGACGACGCAGACGGCCCCGCATGTCGAACGGCGGGCTGTAGCGGCGCTGGACCATGAACCAGCCGTCGCCGGACGGGTCGCGATCCAGGCCGGTGTTGCGATAATCGGCGCTCTGGGGCGCTTCGGTCGGTTGCGAGGCGACGAGGCGGCATCCGGCGGACGTGCAATCCCAGACGCCGCCCGTCTCGCCCGCCGCGCGCCAACCGTCCTGACGATCTCCCGGAAGGGCGGCGGCCAGACCTTCCAGACCTTCATTGTCGGGGAAGACGGCGTCAGGCGAGGCTGCGGGCGTCGGCGTCTTCAGGGCCGACAGGGGGCCATAGTTCCAGATGCGATGACGGCGTTCGAAACTGATCAGCAGGTCGCCCGAGCGGGTCAGGGCCAGACCCTCGGCGTCGCCGTCGACCTTGTCTATGATCGGTCCGCCGTCTTCCAGCGTCAGCCGACGCGTGGCCAGATGATCGACGCCGATCAGCCGCCCGCGGGCGTCCAGCCGCAGCTCGCCGCGCACCAGGTCTCCGGCGTCCGACACGGCCACGAAGCCGCCGTCGCCGGTCAGTTTCAGGTCCGACAGACCGTGCAGCGGCGAACCCAGGCCGGCCACGATCTCCACCCCGCCCGCGAAATGGACACCCGGCGCCAGGACCGCGCCGGGCAGGCCGAGGCCGACAGGCTTCAGCTGGGCCGGGGCGTAGGTCCAGCCGTCCATCCCCGCCAGGTTCGGCTGGGGCGCGCTGAGCGCGGTGGCGCAGGCCGTCAGCGACAGGGCGGCCCAGACGGCGGCCAGACGGCGCAAACGGGTCATGCGGCCAGTTTCTTCCGCGTCCGGCGCGTGGGGCCGGCCGCGCCCTCGGCCTCGAACAATTCGGCCAGTTTCTCGGT
This sequence comes from Brevundimonas sp. TSRC1-1, assembly GCF_049898245.1. Lineage (NCBI taxonomy): Bacteria > Pseudomonadati > Pseudomonadota > Alphaproteobacteria > Caulobacterales > Caulobacteraceae > Brevundimonas > Brevundimonas sp. TSRC1-1. Next base: position 688,419 of record NZ_JAFCXI010000002.1, read on the forward strand.
CATGGCCCCGGCCAGCTGTTCGACATCGACGATGGTCAGGGCCTTGCGGTACCAGCGGGTCACGTCATGGCCGATGCCGATGGCCAGCAGTTCGACCGGCGACCGGTCCTCGATCTCGGCGATCACCTGGCGCAGGTGTTTGTCCAGATAGAGGGCGGCGTTGGCCGACTGGGTCGAGTCGTCGACCGGAGACCCGTCGGAAATGACCATCAGGATGCGCCGCTGCTCGGTCCGGGCCAGCAGGCGGTTGTGCGCCCATTGCAGGGCCTCGCCGTCGATATTCTCCTTCAGCAGGCCCTCGCGCATCATCAGGCCCAGGTTCTTCTTGGCCCGGCGCCAGGGCGCGTCGGCAGCCTTGTAGATGATGTGGCGCAGGTCGTTCAGGCGGCCCGGATTGGCGGGCTTGCCGGCGCTGATCCAGGCTTCGCGGCTCTGTCCGCCCTTCCAGGCCCGGGTGGTGAAGCCCAGGATCTCGACCTTGACCCCGCACCGCTCCAGGGTCCGCGCCAGGATGTCGGCGCAGACCGCCGCCACCATGATCGGACGCCCGCGCATCGAACCGGAATTGTCCAGCAACAGGGTCACGACCGTGTCGCGGAACGGGCTTTCGCTCTCGGCCTTGAACGACAGGGGGGCGGTGGGGTCGGTGACGATCCGGGTCAGGCGGGCCGTATCCAGCATCCCCTCTTCCAGATCGAAGGTCCAGGAGCGGTTCTGCTGCGCCAGCAGGCGGCGCTGCAGCTTGTTGGCCAGGCGCGAGACGACGCTGGACAGGATGGTCAGCTGCTGGTCCAGCAGGTTGCGCAGCCGCTCCAGCTCCATCGGGTCGCACAGGTCGGCGGCGTCCACCACCTCGTCATAGGCGGTGGTGAAGACGCGATAGAAATCCACGGCCCGACCGTCGTCGGCGGTCTGCTGGCGATTGGGCTGCTGGCCCTCGTTCAGTTCCGGCCCGTCCTCGGAGGCGTCGCCTTGCGGGTCGCCGGGCGCGCCCTCGGGTCGGCTGTCGCGTTCGTCCTCCGACGACTGATCGTCGGCGTCGCCCTCCATCGACTGGGAGCCTTCGCCGCCCTCTTCGTCCTCGTCCTCGTCCGGCTCGTCGCTGGCTTCGGGGTCCTGGGGATCGGGTTCGTCCTGGCCGGGACCCTCGGAGGAGTCTTCGCCCCGGCCGTCGCCGGGATCCAGGTCGAGGGCGCGCAGCACCTCGCGCATCTTCTCGGCGAAGCCCGCCTGGTCGCCGGCGGTCGCCGCCAGGGCGTCCAGCTTGTCACCGGCCTTGGCCTCGATGCCGGCGCGGACCAGGTCCAGCATGGACTTGGCGCCGTCGGGCGACGGGCGGCCGGTCAGCCTTTCGCGCACCAGCAGGGCCACCGCCTCGGCCACCGGAACGCGGTCCGCATCGGTGATGCGCAGGGCGCCGGTCTTTTCCAGCCGGGTGACCAGGGCGGCGCCCATGTTGTCGCGCACCCCGGCCAGATATTCGGAGCCCACCGCCTCGACCCGCGCCTGTTCGACCGCGTCGAACACCTCTGCCGCCTTGGTGTCGACGGGCCGCATCCGGGCGTTGATGGCCGCGTCGTGATTGGCCAGGCGCAGCGCCAGCCGGTCGGCCTGGCCCCGCAGAGAGGCGCTCTCAGGCCCCGAAGGGTCGCGCGGCGGATGCGGCAGGGTCAGGACCCCGCCCGCCAGCCGCGGACCGTCCGACCCGAACACCACCTCCAGCTCGGGCTGTTCGGCCAGGGCGCGGGCGGCATGGCCCAGCGCGCGCTTGAAGGTTTCGGCAGGAGTATCCGGGGCGGCCATGGCCCTCAGTTAATCCCTTCGCGCCTGCGATAAAAGCGCGATCAGCCCGCTTTTCGGATCGGCGTCCAGCGGCCGTAGGTCAGACAGCGCCAGACCCACTCCAGCGGCCCCATGCGGAAGGCCGCCAGCCATAGCGACGACCAGACCAGTTGAACCGCCCAGACGGCCGCCACCAGGCCCCACATGCCGACATAGTCCACCTGGCCGAACAGGCGCGGACCCCAGGGCATGTAGAACAGGCTGGTCATGATCAGGGTCTGGGTCAGATAGTTGGTGAAGGCCATCTGGCCCACCGGCCGCAGGGGCGCCAGCCACGACGCCCCGTGCCGGGTGATCAGAACGATCAGGCTGACATAGGCCAGGGTGATGAAGATCGGGAAGGAGGCGACGACCTCCGACAGGCCGCGCGTCGGGTGGCTCCCCCGGGGCGCCATGACCTCGGCCCATTCCAGAACGCCCAGCAGGGCCAGAACCGCGCCGCCGACCGCGATGACCGCCAGATAGAGCCTCGTCGGCGCCCGGCCGCTGAGGAAACCCGCCTTGAACAGGCCCATGCCCGTCATCATCAGGGCCACGGTCGAAAAGACGAACATGGTCAGACTGGCGCCCTGAAGGAACAGCCAGGCCGTCAGGTTCTGGCCCATGGCCCCGGCCCAGCCGCTGCGATAGGCGGCGATGGCGGCGTTGACGGCGTCGAGCGAATACTGCGGGCCGCCCTCGCTCATGGCGTCGACGACCACCGGCGGGCCGGCGACCATCAGCCAGGCGGCGCCCGCCTGCATGGCGCCCAGCGCCAGGGTCACGGCCAGGCCGATCCCGATGAGCAGCCGGGCGGAGAACGACCGCATCAGCATCACGAACAGGCCGGACCAAGCGTACAGCAGCAGGACGTCGCCGTACCAGAAGGCTAGGCCGTGGATCAGGGCGATGACCGCCAGCCAGAACAGCCGCCGTCGCAGCAGACGCCCGCGCGCCGCATCGCCCCGCTCGTTCCCGACCAGGAAGATCGAGGCGCCGAACAGCATCGAGAACAGGGTGATGAATTTCTGGTGGAAGAAGACATCCACCGCCCAGCGCGCCACGGCGTTGGCGCCGGTCACGGGAAAGGGGCTGAGGTCCGCGTCGCCATAGACCATGAAGGGCAGGCCGAACGAGGCGACATTGACGGCCAATATGCCCAGCACCGCCAGGCCGCGCATGACGTCGAGGCTGATGATCCGCGCGCCCGCCTCGACCGGCGCCAGGACGGCGTCGCCGACCCCGGCGCGGTCATTCCCCTGGTCTTCCATCGACATCGGATTCCCCAATCCCGCAGCCGAAAGGGCCGCCGGCCTCAGCCTCTCGGCATCAAGCCCAGCCGGTCCTTGACCGCCGGCTTGGCCTCGAAGGCGATGAAGGCGGCGCACAGTCCGGCCCACAGGGCGTAGCTGACGCCCACGATCATGGCGATGGGCAGGCCCCCGACGCCGTAGATCAGCAGGGTCGTCTCGGTCGCGCCCAGAGCCTGCATCACGTCGCCGGCCTCGAACCAGCCCGAGATCACCATCCCCAGGGCCACCGCCACCTGCAAGCCCGCCGCGGCCAGTCCGCCGAACAGCATGAACCGCCACACCACGCCCAGGCGTGATCCCGGCCGGCCGCTGTCACGACGCTCGACGATGATGCGCCACAGACCCAAGGGAACCACCACCAGTCCGATCAGCAGCACCATGAGACGCCAGTCCAGATCACGGCCGAGCGCGACGGCGTGGGGCGGCCACAGCGGCAGGGTCAGCAGCAGCGGCGGCCAGGCGGCGCCGGCGACGGACGCCAGGATCGGATACAGGGGCGCGGGGCGCGAATGGATCGTCGCCTGCCCCGGCAGGTCGCTGTAGCTCTCGAACCGGCTCATCGCGTCGGCGCCGGCGTGTCGCCGGAATAGTCGTAGAAGCCGCGCCCGCTCTTGCGGCCCAGCCAGCCGGCCTCGACATATTTCACCAGCAGGGGGCAGGGCCGGTATTTGCTGTCGGCCAGGCCGTCGTACAGCACGTTCATGATGGCCAGGACCACGTCCAGCCCCATGAAGTCCGCCAGCTCCAGCGGCCCCATCGGATGATTGGCGCCCAGGCGCAGGGCCTTGTCGATGGAGGCGACATTGCCGACCCCTTCGTACAGGGCGAAGATCGCCTCGTTCATCATCGGCACCAGGATGCGGTTGACGATGAAGGCCGGGAAGTCCTCGGCGTCGGTGGTGGTCTTGCCCAGGCTCTCGGCGAAGGCGACGGCGGCCGAATGGGTCTCGGCCGAGGTGGCGATGCCGCGCACGATCTCGACCAGTTTCATCACCGGCGCCGGCTTCATGAAGTGCAGGCCGATGAACCGGTCGGGCCGGTCCGAGGCCGAGGCCAGGCGGGTGATCGAAATGGAGGAGGTGTTGGAGGCCAGCAGGGTGTGCGGCCCCAGGTGGGGCGCGACCTGGGCGTAGACGCTCTTCTTGACCGTCTCGTCCTCCAGCGCGGCCTCGATCACCAGGTCGGCGCCGGTCACGGCGTCGGCGATGACCTCGGTGACGGTGATGCGGGCCAGGGCGGCGTCGGCGTCGGCCTGGCCGATCAGGCCGCGCGCGACATGGCGCGACAGGCTGGCGGCGATCTCGCCCTGAGCCAGCGGCAGTCGGGCGGCGGCCACGTCATAAAGCCGGACCGAATAACCGCCCAGGGCCACCGCGTGGGCGATGCCTGCGCCCATCTGTCCGGCGCCCAGGACGGCGACTGTGGTGATCGTGCTCATGAACCGTGGTCTATAATGGTCGGGCGGGCACCTTTAGGAAGGTGGCGGCGTGGCGCAAGGGTGGAATCGTCCCTGCACATGAGAATCCTGCGCACCGTGTCCGCCCGGACCGACGCCCGGCCTCAGCCCAGAAGCCCGATCAGGGCGGGGGCGGCGGCGCGGTTGAACAGGACGCTGGCGAACTGAAGCAGCAGGATCACCACGATGGGCGAGATGTCGATTCCGCCCAGGTTCGGGATGATGCGGCGGAACGGCTCCAGCAGGGGCGCGGTGATCCGGTCCAGGAAGGTGCCGACCGAATAGACGAAACGGTTGCGGTAGTTGATCACGTCGAACGCGACCAGCCAGCTCAGGATCGCCTGGGCGATGATGAACCAGATCATCAGACTGATGACGGCGTTGACCAGCCAGACGATGGCGAAACCCATGGACGCTTCTCCTGCTTGAGCGAGCGGCGCTTTTAGCCTGTCCCGCCCCCTTCCGACAACGCCCCTCGCGACCCTGCTTCGATTGCGCGCACAAGCCCGTTGACACCACGCCCGCCCGCCTTCTATGTCCCGGCCTCGCCTGGAGGCCCGATCCAGCACTGGAAACGGGGCCGTAGCTCAGTTGGTAGAGCGCGTCGTTCGCAATGACGAGGTCAGGGGTTCGACTCCCCTCGGCTCCACCAGGCGTTATCCTTCAATGACTTGGGCTTTGGGGCTGCGGCTTAAGGCTGCCGGGTTTCGCGCACCATGGACAGGTCGTAGCCCAGTTCTCGGGTCCGGCGCAGGATGGCGTCGCGGACGTCGCGAGACGGGTGGGGCGTGCGGCTCAGAAGCCAAAGATAGCGGCCCGAAGGCTCACCTACGATAGACCAAGAATAGTCTTCAGCGCGGGCGAGCACCCAATAGTCGCCCACGTAGAAGGGACCGAAGAACGAGACCTTCAGCTTGGCGTTCCGGCTTCCCTCGACGATCTTGGCCTTGCCCTCGACGGTCTTCTCCTCGCCGGTCAGGCCGCCCTGGCGGCATGAGTTCAGTATCCCCACAAGGCCGTCGTCCCGCACGGCGTATCGTGCGGTGACGCCCTCGCAGTCGCGCTCGAACCCGTTCTCGTAGCGGCCGATCTCGTACCAGAGACCGGCGTAGCGGTTCAGGTCGACGGCCTGGGCGGGTTGGGGAACGGCGGTGTTGCCGACAGGACCGCGCTGGAAGGTGGCGCAGGCGGTCAGGGCGACGGCGGCGCCCGCCAGAGCAAGGATTGGAAGAGTGCGTCTAAGGGACATGGCGATACAAACGGAACGACACCCCCCGCGGTTCCTGGGAGAGATGGCGACCCCTCGGTCTCCCTACTTCAACACCGCATACCCGCGCTCCACCATCCGGCGCAGGGCCTCGTAGACTTCGGCGAGTTCGTCGAAGGCGGTGCGGGCGGCGGTCAGGCGGGCGACCTGGTCGGCGGTGACCGGCGAGCCCGAGTGGGCCAGGCGCAGGGCCTCGGCGCCCCATTTGGCGCGGGCGCCGGCGGTCAGGACGGCCAGTTTCTGCAGGGAGGCGGCGTCCAGCCCGGTCAGGGCCTGGCCGATCAGCTCCTTGTTGGCGACATAGGCGGCGTAGTCGATCTGCTCCAGCTGGCCGCGCAGGCGGCGCTGCTCGTGCGGATCGGTGTCCTGCGGCTCGAAATGGTCGCTGTGGCGACGCACGCTCGAGGTTATTTTGGTCGACATGGGCCGGCCCTCCACGGCCGATCCAGACGGTTGCTGGCGGCCACATGAAGACGAAGGTGCGCTGCGTCGGTTAACGCCGCGTTGCGCTGACGCTACGGAAACCCGATATCCGCCGCCTGAGCCAAAGCATGGAGCCGACATGGACCTGAAACTCACGCGCAAACGCGCCCTGATCTGCGGCGGTTCGTCCGGCCTGGGCCGGGCCGTGGCCACGGCCCTGGTGGCCGAAGGCGCCCATGTGGCCCTGTTGTCGCGCGACGCGGCCAGGCTTCAGGCCGTGGCCGACGAACTGAACGCCATGGGCCCGGGCAAGGCGGCCGTGGTCACGGCCGATCTGGCCGATCACGAGGCCCTGATGAGGGCCGCCGACCTGGCCGAGGAGCTGCTGGGCGGCCATATCGAGATCCTGCTGAACAACACCGGGGGGCCGCCGCCGTCGGGCGTGTCGGGGCTGGAGCCCTCGGTCTGGCGTGATCATTTCGAATCCATGGTGCTGTCGGTCTTCCGCCTGACCGACCGGGTTCTGCCGCGCATGCGGGCCGCCGGCTGGGGCCGGATCCTGAACGTCGCCTCGATCACCGTGGTCGAGCCGTCGGCCGCCCTGGGGGTGTCCAACACCCTGCGGGCTTCGGTCGCCGCCTGGGCCAAGACCCTGGCCAACGAGGTCGGGCCGGACGGGGTCACGGTCAACACCCTGCTGCCGGGCCGGATCGACACCCCGCGCATCGCCCGCCTGGACCAGGCGACGGCCGAACGCACCGGCGTGACGCCGCAGGAGGCCCGCGCCGAATCCGTGAAATCCATCCCCGTCGGCCGGATCGGCGCGACCGAGGAGTTCGGCGCCACCGCCGCCTTCCTGGCCAGCCCCCTGGCCGCCTATGTCACCGGCTCGCTGATCCGGCTGGACGGTGGCGCGGTGAGGGCGATCTAGCGGATCAGACGCTAGGCGCGCGGATGGGCCGCCGCATAGGCGTTCAGCAGGCGTTCGGCGTCGACGCCGGTGTATTTCTGGGTCGTCGAGAGACTGGCGTGGCCCAGCAGTTCCTGGATCGACCGCAGGTCGGCGCCGGCGCCCAGCAGATGGGTCGCGAAACTGTGGCGCAGGGCGTGGGGGGTGGTGCGTTCAGGCAGGCCCAGCCGGCCGCGCAGCCGCTGGACCGACGCCTGGACGTGGCGCGGGCTGAGCGGACCGCCGCGCCGGGCGCGGAACAGGGCGTCGGACGGCTGAAGCGGAAAGGGCTGGAGCGCCAGATAGGCGTCCACCGCCGCGCGGACCGCCGGCAGGACCGGGACGATCCGGGTCTTGGATCCCTTGCCGAGAACACGCAGGGTTTCGCCCAGCGGGGCGTCGGCCCGGGTCAGGGACAGGCCCTCGGAAATCCGCAGGCCGCAGCCGTAGAGCAGGGTCAGGACGGCGCGGTCGCGCGCGGCCTCCCAGGGTTCGGCGTCCGGGTCGGCGTCGGGTTCGGCCAACAGGCCGCGCGCCTGATCCTCCGTCACGGGCCGGGGCAGGGACGGCTTGATCCGGGGGCCGCGCACCAGGGCCAGCTGGGGGGCGGGCGTGTCCAGCCGCCGGTCGAGAAAGGCGTGAAAGCCGCGAATGGCCGACAGGCTCTGGCTGAGGGACCGGGCCGCCAGGGGATGATCGCCTGATCGGCGCTCCGCCATATGGGCGCGAACCTCGGCGGCGGTGACGGTTCCCAGGCCTTTCAGCGACAGGGCCTCGCCGCGATGGCGTTCGAGGAAGGCGACATACAGCCGACCGATATGGCCGTAGGCCTCGAGGGTGCGCGGCGACAGCCGCCGCTCGTGCGCCAGATGCTCGAGCCAGGCGAGGAGGGCGTCGGCGGCGGTCAGTTCAACACCGGCCATCGCTCGGCCATCCGCTCCACCACCCGGGCCAGGAAGGCGGCCAGTTCGCAGCCCATGGTCGGGGTGAAACCCGCTTCTTCGGGCGAGCCGAAGGCGCACAGGCAGGACCGGGGCGGTTCGCCCGGCGTCAGATGCGGGGCCATGCGGATCAGGGCGACCGACTTCACCTGATCGGCGGCCGCGCCGAACAGGTCCAGCCCCTCGAACATCGGGCCCAGCCAGGTCAGGCCGTGTTCGCCCAACAGATTGTCCACCGCGCCGGTCTCCAGCGCACGCCAGCCGAAGGGCACGCCGCCCGGCTTTTCCATGGCGATGGCGGCGCCGGCCAGGCCGAACCGGCCCTGGGCCGCCGCATCCAGACGGCGGGCCAGATCGGAATGATTGCGCGCCTCCATCAGGTCCAGGGCGGCGACATGGGTCTGGGTCTGGGCCGCGAAATTGGCGCGGGCGATGGTCTCGACCTCACGCCGGGCGCCGGCCTCACGCTCGACCACCGCTTCGAGCCGCGTCAGGGCGGCGGCGCCGAACTCGACCACATTGCGGCCGTGCGGACGCAGGCCGATCTCTTCCAGCAGGGAGCGATCGTCCAGCAGGGTCTGGGGATGGGTCTGAAGCCAGCCGCGCACCTCGGGCCAATGCAGGCCGTCGCCCAGATGGGGGACGGCCTCCGCCTCGGCGGTTTCGAAAAGGTCCAATGAGCCGCTCAAACAGACCTCTCCGTGACGCGCGATTTACAGAATGGACTGACCGGTCTTGGCCCAGTCCGCCACGAAGGCATCAAGACCTCTGTCGGTTAACGGGTGCTTTACCAGAGCCTTGAATGTGTCGGCGCCGAAGGTGGCGGCGTCCGAACCGGCCACGGCGGCGGCGGCCACATGGGCGACGTTGCGCAGCGAGGCGGCCAGGATCTGGGTCTCGAAACCGTGCACGTCATACAGGACGCGGATTTCCTCCAGCAGGGCGATGCCGTCGGCGCCATTGTCTTCCAGCCGGCCGACGAAGGGCGAAACGAAGGTGGCGCCGGCCTTGGCGGCCAGCAGGGCCTGGGCGGCCGAGAAGCACAGGGTGACGTTGGTCTTGATCCCCTTGTCGGTGAAGACGCGGCAGGCGCGCAGGCCGTCCCAGGTCAGGGGCAGTTTCACGACCACGTTCGGGGCGATGGCGGCGAGCTTGTCGCCCTCCTTGACCATGGTCTCGAAATCGAGCGAGACGGCCTCGGCGGAAATCGGCCCCTCGACCAGGGCGCAGATTTCGGCGATGACCTCGGCGATGTTCCGGCCCGACTTGGCGATCAGCGACGGATTGGTGGTGACGCCGTCCACCATGCCGGTGGGGATCATGTCCTTGATGACGGCGACGTCGGCGGTATCGAGAAAGAGTTTCATGAGTTTGGCTTTTAGCGGCGTGGAGATCGAGACGCGAGCCAAATCCTCCCCCGTCGGGGGAGGGGGACCGCGGAGCGGTGGAGGGGGCCTGCCCGCGCGCAGGCGCTCCACGCTCCACACCCCGTCCGCCCTTGCCCCCTCCACCACCCTTCGGGCGGTCCCCCTCCCCCAATGGGGGAGGATCGCATGAACGTCGCCTCGGTCCTCATTCCCCTGCCCGTGCCGGAAGCCTTCGATTACGAGGCGCCCGAAGGCATGACGCTGGCGCGCGGCGATCAGGTCGCCGTGCCGCTGGGGCCACGGCTGATCCGGGGCGTGGTGGCCGAGGTGTTCGAGACCACCGGCTCCAACCGGCGGCTGAAATCGGTCGAGTCGAGACTGGACGACCCTGCGCTACCGGCCGGGGTGATGGACTTCGTCGAATGGGCCGGGCGCTGGACCCTGTCCCCACCGGGCGAGATGGCGGCGACCGCGCTGAAGGGGCTGCGCGCGCCGCGTCCCCGGCCGGAACGCCGGGTGCGGCGGGTCGGCGACCGCCACCCGGCGCGCGCCACCCCGGCCCGGACGGGCGTTCTGGAGGCCCTGGGTGAGCGCGCCATGGCGGGCGCCGATCTGGCGCGCGCCGCCGGGGTGTCGTCGGGCGTGATCAAGGGACTGATCGACGAGGGGGTGCTGGAGATCATCGAGATCGCGGCCGAGGCGGCGTTCGACCGGCCCGACCCCGACCATGCGCCGGCGACCCTGAACGGCGACCAGGCGGCGGCGGCTTCGGCCCTGGCGGCCGGGGTGACGGGCGGTGGTTTCCGGCCCTTCCTGCTGGACGGGGTCACGGGGTCGGGCAAGACCGAGGCCTATCTGGAGGCGATCGCGCGGGTGCTGCGGGCCGATCCGGCGGCGCAGATCCTGATTCTTCTGCCCGAGATCGCCCTGACCCAGGCCCTGATCGAGCGGATCACGGCCCGGTTCGGCGCCGCCCCGGCCGAATGGCATTCCGGCGTCGCCCCGCCGCGCCGCCGTCAGGTGTGGGAGGCGGTGGTCGCCGGCCGCTGCAACATCGTGGTCGGCGCCCGCTCGGCCCTGTTCCTGCCCTTCGTCGATCTGCGGCTGATCGTGGTGGACGAGGAGCACGACAGTTCGTTCAAACAGGAAGAAGGTCTGGTCTATCACGGACGGGATCTGGCGGTGGCGCGGGCCCGGATCGAGGGGGCGGCGGTGGTCCTGGCCTCGGCGACGCCGTCGCTGGAGACCCTGTGGAACGCCCAGGCCGGGCGTTACGACTGGCTGAAGCTGGGCGCGCGTCACGGGGTGGCGGTGATGCCCGACATCGAACTGCTGGACCTGCGCCAGCACACGCCCGATCCCCAGACCTGGCTGTCGCAACCGCTTCGTCTGGCGGTGGGCGAGACCCTGGCGCGGGGCGAGCAGACGCTGTTGTTCCTGAACCGGCGCGGCTATGCGCCCGTCGTCCTGTGCCGCGTCTGCGGGCACCGGCTGACGGCGCCGGACACCGACAGCTGGCTGGTCGAGCACCGTTACACCGGCCGGCTGGTCTGCCATCTGACCGGCTTCTCCATGGCGCGGCCCAAACTGTGCCCGTCGTGCGGGGCCGAGGACTCGCTGGTCTCGGTCGGTCCCGGCGTCGAACGGGTCGAGGAGGAGGTGCGCCAGCTGTTCCCCGAGGCGCGGACGGCGGTGTTCAGCTCCGACACCGCGCCGGACGCCAAGTCTGCGCGGGCCCTGATCCAGCGGATGACCGACGGCGAGATCGACATCCTGGTCGCGACCCAGGCCGCCGCCAAAGGGCACAACTTCCCGCGCCTGACCCTGGTCGGGGTGGTGGATGCGGATCTGGGCTTGAGGGGCGGCGACCTGCGGGCGGCCGAGCGCACCTATCAGCTCTTGGCCCAGGCGACGGGGCGGGCGGGCCGCGCCGACCGGCCGGGGCGGGCCATTTTGCAGACCTGGACCCCCGAACATCCGGTGCTGATGGCCCTGGCGGCCGGCGACCGGGACGCCTTCGTCGAGGCGGAGATGGCGGAGCGGGAAGCCGCCGCCCTGCCCCCCTTCGGCCGGTTGGCGGCGATCATCCTGTCCAGCGAGAATGCGGCGGCGGTGGAAAAGGTCGCCGCCGACCTGGCCCAGGCCATTCCCAACGCCGAGCGGCTGGAGGTCTATGGCCCCGCCGACGCGCCCCTGGCCCTGGTGCGCGGACGGCGGCGCAAACGGCTGCTGGTGCGGGCCGACCGCGACGTCAATCTTCAGGCCTTCCTGCGGGCCTGGCTGACGCGGGTGAAGGTCCCGGCCTCGGTCCGGCTGACCGTCGACGTCGATCCCTACTCCTTCCTCTGACGGCATGAAGATGGAGGTCCGGCCTCCGGGTCGAACGGGGGCGGACACGGCCCTGCCGGCCGGTTTCCGCCGGACCCGGGCGGGACAGGCGCGGTCCTTGCGGGCCTTCACGGTTCGCAAAGCCCGACGTGCCAAGGTGAGACCATGACCCCCGTCCAGACGCCCGTCGATCTGCGCCCCATCACCGCCCTGCGTTTCGGCGCGGCGATCTGGGTGGCCGTCTATACCTACTGGGAAAACCTGGCCGGCGCCGGGTCGTCCGGCCTTGTCGACAAGGGCTATCTGGGGGTCGAACTGTTCTTCGTCCTGTCCGGCTTCATCCTCAGCCACGTCTATCTTCAGTCGGCCGGCGAGAAGCGGTTTTCGTATCGCGGCTTCCTGTGGGCGCGGGTGGCGCGGGTCTATCCCCTGCATGTGGCGACCCTGGTCGGGGTGGGGTTGCTGGCCGCCGTCGCCCTGGTCGCCGGGATGAGCGTGGACGGCAATGTGCTGTCGTGGGTCTCGCTTCCGGCCAATCTGCTGATGGTCCACGCCTGGGGCCTGGCCCCCGTCGCCGGTTGGAATCATCCGTCCTGGTCGATCTCGGCGGAATGGTTCGCCTATCTGTGCTTCCCCCTGTTCGCCTTCGTCTTCTGGCGCGCGCGTGAGAAGCCGGTAGCGGCCGTGGTCGGTACGGCCGCCTTCTTGACGGTGCTGTATTACGGGTTCGAGCGCGTCGCGGGCTTCCCGTTGACCGAGGCGACCATCCGCTGGGGCGCCTTGCGGATCGTGCCTTGTTTCGCCCTGGGCTGCGCCCTGTACCTGGTTTATCGCAAGGCGCCGCTGAAGGCGCCCTGGACCGCTTCGGCCGTGTCGTTCGGTCTGATGGTGTTGAGCGCGGCGCTCGGCCTATGGGACGGGATCACCGTCCTGCTGGCCGGCGCCCTGATCCTGTCGCTGGCGTCTCTGCCGAACGAGCGGGCCGGATGGCTGGCGTCCAGGCCAGCGGTCTATCTGGGGGAGATCAGCTATTCGGTCTATATGGTCTGCGTGCCTTGGAAACTTCTGGCCGTTAACCTCGCGGCCAAGCTGACCGACGCCCCGGACAAGCAGCTTCAACTTTTCGTGTGGTTGGCGATTCTGGCGCTTTTGCCGGTCGGGGCGGCCCTGTCCTACCACCTGGTGGAACACCCGGCTCGCAAGGCTTTGAGAGGGATGGCGCAAGGACGCAAAACAGCGTCAAGCGACAAACCACAGGACGGCGATACGCCGAAAAGGGTTTTTCAATCCTAATTTCCTATGGTCTAAAAAGACCATCGGCAGTCGGGACGAGACCTCAGCATGATGAAACGGCTCAAAGCCGCCGCGGTTGCGGCGACCCTCGGTTTTTTTGCGCTGGGCGTCACCCCTGTTTCCGCAAAGGCCGATGAGCCGTACTGGCAGTGCGTGACCTTCGCCCGCATGTTCTCGGGCATCAACATCTTCGGCGACGCCTGGACCTGGTGGCGTCAGGCCACCGAGAAGTTCCGCACCGGCGACGCGCCCGAAACGGGTTCGGTCCTGGTCTTCCGTCCCGAAGGCCGGATGAGCCGGGGCCATGTCGCCGTCGTCTCCGATATCCTGACCGACCGGGTCGTGCGCGTGACCCACGCCAACTGGGGCGGCAGCCGCGGCAAGGTCGAGGAAAACGTCACCGTCGTGGACGTCTCGCCGTCCAACGACTGGTCTCAGGTCAAGGTCTGGTACAATCCGATCAACGGCCTGGGCACGACCGTCTATCCGACCTACGGCTTCATCTACAAAGGCGCCCGCGACGCCTTCGACGCCGGCCGTCAGATCGCCTCGAACGCTTCGAGCCAGGGCCAGCACTAGGCCGGCTTGCGCATCCGCCCCCCGCGGGCGATAGCGGCGCATGACCCAATCCAGCGACATCACCTACGCCGGCTATCTGGCGTTGGACGACCTGCTCTCGACCCAGCATCCGCTGTCGGATCAGCATGACGAAATGCTGTTCGTCGTCATCCACCAGACCAAGGAGCTGTGGCTGAAGCAGATCCTGCACGAGACAGCCCTGGCCCAGCAGCTGGTTCGCGCCGGCGACCTGGTCCCGGCCTACAAGAGCTTGGCCCGGGTTTCGCGCATCCAGGCGGTGATGACCCACAGCTGGGACATTCTTTCGACCATGACCCCGTCGGACTATCTGCGGTTCCGGGGTTCGCTGGGCTCCTCCTCGGGCTTTCAGAGCGACCAGTTCCGCCGGTTCGAGGCCATGCTGGGCCTGAAGGACGCCAGCTTCCTGAAGTTCCACGCCGACCGGCCAGAGGCCCTGGCCGCGCTGGAAGCCGCCATCGCGGCCCCCAGCCTGTACGACGACGCCCTGGCCCAGATGGCCCAGGCAGGGCTGCCTATCCCGGCCGAGGTGCTGAACCGCGACGTGACCCAGCCTTATGAGCCGTCCGAAGCGGTGGAGGCGGCCTGGCTGGAGGTTTATCGCGACACCGAGCGCTGGTGGGCCCTGTATCAACTGGCCGAGAAGCTGGTCGATCTGGACGACGCCCTGCTGACCTGGCGGCACAAGCACGTCGTCACGGTCGAGCGGATCATCGGCCGGCGGCGCGGCACCGGCGGCACCGAGGGGGCGGCCTATCTGGCCTCGACCCTGACCAAGCGCTGCTTCCCGGAACTGTGGTCCCTGCGCACCAAACTTTGATGTCGCGGGGCGGCAACCAAGGCCTCGCCCAGCCATTCCGCCGTTCGACCGCAATCGCGGAGGAACGGAAGACATGACCAATCCCAACGCCCACGACATCAAGGTTCTGAACAGCCTGATCGAGACGACCCTGGACAGCGCCGACGGCTATGGCGAAGCCGCCGTGGAATCCCGCGATCCCGATTACACCAGCCTGTTCGAGCGCCGCAGCATCGAACGCCAGCAGGTGGCGGACGACCTGTCCGAGGCCGTGCGGGGCCTGGGGGGCGACCCGGAATCCAAGGGCTCGATCCTGGCCAAGGCCCACCGCGCCTTTCTCGACGTCAAACACGCCCTGCTGCGCAACGACGACACGGTCGTCGGCTCCATCGACAGCGGCGAAGGCTTTATCGCCGCCAAGTTCGAAAGGGCGCTGGAAGACGCCAGCATTTCGGCCACGACCCGCGAGACCATCCGTCGGGCCTACGCCTTGGTGAAGGCCGATCATGACGAGGTTCACGACCTGAATCGCAGCCTGGAAGGCCAGAGGGACGCGTCCAATCCCCTGTACCCGCAGTAGGGTCAGTCGCCGCGCATGAAAAAGGCCCCGGCGCTGTCGCCGGGGCCTTCGTCATTTCAGCACGATCCGCGCTCAAGCCGCGCGCGACAATGTCAAATCAGGCTTCGTCGCCCTTGGCGGCCGAACCGGTTTCCGGAACCACGACGCCCTTGGCGGGACGGACGGTCTGGCGTTCGGCGATCCGGGCCGACTTGCCGCGACGATCGCGCAGATAATAGAGCTTGGCGCGACGCACGACGCCGCGGCGCTTCACTTCGATCGACTCGATGTTCGGCGACAGAATGGGGAATTTGCGCTCGACGCCTTCGCCGAACGAGATCTTGCGGACGGTGAAGGTCTCGCTGATGCCGCCGCCGTCACGGGCGATGCAGACGCCTTCGAAGGCCTGGACGCGCTCGCGCTCGCCTTCCTTGATCTTCACATTGACGCGCAGGGTGTCGCCGGGCTGGAAGACCGGGATGGTGCGTTCGCCCAGGACGCGGGCTTTTTCTTCGGCGTCCAGCTGTTGAACGATGTTCATGTCATTTCTCCTCGAGCTTTGCGCTCTTTGCCTGTGATTTGGCGAGATGCGCTTCCCAGAGGTCTGGTCGTCGCTCCCGCGTGGTCTCTTCCCGCTGCGCCTCGCGCCATTTGGCGACCTTCTTGTGGTCGCCCGACAGCAGCACCTCGGGTATCTCCAGCCCCTCGAACGTCCGCGGTCGCGTGTACTGCGGGTGTTCCAGAAGCCCATCCTCGAAGCTTTCGGACGACAGGCTGTCTGCCGCGCCGAGCACGCCGGGGATCAGTCTTACGCACGCCTCGATCACGACCATGGCCGCCGCCTCGCCGCCGGCGAGCACCGCGTCTCCGACCGAGACCTCCTCGAACCCGCGTGCGTCCAGCACCCGCTGATCCACCCCCTCGAAACGGCCGCACAGCACGACGATCCCGTCTGCTTTCGCCCATTCCTTGACGCGCGCCTGGGTCAGGGGTTGACCCCGGGCGCTCATGTACAAAAGCGGCCGTTTCGGTCCCGGCAGGCTATCCACCGCCCGGGCCACCACGTCCGCCTTAAGCACAGCTCCCGGGCCGCCACCCGCAGGGGTGTCGTCCAGGAAGCCGCGCGTATCTGTGGAAAAGGCGCGAATGTCAACCGTATCCAGGCTCCACAAGCCTTTCTCGCGCCAGGCCGTGCCGATCAGCGACACGCCGAGCGGGCCGGGAAAGGCCTCGGGAAACATGGTCAGGACGGTTGCTGTGAAGGGCATGGCGGCGGCTCATACACATAAAGTCGGAAAAATCCGACTCCAGACCTTTCCCTCCCCGCTCCGGGGAGGGTGACCGAGCGAAGCGAGGTCGGGTGGGGGCGGCAAAGCGCCGTCCTCAGCAATTTTTCCGACATCATTCAAGTGCGTCCCTGCCGGGCCGCTCCCACCCGGTCGCTCCGCGACCCCCCTCCCCCGAGGGGGAGGGAGAAAGGCGTGTCTAGGCCATCGGCGCCCCGCCGCCCGCCGCGATCCAGCCGTCGACCTGGTCTTCCAGAACGTCCAGCGGCACCGAGCCGGAGCCCAGGACCACGGCGTGGAAGTCCTTGATGTCGAACCGGTCGCCCAGCGCCGCCTTGGCGCGGTCGCGCAGTTCCTCGATCTTCAGCTCGCCGATCTTGTAGCTGGTCGCCTGGCCGGGATTGGTGATGTAGCGCTCGACCTCTTTTTCGATGTCGCGTTCGGACAGCAGGGAGTTCTGACGGAAATAGTCCATCGCCTGCTCCCGGCTCCAGCGTTTGGCGTGCAGGCCCGTGTCGGTCACCAGCCGCACGGCCCGCCACAGCTCGGTCGAGAGCCGGCCGAAATCGGAATAGGGGTCCTGATAGAAGCCCATCTCCTTGCCCAGCTGCTCGGCATACAGTCCCCAGCCCTCGGCATAGGCGCCGTAGCCGCCGAAGCGGCGGAAGCGCGGCAGGCCCTCAATTTCCTGGGCGTAGGCGATCTGGAAATGGTGCCCTGGGGCGCCCTCATGATAGCTGATGCCCTCGATCTGGGGCTTCAGCACCTGGGTCATGTCCGACAGGTTGACGTAATAGATGCCCGGCCGCGACCCGTCCGGCGCCGGCGAGTTGTAGAAGGCGATCGAGGCCGTGGCTTCGCGGAACGGTTCGACCGCCCGCACCTCCAGCGCCGCCTTGGGCAGGGTCGAGAACCATTGGGGCGCCGCCGCCATCACCTGGGCGATGAAGCCGCGCGCGTCTGTCAGATACTGTTCCTTGCCTTCCGGCGTGTTCGGATACTGGAAGCGCGGATCGGTCTTCAGGAAGACGAAGAAGTCCTGCAGCGTGCCGGTGAAGCCGACCTGGGTCTTGATGGTCTCCATCTCGGCCTGGATGCGGGCGACCTCGTCCAGGCCGATCTGGTGGATCTGGTCGGCGGTCAGGTCGGTCGTCGTCGAGAGCTGGAGCCGGGCGTTGTAATAGGCCTCACCCTGCGGCAGGCGCCATACGCCGGCGTCGCTGTCGGCCAGAGGCTGAACCTCGGCCAGGGCCGCCAGCACGGTGTCGAACCCGGCCTTGTAGGGGCCGGTCAGGGCGGCGCGTCCCTCGGACAGCAACCGGTCCTTGGTCGCCTGGTCGGCCTCCAGCGCCGCGACCTTCTTGTTGAAGTCGGCCCAGACCGGATTGTCCGGCCCATCGTCGAACGGGGCGCCGGAGATGACGTTGCGGGTATTGGCGATGGAGGGCTCGAACACGAAACGGGGCGACACCACGCCGGCCGCCGCGCGCTGACGCAGTTCGTCGGCGACCTGGCTCATCTGGACCTGGGCGGCGCGCAGCCGGGCGACATAGGCCTCGGCGTCGGCGACGCTGGAGACGCGGTGATTGTTGATCAGGAAGACGGGCAGACTGGTGGTCGGATTGCCATTGGCGGCGAACTGAAAGCCCCAGTCGCGCCACTGGTTCGATAGTCGGGCCTGTTGGACGCCGTATTCGAACATCCGCCACGACAGCCGCGCCTGAGGCCCCAGTGTCTCGGGATCAAACTCGGTCTTCATCCGGGCCAGCTGGCTTTCGGACAGGGCCAGGGCGCGGTCGGCGGCGGCGTCCGAGACGTCGTCCAGCCTGTCATAGTCGGTCTTGATGCCCAGCGACGTCATCTGTTGCGGGCTGAGGGCGATGCGGGCCTGGAAAGCCTCTTCGAAGAAGGCGTTCAACCGCGCGTCCTCGCTCTGGGCCTGGGCCGACGGCGCGGCGGTCGGCGCCACGTTTGGCGTCTGGGCCAGGGCCGGAACGCCGGACAGCACCGCCAGGCCGGCGACGGACGAGATCAGAAGACGACGCATGGACAACCCCTCGAAGAACAGGCGTCCACCTTCGGGGCGTCGCCCGTCCGAAGCAAGCGTGTCAGCACGGCAGCGTCACGACGATCCAACAGGGATCGGTCAAAATCGCGATATGGCGCCGCTTGATGCAACCTATGCCCAGGCGCGGCGTTGGGGGACAGCTTGACCATAACATCCGGGTTTTCACCATGCGCAAGATCATCGCCCTCTCCATCGTCGCCGCCGCCCTGGCCGTGTCGGCCTGCAACACCATCTCGGGCGTCGGCCGCGACGTCTCCGCAGCCGGTTCGGCGGTCAGCCAGGGTGCCGAAAACGCCAAGCACTAGGACCGGCCAACACTGGAACGAAGGAGGCCCGCCGGCGTCCGGCGGGCCTTTTCTTGGGCGTCGTCAGGACGGCTGCCCCTCCGTCGCCGCGATGGCGGCGTCCTCTTCGACCCCGCTCTGCTGGCGCGCTTGAAGCGCGGTCTGTTTGGCGGCCACGACGAAGGCCAGGACGATGGCGAAGACGCCGATGACGGTCGAATAGAGGAAGAACACCACATAGCCGACCCCCAGGGCGGCCGGCGTCACACCGCTGGTCGCGGCGCCTGCGGCCAGCGAGCCCTCAGGAAGACGGGCGAACAGCGGGCGCAAAACCGCGAATGGACCGGTTCCCTCCGCCGCTCGGGCCGAGGCCTCGACGATACGCCCGGACTGAGAGGCGATCAGCTTGCCCGGCAGGGCGTATAGCGAACTGAAAAGAGCGTACTGGGTGGCGGTGAAGCCGATCGACGTCAGGCTGGACATATAGGCGATCAGGGCCGTGCCGGCGTAGCCCGTGGCGCTGTTGTCCACCCCGATGGCGAAGGTCAGGGCCGGCAGACTGGGGCCCTGGGTCGCCAGCCAGGCGAAGACCAGGTTGGACAGCGGGCTCATGAATGCGCCGATCACCATGGTGCGGATCAGGCCTAGCCGCGCCACCGACCAACCGCCGATAAAGACGCCCAGGGTGGTCATGACGACCCCGAAGACCTTTCGAACTTCCGCCAGTTCCGTCTTGGTGAAGCCCAGGTCCAGATAGAAGGGGTTCATGATGTTCAGCACGAAATCGGCCAGGCGATAGACGCAGATCAGCGCCAGGATCAGCGTCGCCACTCCCGAAAACCGCTTGTAGAAGTCCGCCAGAGGTTCGCCGAAGGACCCGGCCAGATAGGCGCCCGGGCGGGTTCTCAAGCCGGGAATAGGCCAGCAGGCCAGAACCAGAAGCGCCAAGCCCGAGAAAACCGACAGGACCTGGAGATAGACGCCGCCCGGCCGGGCCGCCCAGGCGTCGGCGATGGCGGCCTGACCATCCGTTCCAAGGCCGAACAGACCCAGCAGACCATTCAGAGGGCCTGCCTGCGCCGTCAGGCCCGAGCCGACGACCATGGCGGCGGCGGCGATCAGGATCAGGCGGGCGATCCATTCCAGCACCTCCCACCTCGGCCGTGAGGGGGTGTCGCCCACCGGAATGGGTCGGATCGAATGAGCCTTTTCGCGCGGGGCGAACAGGACGCCGGCGACGCCGAAACCCATCAGGGCGGCCATCACCGCATAGGAGACATTCCAGTTGTAGAGATCGGCCAGGACCAGGGGCACGGCCCCGGCCACGATCATGGCGACGCGGTAGCCCATCTGATAGGCGGCGGCCATGGCACCGTGGCGACTGTCATCCGCCGCCTCGATCCGCCAGGCGTCAATGACGATGTCCTGAGTGGCGCCGAAGAAGCCGACCAGGGTGGCGAACAGGGCCACGGCCAGCAGGGCGTTCGACGGATCGAGACCGGAAATCGACCACAGACCGAAAACGATGACGGCCTGGGTCAGCAGCATCCAGGAGCGCCGATGGCCCAGAAGGGGCGTCAGGATCGGCACCGCCGTGCGATCAATCAGCGGCGCCCAGACGAATTTCAGCGAATAGGACAGGGTCGCCAGGGCGAAGAATCCGATCACCTCCAGCGTCTGGCCGCTCTCGCGCAGCCAGGCCGACAGGGTGTCGAAGATCAGCAGATTGGGCAGGCCGGCCGAAAAGCCCAGCAACAGCATGATGAAGACGCGCCGTTCGCCATAGACGGCCAGACCACCGAAACGGCCGGCGGGCGTCGCCTTGCCGGATGCGGCGGCGGGGGTGGCTTGATCGGTCATGCACGGCTCCGGCGGCGGCCGGAATCGCGGGCGCCTGTAACTCAGCCGACCTTGGCGCGGATGTCGCGTTTCGTCCAGCGGGCCAGGGCGGCGCGCAGGGCCTCGGCGTCCAGCGGCTTGACGAGATGGTCGTTCATTCCGGCCTCCAGGCACAGGCGCCGGTCCTCGGCGAAGGCGTTGGCGGTCAGGGCCAGTATGGGAGTGGCGTCGCCCGCAGCGCGGATGGCGCGGGCGGCGGCGGGACCGTCCATGCCCGGCATCCGCATGTCCATGAAGACCAGGTCATAGCGGGCGCGCGCCAGGGCGGCGACGGCCTCATGGCCCGTGGCGGCGGTCTCGACGGTGCAGCCTTCGCGCCGCAGCAGGGTGCGGGCCAGAAGGGCGCCGACCGGATTGTCCTCGGCCAGCAGCACGCGGACGCCGGCGAACCGGGCGGGGACCACGCGGTCGTCTTCAGGCGCGGAGACGGCGGTCGGGGCGGCGGGGTCCGCGCCCACGGCGGCCAGAACCCGTTCGGCCAGGGAGGCCCGGCGCAGGGGCTTGATCAGATAGCCGTGGAAGCCGGCGGCCCGATAGCGGGGAATCAGGTCCCGTTCGGACGGCTTCAGCAGCACGACGCCCCGCCCTGCGGGCGGAAGAGGCGCCAGGTCGCCGGCGGGGGCGCCCGCATGGTCGACCAGGGTCACCGGGGCCTTGGCGGCGACCCGGCCTCCGGACGCCTTGATCTGATCGGCGGCGGCGGCGTGGACGAAGGAATCGGGCGAGTCGATGCAAACCGTCTGGCCGTGCAGCGGGGTGTCGCGCGGGCCGGCGACGGGCAGGAACCCGGCCTCGAAGCGGAAACGGGCTCCGCCGCGAGCATCGGCGTCGGCGCCGTGCGGTGGATCCTCGACCCGAGCCGTCCCCCCCATCGCCGTCGCCAGTTTGCGCACCACCGCCAGGCCCAGGCCCGCGCCGTCATGGCGCACGGCGTCGGAGGAATCGGCGTGGCCGAACTCCTCGAAGATGCGGGCGCGGGCTTCGGCCGGCACGCCGGGGCCGGTGTCGTCGATGATGAAGGCCAGACGGACGCGCCCGTCGTCCATGTCGGTGGGATCCGGGGTGACGCGTTCGACCGACAGACGCACGCCGCCGGTCTCGGTGAACTTGACCGCATTGCCGGCCAGATTGAACAGCACCTGTCGCAGCCGGCCCTCGTCGGCCAGGATGTCGGGGGCGTCGGCGGCGACCGACCAGACGATCTCCAGCCCCTTGTCGTGGGCGCGCGGGCTCAGCAGTTCGGCGACGCCGCGCACCAGGCCTTCCAGATCGACCGGCGCCAGGTCGAACTCCAGCGACCCCGCCTCCAGCCGGGCGTAGTCCAGCAGGTCATTGACCAGGCCCAGCAGATGTTCGGCCGACTGGCGCGCATTCTCGGCATAGGCGCGCTGGGCGCCGTCCAGCCGCGTGCGCTGCAGCAGATTGATCATGCCCAGCACGCCGTTCAGCGGCGTGCGCATCTCGTGGCTCATCAGCCGCAGGAACTGCTGGGCCGGATCCACGGCCTGCGTCGCCTGGGTCTCGATCCGTTTCGTCGCCGCCCGTCGCGCCATCATCGTCTCCGTAGACCGGCAATATAGGGGCGGCGGGTTAAGGATTGTCCCTCTCACGAATAGAGGAAGGGCGCCTGTTCCGCCGTCGCTTCCCGGATCTCGGACCCCTCGCCCCGCTGGGCCTGGCGTCGGTCGAAGTCGGCCTCGGCCCCCACGGTGGTGCGGCGATAGATCAGGGCCTCGGCGATGTGGCGCCGCAGCACGCCGGTGCAGCCGTCCAGGTCGGCGATGGTGCGGGCCAGGCGCAGGGTGCGGGTCCAGCCCCGTGCGGTCAGCCCCCCGGCCTCGCCCGCCCGCATCAGCAGCATCCGGCCCGCCTCGTCAGGCGTGGCGAACCGATCCAGAGTGTCGCCCGAGGCGCGGGCGTTCAGCCCCTGGGCCGGATCCAGCCCCGCGTCGCGCACCCGGTCCTCCTGCATGGCGCGGGCGGCGGCGACGCGGGCCCTGGCCTCGGCCGTCCCCTCGGCCGGCGGGGGCAGGGTCATGTCGGCGGCGGTGACGGGCGGGGTCTCCACCGTCAGGTCGATGCGGTCGAACATGGGGCCGGAGATGCGGTTCTGGTAGTCGCGCTGGCAGCGGGGAGCCTTGCCGCAGGCGCCGCGCCCGGCCCCGCCCATGCCGCACCGACAGGGGTTCATCGCCGCCACCAGCTGGAACCGAGCCGGATAGCGGATATGGGCGTTGGCGCGGGCCACCACGATCTCGCCCGTCTCCAGCGGTGCGCGCAGGGAATCCAGGGCCTGGGCGCTGTATTCCGGCAGTTCGTCGAGGAACAGGATTCCGTTGTGCGCCAACGAAGCCTCGCCCGGTTTGGCGCGGAGACCTCCGCCCGTCAGGGCCGCCATCGAGGCTGAATGGTGCGGGCTTCTGAAGGGCCGATCCCGGGTCAGGGCGCCGCGCTCGATCAGGCCGGCGACCGACCAGACCATCGAGGTCTCCAGCAGTTCCTGCGAGGTCAGGGGCGGCAACAGGCCCGGCAGGCGTTGCGCCATCATCGACTTGCCCGATCCCGGCGGGCCGACGAACAGCAGATTGTGCCCTCCCGCCGCGGCGATCTCCAGCGCCCGCTTGGCCCCCTCCTGGCCCTTGACCTCGCGCAGGTCGGGCGCGACGCCGCCGGTCGCCAGCGGGCCGGGCTCCGGCGCGCGCAGGACCTGGGTTCCCTTGAAATGATTGACCAGGGCGATCAGAGAGCGGGGCGCCAGGATGCGGGCGCCGCCGGCCCAGGCCGCCTCCGGCCCCGTGGCCTCGGGACAGATCAGCCCCAGCCCCATGGCGTCGGCGGCCACGGCGGCCGGCAGGGCGCCGCCGACCCGCGCGATCTGGCCGTCCAGCCCCAGTTCGCCGATGGCCGCCCAGCCGTCCAGGGCGTCCGGCGCGATCACCCCCATGGCCGCCATCAGGGCCAGGGCCAGCGGCAGGTCGAAATGACTGCCCTCCTTGGGCAGGTCGGCGGGGGCCAGATTGGCGATGATCCGTTTGGCCGGAAGCGCCAGTCCGATGCCCGCAAAGGCCCCCCGCACCCGTTCGCGGCTTTCGGCCACCGCCTTGTCCGGCAGGCCGACGATGTTGAACACCGTCTGCTGATCCTGGCCGACCAGCTGGACCTCGACGTCCACGCGCCGGGCCTCGACCCCGTCGAAGGCGACCGTGACAACCCGCGCGACCATGACGTCCTCTCCCACCCGGAGAAGGAACGAACCATGAACTGAAATCTAATTCAAGTGGCGATCACGCAACCTGTGCGGCGCACTTCTTCTCGATCACGTCCCACATCAGGGCGGTGGCGTCGACGCCGGTGAAGGTCTTCAGCTGCTGGGCGCCGGTGGGGGAGGTGACGTTGATCTCGGTCAGATAGTCGCCGATCACGTCGATGCCGACGAATATCAGGCCACGTTCCCTCAGCGTCGGGCCGATGGCGGCGCAGATCTCCAGGTCGCGCGGCGTCAGCTCGACCGGCATGGCCGTGCCGCCGACGTGCAGGTTGGAGCGGACGGCGCCGGCCGCCGGGACACGGTTGATGGCCCCCACCGGCTCGCCGTCGATCAGCAGGATGCGCTTGTCGCCCTTGGACACGGCGGGGATGAATTTCTGGATCACCAGCGGATCGCGGCTGCCCACGGCGTGGATCTCGATCAGGGCGTCCAGATTAGGGTCGTCGGCGCGCAGCTTGACCACGCCCGAGCCCCCGTTGCCGTGCAGCGGCTTCAGCACCACCTCGCCATGCTGCTCGTGGAAGGCGTTCAGGGCGACGGGATCGGCCGAGATCAGGGTCGGCGGCTGAAGTCCGGGGAAGGCGGTGACCAGCAGCTTCTCGGGCGCCGAACGCACCTGGGCCGGGTCGTTGACCACCAGGGTCTTCGGATGGACCGTCTCCAGCAGATAGGTGGCGGTGACATAGGCCATGTCGAACGGCGGGTCCTGGCGCATCAGGATGACGTCCACGTCCTCGGCCAGGTCCAGCTTCACCCAGTCGCCGAAGTCGACGTGGTTGCCGACCTCACGTCGCACGGTGATCGGCCGGGCGCGGCAATAGAGGCGGCCCTCCTCCAGAGCCAGGGTGCGGAAATCATAGACCCACAGCTGGTGCCCGCGCGCC
Source organism: Brevundimonas sp. TSRC1-1 (assembly GCF_049898245.1). NCBI lineage: Bacteria > Pseudomonadati > Pseudomonadota > Alphaproteobacteria > Caulobacterales > Caulobacteraceae > Brevundimonas > Brevundimonas sp. TSRC1-1. The sequence goes on from NZ_JAFCXI010000002.1 coordinate 713,221, forward strand.
TGGGCCGTCTCGGCCATCAGGAAGCTGGTGTCCCCGGCGATGTCGACGGCCTCGATCGGGTCCATTTGGATGGCGATTTTCAACATCGGTAGGCCTTCTCTATGTAGCGGGTTTACGGGATGAGAACGCCGGAACACCGGTGAAACCCCCATCCGCTCATCCCGGCGAAAGCCGGGACCCAGTTCTTTCGCTCGGCAGTGCGTGGGGACAAGGCTGTGCGAACCACACCGACCTTTCGCCCAAAGCACTGGGTCCCGGCTTTCGCCGGGATGAGCGGAGTATAAGTCAGTCCAGCTGACGGGCTTCCTCGGCCAGCATGATCGGCACGCCTTCGCGGATCGGATAGGCCAGTTTGGCGCCGACGGAGATCAGTTCGCCCGCGTCGCGGTCGTAGGTCAGCTTGCCGCGCGTGACCGGGCAGACCAGCACCTCCAGCAAGCGGGGATCGACGGAGACGGGCGTGTTGAAGGCGTCACTCATTGTTCTGGGCCTGTCGCGCTTTGCGCTACTTGAGGGTTCTTTAGGGGGCTACCGCGCTTCGCGCTACTTGAGCCCGTCATTGCATGGACGGCGCCGCGTCGTCACCGGCGTCGGCGGCGTCGATGCGGAGCAGGGCGGTCAGGGCCTCGGCGCGGGGCAGCAGGCCCATGGCCTCCAGAAGGGCCTGTTTCTCGGCCGGTTCGAACGGCAGGGCCATCGACAGGCTGTTGATCAAGGCCTCCATCGGCGCGCTCTCGGCCGTATCCCAGTCGATGTCCAGCAGCCGGTGGGTCATGTAGGCGCGCAGGGCGTCGAGGAAGGCGTGGCGGTCGAAGTCCGGCTCTTCCGGCGGGGGCGCCAGATCGTCCTCATAGGCGTCGAAGGCCGCGCGCACCTGGCGATAGGGCGCCTTGGACGGCAGTTCGGCGGCGATGCGGAACCGCGACACCCCGGTCAGGGTGATCAGATACCGACCGTCCGAGGTTTCCGCAAAACCGGTGATCCGCCCGGCGCAGCCGACCGGCGACAGGCCGGGCAGGGCCGGAGTCCCGCCCTTGGGCTGGACCAGGCCGATGATCCGGTCCCCGGCCATGGCGTCGTCCACCATGTTGAGATAGCGCGGCTCGAAGATGTTCAACGGCAGCTGGCCGCGCGGCAGCAGTATGGCCCCCTCCAGCGGGAACACCGGGATCACCTGCGGCAGATCGAGGGCTCGAACATAGCCTTGAGGCATCATGTCTCCTTGGCCTATCGCCCTGCGGGCTGCTTGAGGCCGGTGTTTTGGCGCCTACGAGAAAAGAATGGAGGACAGGCGGCGACGCCCGTCCTTGGCGACGTCGGAACTGACGCCGGCCGCGTCGAAGATGACCAGCAGCTGCTTGCGGGCCGCCTGGTCGTTCCACTCGCGATCGGCCTGGATGATGTGCAGCAGATTATCGACCGCGCCCTTGAAGTCGCCGGCCGCGCTCTGGGCCTCGGCCAGGTCGAACCGGGCCTGGTGGTCGTCGGGGTCGGCCGCGACCTTGGCCTCAAGCTCGGCGGAAGCCCCGGTCGGCGCCTTGGCCGCCAGGGCCAGTTGCGCGCGCACGCTCTGGACCGCCGGCTCCTTGGAGTCCTGGGGGGCCATGGCGATGGTCTGGGCGGCCTGTTCGGCATCGCCGCTCGCCAGATAGACCCGCGCCATGCCGGCGACGGCCTTCTCGTTCTCGGGCTCGATCGACAGGACGTGGGCGAAGGCCTGGGCCGCGCCGCCGAAATCGTTCAGGCCCAGCGATTCCTCGCCCAGCTCCAGCAGTTGCGCCGTTTCGGTCGAGCCCCCGGCGCCGCCGGTCAGCTTGTCGATGAAGGCCTTGATCTGGCTGTCGGGGATCGCGCCCTGGAAGCCGTCCACCGGCTGGCCGTTGACGAAGGCGTAGACAGTGGGGATCGACTGCACCCGCAGCTGGCCCGCATAGGCCGGGTTGGCGTCCACATCGATCTTGACCATCTTCACCGCCCCCTTGGCGGCGCGCACGCCCTTCTCCAGCGCCGGACCCAGGGTCCGGCACGGCCCGCACCAGGTGGCCCAGAAATCGACGATGACCGGCTGATGCTTCGACGCCTCGATGACGTCGGTCATGAAGGAGGCGTCCGTGCCCTCCTTGATCAGGTCGCCCGAGAGAGTGGGGTCCAGGGTGGGGTCAGCGAAGGTCATGTCGGGGGTCCGTGCTGGGTCGAAGGATCGTAACGGCTCAGATGGCGACGGGATGCGCCGGCATCAAGCGGCGAATTGACCCGCTGCGACCCGGGGCGGCGCCCCGCCGCGCGGAATTCAGACTCGGCCTGCGGAAAAACACCGTCTGAATCGTCTGAATCGTCTGAAATCCCCCGTCTCACGCCCGGCCTCGCCGCGCCGCTGCATCCAGATGGGGCGCCGGGCGCGCGGTTCAAGCGGCGAAAGACGTCTTCGCCCGCTGGCCGGGCGGTCCTAGTGCTGGTTTTCCGGCAGGCGCACGACCAGGCCGTCCAGGGCGTCGGACACGCGGATCTGGCACGACAGCCGGCTGTTGGGCTCGACCTCTTCGGCGAAGTCCAGCATCGACTCCTCCATGGCCGAGGGTTTGCCCGTCGCCTCGCGCCAGGCCTCGTCGACATAGACATGGCAGGTGGCGCAGGCGCAGGCCCCGCCGCAATCCGCATCAATCCCCGGCACATTGTTCCGGATCGCGCCCTCCATGACGGAGAGCCCCGGTTTCACGTCGACGACGTGCTCGGTTCCGTCATGCTCGATATAGGTGATGCTGGCCATGCGCCGCTCATATCAAGCCGGGGGGATGGTGCAAGGGCGGATGGGGAGAAGGCTCATCCGCGCGGTCAAGCGAAGGCTTTTTCGGCATCCGCCAGCTCTCTAACGCTAAAACCGTAAAGCTCGCACACTAGAGAATCGAGTTCGAACTCCTCGTTTGAGATCTGGTCGCGTAGGTCCCGCGCAACGATGGCCGCAGGCCCCTGCGCCAGCTTCTGGTGAGCATCTGCGAGCGTGTCGTGCAGCTCAACGATGCGATCATGGATTTTGACGTCTTCCAGCTTCGTCCAGTTAATCCTTCGTATGGGCATCTGACTGACCGCATTGTCAAAATACTCCCGAATACCATTACTCTTGAGCTTCCCGATTCCCTTAAATCTGAGATTCAGGAGCCTAGAGTTTAAGAGTCCGCAGATATATTTTAGGTTCTCTTTCTGGCTCGCTGGAAAAATCACGGTCGTGTCCGTTAGTCCGACGAAGCTGAAGTCTTCATCAATCGCGAACCGGTTCTCCTTGGCGAGATATGGACAGACGATGCGAGGACCACCGTACAGCTCCTTCTGCAGGGGCCAAGTCCACCGCCACCACTCGCAATTTCCGCGAATGAAGGCGGCGCGCTCCTCAAGATGTCTCCGCTCGCTCTCTAGGTATTTCTTCACACCGGCTGGCAGCGACGCAAACGTTGGAACGTCCTCAAGGTAGATCATAAGCTCCTCGCGATTGAGGATATGGAAGCGCTGGATATCCGTGTTCCGTACGCGCAGGCGGACTTGGGTAGGCTTGGCACCCATGGCGTCAATATTGGCCCTAGTCTTTCCACCGAAGACAGAATTCAACCCCGTCTGCATCCCCTGCCCAAGCTTGCATAGCCGGGAAAGCGGCTCGCCCGACTTGTCGATACGGGCAAACACGGCTGCTATATCTGTGTTTGATAACCTCCAGGGGGCCGACGAAAGATTCGCGCGGGCAACGTCGAAGCGGGCTAGCTCATCGCTTTCCGCCAGGAACTTTTCCGTCCGATCTGTCGGCGCGATCGACCCTGAAACCTTGACGACGCGTGTCTGTTTTGGCCGCTTTCTCTTAGAAAGGACCACCATTGCGGTCGCGATACCGACCCCATCAAAGACGGGGAAGTTCTGGAAGTCGAAGATTTCGAGGACACCTGAATGCGTTGACAGGTAGCGCCGAACTTTCTCAGCCTTCACAGCCTCAAGGAACGCCCGTGAAACGATGAACCCAACACTGCCTTGGGTGATGTCCACCCCCTTGGCCAAGAAGTAGTAATATATATCCGTCTTGTCGGTATGGATATCAGGATAGATGGCCTTCAGTGCACTCGTCTTATGGTCGCCAGCACCCCACGTCTTGTCAATACTGAAGTAGGGAGGATTACCAACAACCGCGTCAAATCCGCCTGATTTAAAAACACTCGGGAACCGGCTCTTCCAATCGAATGTGTTCACCGTGTAGCGGATTTCGGGATTCAACATATCGGCAGGATAAAGCGAATTATACTCTTCTCCGATCAGGGAGTTTCCGCACTTTATGTTGTTGCCAAGATCTGGCAGCACTCGATCCTTAAAAAGATCCATCTGCTTAGCTATTGCGTCGGAGTTCTCTCCCTCAAGCACTTTCAAAAGAAGAGAAAGTTTCGTTACCTCAACAGCTTGAGGATCGATATCAACGCCGTACACATGATCCAACAGGATTCGCTTGCGCTCGGCGATCCTCAGCCTCCAACCTCCCTCGCTTTTATAGATCGTCGCGTCTTTTCCTTTTGAATAGGTTTTTTCACTGCTGACATATTGGGCGAGATACCAGTCCAACAGCTTTTGGTAGACCTCGATGAGAAACGAGCCGGATCCGCATGCGGGATCGACAACGCGATAGGGTGCTGAGGCCTTCTTCCCCTTGCCGGAGATGTCGGTCACTTGGGAGACAGCGAGGTCAGCGCCTACGGTGGAGTTGACGAGATACCTGACGACGTAAGATGGCGTGTAGAAGACCCCGCCGGCCTTCTTAACCTCCGGCTTCACTTCGATTTCGGCCACGCCCGCCGTAAGCGTGATTACCTTCCCTAAGAAGCGCTCGTAAACCTGGCCGAGGACGTCGGCGGGCATTTCTGAGAACTCGTAGGGACTGTCGGGATAGTACAGGCCGTCTATGATGGGCTTAAGTGCCCTGTCTGATATCTTGAGGGCAGGTGCGACCTCGTCGACCTCGGCATCCTCCGGATGCTGCTTGATGAGGTGGAACAGGCCGGAATTGTATCGACGATCGGCTTCTCTGAAAGACTCTATAAGGCGCTTGTAGATATGCGCTTTCGTGGCAGCATCCCTGAGCCGCCCATACTTCTCGATGCCGCGATCTTCCGCTATTCGGAGAAACACGATGCGGTCGATCAGGGCTTGGACGGCCTGGTTGAGCGCGCGGATATCGAGCCCGCGGTTATTTGACGCGATGTCGATCGCGAGTGCGCTTCTCCAGGACTCGATTTCTTCCAGAAACTGGTTGTCGATCGTGGTGCTGCCACGCCGTGCTCCGGCACCGGCGGCGAACTTGCCAAAAGTTCCTTTCTGGATACCCTCCGGCGAGAGCAACTCGTAAATCTCGTCCCACTTCGCCTCGTAGTCCGCGTAGCTGTAGAACTTAGCGCGAGCCTTCTTTGCAGTGTCCGTTTTCGCCGGCTTAGCGGCCGCGTCATAGATCGCGAGGCTCTCGAAGTTTGTTAGAACGCAGAGGCTGAGCTTGGCGCTCCAAGCATAGCGCCGGATTTGGAAAGCGGCCGCGCCATCGTTGGCAATGTTGATCGAAGGCTTTTTGGCTTCGAGCTGGAACTTGCGAATGCCGCCGATGCGAAACGCATAATCGGGAGCCTTCGATTTGCCTTCGACCCGTACGCGGTCTTCGTGGATCACCTCGCGGTACTCGTCGGAATAGCCCTTCGAGTTGGCCATATCCCAACCGAGTAAAGTGAACAGCGGGTCGATAAGCTCGATACGAGCCTGCGTCTCGTTAAAGGTCGTCTTTCTGAAATCGTCGCGATTCGCTGCATACCGCGCAACGAGATCCAATAGTTGTTTCGGTGCTGACACCTGCTCCTCCCGAGCGATCACTCGTCGCGATTGTAGCCGGTGACAACAATCAAAGGCGAGGAGAATGCTGCTCGCTGACTTTCGCAGTGTGGCGCAGGCCGACGAGTGTCCAGAGGACAAGTCCAACCGCGCTGTCGCAAACTGAGATATGCCATCTGCTCTCCAAGCGGCAAATGTCTGCAATCTGTCAGCGTGAGAAGGTCCGCTTTTGGCCCAACCCGCCCCTCACGCCTCCGCCGCCACATACACCCAAGCCTCCACCCCCGCCTGCGTCGTCACGCGCACCCGGCGATAGGCCTCGCCTTCATAGGCGTCGGCGGCGGTCAGGTCGGCGGGGGTCAGGGGGTAGAGGCGGCCGGGGACGGGCGGGGCGTCGTCCGTCGTCGGGATCAGGATCGGATAGTGGGTGAGGCCGGTCTCGGCCGTGACCTGAGTGTCGTCGACGGGGAGGTCGTCGCCGGGGATGTGCGACAGGCGAAAACCGCTCAGTCGGTCCGGGGCGCCCGGCCCCAGTTCACGGCCGAAGACGGCCGTCTGGACCGCCGGGTCCTGCAGCGTGCCATAGGCGAACAGCAGGACCTCAGCGGTCATCGGAGCATCGGCGGCGTTTAGGCCGCCTGTCGCTTCCGGCTGGGCGAAACCATCAGCTTCTTGGTTTCGGCGATGGCCTTGGCCGGGTTCAGGCCCTTGGGGCAGACCTGGGCGCAGTTCATGATGGTGTGGCAGCGGTACAGTTTGAACGGGTCTTCCAGGTCGTCCAGACGCTTCTGCGTGGCGTCGTCGCGACTGTCGGAGATCCAGCGATAGGACTGCAGCAGGGCCGCCGGGCCGAGGTATTCCTCCTGGTTCCACCAGTAGCTGGGGCAGGAGGTCGAGCAGCAGGCGCACAGGATGCACTCGTACAGGCCGTCCAGCTTCTCGCGCTCGGCCGGGGTCTGGAGCCGTTCCTTCTCGGGGTCGGGCTCGTCCGACTGGAGATAGGGCTGGATCGAGTCGTACTGGGCGTAGAACAGGCTCAGGTCCGTCACCAGATCCTTGACCACCGGCTGGTGCGGCAGGGGGGCGATGGTGATGTTGTGCGACTCGCACTCGTCCCAGCCCTTGGTGCAGGCCAGGGTGTTGCGCCCGTCGATGTTCATCGAGCAGGACCCGCAGATGCCTTCGCGGCAGGACCGCCGGAACGACAGGGTCGGGTCGATGGTGTTCTTGATGTGGATCAGGGCGTCCAGCAGCATGGGGCCGTGGTCGCCGGTCGGAACCTCATAGACGTCCCAGCGCGGGTCCGCATCGACCTCGGGGTCGTAGCGATAGACCTTGTAGGTGCGGACGTCCTTGGAGCCGGGCGCGGCCTTGTGGACCTTGCCCTTGGTGGGCTTGGAGCCGCGGGGGAGGGAGAGTTGAACCATCTGCGTTCGACCTCAGTAAACCCGAGCCTTGGGCTCGATGTACGCGATGTCGTCGGACATCGTGTAATTGTGCACGGGGCGGTAGTCGATCTGGACCTGCTCGCCCGGACGCTTCCACGCCAGGGTGTGTTTCATCCAGTTGGCGTCATCCCGATCCGGATAGTCCTCGCGGGCGTGGGCGCCGCGCGATTCCGTGCGGTTCAGCCCGCTCTCGATGGTGACGACGGCCTGGGCGATCAGGTTGTCGTACTCCAGCGTCTCCATCAGGTCGGTGTTCCAGATCAGGCCGCGATCCGTGGTCTTGATGTCGGCGCCGGCGGCGTCGATGGCCCGCAGCTTGTCGGTGCCCTGTTGCAGGGTCTCGCCGGTGCGGAACACCGCCGCGTCGGCCTGCATGGCGCGTTGCATGGACAGGCGCAGCTCGGCGGTCGGGGTCGAGCCGTCGGCGAAGCGGAAGCGGTCCAGGCGGGCCAGGTGGGCGTCGGTCTGGGCCTTGGAGGCGGACGGCACGGCCGAGGCCTTGTCCACCACCTCGCCGCAGCGCAGGCCGACGGCGCGGCCGAACACCACCAGGTCGGTCAGGGAGTTGGAGCCCAGGCGGTTGGCGCCGTGCACCGAGACGCAGGCCGCTTCGCCCACGGCCATAAGGCCGGGCACCACGCTGTCGGGATTGCCGTCGCGCAGCGTCAGGACTTCGCCGTGATAGTTGGTCGGGATGCCGCCCATGTTGTAGTGGACGGTCGGCAGGACCGGGATCGGCGCCTTGGTCACGTCGACGCCGGCGAAGATCTTGGCGCTTTCGGAAATGCCCGGCAGGCGCTGGTGCAGGATCTTGGGATCCAGGTGATCCAGGTGCAGGAAGATGTGGTCCTTGTTCGGGCCCACGCCACGGCCTTCACGGATCTCGATGGTCATGGAGCGGCTGACCATGTCGCGCGGGGCCAGGTCCTTCACGGTCGGGGCATAGCGCTCCATGAAGCGCTCGCCTTCCGAGTTGGTCAGGTATCCGCCCTCGCCGCGCGCGCCCTCGGTGATCAGGCAGCCGGCGCCATAGATGCCGGTCGGGTGGAACTGGACGAACTCCATGTCCTGCAGCGGCAGGCCGGCGCGCAGCACCATGGCGTTGCCGTCGCCGGTGCAGGTGTGGGCGCTGGTGGCGCTGAAATAGGCGCGGCCGTAGCCGCCGGTGGCCAGAACCACCATCTTGGCGCGGAACTGGTGAAGCTGGCCGTTGTCGAGCTGAAGCGCCGTCACGCCGGTGCAGGCCTGAGTTCCATCAGACTGGGCCTGCATGATCAGGTCGAGCGCGAAATATTCGACGAAGAACTTCACTTCCCGACGCACCGACTGGCCGTACAGGGTGTGGAGGATGGCGTGACCGGTGCGGTCGGCGGCGGCGCAGGTGCGCTGCACCGGGCCTTCGCCGAAGTTGCGGGTCATGCCGCCGAAGGCGCGCTGATAGATCTTGCCTTCGTCGGTGCGGCTGAAGGGCACGCCCCAGTGTTCCAGCTCGTACACGGCCTTGGGCGCGTTACGGACCAGATATTCGATCGAGTCCTGGTCGCCCAGCCAGTCCGACCCCTTGACGGTGTCGTACATGTGCCATTGCCAGCTGTCCTCGCCCATATTGCCCAGCGAGGCGGAGATGCCGCCCTGGGCCGCGACCGTGTGGCTGCGGGTCGGGAAGACCTTGGTGACGCAGGCGACCTTCAGCCCCTGCTGGGCGGCGCCGAGGGCGGCGCGAAGGCCGGAGCCCCCGGCGCCGACGACGACGACGTCGTATTCGTGATCGATCAGTTCGTAAGCGGCCATCAGCTAATCAGGCTCCGAAACCAGCGGGCAGGGGCGCCGAACCCAGCGCCATCCGCACGATGAAGAACACGCTGGCGGCCGCCAGCACGAGGAAGACCAGGTTCAGCAGCGCCACGAGCGCCTTGCGCGTTCCCGGCTGGGGCACATAGTCCTCAAGGATGACCTTCCAGGCCACGCTGACGTAGCCGAAGAAGACCACGGCCGTCAGCGCCAGCAGGCCGGCGTTCAGTCGGTTGGCGAACCAGTCCTGCATGGCGTCATAGCCGGCGCCCGTCAGGGTGAAGGCGGTCGAGGCGACCCACAGGCCCAGCGGCAGCACGACGGCCAGCAACACCCGCTCGGCCAGCCATTCGCCGGCGCCATGGCGCTCGGAAATCTTGACGTTGTTCTTGAACCGGGCCCCGTTCCCTTTGACTTGACCGCTCACAGCGAAACCCTCCCGACGGCGAACAGGACGACCCAGAACAGGATCGCCAGCGGAACCGGCGCCCAGACCGCGATGCGCGACAAGATCGTGGACGACTTGATGGTCAGGCCATTGCCGGTGTCGTTGATCGTGTGACGCGTCCCGTTCAGGATGAAGGAGAACAGCACGACCGTCAGGCCGAAGCCGACGAACAGGCCCAGCGGCGACCCGGCCAGGGCCAGGGCGGCCGCATAGGCGTCCGGTCCGAAGGCCAGGGCCCCCAGCCAGGCGACGACGATCAGCGCGCCGACGGTGGCGGCGATGATGGTGGCCCGGAACAGGATGGAGGCCGCCATGGTGACGTGCCAGCGCCAGATGCCGATGTGGGGCGAAAGCGGTGTGACGTGACCGTTGGGCTGGGTGACGAAACGACCGGTCCGGTCGCTAGAGGCGCCACCCGAGGTCGGGCTGGGCTGGGTCATGCGAATGGTTCTCAAAAGCGAATGAATTCAATCGCCGTGTGCGGTTGCGAAGGCTTTTGTGTCTCTAGAACGACGGTGTCAACGGACCGTGACCAACATCGCGAATTCTTGCCGCCTGTGGCCTGTTCCGTGTCGTGGCCGTCGGATTTGCGCATGATCGATCCACGCTCTGTCTCGGATCGAGGATTTACGCGGGCGGCCGGGAATTGGATTTTTCCGATCTGGCGGCGCTGCAAGCCCGTCTCCGATCTCGCCATGTCCAATCCGCCACCCTATATGTGACGAATGACCGAGATCACGCCCCGCCCCGTCCTTCGCCTGCATCCCGCCCATCGCGACGACATCGGCGACCTGACGACGCGCCGCCCGGTGCCCGGTCCGGGCCTGGACCAGGTCGATCCCTTCCTGTTCCTGAACCACCACGGGCCCCAGACCTATGCGCCGGGCAACGCCGGCCTGCCGTTCGGCCCGCACCCGCACCGGGGGTTCGAGACCGTCACCTTCATCCTGGACGGCGAACTGGCTCATAACGACTCCGGCGGGGGCGAGAGCATCATCAAGGCGGGCGGGATCCAGTGGATGACCGCCGGCTCGGGCCTGATCCACGCCGAACTGTCGCCGGCCGATTTCAAGCGGAACGGCGGGCCGATGGAGATCCTGCAGCTGTGGGTGAACCTGCCGTCGCGGCTGAAGATGACCAAGCCCGACTATGTGGGGCTCCAGGCCGCCGACATCCCCACCTTCACCACCGAGGGCGGCGTGGTGGTCGAGCCGGTGTCCGGCGAATGGCTGGGGGTCAAGGCGCCGATCCAGTCGCTGATCGACATCCATCTGGCCGTCGTCCGCCTGCCCGCCGGCGCCCGGTTCCAGGCTCCGGTCGCGCCCGGCCGCACCGTCTTCTTCTATGCGGTCAAGGGCCAGGTCTCCGTCGCCGGAACCCCCGTGCCCGAATGGAACCTCGCCGCCCTGGGCGAGGGCGACACGGTCGAGATCACGGCCCAGACCGACGCCGTCGTCCTGCTGGGCCACGCCGAACCGATCAACGAGCCGGTCTTCAGCCACGGCCCCTTCGTCATGACCACCCGCGAGGAAATCATCCAGGCGATCGAGGACTACCAGTCCGGCAAGTTCGGCCCGCCGCCGAAGATGTGAGGCGCATGAGAGGGGCGGTTCATCGAACCGCCCCTCGCCGATCAGTAAGGCCAGTCGGGTGGCAGATACGGCCCCATCTCCGAGCAGACGAACATAGGCGTCTCGTCGTAATAGGCGGTGGGGATGTTGGGCCTTATGACGTAGATGTTGTTGCCGCTTTTGCGGCATGTGTCCCAAGCTGTACCAAGCTGCTGAGTCTTGGCCGCATCGGCGTAGTAGACATAAGAATAGGCCACGTGACTAGGATCCCAGGAACTCTGGACCAGGGCCTCGGCAGGGCCGAAAGCCACCGTCGTCGTGGCGACCGTCGCGATCGCGATGGCGAGGTTTTGAACGCGTTTCATTTCAGTCCTCTCAAGAGGCGCGAAATTGCGCGCTTCGAACGTGTGCGTCAATCAATCACAAGTTCAACTCACATGTTTTGACCTCTCGCAGGTGTCAGCACCCGACCTTAGAGCAGCTATCCAGGACGTTGCCGATCATCACCAGCCAAAAGGCGACGACCACCAAGGGCACCAGTAGGAGAGTGCGCAGACCTTTGCGGCCATTATTCCGAACATCAAAAACCACGAGTGCGATCCAAGCGCCAGCTATCGCAATTTGAAGGTAAAGCCAGGGCGGCTGCGCTATTGGGAAAATGTAAAACAGCATTGCCATCACCCTGATTGGACTCGTGACAATCGACGGCTAGCGCCCTGTGCGCAATGTCCGCAACGGGTCGGTTTGCGAAACCGGCCTTAGCCCTGAAATCCGACCTTGGCGTTGACGCAGGTGGACCTGTCGGCCTCCCGGAATCCTCAGAAACCGATCGTCACCGACGGCGCGCTACGCCGCGCCTCGCCATGGTGCACAGCTTCGATGTTGTTGCCGTCGGGATCAAGCACGAAAGCGGCGTAGTAGCCCGGATGATAGGCCCGCTCGCCCGGCGCGCCGTTGTCGCGTGCGCCATGGGCCAGCGCCGCCCGATAGAAGGCGTCGACCGTCGCGCGGTCCTTGGCCTGAAAGGCCAGGTGATGCCGACCCGTCAGGACGCCCCGGCTCTCCGCGCTTTCCGGCGAGGACACGACGAGTTCATCGGCCCAGAAATAGCCGTCGGTCGTATCGATGACGGGAATCTCCAGCACGTTCAGAACAGCCGTGTAGAATTCCCGACTGAGCTGGAGATCACGGACGACCAACTGGATGTGGTCTATGAGCCGACCGCGATGCAGTTGTGTCGTTCCCATGGCCTGTCCTGTTTCCCTGGCGTCGCGAAATCCGAGTTTCGAACCGACATGTGTGACGCCGCAGAATGGTGCTCCGCGGAAGGATCGCCTTGATCTTTCGCAAAGCGATCATTCCCCCGGCTCGACCGCGACGGGCGCGGGGCGGGACCAGATGATGCGTTCCCCGACAAAACCCTATATGACGCCGGTTCCTTGCGACGACCGAGCCGAAGACACGCCCAAATGCCCAGCCTGAACGAGATCCGCGCCACCTATCTGAACTTCTTCGCGGCCGACGGCCACGAGAAGGTGCACTCGGCGCCGCTGGTGCCGCAGAACGATCCGTCGCTGCTGTTCGTCAATGCGGGCATGGTGCCGTTCAAGGACTATTTCACCGGCGCGTCCAAGCCGCCCTATCCGCGCGCCACCTCGTCTCAGAAATGCGTCCGCGCCGGGGGCAAGCACAATGACCTGGACAATGTCGGCTACACCGCCCGCCACCTGACCTTCTTCGAGATGCTGGGGAATTTCTCCTTCGGCGACTATTTCAAGGAACACGCCATCGACCGGGCGTGGAAACTGGTCACGCAGGAGTTCGGCCTGGACGCCAAACGCCTGCTGGTCACCGTCTATATCGACGACGACGAGGCCGCGGCGATCTGGAAGAAGGTCACCGGCTTCGGCGACGATAAGATCATCCGCATCGCCGGCTCCGACAACTTCTGGGCCATGGGCGACAGCGGTCCCTGCGGTCCCTGCACCGAAATCTTCTGGGACCACGGCGACAAGATCCCCGGCGGCCCTCCCGGCTCGCCGGACGAGGACGGTGATCGCTACGTCGAGATCTGGAACAACGTCTTCATGCAGTTCGAGAAGGAGAACGACCAGATCGTTCGCACCCTTCCCAAGCCCAGCGTGGACACCGGCATGGGTCTGGAGCGGATGACCACCGTGCTCCAGGGCGTGCATTCGGTGTTCGAGACCGACCTGTTCAAGACCCTGATCGCCGCTTCGGAAGACGCCACCTCGACCAAGTCGGACGGCGAGCGCGCCGCCAGCCACCGGGTCATCGCCGACCACCTGCGCTCCTCCTCCTTCCTCATCGCCGACGGCGTCACCCCGTCGAACGAGGGCCGGGGCTATGTGCTGCGCCGGATCATGCGCCGCGCCATGCGCCACGCCCACCTGCTGGGCGCCGCTGATCCGCTGATGCACCGCCTGGTCCCGACCCTGGTGGCCCAGATGGGCGACGCCTATCCCGAACTGGCCCGCGCCCAGCCCTTCATCGAGGACACGCTGAAACAGGAAGAGGTCCGTTTCCGCACCACCCTGGGCCGGGGCATGGCCCTGTTCGACACGGCGGTTCAGGGTTTCAAGCCGGGGGACATGCTGGACGGCCAGACGGCCTTCACCCTGTCCGACACCTATGGCTTCCCGCTGGACCTGACCCAGGACGAAGCCCGTCGTCGCGGCTTCTCGGTCAATGTCGACGGCTTCGAATCCGCCATGGCCGAACAGCGCCAGCGTTCGCGCGAACACTGGAAGGGCTCGGGCCAGACCGCCAACACCAATGAATGGCTGGCGATCCGCGACCGCGTGGGTCCGACCGTCTTCACCGGCTACGACAACATCGAGGGTTCGGGCGAGGTCCTGGCCATCATGAACGGCGGCGCTCCGGTCGAGACGGCCGAGGCCGGCGACATCGTCGAGATCCTGTTCGACAACACCCCCTTCTACGCCGAGAGCGGCGGCCAGACCGGGGATCAAGGCACACTGGAATGGCCCGGCGGGGAAGCCGAGGTTCTTGACGTCAAGAAACACGCCGGCGACCTGCATGTCCTGTCGGCCCAGATCACGGCCGGGACGCTTGAGATCGGCGCCCGCGTCGCCCAGCTGGTGGACGCCGACAAGCGTATGACCACCCGCGCCAACCACTCGGCCGCCCACCTGCTGCACACGGCGCTGAAGAATGTGCTCGGCCCGGCGGTCGCCCAGAAGGGCCAGTTGGTCGACTCTGAGCGCGCCCGTTTCGACTTCAGCCACGGGGCGCCCGTGACCGAGGACGAGCTGGCGGCCATCGAGGCCGAGGTCAACGCCGTCATCCGCCAGAACGTCCCGGCGGAGACCAGGCTGATGGCCCCGCAGGAGGCCATCGAGGCCGGCGCCATCGCCCTGTTCGGCGAGAAATACGGCGACGAGGTCCGGGTTCTGACCCTGGGCCGTTCGCTGGTCAGCGATAACGCTCCCTATTCGGTCGAACTGTGCGGCGGCACCCATGTGGCCCGCACCGGCGACATCGGCCTGTTCAAGATCGTTCAGGAGACCGGCGTCGCCGCCGGCGTCCGCCGCATTGAGGCCCTGACCGGCGAGGCGGCCCGCCTCTATCTGGAAGCCCAGGCCAAGGTGACGCGCGGCCTGGCCCGCGACTTCAAGATCCAGACCCAGGACGTGCCCGGCCGGGTCGAGGCCCTTCAGGGCTCGGTCAAGACGCTGGAGAAACAGGTCGCCGAGCTGAAGAAGCAGCTGGCCCTGGGCGGGGGCTCGGGCGCAGCCGCGGCGCCCGAAGAGATCGGCGGGATCAAGCTGATGGCCCGCGTCCTGGACGGCGTGGACGGCAAGGGCCTGCGCGGCGTGGCCGAGGATTTCCGCAAACAGGTGGGAACCGGCGTCGTCGCCCTGATCGGCGTGACCGAAGGCAAGGCCGCCGTCACCGTCGCCGTGACCTCGGACCTGACCGACCGCGTCAACGCCGCCGACCTGGCCCGCGCCGCCGTCATCGCCATGGGCGGCCAGGGCGCCGGCGGCAAACCCGACTTCGCCCAGGGCGGCGCCCCGGATGGATCCAAGGCTGAAGACGGTCTGGCGGCGGTGCGGGCGGCCCTGGCGGGCTGAGGCCCGTCAGCCCATCGGATCCGGCGTCAGGTCCACCCCCGCCAGTTTCCAGTCGAACATCCCGCGGCGCTCCAGGATCAGCACCAGGGCGTCGTCGGGCCGATCATCGCGCGTCAGGGTGACGGCGAAACGGTCGAACCCGCGATAGGCCCAGGACTGGTGGATTTCGGACTTGGGCGCGGCCGGGGTGTCCGTTGCGGGCACGGGCCGCTCCGGCCGGGGCTTTTCGCCGGACCGGACCATGGCGGCGACGGCCTGGGGGGTGACGAAATTATCGACGGCCCCGTCCACCAGCGACGGCGCCAGCAGCATGCCCAGGGCGGCCAGACCCGTGTCGTCCCCCGCCCGGTGGCGGATCTCCAGGGCGGCCCGGGCGTTCAACTCGCTCTTCAGACTGGCGCGGAAGGCGGGAAAATCGACGCGGCGTTCCAGTCCCGCCGCATCCCCGGTGCGCGCCGCCCGGATCAGGCCCTGGGCGGCCACGAAGGGCGAGACGAAACAGGCGATCAGCAGGCCTGCGGCCACGGCGGCCAAAAGCCCGACGACGATCTTCTTCAGCATAGGAACTCCATCCTGACTCAACGCGGACTCCGGCGGGCCGGTTGCCTCAGCGCGGGGCGGCGGCCGTCTTGCCGGGAACGGGAACGGGAGTGACGGGCGCGGCCACGGCCGGCGCCGCGCCGTCCGGCAGGCCGATTTGGACCAGGATCCACTCAAACGGCCCCCGGCGCTCGAAGGTGAAGATGGTGCGCGATCCGCCCTGGTCCGCCACCGCCATCCGCGCCCGGTTCACGCCCCAGAAGATCGGCTTGGGCCAGGGTTGGGGCGCATCGTCCGCAATGGCGGTCGCGGTCATGCTAGACCGTTGGCTGGCGTACCGGCCCTCGCCGCGCGTCAGGGCCGCCAGGGCGGCCGGGGTCAGATAGGCGTCCACGTCCGGCCCGTTCAGCACCGGGTTCCGCTCCATCTGGCGCCGCACGGCCCCGATGGGGTCTTCCAGGAAGGAGGGCGCGGGCGCCAGGGCCTGGGCCTTTCCGGTCAGCTGCGGCCGCAGCGACTGGCGCACGGCCGCAAAATCGATCAGTCGCGCCAAGCCCTGCACGTCTCCCGCCTCGGCCGCAGACCGGATGGCGAAGAAGCCAACGGCCGGCGCGGCGAAAAAGGCCACGGCCGCGGCCACGACCGCCAGGATCAGAAGATTGCCGAACAGTCGTTTCACGAAGCCTCCCCCACGCTGGAACCGATCATGCACGGCCTCCGCGACGACGCAATGAAAAGCCCCGCCGGATCGTTCCGGCGGGGCTCTCTTTTGGTGGTCCTATCGCGCTTCGCGCTGCTTGAGGACGTTCGTTTGTCCTACCGCGCTTCGCGCGGCTTGAGGACGGGCTCAGCCGACGTCGGGCAGGGCGGTCTTCAGGTTCTCGGCGACCTTGTCGAGGAAGCCCTCGGTGGTCAGCCAGCCCTGTTGGTCGCCGACCAGCAGCGCCAGGTCCTTGGTCATGAAACCGGCCTCGACCGTCTGGACCACAACCTTTTCCAGGGTGTCGGCGAACGTGCCCAGGGCTTCGTTGCCGTCCAGCTTGGCGCGGTGCTTGAAGCCGCGGGTCCAGGCGAAGATCGATGCGATCGAGTTGGTCGAGGTGGCCTCGCCCTTCTGATGCTGGCGATAGTGGCGGGTCACGGTGCCGTGGGCGGCCTCGGTCTCCAGCACCTTGCCGTCCGGCGTCATCAGCACCGAGGTCATCAGACCCAGCGAGCCGAAGCCCTGGGCGACCACGTCCGACTGGACGTCGCCGTCATAGTTCTTGCACGCCCAGACGAAGCCGCCCGACCACTTGATCGCGGCCGCGACCATGTCGTCGATCAGACGGTGTTCGTAGGTCAGGCCCTTGGCCTTGAAGTCCTCGGCGAATTCGGCGTCGAACACTTCCTGGAACAGATCCTTGAAGCGGCCGTCATAGGCTTTCAGGATGGTGTTCTTGGTCGACAGATAGACCGGGTAGCCGCGTTGGAGGCCGTAGGACAGCGAGGCGCGGGCGAACTCACGGATCGACTCGTCCTGATTGTACATGGCCATGGCCACGCCGGCGCCGGGGGCCTTGTAGACCTCGTGCTCGATCACTTCGCCGTCGTCACCGACGAACTTGATCGTCAGGGTGCCGGGTCCGGGCATCAGGAAGTCGGTGGCCTTGTACTGGTCGCCGAAGGCGTGGCGGCCGACGACGATGGGCTGGGTCCAGCCGGGCACCAGGCGCGGCACGTTCGAGCAGATGATCGGCTCGCGGAAGACCACGCCGCCCAGGATGTTGCGGATGGTGCCGTTCGGCGACTTCCACATCTTCTTCAGGCCGAACTCCTTCACCCGCGCCTCGTCCGGGGTGATGGTGGCGCACTTCACGCCGACGCCGTGCTTCTGGATGGCGTGGGCCGCGTCGATCGTCACCTGGTCGTCGGTGGCGTCGCGGTGCTCCATGCTCAGGTCGTAATAGTCCAGATCGAGATCCAGGAACGGGAAGACCAGCTTGTCCTTGATCATCTGCCAGATGATGCGGGTCATTTCGTCGCCGTCGATGTCGACGATGGGGTTTTCGACCTTGATCTTGGCCATGCGTGAGGTCCGCCTCTGAACTTTGGGGAATGATATCGTGGCGGGGATATAGCGGGGCTGGGCGTCCGCGCAAACCCCGCCGTCCGTTAACCCTGCTCGGAAAAAACCTGACGGCGAGGTTGAACCCGCGTCACGGGTTTCGGCTTGTTAGACCCCAAGGGCCTGACCGGTCGCAGCGGCGGACGACGGAATGACGGATGAAGAGCGCGAACTCGTCGAGCGGTGGATCATCACCTTCTGCGAGGCGCCGCCGGTGATCGATGTGGAACTGATGCGACGGCTGATCGCTGAACAGCAAGCGACGCCGCAAGGAGTTCACCCATGCCAGCCAAGACCTTCAGGACCGGCGACCGCGTAAGGTGGGATCGCAGCCAGGGCGCATCCGTCGGCAAGGGGGCAGGACGATCACCGCCGAAACCCACATCAAGGGGCACAAGGCGGCGGCGTCGTCCGATAATCCGGAGTATGTCGTCGAGAGCGCAAAGACCGACGCCCGCGCGGCGCACAAACCTTCGGAGCTGAACAAGGCATGAGGACCATCGATCTGTTGCGGGGCGTCGCCCTTTCGGCGCTGGCGGCGTCTGCGCTCGCCGTCGCGGCCTGCGGCGACAAGGACGCCGCTCAGAAGGCGGGTTCGCCCCAGGCCCCGGCCTCTTCGACGCCGCCTGCCGCCGCCCCGGCGCCCGTGCTGCAGACCCGCAGCGAGACCCGCCAGTTCAAGGACTGGCGCGCCACATGCGGCAATGACGGGACCTGCTGGGCCTTCGGCTTCGCGCCCGAATTCGCCGCGGGCTGGGTCCGCATCGCCCTCCAGCCCGGCCCTGACGCCAGGCCCGAGGTCAACTTCGGCTATTGGCCCGACGGGGACGCGCCCGCCTCGCGCCAGATCGGCCTGGCGATCGACGGCCGCACCTTTGCGGCGACCCTCAACGACGACGGCGACAGCCAGGCCCCGGTCGGCCTGATCCGCACCGACGCCCGTCCTGTCATCGACGCCATGGCCCAGGGCAAGTCCATGGTCGTTCGCGGCGCCTCTACCCAGGCGGTGTCGCTGAACGGGGCGGCCGCCGCCCTGCTCTGGATCGATGAGAAACAGGGCCGCCTCAACACGCCCACCGCCCTGATCCGTCGTGGCGACCGTCCTGCCTCCACCGTCCCCGTCGCTCCGCCCCTGCCGACGGTCATGCCCGCGCCGGCAGTGGATCAGGCGGGCTTCGGCGACGTGAACCAGCGCGTGCCCGCCGCCCTTCGCGCCCGCACCGAGGTCGGCACCTGCCTGAAGGAATCGGCCATGCCGGCGGTCAGCGACATGGTGATGTCCGCCCGGCTGGACGCCCGCACCGAGCTGTGGGGCGTGCCCTGCGGTGCGGGGGCCTATAATGTCACCCACAACTGGTATCTGACGGGGCCGGATGGTCGCGACCCGCGTCCGGCGATCCTTGCCGGAACGGCCGGACCCGGCGCCGACCCGGTCATGCCCGACAACTCCACCGTCAACGGGGCGTATGATCCCAAGACCCGCACACTGTCGGCCTTCGCCAAGGGGCGCGGCATCGGCGACTGCGGCTCGGCTCAGACCTGGGCCTGGACGGGCGACCGCTTCGTCCTGACGCAGGAGAGCACGATGGGGGAATGCGCGGGCGTGCCGTCCGACTTGTGGCCCGTCGCCTGGCGCACGCGGTGAACGACCCGGAGGTCCTGATCATCGGCGCGGGTCCGGCCGGTCTGACGGCGGCGACCTATCTCGGGCGGTTTCGTCGGCGGACCGTGGTGATGGACGCCGGCGCGCCGCGCGCCTGCTGGATCCCGCTCAGCCACAATATGCCGGGCTTTCCGGCTGGCATCACGGGCGCCGATATTCTGAAGCGGATGCGCGAACAGGCCGAGGAATACGGCGCCGTCATCAGGCCGGGTCGGGTCGAGAGCCTGGTCCATGACGGCGAAGACTTCATAGCCCAGGTCGAGGGGAGATCCATCCGCGCCCGCGCCATCCTGCTGGCCACGGGCGTCGTCGATCATCACCCCGACTTGCCGGGCGTGGAGCGCGCGGTGCAGAAGGCGCTGGTCCGCATCTGCCCCATCTGCGACGGCTATGAGGCGACCGGCAAGGCGGTCGCCGTCATCGGCGACAGCGACAAGGGCGCGCGCGAGGCCGCCTTCATGCGCACCTATTCGGACCGGGTGACCCTGATCCACATCGGCCCGGCCGCCGCCCTGACCCGTCGCGACGAACTGGACCGGCTGGGCGTCGAACTGGTTCTGGCCCCGCTTGAGGCCATCGATATCGAACAGGACCGGGTGACCGCCCTGAGCTATGGCGGCCAGAGCCAGACCTTCGATCTCGTCTATTCGGCCCTGGGCACGTCGCCCAACGCCGAACTGGCGCAGGGCCTCAAGGCCCGGCTGGCCTCCGACGGCCGGCTGGAGGTCGATCTGCACCAGGCCACCAGCGTGCCGGGTCTCTACGCCGCCGGCGACGTGGTGCGCGGCCTCAACCAGATCGCCGTCGCCACGGCCGAGGCCGCCGTCGCCGCCACCGACATCCACAACCGCCTGCGCCGCATCGACGGCCTGACGGTCTCCGACTAGGCCCCGACTAGACTAAGCCTGGGTCGCCACCCAGCCGTCCACGATCCGCTCCAGCACCGACAGGGGCACGCCGCCGGTGGCCAGGGCCGTGTCGTGGAAACCCTTCAGGTCGAACCGGTCGCCAAGGCTGGTCCTGGCCTTCTCGCGCAGGCGGACCCATTCGTTGTGGCCGACCTTGTAGGCGCAGGCCTGGCCCGGCCAGCCGCAATAGCGTTCGACCTCGGACACGGCCGCGCCTTCCTGGTCGCCATAGGCCTCCATCATGTACTGGATGCCCTGTTCGCGGCTCCAGCCCTTGGAATGGATGCCGGTGTCCACCACCAGACGGGCGGCGCGGAACATCAGCGACTGGACATAGCCGATCTGGCCGACCGGATCGTTCTCATAGGCGCCCAGTTCGTCGGCCAGCTGTTCGGCGTACAGGCCCCAGCCCTCGACATAGCTGGAGAAGCCCAGCAAATTCATTAGCTTGGGCGCGGCCGCGCTCTCCTGTTGCAGGCTGATCTGCAGGTGGTGGCCCGGCGTCGCCTCATGATAGGTCAGGGTCGGCAGGGTCCAGGACGGCCATTCCGCCGTGTCCTTCAGATTGATCCAGTAGATGCCCGGCCGCGTCCCATCCAGGCTGGGCGAGTTGTAATAGCCCATCGGAGCGCCGGCTTCGATCTCGGGCGGGACGCGCTTGATCTGGACCGAGGCCTTGGGCAGGCGGCCGAAGGCGCCGGGCAGACGGGCCTGCATGTCGGCCATCTGCTCGTTCAGCTTTTCGATCAGCTCGGCCTTGCCCGCGTCGGTGTTGGGATAGACGTATTTCGGATCCTGACCCAGGGCGCGGATCCGTTCGGCCACCGATCCCTGCGTCAGGCCCTGGGCCTTCAGCAGGCCGTCGGCGCGGGCGGTCAGCTCGGCCATCTGCGCGCGGCCGGTGCGGTGAATCTCGTCGGCCGTCAGCCGCGTGGTGGTGATGAAGCGCAGGCTGTTGGCGTAGTACTGCTGGCCCTGAGGCAGGCGACGCACCGAGGCCTCGTGGCCGGCGCGGGGCAGGGCGGCCTTCAGCAGGGCGTTCTGAGCCGACAGGGCCGGATAGACCCGCTGCGCCAGCAGGGTCTCGACCTGGGCGCCCCAGTCGCCGGTCAGTCCCTTGGCCCTCGCTCGATCCGCCACCGAGGCGACCAGGGGCGAGGCGGCGGCGTTCGTGGCCAATATGCCGTCCTGCTGGGCGATGGCCTTGGCCAGGATGAAGTCCGGCGGAATGACGCCCAGGGCGTACTCCTCACGCAAACGGTCCGTCTCGGCGCTCAGCACGTCGGCGAAGGCGTTGACGCGCGCCACATAGGCGTCGGCGTCGGCGGCGGTCTCGATCGTGTGCTGGTTGGCCAGGAAGTCCGGCGTCGACTGATAGGCGCCGCCCTGCTGGCTGACCCGATAGGGGTTGGGCCAGCCGCCCTGGCCATAGGGGATGGCGAAGGTGGCGATCACCCCGTCCAGATTGTCGGCGATGGTGTCGTAATAGATGCCGTCCTGGGCGTCCATGGACGTGCGGTCCATGGCGCTCAACGCGGCGCGCTGGGCCTTGGTGAAGGCGCGGAACTTCTCCTCGTTCTCCAGGGTCGGGGCGGTCAGCTGGGACTTGGCGGCGGCGCGCGGGCCCTTGTCCAGACCGAAGGCGGTGACGGCCTCGGGGCTCAGGTCCAGGGTCTGTTCGAAGGTCTGGTCCATGAAGCCGGCCAGGGCGGCCTTGGCTGCGGCGGCGTCGCCGGCCGGGGCGGTTCCGGCAAAGACCTGTCCCCCTGCGGCGGCCAGGCCCGCCCCGGCTGCGGCGGACAGAAGAAGGCGGCGACGGTCGATCATGGAAGGCCCCTGCGAAGATGTCGGCCGCAATGGAGCGCCGAGAGCCGCAGGCCGCAAGTGAAATTGCAGACAGGCTCGATCCCAACGGGGAGGACAGGCGATCGCGTCAGCGAGCGTCAGGCGGGGGCGACTCGGTGTCTGAAGCTGAGCCGGTCATCACCGCCGTCGGAGTCGCCCCCTCCTGGTCGCTGAGCGACCTGTCCTCCCCACGCGCCTGCGCGCGGAGAGGTGAAGATTATCCCGCCGCCTTCACCGCCGCCGAAACCTCGGACACCACCCGTTTGACCAGGGCGGCGTCGTCGCCTTCCGCCATGACGCGGATCAGCTTTTCCGTGCCCGAGGGGCGGACCAGCAGCCGCCCCTGGCCGTTCAGGGTCGCCTCGGCCTCGGCGATGGCGGTCTTGACCGTGTCGCTCTCCAGCGGCTTGCCGGCGGTGTAAGGGACATTCTCCAGACGCTGCGGCACCGGGTCGAACTGGCGGGCCAGTTCGCTCATCGGCTTGCCGGAGTCCACCAGAACGGCCAGCACCTGCAGCGCCGCCATCAGGCCGTCGCCGGTGGTGGCGTGGTCGTGCAGGATGATGTGGCCCGACTGTTCGCCGCCGATGTTGAACCCGCCTTCGCGCATCCGCTCCATCACATAGCGGTCGCCGACCTTGGTCCGCTCCAGCGTCAGGCCCTCGGCCTTCAGCCGGCGCTCCAGCCCCAGGTTGGACATGACGGTGGCCACCACGCCGCCGCCGGTCAGCAGGCCGCGTCTGGCCCAGTCCAGCCCGACGAGAGCCATGATCTGGTCCCCGTCCACCACCTGGCCCTTTTCGTCGCAGATGATCAGCCGGTCGGCGTCCCCGTCCAGGGCGATGCCGATGTCGGCCCGGTAGCGTTTGACCGCCTCGACCAGGGTCGCCGGATGGGTCGAGCCGCATTCGGCGTTGATATTGGTTCCGTTCGGGGTCACGCCGACCGGGAAGACCTCGGCGCCCAGTTCGAACAGGGTGGTGGGCGCGACCTTGTAGCCGGCGCCGTTGGCGCAATCGACGGCGATCCTCAGGCCTTGCAGCGTCAGGCGTTTCGGGAAGGCCTGTTTGGCGATCTCGATATAGCGGGCCTGGGCGTCGTCGATCCGCTTGACCCGGCCCAGCCTGTTCGACGGCGCCAGCCCCTGGTCCAGGCCGTCGTCCATCAGGGCCTCGATCTTCAGCTCGATCTCATCCGACAGCTTGTAGCCGTCCGGGCCGAACAGCTTGATGCCGTTGTCGGCGTAGTCGTTGTGCGAGGCCGAGATCATCACCCCCAGGTCGGCGCGCATCGACCGGGTCAGCATGGCCACGCCCGGCGTCGGCACGGGACCGAAGGTGCGCACGTCCATCCCCACCGAGGCGAAACCGGCGACCAGGGCCGGCTCGATCGTATAGCCCGACAGCCGGGTGTCCTTGCCGATCACCACCAGATGACGGCGGTCATCCCCGGTGCGGAACAGTTTGCCCGCCGCCAGGCCGACGCGCAGCGCGACCTCGGCTGTCATCGGATAGGTGTTGGCGCGCCCGCGAATGCCGTCGGTGCCGAAATATTTCCTGTCGCCCACGGGCTGGTCCTTCGTCTGGCGGTTCCCGAACAGGAAACCTTCCGAAACCCCTTTTTAGGTGCGGTCCGTCCTAAGATTGCATAGACGGCCGGTGGGGGCTGGTGCGTGGCTTAGCCCCGGATCGCCGTCTGTGCAAAGCGGCGCCCTTCTGTTTCCCTCTTCCTCGGAGTTCCTGCGCATGTGCGGCATCATCGGCGTCACCGGCAATGGACCTGTCGTTCCCCGGCTGATCGACAGTCTGAAACGGCTGGAATACCGTGGTTATGACTCGGCCGGGGTCGCCGCCATGGTGGACGGCGCGGTCGAACGCCGCCGCGCCCAGGGCAAGATCCGCAATCTGGAAGCCGTCCTGGCCGAACAGCCGCTGACGGCCTCGGTCGGCATCGGCCACACCCGCTGGGCCACCCACGGCGCCCCGACCACGGCCAACGCCCACCCGCACAAGGCCGGGCGCGTCACCCTGGTCCACAACGGCATCATCGAGAATTTCGCCGAGCTGAAGGCCGAGCTGGCCGCCGAGGGCCATGTCTTTGAAAGCCAGACCGACACCGAGGTCATCGCCCATTTGCTGGACGCCGAGCTGAACACGGGCCGCTCGCCGCTGGAGGCCTTCAAGGCCACGCTGGACCGGCTGACCGGCGCCTATGCCCTGGCCGTGCTGATCGACGGCCAGGACGATCTGATCCTGGGCGCCCGTCGTGGCAGCCCCCTGGTCGTCGGCTGGGGCGAGGACGAGATGTATCTGGGCTCGGACGCCCTGGCCGTCGGCCCCTTCACCCAGAAGATCAGTTATCTGGAAGAGGGCGACTATGTCGCCGTGACCCGCAGCGGCGCCCAGATGTTCGACGTGACCGGCTCTCCGGTCGAACGGGCGGTGGTCCAGGTCTCGGCCTCTTCGGCGATGGTCGAGAAGGGCGAATATCGCCACTTCATGGAAAAGGAGATCCATGAACAGCCCGACAGCGTCCAGCACACCCTGTCGGAATATCTGGACCTGGTGACAGGTACGGCCAAGCCTCAGGCCGTGGACTTCGCCGCCATCGACCGAATCCAGATCGTGGCCTGCGGCACGGCCTTCTACGCCGGTCAGATCGCCCGTTACGCCTTCGAGAAGCTGGCGGGCCTGCCCTGCGACGTCGAGATCGCGTCCGAGTTCCGCTATCGCTCGCCGGCGGTGTCGCCAAGGACCCTGGCGGTCGCCGTCAGCCAGTCGGGCGAGACGGCCGACACCCTGGCCAGCCTGACCTGGTGCAAGGCCCAGGGGCTGAAGACGGCGGCGGTGGTCAATGTCCATTCCTCGTCCATGGCGCGCGAGGCCGAGGTGCTGTGGCCGACCCATGCTGGACCGGAGATCGGCGTGGCCTCGACCAAGGCCTTCACCGCCCAGGTCGCGGCCCTGCTGGCCCTGGCCGTGTCGGCCGGGGTGGCGCGCGGCCGGATCGACGCCGCGACCGAGGGCGAACTGGTCAAGGCCCTGTTCGAAAGCCCGCGCCTGATCGCCGACGCCCTGCGCATGGGCGACAGCATCCGCGCCGTGGTCCAGGACCTGGCCAAGGCCGACGACGTCCTGTTCCTGGGCCGGGGGGCCATGTTCCCCCTCGCCATGGAAGGGGCGCTGAAGCTGAAGGAGATCAGCTATATCCACGCCGAGGGTTACGCCGCCGGCGAGCTGAAGCACGGTCCCATCGCCCTGATCGACGAGGAGACACCGACCATCGCCCTGGCCCCGCTGGACGATGTGTTCGAAAAGACCGCCTCGAACCTGCAGGAGGTCGCCGCCCGCGGCGGCCCGGTCATCATGATCACGCCGGAAAGGGCTCCGGATCTGCACGGCGCCGGCATCCGCCGCATCCACGCCCCGGACTGCCACCCCCTGATCGCGCCCCTGGTCTACGCCGTGCCGGTCCAGCTGTTGGCCTATTACACCGCCGTCCAGAAAGGCACCGACGTCGATCAGCCCCGCAACCTGGCCAAGTCCGTCACGGTGGAGTGAGGGGCCTGTTCGCCGACTGAGCCCGCCGCCCTTTGCAGGGCGGCCATGTCGGACAGCAGTATGGCCGCCCGTCGCACCCGGATCGCCCCGGTCGCCCGAAGCTCGCCTGCCGCGGTGGAAATTCCGGCCCGGCGTACGGCCAGAAGATCGGCGATGTCGCTCTGGCGCAATGTGACCTCGGTCGCGCCGCCGAGAGCGTGGATGTCGAGCAGGAGGCTGGCCAGGCGTTCCGTCACCCGGCCATGCGCGTGACGCGTCACCTCGGCCCGGGCTGTTTCCATCCGACGGCGCATATCCACCAGGGCGGTCTCGATCAGGGTGTCGCGATCGATCACCTCGATGAGGCTGTCGGCTGAAATCACGACCTGGCGACCGCGCGTCAGCCACAGAGCGCTCTCGTCCGGTCCCGTTCCCAATGCGGCGTCGAAGTTCAGCAGGTCGCCGGGACCGACGAGGCCGAGGCAGACGGGATCCCTCGCTCCCTGCCGCGCCGCCACGCCTTCCAGAACCAGGGTCACAAGCGATCGACCCGCCTGCAGTGACTGGCTGCGGGCGCCAGGAAAGACGGGGTCTTCGCCCGGTTCCATCCCTTGGATCGCCAGTTGGGAGAGGAGTGCGCGCGCGAGATTCGGTCGGAGCATGGGCCGATCAATCGCGAAGCGGAGCCGCGCGCGATAACATGGGTTAAGCCGTTACACCGGCTCGTTCTGAAGGCGCAGATAGGTGGCGTCGAATTCCGCGATCTCGGCCAGCCGGCGCCAGTCCAGGATCTCCACCTGTCGGCCGCTCCAGTTGACCACCCCCTCGCCGCGCAGCTCGGTGACGAGACGGCTGACGTGAACGGTTGAAAGGCCCAGGGCGTCGCCCAGGGTCGCCTGGGTGAGGGGCAGGTCGAAACGCATTCCATCGGCCTTTCCGCCTGTCTTTCCCGTCGTTTGACCGACCGCCTGAAGACGCAGATAGAGTTCGCACACCAGATGGGCCAGATGGCCCAGGCCGCTGCGACGCCCCATGGCCACCAGCCACTGGCGATGGATGGCGGCGTCGATGATGGTGTCCAGCCATAGAAGCCGCGTCAGGTGTGGATGGCGCTCGGTCAGGCGGATCAGCTTGGCGTGGGGGGCGGAGGCGACGACACAGTCGGTCAGGGCCACGACCCCATGATCCATCTGTTTCATCAGCAGACTGTGCAGGTCGATGAAATCGCCCGGCACATTGAGCTCCGTGATCTGGCGCGCGCCGTCCGCCAGACTGCTGTAGCGGGCCGAGAAGCCGGAGATCAGAAGCGTGCTGTGCATGGGATGGGAATGTTCCTTGACGATGTCCGCGCCGCTGCGAATCTCGCGCGGCGGATCGAGCACATCCTTCAAGGCCTCGATCTCATCCGGCGCGACCTGATCGCGCAGCGAGAGTTTCTCGACCAGGGTGGTGATCCTGGAGGGGGGCGAGACGGTGGTCATTCGCCGGTCTCCTGCAAGGTCCAACCTTCCGGCGCCGCGTCCGAGGCCCGGGCGGTGACGCTGACTACCGTGCGGCCGTCGGCATCGGTCACGATCACGCTAAACGACGCCGTTTCCCAAAAAGCCGCGCCGCGATAGCGCAGAATCTCCCCAAGGACGGTGACCGCCTCTTCGCGGGCGGCTTCGACATCGGGCAGATCCTCGCCCTGGTCATCGCGAATACAATCGCCGTTTTCGGTGTGGAAATAGAAATGCGGCAATCTGGCCTCCAGCAGCAGGTCTGCAGGAAGCGGTCGTCAGGCCGATTGGTTCAGCCCTAGATTTCCTGGTTGAAGGCGCCGATTTCGGGATAGGCGGCGAGGCGGGGCTTGATCTCCCTGCGGAACAGGTCGCGCATGTCGTCCTCGGATCGCATGCTCTCGACCACCACGACCAGTTCGGGCTTGTTCGACGAGGCGCGAACCAAGACCCAGGAGCCGTCCTCCAGGTGCACACGCACGCCGTTGACGGTGATGGCCTCGAGGATCTTGCGACCCAGGATCTTGCCGCCCGCCGCGGCCAGATCCGAGTATTCCTTCACGATCCGCTCCAGCACCCCGTACTTCAGCTCGTCGTCGCAATGGGGCGACATGGTCAGGCTGGTCCAGGCGTCGGGCAGGCCGGCTTTCAGTTCGCTCAGCTTCTTGCCCGGATTGCGGTCCAGCATGGCCAGGACCGCGCCGGCGGCCACCAGGCCGTCGTCGTAGCCATGGCCCAGGTCTCCGGCCATGAAGAAGTGGCCTGACTTCTCGAACCCGGCCAGGGCACCCAGTTCAGCGGTCTTGCGCTTGATGTAGGAGTGGCCCGTCTTCCAATAAACCACCTCGGCGCCATTGGCCTTGAGAATCTCGTCGGTCTTGTAGAGGCCGGTCGATTTTACATCGACCACGAAGGTGCTGTCCGGATAAACCTTGGACAGGTCGCGGGCCAGCATCAGGCCGATCTTGTCGGCGAAGATCTCCTCGCCCGTATCGTCCACCACGCCGCAACGGTCGCCGTCGCCGTCGAAGCCCAGGGCCAGGTCGGCGCCCGTCTCGCGCACCCGCTGGGCCATCTGCACCAGCATGGCGTGGTCTTCCGGGTTCGGATTGTACTTGGGGAAGGTGTAGTCGAGGTCGGTGTCCATCTCGATCACCTCGACCCCCATCCGGCGCAGGGCGTCGGGGGCGAAGGCGCCGGCCGTGCCGTTGCCGCAGGCGCAGACGACCTTCAGCGGGCGCTTGATCTGCACCTTGGAGGCGACGTCGGCCACATAGGTCTCGCGGAAGCCCTCGACCCGCACCAGCTTGCCGCCCGGTCGGGCCACGCCCTCGCCGTTCAGCACGATCTGTTTGAGCCGGCCCATCTCCTCGGGGCCGAAGGTCAGAGGCTTGTTCGCCCCCATCTTCACCCCGGTCCAGCCATTCTCGTTGTGGCTGGCGGTGACCATGGCCACGCAGGGCGCGTCCAGTTCGAACTGACCGAAATAGGCCATGGGCGAGAGGGCCAGGCCGACGTCCAGCACCTCCATCCCGCCTTCCAGCAGGCCCAGGATCAGGGCCTGTTTGACGCTGAGGCTGTAGCCGCGGAAATCATGGCCGGTGACGATCTTGGGCGCGACGCCGATCTCGTGCACATAGGTGGCCAGGCCCAGGCCCAGAGCCTGGATGCCGAGGAGATTGATCTCTTTTTCCAGAATCCAGCGGGCGTCGTACTCCCGAAACCCGGTCGGTTTCACGAAGGCCAGATTCTCATAGTCCGCCGTATTCGGCGTCAAATCCTGCCGGGGCTTGAGCATTCTGCGTGTTCAGGCTGCGGCGCGCTTGCGAATGCGGGCGATGCGGCGCAGGCGGCGCCAGAAACGGCCGCGTTCCGGTTCGGGGTAGGGCTGCAGATTCTCGACGAACTGATCCGCCGAGGCGCGCCAGCTGAACTTCTCCGCATAGGCGCGGACGACCTTGCGGTCGAGTTCGAGGCATTTCAGGCAGGCGGTCTTCAGGTCCTCGTCGATCGCGCCGGCGTTCGAGCCGGGGATGATGTCGATGGGGCCATGGGCCGGATAGGCGGCGACCGGGGTTCCGGCGGCCATGGCCTCCAGGATCACCAGGCCGAAGGTGTCGGTCCAGCTTGGGAAGACGAAGACGTCGGCGTCGCGGAAACAGCGAGCCAGTTCGTCGCCGAACCGTGCGCCCAGGAATTTGGCCTCGGGATATTTTTCCTGGAGCTCCGCGCGGGCCGGGCCGTCCCCGACGATGATCTTGGTGCCCGGCAGGTCCAGCTCGAGGAAGGCCTCGATGTTCTTTTCCACCGCAACCCGGCCGACGTTCAGGAAGAAGGGCCGGGGCCAGTCTTTTCCCCCCATCTGGTCGTAGATGCGCTCCAGATCGGGGTGGAACATCTCGGTGTCCACGCCACGTGACCAGGGGGAGACGTTCTTGAACCCATGCTCGACCAGTTCGTCACGCAGGGTCGGGGTCGCCACCATCAGCCGGCCCGACGGCTTGTGGAACCACTTCATATAGGCATAGCCGACCTGGACCGGGATCGGGAACCGGGCGGAGACATATTCGGGGAATTTGGTGTGGTAGCTGGTCGTGAACGGCAGCTTCCATTCCACGCAGATGCGGCGCGTGGCGATGCCGATCGGACCCTCGGTGGCGATATGCACGGCCTCGGGTTCGAACGCCCGGAGCATCTCGCGGATTTCTTCCTCCGCGCCCAGAGCCAGCCGGATTTCCGGATAGGTCGGGCAGGGGATGGTCTTGAACAGGCTGGGTTCGATGACCTCGACCTCGTGACCCATGCCGCGGCATTCCGCGACGGTGCGGGTCAGGGTGCGGACGACGCCGTTGACCTGAGGTTCCCAGGCGTCGGTGGCCAGAACGATGCGCATGGAGGCGGGCGGACCCTGAGCCGTTGAGTAAGGGCGGAACTTCTAGACGGTTCGGATGACGAAGGCGAGACGGTCGTGGGTGTTTGAGTAGGGGAAACCCCTATGAGAGGCGAAGGGCCGGGATCCTGTCGGGCTCCAGCGTGCCCAGGGTCTCTCTCGTCTGAACATAGGCGGCCATGATGTGGTAAAAGGAGCTGGCCGGTGCGGGCTCGTCGATGAATTTGCCCCCTTCCAGCATCTTGTCATGCCAGAGGCCCTGCGGCGTCAGATAGCGCCATAGCGCCCTCTGGGCTCTGGCGGCCTGTTCGAGGCAAAGAGCGCGCCGGCCGTCGTCGCTGAGCGAGGCCAGGATGAGGGAGGCCTTCAACCATTCTGTCTGGGGCCAGAGGCGCGCGCGCGGGCTTCTTACGCCGCCGTCGATGTTCATGGCGTCGATGGCGATGCCGCGTTTGAGATCGACGCCCTTGAGGCCTGCTTCATAGAGCCGCCAGGCGTCGGCGAGGACGGCCGGGTCCGCGCGTTTTCGGCCGTACCGCGCCATCAGCCAGGCCCATTCGAACTGGTGTCCCGGTTCCACCAGCCGCCCATCGTCGCCCGAAGCGGGGGTCCAATCCTGCTGGAAGAATTCACGCAAGCAACCGGTGTCCGGGTCGATGAAGCGGGCGCGCGCCAGGGTGACGATGCGGTCGGCGAGCGCGGCCCAGGCCTGGTCTCCGCCGGTTTCTTCCCAGGCCAGCGCCGCTTCCAGAAGATGCATGTGGGCGTTGGACTGATAGGGATGGGCGCCGTGTTCCGTCAGTCCCCCCTGGCTGTCCGCGCGTTCCAGCAGAAGGTCGCGCACCGCTGCGGCTTCGACCTCGAGCTGCGGAGCGCGGGTCGCATCGGCGACACAGGCCAGGGCGAAGATCAGGAAGGCCTGGTCATAGACCGTCGCGGTTTCGTCGAGGGGAGAACCGTCCGCCGCCAGCAGGGTTCGCATCTGGCCGTCAGGTCGAAGATAGACGGCCCGCAGACGATCCAGGCCGGTGGCGACCACCGCCTTCCAGGGACCTCGCCAGCCTTGGCGCCCCGCTTCGGCATAGACCTGCAGTTGTCGCGCCTGGACCCGAGCCCGCCGGGATGTGGCGACGTGACGTCCGTCCAGGGCGACCACCTCTTCGAAGCCGCCCGTCGAATCCTGACCCAGGCTGGACCAGACGGGAAGAGCAGCCTGCCTGAGCCAGGTCGTCAGCCGTGCAGCGCCAGCGTCGAGGGTTTCCGGAGCATTGGCGCGGGGGAAGTCGAGATGCTGGGGCGACAGTTTGCGCAACCGCTCCACCACCTTTTTCACGTCCTGGCTCTTGCGGAGGTCGGTCACCAACACTGCGTCGCGTTCAACGATGATGCCGATGTCCTTGAGGCCGATCGCTGCGACCATCACCCCGTCGCAGGCTCGAACCAGGCAGCCTTCCGAGTCTTCCAGGATATGCAAGCCGACGCTGCCTTCGCCCGAAGCATGGACCGAGTCCCAGGCGCCGAGATCCGACCATTCGAAACGGACCGGCAGAACCGAGGCGCGGTTTGTCTTCTCCATGACGGCATAGTCGATGGAAATCTTGGGAGCCGAGACGAAACTCGACCCAAGCAGGACAAAGGGCCCGTCGATCTCGGCCTGATCCAATGCGGTACGGACCGCTTCTCCAACGGCGGGGGCCCTATCCAGGATCTCGCGAACGAGCACATCGGCACGGACGATGAAATTGCCGCTGTTCCAGAGATAGCCTTCGGAAATGTACCGTTGGGCGGTCGCTTGATCCGGCTTCTCGACGAAGGCGGAGACCTCCGACAAGGCTGGGCCAGAGGGGGCGACATAGCCATAGGCCGACGAGGGCTCTGTCGGAACTACGCCCAGGGTGACGATACGCCCGTCCACTGCCGCGGAAACAGCCTCGTTCACCGACCGGCGAAACGCTTCGTCGTCAGGAATGTGGTGGTCCGACGCCACGAACAGATTGACGGCGTCGGACGTGCGGCGACTGGTCCAGAGCGCGGCGGCGGCCATGGCCGCGGCGGAGTCCCGTCCTTCCGGTTCAAGCAGGACGACGGCGGTCACCCCGATTTCGTCAAGCTGGTCCAGGATGACCGCCCGTTGGGCGCTGCCGCCGACCACGATGAGTTCGCCCCCTCCGTGCGTGAGGGCGTTCACGCGTGCAACAGACTGTTGGAACAACGAGCGATTTCCAGCCAACGGGATGAATTGTTTGGGAAGCGAAGGCCGGGACGCCGGCCAGAGACGGCTTCCTGAACCACCGCACATGATAACCGGATAGAGGGTGGCCATTATCGACGCCGTGAACGATCAAGGGTTCTGCCTATTAGGCGCGACGCGCGGCCTCGTCACCTCATTTGCCCGACCGGAAGTTGCGGTCTGACTCGTGAAGCAAGCACCTCAATTCTACAACGGCAGCACCGTCGTCGACTTCACCTCCTCCAGCACCGCATAGGTCCGGGTCTCGCGCACCCCCGGCATCCGCACCAGGACGTCGCCGAGGAAGGCGCGATAGGCGTCCATGTCGCCGACCCGGGCCTTGATCAGATAGTCGAAGCCGCCAGCGACCATATGGCATTCCAGCACCTCGGGCTGGCTGCGGACGGCGGCGGCGAAGGCTTCGAAGACGTCGCCGGTGGTGCGGTCCAGCAGGACCTCGACGAAGATCAGCAGGTCGCGGCCGACCTTGGCGGGGTCGATCATGGCGGCGTAGCCGGTGATGATCTTCTTTTCGCGCAGGCGCCGGACCCGTTCGAAACAGGCGGCGGGCGACAGGTTGCAGCGCCGCGCCAGCTCGGCGTTGGAAAGCCGGCCGTCGGTCTGGAGCACACGCAGGATGCGGCGGTCGACGGGGTCTATATCGATCATCGGAAATCGGGCTCCTGCGCCGAATGATCTTCGGGACAGCCTCGTATCATACGAAGCACCTTCAATGAACTCCGGCCTATACGGCGGAAATCCACAGGAATTCCCGCCCATGACCACCCCCGCCTTCAAGCCTTCGAGCCTGGCCGCCTGGGACGGTCTGGACGCGCACAAGTTCCGCGACGAGCGCGAGGCCGTGGCCGCCAACCTGGCGAGAACGCCGCTGGACGCCGCCGAGCGCGTCGCCGTGGTCGCCGAAGCCACGGCCCTGGTCGAACACGCCCGCCGCAGCCAGAAGAAACAGGGGGTGGTCGAAAGCTTCCTGCAGCAGTTCTCGCTGGGCACCCGCGAGGGTCTGGCCCTGATGTGTCTGGCCGAGGCCCTGCTGCGCGTGCCGGACGAGGAGACGCGCGACCGGCTGATCGCCGAGAAGATCGGCTCGGCCGACTGGGCCAGTCATCTGGGCCAGTCCGACAGCCTGTTCGTCAACGCCTCGACCTGGGGTCTGATGCTGACCGGCAAACTGGTGGACGTGGACGACGAGGCGCGCAGCGACCTGCCCGGCTTCCTGAAGCGGATCGCCGGTCGTCTGGGCGAGCCGGTCATCCGCCAGGCGGTCGCGACCGCGGTCAAGATCATGGGCGAGCAGTTCGTCGTCGGCCGCACGATCCAGGGCGCGCTGAAGCGGTCGAACAAGGAAGGCTGGCTGTGCAGCTTCGACATGCTGGGCGAGGGCGCCCGGACCATGGCCGACGCCGACCGCTACGAGAAGATCTACGCCGACGCCATCGAGGCGGTCGGCAAGACCTCGAAGGGCCAGGGGCCCGAGCACGGCCACGGCGTCTCGGTGAAACTGTCGGCCCTGTCGCCCCGCTATGAGGCGACGCATGAGGACGACGTCTGGGCGACCCTGTATCCCCGCATCCTGCGCCTGGCCCAGATCGCGGCCCGGTACGACATCAACTATACGATGGACGCGGAAGAGGCGGACCGTCTGGCCCTGTCGCTGAAACTGCTGGACCGGCTGGCGCACGAACCCAGCCTGGGCGGCTGGACCGGCCTGGGCCTGGCGGTTCAGGCCTATCAGAAGCGCGGGCTGGAGATGATCGAACGGGTCGCCGACCTGGCGCGTCGCTCGGGCCGCCGGCTGATGGTGCGCCTGGTCAAGGGCGCCTATTGGGACACCGAGATCAAGCGCGCCCAGGTGTTCGGCCGCACCGACTACCCCGTCTATACGACCAAGGCGGCGACCGACCTGAACTACCTCGTCTGCGCGCGCGCCATGATCGAGGCGGCGCCGGCGATCTATAGCCAGTTCGCCAGCCACAACGCCCACACCCTGGCGGCCGTGCGGCGCATGGCGCGCGACCGGGGCGTGGCGGTCGAACACCAGCGCCTGCACGGTATGGGCGAGGCGCTCTACGACGCGGCGCACGAGGCGTGGTCGGATGAGACCGTGATCGTCCGCGCCTACGCCCCTGTCGGCGGGCACGAGGAACTGCTGCCCTATCTGGTGCGGCGCCTGCTCGAAAACGGCGCCAACTCCTCCTTCGTCCACGCCCTGCTGGACGAGCGCGTGCCCGCTTCGGCCGTCGCGGCCGATCCCATCTCCCTGGTCGAGCAGGCGCCCGACCGTCACCCCAAGATTCCGGTTCCGAAAGACATGTACGGCGATCGTCAGAACTCCCTCGGCCGCGATTATTCCCAGGCCGCCGACCGCGAGGCCCACGCCAGGGCGCTGGAGCTTGTCGATCGCGAGACGCTGACCTCCGGTCCGATCGTCGGCGGCAAGCTGCGCGCCGGGATCGAGGCCCAGGCCGTGACCAATCCGTTCGACCGGTCCCAGGTGCTGGGCCATGCCTCCGAGGCCGAGGCGGCCGACATCGACGCCGCCGTCGCGGCCGCCGCCGACGCCCAGGTTCAATGGGACCGTCAGGGCGGGGCCAAACGCGCCGTGACCTTGCGCGCCATGGCCGATGCGCTGGAGGCCGATCTGGACCGCCTGGTCGCCCTGCTCAGCCGCGAGGCGGGCAAGACCCTGAACGACGGCGTCGCCGAGGTGCGCGAGGCCGCCGACTTCTGCCGCTATTACGCCCTTCTGGCCGAGCGCGACTTCACCGCCCCCCAGACGCTGAAGGGCCCGACCGGCGAGACCAACCAGCTGTTCCTGCACGGGCGCGGCGTCTTCGCCTGTATCTCGCCGTGGAACTTCCCCCTGGCCATCTTCACCGGCCAGATCGCCGCCGCCCTGGCCGCCGGCGACGCCGTCCTGGCCAAGCCCGCCGAACAGACGCCGCTGATCGCCGCCGAGGCCGTGCGCCTGTATCACAAGGCCGGGCTGAACCCGGCCCTGCTGGCCCTGGTCCCCGGGCGCGGCGAGACCGTCGGCGCGGCCCTGGTCGCGCATCCGGGCGTCGACGGCGTCGCCTTCACAGGCGGCACCGACACGGCCGCCGCGATCAACCGCGCCATCGCCGCCCGCCCCGGCGCCATCATCCCCTTCATCGCCGAGACCGGCGGCCTGAACGGCATGTTCATCGACACCACGGCGCTGAAGGAACAGGTCATCGACGACGTGATCCAGTCGGCCTTCGGCTCGGCCGGCCAGCGCTGCTCGGCCCTGCGCGTTCTCTATGTGCCCCAGGACTCGGCCGACGCCCTGATCGAGGGGCTGAAGGGCGCGCTGGCCGTCCAGACCGTCGGCGACCCCGCCGATCCCAAGACCGACATCGGCCCCGTCATCGATCCCGAATCCCGCCGCGCCCTGGAAGCCCACGTCGAACGCCTGTCCAAGGAAGCCAGGATCATCGCCCGCGCCGACCTGCCGCTGGGCGCGGAAAAGGGCGACCTGTTCGCCCCGACCCTCGCCGAGATCCCCACGCCCGACTTCCTGGAACGCGAGGTCTTCGGCCCTATCCTGCACATCTATCGCTACGCCCCCTCCGACCTGAAGTCGGTCGCCGGCAAGCTCGCCGCGCGCGGCTACGGCCTGACCCTGGGCGTCCACAGCCGTATCGAAGCCTTCGCCGCCGAGGTGATCGATCTGGTCCCCGCCGGCAACGTCTACGTCAACCGCTCGATCACCGGCGCGGTGGTCGGCGTGCAACCTTTCGGCGGCGAGGGGCTGTCTGGCACCGGGCCGAAGGCGGGCGGGCCGAACAGCCTGATCCGCTATGCGGCGGAAAAGGCGATCAGCGTGAACATCGCCGCCCAGGGCGGGGATCCGGCTCTGTTGAATCTGTAGGGCGCCGCTTAGCACCCATGGGCGGATAAGGATCGCGCTGTGGCTGTCGTCCGCAGAAGCGCTTTCACCGACGCCGGTTTTGAGCCATAGAGCAACAAGTCGTCACATGTTCGGTGTTTCGTCGGCCTCTCCCCTGATCCATATTCGATCCACGAACTTAAATCTGGTGCGATGATCCCCGTTTTTTTTAAGCTACACGGCCGGGTTGTTGGCGCCTTGCTGATGAGGGAGATGGCGACGCGTTTCGGCCGAGAAGGCTTGGGCTTTGCGTGGCTTGTCGCTGAACCTCTAGTTTTTTGTCTTGGCGTTATTTTCCTTTGGGCGCTGACCAAGCCGACATTCAATTCTGAGCACGGCATTCAACTCGCGCCTTTCGTGATGAGCGGCTACATGTGCCTGATCCTGATCAGGCACCTCATCAGCCTGCTCACGCCAGCGATCCAGGCAAATATGGGATTGCTCTACCATCGCCTTGTCACCCCGATGCACATCCTTATAGCGCGGATGCTGCTTGAAATCGGCGGCGCGACAATCGCCTTCGTAGTGCTCTATTTGGCGCTTCTGGCGATCGGGCAGGTAGGACCGCCACACAACATCCTGCTCTTGTATGCCGGTTGGGGGACAGTCGCTTTTTCGGGCGCGGGTTTTGCCTTGATTATGACTGGCCTGGTCATGCGGTTCGAGGCGATGGAGCGTGTCGTGGGGCTGATTAGCTATCTCATGATCCCCGTTTCCGGGGCATTCTTTATGGTGTCTTGGCTGCCGCATTCCTTCCAGAAAATCGTCATGCTGGTCCCGTTTGTCCATGGAACCGAAGCGATACGCGCCGCTATATTCGGCGAGTTTGTGGAGACTCACTACAGCTTTAGTTACGCTATAGCTGTGGGAGCGATCCTAAATGTCGTGGGGTTACTGTTAATCTTCAGTTCACTCGATCGCATCGATGTCGAGTGAGTCGGCACAAAATACTAATTGCGACCTAACTAGGCCCAGCAGATCATGACCGAGACAAAAATCAACTATATGGGGCCTGCGCCCGAAGCTCTTCTGCCGGCGCCCAAAGCGCCGGCGTTCTGGAGGAAGCTGCCGTTGGGTTTTGCGCTGGTCGTGCTTTTGCCGACCATTATCGCGCTCATCTACAACCTTCTAATCGCTTCTCCCATCTATGTCTCGGAAGCGAAATTTGTTGTTCGATCGCCGGGCCAGCACCAACCTTCAAGTTTCGGCGTAGCGCTTCAGGGTGTGGGTTTGTCCTCGGGCGCGAACGACTCCTTCGCGGTGCACGACTACATCACTTCGCGCGACGGCCTGAAGGACGTCCGGCGCACGCAAGATGTTGCGGCCATTATTGGGCGCCCGGACGCAGACTTTCTGAGTCGCTACCCCAGCTTCGGCGCCGCGCAAACGGAGGAGGGGCTCTATAAGGGGTTCCGACGTTTCGTAACGGTAGGATATGACTCGGCGACGGGCATCAGCACCCTAAGAGTTCGTGCGTTCCGCCCGAACGACGCCTACGCGATAAATAACGCTCTGCTGATCGCCAGCGAACAACTGATAAATCGCCTGAACGAAAGGTCGGCGACTGACCTCGTCGCCGACGCTGCTCGGACACAAAATGAGGCCCGCCAGGCCCTGCAGAGCGCCCAAGCACAACTCGCAGCCTTTCGGAATCGGCAAGGCTATATCGACCCCACGCTTTCGGCGAGAGAAAGCTCCGAGTTGATCGGCGGCCTGCTGGCGAACATAGCCCAGTTGAAGGCTGAGCGTGATCAACTTCAATCCGAAGCTCCGGCAAGTCCTCAATTGGACAGCCTGAATGGGCGCATAGCCGCCTATGAACGTCAGGTGGCCTCTGAACGAGCCAAAATCGCCGGTAGCGCCAATTCGCTCGCCCCCAGCGTTGGAACCTATGAGCAGCTTGTCCTTGCCCAGGAGATTGCCGATCGGCAACTGGTCCAGGCGACCGCTGCCGTTGTCACGGCGCGTGATGACGCGCGACGACAAAATCTCTACCTGGAGCGCATTGTCAGCCCTCACATACCAGATGAGCCAGCCTTGCCACGCCGGTGGTTTGCCGTCTTCACCGTCTTCGCCTCAGCTTTGCTCGTCTACGCCCTGGGATGGCTGGTGCTGGCGGGCGTTCGGGAGCATAGGCAATCGTGATGCCGGACGATGTCGGTCTCCGTGTGTCGGGACTCAGCAAGACTTATCGAACCGCCCACAATCCGCTGTTTCGGAACCTCAACTTTGAAATCTCTCGAAGCGGGCGGCTCGCCATTCTTGGTCGAAACGGGCAAGGAAAATCGACGCTCATAAAAATGCTGGGCGGGATTCTCCCTCCCACTGAAGGGCGAATCGACTGGTTGATGAAGTCCTCGTGGCCGATCGGTTTTGGGGGCGGCTTTCAGGGCAGCCTGTCAGGGTTGGACAATATCAATTTTTTGTCGCGTCTGTATGGCAGGGACTATCAAGAGTTACGCGACCGCGTTGATGACTTCGCTGAGCTCGGCGTGGCCCTTAAGAAGCCTGTGAAGCACTACTCTTCCGGCATGCGGGCTCGACTCGCCTTTGGGCTGTCTCTAGCCATCGAATTCGACTGCTACCTGATCGATGAGTTGGTGGCCGTTGGGGACGCGCGCTTTCAGCGGAAGTGTGAAGAAGAGCTGTTTCAGCATCGTGCAGGGCGCGCCTATCTAATGGCGTCGCATGACATGAGCCTGATCTCGCAACATTGCGACCGCGCGCTCATAATCGAAAGCGGAAGCGCCAAAATTTTTGACGATATTGAGGAGGCCATCGACATCTACGTATGGCTCCGCGCGGCCTGATGGTGCATTCCCTGGTTGTTTACTTCGGACCCGGCGAGGCGGATCGCGTTTGGCGGGACGCGGTGGAGGCCGTTGCGCTTAGTAGAGGTTGGACGTTGAACTGGCTGGGAGCCTCGGAGGGCGAGATTTCGGCGGAAGACGAAAGGTTCATCCTGGAATGTTCTCCGCCAGCTTCGCCTGACGCCGACGGCATGGACAATGTTGCGATCCTCGTGCGTCCAACGATCACGGATCGCGTCCCGTGCGAAGACGCAACCACGTTGGAGAACATCACGCGGCAGTCCGAATGGCTCGCGCGGTGTGCGCAACTCGAGAGCGAGGGCACGTCCATCGTCGACGGCAACGAGGTTCACATCACGCTGCCAAAACTCGGCGACGTTGTGCGCGCGCCGCTCGACGCTCACTATGAGAATATTGAACCGTCCCTGGCGGTCTATTCCGAATTCCCATTGGTCGATGGCGCAAAGGCGAACTGGCGGGCATCGCTGTTCCACTGCTCGGGCCGCCGGTCCCGAGTGGTCGCCAGCGATGACGGGCCGACGGAGATTGACTTGACCGGCCGCGCAGGCCCTCTCATCTCGGGTCCCTACATCCATCTTCCCAAAGGGCGGTGGAGGTTGAAAACAGTTCTGGAAATCGATCCCCAGGGCGGAGCGTCCCAACTAGCCTTCGACTGGGGCGATAATCACCATCGAGTTTATTTCGAAGCGGCGCCTAACGTCGCTGGAATGTACGAAGTCCTCATGGAAACGATCAGGCATGAGGCGTGGTGTGGAGAGTTTCGTATACTTTCGCTGCATCCTCACTTTAAAGGAAAGCTGAGCTTTTCTGGATGTGATATAGAGTATGTCGGTCAAAGTTAGTATCAATTAAGACGTGTATGTTTGACTGTATCTGCTATCGTAGGCAGAAGAACAGTAAATATCACTTCGTCGGCCTCCTAATTTGTCCCCGTGTGGGCTTCGGCGTAATAATCGGATGACTGTCATGGCTGCGACCCTTACCGATAAAGATACAGTCAGATTCGGCGGAGAAAATCTGTTCGACTCCAGGATGAAAATTCTCGTGTTGGGGGACGTAATGCTGGACGGTTACGCCAGCGGAGATGTTGAGCGCATTTCACCTGAGGCTCCCGTCCCGGTGTTGAAGCACATGGGACATCACGAAGTCGCAGGCGGCGCCGCTAATGTCGCGATGAATATCGCCGCCTTGGGTGGTTCTGTCACACTCATCGGCATCGTCGGACAAGACCCGGAAGCCGCAAGGTTGACGTCCATCCTCGAATCTGGCGGCGTAACGACTAGATTGGTCGCAGTTGCAGGCCGGCATACCACGTCCAAGGTTCGCATTCTGGCTGGAAATCACCAGATGCTCAGGATGGACAAAGAGCATTCAGGTCCTGTCGGCGTCGATGTCGAGGAACTCATACTGACGACAGTCGATGCGGCGCTTCCCAATGTGGCCGCAATCGTTCTTTCGGACTATGAGAAGGGCTGCTTGTCTGACCGGGTGCTTTCGGTGGTGATTTCGCGTGCCCGTCTGGCGGGTGTGAAGATCTTCGTAGACCCCAAACGCAGAAATTTTTCAGACTATCGCGGCGCACACTTCATTACGCCGAACAGGAAGGAACTGACCGCAGCGACTGGAATCGCTTGCAGGGACGACGCAAATTGCAAGCTTGCGGCTCAACGCGCGGCGGAGGATTCCGGCGCCTCTATACTGTTGACGCGGTCTGAAGAGGGGCTAAGCCTATTTTCGGTCGATGACGAAGACATCTCCCTGGCGACGGACGCAAAGGAAGTTTTCGACGTTTCTGGCGCAGGCGACACAGTCGTATCGGTGTTCGCCTATGCGATCACTAGCGGCGCCTCTCCGCTGCTGGCCTTGAAGGCCGCCAACGCCGCAGCCGGACTGGTCATTGCCAGGGCGGGCACAGCGACGACGTCGGCCAGGGAAGTCGTCAAGGCGTTGGAACTGAAGTCGGCGTCGGGCCGGGCAGAGGTTTCCCCCCACGTGCGCCAGGCCTCCTTGGAGGACGCTGTTCTCATCCGCCGCCAATGGGAAGACGAAGGCTTGACCGTGGGGTTCACCAACGGCTGCTTCGACTTGCTACACCCCGGCCACATTAGCCTTCTCCGGCAAGCCTCGGAGTACTGTGATCGGTTGGTCGTTGGCTTGAACACCGATGCGTCCGTGCGCCGTCTGAAGGGGACCACTCGCCCCGTCCAGAAGGAAGCCGCACGCGCCGACGTCATGGCGGCGGTTCGCTTCGTCGACTTGGTCGTTATGTTTGATGAGGATACGCCTCAAAACCTGATAGCCGCTCTGGAGCCGGACCTGCTGGTCAAGGGCGCAGACTATCAAGAAGACCAGATCGTCGGCGCTGATATCGTCAAGAAACGCGGAGGCGCTGTGGTTAGGGTCGATATAGTTGCCGGCCAGTCAACCTCCAATTTGATCGCCCGCAGTCAGTCCGAGGGTTAAGGCATGACTCAAGCGATCAGGTTGCAGGAAGCCGCGCAGGAGGCGTCCCACTGGCTCTTTGAGGTCGCCATTCCGCTGTGGCTTGAACGCGGCGTCGATTGGGAACGCGGCGGCTATTATGATGCCCTTAGTTTTACGGGCGTGGAGAATGCATCAGATTTCAAGAGGCTAAGGGTTACAACCAGACAGATATATGTCTTCGCGGAAGCTGCGCGTCTTGGCGTGTCAAAAGCACAGGCCGGCGTGGAGCATGGTCTTCACTTTCTTCGAACAAACCTACGCAATGCAGATGGTGGTTTCGCCGCGCGGACAGATCTTGCAGGTCGCGTAATCGATGATACCCGTGATCTCTACGATCTGGCTTTCTCGCTCTTCGCGTTTGCGCACGGCTTTCGGCTGCTGGGGGACGAAGACCTACGCACTGAAGCTGTGAACTTGGTCGACTTCATCCTTGAACGGCTCTCTCATCCATGCGGCGGCTTTCAGGAAGCTTTGCCTTCTCGGCTACCGAGGCGGCAGAACCCGCATATGCATCTGTTGGAGGCTGCCTTAGCCTGCTCCGAGCATATGGGCGATGCCGTATTCAGCACCCTCAGTGAAACCCTGATCGAGCTCTGTATCCTCCGGTTCTTCGACGCCAAAAACAGCGCCATCTACGAGTTCTTTTCCGACGATCTATCCGAACCGCTTTCCGTCGAGGGAAGAAAGGTCACGGAACCGGGGCACCACTTCGAATGGATCTGGCTGTTCCATGAAGCGGAACGTATCCTCAACCGAGGCATGCCCAGCGTCGTCGAGCTGGCGTCTTCGACCCTGCGTCGCGGCCGTGACCCCGTTTCAGGTTTGCTGTTTGGAGAAGTGTACGACAACGGCGACATCTCCCAGGCGTCGGTTCGTTTATGGCCGCATACGGAATGGCTGAAGGCTACGCTTGTCTCGGATCACGCAGGATCGCCGATTGAGGCGTGGCGAGCGCTGAACTCTTTCCTGACTCCAAATGGGCTGTGGCGTGAGGTTTGGAATGCAGAAGAGCAGCGCTTTGAAGAACCCGCCTCACCTGCAAGCTCACTCTATCACATTACGGTCGCGGTCTCGGAGCTTCGTCGAAAAGTCGGCTAAGACTTTTGCACGGCGAGTTCGCCGCCGGCCGTTGCTTCCGCATTCTCAACTTGGCGATGACGTCGCGGCCGGGCCCCGTCCACCTTCGCGGGGGGCGACCGCTGTTTTGTCGAGCGCCGACAAAAGGGAGCAAACGGAATCTCTCCAGTCGGTGTCACAGCCCGGACGGACGACTATGGCGCCGCTCTGGATTTCCTCAACCCAGGCAGAAATGGCTGCGGCCATGGCTGTGGTATCGGCCTGCACAGGGAAATAGCGGATGCCGGATGAGGAATGGCGGCGGAAGACCGCAAGATCTCGAGCAAGGACCGGTTTTCGGTAGCGTAGCGCCTCGGTCAACGGCAACCCGAATCCCTCGGCCAAGGACGCCAGCAGAACCCCATCGCTGGCTTCATAGAGGCGCATCAACGTCTCATCGCTGGCGTTATCAAGCCAATGAAGACGTTTCCCGTGCTCAGGATGGGATCGCAGACGGTCGAGGAGGGAGGCGACCTTCCAACCGGCTCGTCCGACGATCACGAGGTTCCCAACAAAACCTTCCCGCCAAAGTCGATCAAAGGCGTCAAGCACTCCCTGATGGCCTTTTCGAGGTTCGAGAGTGCCCACCATCAAGATGGTGGGATTAAGCTTCAGCCTCGCGAGATAGTCATCGAATCCGTCAGGAACGCCGGTAGTGTGAAGGCTGGCCTGTATATCCGTCCCCATTGGCAAGACGTGGGTATGATAGCCCCTGCTTAATCCGAAGCGACTTCTCAGCACCTCGATCAACTCCGATTCGGTCTGCCCAGAGTTGCATAAAAAACCTTCGGATAGAGATCCCAGCACGCGCAACCATTTTCCGTATCGTGCGACGTTTTCGGGGGAGAACCATTCGGGACGCTGTATTGGCAGTAGATCATGAATCAGGAACCAAAGGCGCGCGCCCTCGCCGACGAGCCCGCGAAGTTGCCTTTCGTGAATCCGGACGACGTCGAGCGAATAGTCGAGCCCCAGGAAGACGTCCCCTGCTCGGGCGTGAATCGCAACGGGATGCTCGGACGACCGCATGTCCGGCCAATCGATACGATGGTATGGCGTCCGCCTGGACGCCACCACATACCAGACATCCCAACCTTGCGCCTGGATCTCATCCTTCTGAAGCGCCAAGGCTCTAACGACGCGTTGTATGCCGGTTCCAGCGTCGTTCTTGCTGATCATTGTGACATCGATGAACATGCGTCGCATCGGGGCGCCGTCGACCGGGTGGGCGGTTCGAGCAACCCTTCGTCGGTCCAGCCAGACACGAAAACGTTCAAGCGTCTGCGGCGCGGGATTCAGTTCGATGCGTCGCCTGATCTTGGGCCAGATCGCCACCAATTACTCTCCCAAATCCAGCAGCATCGTGGCCATGACGACGAGCCTCGGCCAATTCTGCACACCGCCGCCTTGATGCAAGGCTTGACGTGTGAAAGCGCCTCTCAAAGCATCTTTCCTTTACGGCGGAGCTGGCTGACCCGCCGAAATCCGCGCAGTCTCAGCGGTATCGGGGACTTCAGAAAGGGCAAAGAGGCGAGCGATCCGGCCCAGCGCGGCAGGATGAGCCATGCGTAGTCGCAGCAGAACACCCCTTCGGCGCGCCAGGGGAACGGCAAGAACATTTTTTGGCGATGGCGTGGGTCGGCGAACATGCTTGCGTCGCGGGAGGACGGTTTGAACCGCAAGCTTCCGAACACAACAACACGCGGATCGATCCGCCAGGTGCGCGGAGGGGCGCCATAGACCTCCAGGTTAAATCTCGCCTGATCTTCGTAAGTCTGTCGCAGGACCTGATCCCTGCCCTGGTTGCCCATTTCGACGCGGAGCTTCTTGTCGCCGCACAGAATCGACAGGCACGTCGCAAGCTCCT
This sequence comes from Brevundimonas sp. TSRC1-1, assembly GCF_049898245.1. Taxonomy (NCBI): domain Bacteria; kingdom Pseudomonadati; phylum Pseudomonadota; class Alphaproteobacteria; order Caulobacterales; family Caulobacteraceae; genus Brevundimonas; species Brevundimonas sp. TSRC1-1. The sequence continues at coordinate 757,882 of NZ_JAFCXI010000002.1, forward strand.
GTGCATCGCCAGCCTTGAACAGAAAGCCGTTACGCCCATGCTCGACGATTTCAGGGATTCCGCCCTTTCTTGAAGCGACGACGGGCCGTCCGGCGCTCATGGCTTCCATCAGGCAGACCGGTTGGTTTTCGTCCCAGACAGAAGGAAGGCAAACTATGTCGGCCTCCGAGTAAACACTGGCAATATCCTCATGAGGCACCTTACCCAGGAAACGTACCCGACCAAGAATACCTAAAGCCTCGGCTTGTTTTCGATAATTGTCTTGTTCCGGCCCCTCGCCGGCGAGAACCAGCTCGATGTCGAAATCCGTCACAACCTGCGCCATAGCGGATAAGAGTGTGGCGACGCCTTTGTGCCGGCCGAAATATCCTATGTAGGCAATGCGAGTTCGCGACATCGACGCCCTGTCAGATTGCTGTGAATCAAGCTTCTGGACGCCGTTGGGGATGATGGAAACATCATCGCCCACCAGTTCAGCAGCGGCATATCTAGCCGCCACGTACCGACTCGGAGCGATGAGGTGGTCGAGGTGTTCAAAGCAGAATCGCACCATGTCCCGTCGCAGCCGTAGAGGCACATGGAGACCGCGACCGTCGTGAATTCGCGGCACGCATGAGGCGCAGGGCAAGGAGGCGTCGCACGCCTCGCCGTCGCGGCGAACGCCCGTGTTTTGCGGGCAGAAACCCCAGAAATCGTGCAGCGTGCACACGGTTCTGATACCCGCCCGCTTCGCCAAGATGGGCAGTCTGACAGACAGGCCTATGATGTTGTGGAAATGCACGACATCAGGACGAAATGACTTTAGCACATTCCGGAAGTGGTCCTCTATCTCTGGATGGAGGAAGTTGATGTAGGCCGGACTGTAGTCTTCTTCCGTCGTCTCGACCCGGACCACTGGTAGTCCGTCATAGAATTCGTCAGTGCGTGAATGCCGGGGGCCGCGCCCTACGATTCCCCCGGCAAAGACCAAAACCTCGTGTCCCAGAGTGACCAGGCTTTTGGCCTGTTCGTGCGCGACCAGTTCCGCCCCCCCCATGAAGCGGGGGGGGTAGGCGTTGGTGCATACCAGAATACGCATCAGGCTATTGCGCGCATCCGAACGGCGCTGGCGATGCGGCTGACGAACGCATCGCTTTCAAAACCCAGGCAGTATTTGTAGCCCGCTACGCAACGGTCGAAATGATATCTTTCCTGATAGTTACACGGTGCACAGGCAGGATGATTGGCCACCACAGTCGGATTGGCTCCAGGGTGAAGTATGCTCTCTTGCAGATCGCGGCTCAAAACGAGCGTAAAATCATCTCTCAAGAACTGAGCTAAATGAGACGTGAAACTATCGGTCGTCAAAAGATAACTGGAGTACTTGATGACCCGGAACGTATCTTTGATGTCGCTCAGGTTTTTTGTGGCGACTGCATGATCTTCGAAATCATTCTTCCAGGGGCTATCATTTTGTACGTAGCAAGTGAAGAAGTCGCCGCCCATTGCACTGTCAATCGCCTTGTAAACCAAGGGCGGAATGGTCTGGAAAGACTTTCCGCTTGGGAAGGCGGCTGGAGATGAATATGTTTTGCGATCAGACACAGGCGTAATCTCATCAACGTAATCTGCCGTGATTTTCCGCAAGTCCGTCAGCGATCTCTTCATCTGCGAAAGGAAGACTATGGGATAGACTTTGTGTTTGAGGGCAAGCGGCAACCACACGCGATATCCAACGTAGCCAGGCGTAGCCTCAGCCCAGCTATGGCGCTTGTAGAGAAGGCGCTCGGAAAGCCCCAGTCGAACATCAGCCTTGAAGGAAAGGTCCGCACCGTCTCGTGGGAAGGTCTTCTGCTGATCCAGTGCCTCCACCCAGTTCATCCGCCAATCGCGGCCCACATAGGTGGCCCACCATTCACGACGCGTAGCCGGTGGAAGGGGAGTGTAGATCGGGCTCAACTGAACTTCTGGACGACCCCGCTGCACGACCAGGCCGAAGGATGAGAATATTCGCGAGGCGAGATCTGCCAAAATGGGCTGAACGTGCAGAACGCAGCCCGGCGCGCACACCGGAGCGCCATTTTTGAGAAGTGTGAACAGGCCGGCCCAAATCATCAGATTGTCGCCTAACCCGACATGCGACAGATCGATCATCCTCAAGCGTGTTTCGGGGAGAAACGCCTTCTCGACAGACCGCTTAGCCAAGACATAGGGAGCGGCGGCAAGCCGCGCGAACTTTACCAGTCGACGTGTGCTCGCCTTCTTCGGCTTCTGCACGGGAGCTGCACTTGGAAGACGCGGCACATAGTGCTCTCGCTCATGGGCCGTAAGCGCGAGGAAACGATCACCGAGCGCCTTGGTCAGTGCGCGGTAACCACGCAATTGCTCTTCTTGCGAAATCGGCACGGTCGCGTCTGTCTTCGCTTCCATGTCCTTCAATATTTTGCGCCATTCTTCCTTGAATGGGGTTCCATGGAACTCTTTCGCGACCTCCCTTGCCTCCTTGCCGAGCTGTCGACGCCGGGAAGGATCAAGCAGCAACCCGGACACGGCTTCAGCCATTGCCTGGATGTTGTGCATCTTGACCGCCACGTGGCCGCGCCCGCTTTGCACATATTCGAGGTAGGGAAGTTCAAACATCACACTTGGAACGCCATACGCCCAGGCCTCCCCCAAGGCCAAACACCACCCCTCAAACTCGGATGTAAGGATATGGACGTCTGAGCGTGCGAGATATTGGGCGACATTCGTCGTGTAGCCTGTGAACTCCACGTGTTTTGAGATACCAAGCGAGCTGGCGTACTCCTTGGCCCACTCCAAATCAGGCCCTCCTCCCACAATGAGCAGTGTTGCATCCGGCACCTTCTGCAACACCATGGGGAACATGCGTATCGCCAGATCCAGCCTCTTCTGATGCCGTTCGGCGCGCGCCACCCATACGACGGTCTTGCCCGTCAGAGGAGCGGTGCGGGCCGGCAATTTGCCGAACGTGAGGGGATTGTAGGACACGCGGGCAGGAACGCCCCTGGAATCGAACCAGAGTTTATCGACGGTGCTCAGCACGGTCACAAGATCAGCGTGTGCGTAACCAGATATTCTTATGTTTGCCAAATGAAGATCATTAGGCTCTCGAATTCGAGTGTCGAAAATATTGTGCCACCCCACAATCGCGGGAATTCCCATACTCTTAGCGACCAAAATATCCCATACGGTCGAGGTTTCGTCCCATAGATTATTAACGAAGAGATCAACAGAGTTCGAATCTAAAATCTTGCGAAGTGCATGCCCGCGGTCCCGATAATCATGATTGTGCATCATCTTGGGCGGTATGATGTGACGTTCCGCGCCGCCGTAATCGTAGTCGTTTTCTGGGTCTGCGGGTAAATCTGTAATGAGGATTACTTTTAGCCCCAGGCTTTGCCAGGCGACAATTTGAGAGGCTGTGACTCGCTCCGTGCCGCCGTTGCTCATTTTTGGATAGTAGACGGCTATGGTCTTGATTTTTCTGATTGTTCGACCATAAATCGCGTTTCTGTTCTTGATATTTTGTATGAAGCTCAAATCATCAAAATGCCCCAGGCTGCACTCAATGATCTCCTTTGTATCCAAAGGGGCTCTTTGATCGTCCGCGCTGCCGAAATATTTCTGGTGTTCGAGGCGTTGCTGAATCTCCCTGGCCTTGAGGTCCATCAACTCTTGGGAGGAAAGGAAGGCGTTCAGAATCTTCGTCGGATCGCCGTGCGCCCTTAACGCGGCGACGTGGGCTGCCAGCCCCTCGTCGTCGGGCTCGCGCTTAAGCACCGAGCGGTACAAGGATGCGACATAACTTTCGGGAGACAATTCCCATTCGTAATCGTGGTTGGCGGTGTTCGATTTCGTCATAAGTCCAGCCTCGCAATCCTGGCGAGCGTGTGAGCTCATGCGGCCAGAGAGGTTAAGTATTGAGCTGTGTGGCCCCTGCCAGCGAGCGCTTTGCCCGAAGGGGAGAGCTAGATCAAGGACGGGCGACTGATCACGGGAGGGGGGCGAGGCGCCTTCTCCTCGCATCCTTTACGACACCATGGCATCGCCGCGCAGCGCAGCTTGCCTCCTGAAGCCCTTAGGGATTACTCCGTCACCCAGCGGCGAGGCGTTGTGGGCGGCGGGTGTTGATGGCCATACTCATAATACCTTGGGGGCTCATAATGAGTAGCTGCGTCGAACGGCTCTCTGAACTTTCCTTTCGCCTCTTCGAAATTGACGAAGTAGGCATTCACCCCGACTAAATCGGATCCGACTAAAGCCATTCCTTTTTCAAGGCCGATATTCTCAAAGGCCTTTAGGCTGCCACCGTACCAAGCGGTTCCATCCCACACGCCGTTTGGATCGTAAGGCACAGTCATGGCGATGTTTGGGGGCATAGTGCAGTTATATTCAAGGCATGCGACCCTCGAGCTTCTTCTTAGGGCTCGCCAGACGTGAGGTGTGTTGTAGTCAATATCTATTGATAGATAGTCAAGTTTGCCGTTCTCATCGACTTCGTCTACTATTTGGCTAACATTTTCAGCGGTAATAAAGGCCTGCACAATTTTTAGATCGCCGGAATCTATGTATTGCTTCATAAATTCCTTTGCCGATTCAGCAAGTTCTGGGGATCCTTCCACCCACACGCCGCTCCAGCCTCGTTCTAAAAGGAATCGCGTCGTGTTCTGCGTCCCGTCTCCAACACCTATCTCGAAAAATCGTTTATTGCCTTCACCTATGCGGCTAAATATCTCAGAGATAATACCATCTTCACCGTGTTGACTATACATTCGACGATTGTATCGGGCGAGTGTCTTTGGATCTGAGTATCTGCCGTCCGCACCAAACGCATCCCAGAGCTGTTTAGACACCGCGAGAGCGCTCGATCGCCACGTTTCATGACGGACTTCATTCAGAAGCCTAATTAGTTCTGAAAGTTTTCTGTCAATATCAGTCAAGTTTGGTCCGTTTTTTGGGGCAGTGTCGTCAGACATCTATATCAGCCTAGTCGGTTTTGCTGCGTAAACTATATTTAGCATTGACCTATAATTTTAGCTCACCAACCTCTAGCGAGATAAAATGATTTCCGCCTGGACACTATCCTGAAGCCACGTCGACAACAATGGCTCAATGCGTATCCGAGTGATATCGTTCTATTCGTTGGGAGCTGGGCTAGCATGGCGCTATGGACCCACAGGGCTAGCTTTGCGCGCGCAGACTCAGCGCCTATCCTGCGGGCCTCTTTTGTTCGTGACGCTGCGCCCCTTCCCCGCTATCTCGCGCCGGTGATGAACGAAACAGAACGCCAGTCCGAGGAACGCAGCTGGGAGACGGCGAAGACGCTCGCCGAGGCCCTGCCGTATATTCAGGTCTATGACCGCGAGACCGTGGTCATCAAATACGGCGGCCACGCCATGGGCGAGAGCGCCGTGGCGCGTCAGTTCGCGGCCGATGTGGTGCTGCTGAAGCTGATGGGGGTCAACCCGGTCGTGGTGCACGGCGGCGGGCCGCAGATCAGCGCCATGCTGGACAAGGCCGGGGTCAGGTCCAGCTTCGTCGACGGGCTGCGGGTGACGGATCCGGCGACGATGGAAGTGGCCGAGATGGTCCTGTCCGGCGCCGTGAACAAGGAGATCGCCCACTGGATCACCATGGCCGGCAAGGAGGCGGACGTGCGCGGCGTCGGTCTGTCGGGCAAGGACGCCGGCCTGCTGACGGTCGAGAAGACCCGCCGGACCAAGCGTGATCCCGACAGCATGATCGAGCACGAGGTCGATCTGGGCTATGTCGGCGAGCCGACCAAGGTGGATCCCAAGCTGATCAAGGGGCTGATCGCGTCGGAGACCGAGGACTGGGTGCCGGTCATCGCCCCGATCGGGGTGGCCGAGGACGGCCAGACCTATAACGTCAACGCCGATACGGTGGCGGGCGCCGTGGCCGGGTCGCTGGGCGCCAAGCGGATGCTGCTGCTGACCGACGTGCCGGGAGTCAAGGGCGCGGACGGCGAGATCATTCGCCAGATGACGCTGGAGGAGGCGCAAGGCCTGATCGACACCGGCGTCGCCCACGGCGGCATGATTCCCAAGCTGGAGACCGCCATGGCCGCCGTGCGCGCCGGGGTCGAGGCCGTGGTCATTCTGGACGGCCGTCGGCCCCACGCCATGCTGGTGGAGCTGTTCACCGAATTCGGCGCCGGCACCCTGGTGAAGGCGTCTTGATCGACCTGTCGCACGTCAACGCCTGGGTGTTCGACATGGACGACACCCTGTATCCGCGCGAGCAGGGGCTGATGTCCCTCGTCCAGGCGCGGATCAACGCCTATGTGGTCGAGGCGGTCGGCCTGGCGCCCCAGGAGGCGCATATTCTGCAGCGCCAGTTTCTGGATGAACACGGCACCACCCTGGCCGGGCTGATGGCCAACTACACCATCGATCCCGAGGACTTCCTGAACGTGGTCCACGACGTGCCGCTGGACGGGGTGGAGCCCAATCCGCGCCTGGCCGAGCGTCTGAAGACCCTGCCGGGGCGCTGTTTCGTCTTCACCAATGGCGCGCGGGACTATGCGCATCGGGTGCTGGACCGGATCGGCGTCGCCGACTGTTTCGAGGGGGTGTTCGCCATCGAGGACGGCGACCTGACGCCCAAGCCGGCCCCATCGGCCTTTCGTCGCATGATCGAGCGGTTCGATTTCGAACCTCGTTGCGCCGCCTTCTTCGAGGACACCCCGAAGAATCTGGAGCCGGCCAAGGCCCTGGGTATGGCGACCGTCCTGATCGGCGACGGCCACGGCAAGCCCCTGGGGGACCATATTGACCGGATCGCCCCCGATCTTCTCGACTTCCTCAACGCCCTGACCTTCAAGGACGCCGCATGACCGACCTGTCGCATCTCGAATCCGTCATCGAGGCCGCGTGGGAAGACCGCGCCGACGTCTCGGCCGCCACCCATGGCGATATCCGCGACGCGGTCGAGACCGCCCTGGCCCTGCTCGATTCCGGCCAGGCCCGCGTCGCCTCGCGCGGCGAGGACGGGGTCTGGACCACGCATCAGTGGCTGAAGAAGGCGGTGCTGCTGTCCTTCCGGCTGAACGACAACCAGATCATGCGCGCCGGCGACCGCGGCCCGACCAGCCACGCCCCGGGCGTCGGCCCTTATTGGGACAAGGTGCCCAACAAGTTCGGGGACTGGGCCGCCGCCGATTACCAGGCCGCCGGCTTCCGCTCGGTGCCCGGCGCCATCGTCCGCCAGGGCGCCTATATCGCCAGGAACGTCGTGTTGATGCCGTCCTTCGTGAACATCGGCGCCTATGTCGATGAGGGGGCCATGATCGACGCCTGGGCCACGGTCGGCTCCTGCGCCCAGATCGGCAAGAACGTCCACCTGTCGGGCGGAGCGGGCATCGGGGGAGTGCTGGAGCCGCTTCAGGCCAACCCGACCATCATCGAGGACGGCTGTTTCATCGGCGCCCGCGCCGAGGTCGCCGAGGGCGTGATCGTGCGCGAGGGCGCGGTCCTGGCCATGGGCGTCTATCTGTCGGGCTCGACCAAGATCATCGACCGCGCCACGGGCGAGGTCTTCCGGGGCGAGGTGCCGGCCTATTCGGTCGTGGTGCCGGGCGCTCTGCCGGACCCCAAGGGCGGCCCGTCGCTGTACTGCGCCGTCATCGTTAAGCGGGTGGACGCCCAGACGCGGGCCAAGACCGGCGTCAACGAACTGCTGCGCGACTGATCGCACACGAAAACGGAGGCGACCGCGCGGCCGCCTCCGTTCCTTATCCGGCCGACAGGATCAGGCGGCGGACTTCATCGCGTCCTTGTTGACGGCGGCGTCGGCGATGCCGGTCAGGTCTTCGTCGGTCTGGGACTCTTCCTGCAGGGTCTCGTCCAGCAGGGCGGCGGCGTCCTTCATGCCCAGCACCAGCGCCCAGCGCTTCAGGGTGCCGTAGCGGGTGATCTCATAGTGTTCCACCGCCTGGGCGGCGGCCAGCAGGCCGGCGTCGAGGGCGGGGTTGTCCTTGTATTCTTCCATTACCTCCTCGCCCTCGGCCAGGATGCCTTCGATGGCGTCGCAGGTCTTGCCGCGCGGGGCCTTGCCGATGATCTCGAACACCTGCTGCAGGCGTTCGATCTGGCCTTCTGTCTGATCCTTGTGCTTTTCGAAGGCGGCCTTCAGCTCGGGCGACTGCGCCGCGCGGGCCATCTTGGGCAGGGATTTCAGGATCTTGCGCTCGGCGTAATAGATGTCCTTGAGCGTGTCGTGGAACAGGGTGTCGAGGGTTTTCTCGGCCATGATCGTCTCTCGCAAATTGTGATGGGGCGCGGGGGCGCACCCCATCACAAGCGATCAGGCGGGTTTATGTTCCTGTGAACGGTTTCGTGCGCAGGGCTTCAATAGCCTAGGCCTCTTGCACCTCCCGCTCGGCGGCATGCCAGCGCCAGGCCGTGCGAACGATGTCTTCCAGGGTCCGGGTCGGCCGCCAGCCGAGAACCTCGCGCGCCCGGCGGTTGTCGGCCACCAGACAAGGGGCGTCGCCAGGGCGACGCGGCGCGGTCTCGACAGGGAAGGGGCGGTTGGTGGTGCGGCGGATGGTGTCGATCAGTTCCTTGACCGTCGTCCCCGTCCCCGTCCCCAGGTTGAAGACCGTCGTCTCGCCGCCGGCAAGCAGGTATTTCAGCGCCCGCACGTGGGCGTCAGCTAGGTCCATGACGTGAATGTAGTCGCGCACCGCCGTGCCGTCGCGCGTGTCATAGTCGTCGCCGAACAGTTTGAAACCCTGACGCTGACCCAGGGCCGTCTGGAGGGCCAGCGGAATGGCGTGGGTCTCGGGGTGGTGGCGCTCGCCGATCCGGCCGTCCTCGTCGGCGCCGGCGGCGTTGAAGTAGCGAAGGCAGACCGAGCGGAAGCCGGCATAGGTCGAATAGTCGGCCAAGGCCTGCTCGACCATCAGCTTGGACCGGCCATAGGGGGTCAGCGGCGCCTGGGGATGGGCCTCGTCCATCGGCAGGTACGCGGGGTCGCCATAGGTGGCGCAGGTCGAGGAGAAGACCATAGCCTCGATCCCGCCTCGCCGCGCCGCCTCGATCATGGTCAGGGCGCCCACGACATTGTTGTCATAGAAGCGGCCGGGTTCCTCAAGCGATTCCCCGACCTCAATCAGGGCGGCGAAATGAAGAAGTGCGACGGGCCTGTGCCTGGCGATGATCGCATCCAGGCGCGCGCCGTCGCGGATGTCGCCGATCTCGAGCGCGCCCCACTGGACGAAGCTCTCATGGCCGTTCGACAGATTGTCGTAGACCAACGGCGTGAAGCCGGCCTGGGACAGCGCGAGACAGACGTGCGAGCCGACGTAACCGGCGCCGCCAGTTACCAGGATGGTGCTGGACATCACTGCCCCCTCCTTCGAACCTTGCCCGGACGGACACGGGAGCATGGTGAGGCTGTACTTATCCTAGGCGGCGTTCGCCGTGAAGGCGGCCTCAAACAGCCGCTAGCGATCGCTTCAGATCCGGCGGGGTCGCTTCGTCGGTCAGGAGGCGGATCGCCTCCTCCACCGTCACGACCGTCTGGGCCTGGGAGCCCAGGCGGCGGATGGCGACCAGGCCCTGCTCGGCTTCCTGGCGGCCGACCACGGCGATAACGGGCACCTTGCCGACCGAGTGTTCGCGGACCTTGTAGCCGACCTTCTCGTTGCGCAGGTCGATCTCAGTGCGCAGGCCGGCGGCCTTGAAGCGGGCCATGACGTCGCGGGCGTAGTCGTCGGCGTCCGAGGTGATGGTGGCCACCACCGCCTGGACCGGGGCCAGCCACAGGGGGAAGGCGCCGGCGTAGTTCTCGATCATGATGCCGATGAAGCGCTCGAAACTGCCCAGGATCGCCCGGTGCAGCATGACCGGCCGGTGCTTCTGGCCGTCCTCGGCGATGTAGGTCGCATCCAGCCGCTCGGGCAGGACATAGTCCAGCTGGATCGTGCCGCAGGTCCATTCACGGCCGATGGCGTCCTTGACGATGAAGTCCAGCTTGGGCGCGTAGAAGGCGCCGTCGCCCTCGGTGACCACCGGCTCGGTCCCGGCCGCGCGAGCGGCTTCGGCCATCAGGGCCTCGGCCTTGTCCCAGAACTCGTCGGAACCGGCGCGGTTCTCCGGGCGGGTGCCCAGGCTGATATAGGCGGTCTCCATCCCCAGGTCGGCGTGGACGCTGCGCGCCAGTTTGATGAACTCGGACGTCTCCTCGACGATCTGGTCCTCGCGGCAGAAGATGTGGGCGTCGTCCTGGGTGAAGCCGCGCACCCGCATCAGGCCGTGCAGCGAGCCCGACGGCTCATAGCGGTGGCAGGCGCCGAACTCGGCCATGCGCAGCGGCAGTTCGCGGTACGAGCGCTGGCCCTGGTCGAAGATCTGGACGTGGCCGGGGCAGTTCATCGGCTTGAGCGACAGGGTCTCGCCCTCGACCGTCTCGCAGACGAACATATTGGGGCGATACTTGTCCCAGTGGCCGCTCTGTTCCCAGAATTTGCGGTCCAGCACCTGGGGCGTCTTGACCTCGACATAGCCGGCGGCGTCCAGGCGGCGGCGCATATAGGCCTCCAGCACGCGCCACAGGATCCAGCCCTTGGGATGCCAGAAGACCATGCCCCGGCCCTCTTCCTGCATGTGGAAGAGCTCCATCGCCTTGCCGACCTTGCGGTGGTCGCGTTTCTCGGCCTCTTCCAGACGTTGGAGATAGGCGTCCAGGTCTTCCTTGGTCGCCCAGGCGGTGCCGTAGATGCGCTGCAGCTGTTCGCGCTTGGAATCGCCGCGCCAGTAGGCGCCGGCCAGCTTGGTCAGTTTGAACGCCTTGCCGACATGGCGCGTCGAGGGGAAGTGCGGGCCCCGGCACAGGTCGATCCAGTCGCCCTGCTTGTACAGGGTGATGGTCTCGTTCTCGGGCAGGTCCTTGATCAGCTCGGCCTTGAACTTCTCGCCGCGCGCCTCGAAGAAGACGATGGCCTCGTCGCGGTCCCAGACCTCCCGCTCGAACTTGGCGTCGCGATCGACGATCCGGCCCATCTCCTTCTCGATGGCGGCGAAGTCGTCGGTCGAAAAGGGCTCGTCGCGATAGAAGTCATAATAGAAGCCGTCCTCGATGGCCGGGCCGATGGTGACCTGGGTGCCGGGGAACAGGGTCTGGACCGCCTCGGCCAGGACGTGGGCCGTGTCGTGGCGGATGGTGTAGAGGGCGGCGGGATCGTCGCGCATGATCAGGCGGAAGTCGCCGCCCGTCTCCAGCACCCGGCCCATGTCGCGCTGCTCGCCGTTCAGCTCGGCCAGCACCGCCTTCTTGGCCAGGGACGGCGAGATCGAGGTCGCCACGTCGCGCGCCGTCGAACCGGCCGGATATTGGCGCACGGCGCCGTCAGGGAATTTCAGATCGATCATGACTGTTGTTCTTTTTCGTCAGTCTTTGCAGGCGGAACCGGGTCATAGCCCGAGCCGCCGAAGGGATGGCATTTACAGAGGCGACGCACGGTGAGCCATCCCCCCTTGAGCGGTCCGTGCTGGATCAGGGCGTCGCGCCCATAGTCCGAACAGGTCGGCAGAAACCGGCACTGTTGGCCGATCAGGGGGGACAGCGTCAGCTTGTAGCCCCGATGGGCCGCGCGGACGCCGCGTTCATAGAGAGACATATGTCCCTTCGCCGGGGCTGGATGGGTTCGCCGCGCTTATCCCCTGTCATCGCAGGGGGATCAACCGCTGAGAGCCCGTCAGGCCGCGCCGGCGAGACGAGTTCGTTCCGCCAGGGCCTGGTTCACGGCCTCAAGCGTCGCCTCGACCGCCACCAGGGTGGAGGCGTGACGCGCCGGATAGTCGGCGACGGGCCTCAGCACCCGCAGATCCTCGAACCGGCCGATGGGGCCTTCGCCGCCGGATTTCAGCATGGCCGACAAGGCGTCGCGCGCCTCGGCGATCTCTGCGGCCGCGGCGCCGATCACGGCTTGGCCCAGCACCCCGGCGGCCGCCTGGCCCAAGGCGCAGGCCTTGACGTCCTGGGCGAAGTCGATGACCCGGCCCTGGTCGTCCAGCGTCACATCCACCGTCGCCCGCGACCCGCACAGTTTGGCCACCCGCTCACCGGTCCCGCCCGGCGCCGCCAGCCGCCCCGCATGGGGCAGGTTCGCCGCCAGCATCAGGATGCGCGCGCTGTAGAGATCGTCGATCATGGTGCGAACATAGGACGACAACCGCGCCCGCGAAACCTCCCTCTCCCCTGCAGGGGAGAGGGAGAACGGCGGCCTACGACTGGATCGGCAGGAAGATGTCCGTGACGGCCTCATGCTCCGGTACGTCGGGGAAGAAGCTGACGCGTTGGGCGAACAGGGGGAAGTCGCGAAGCTCGTGTCCGCTGCGCGGCAGCCACTGCCCATAAAGCCAGGCGGCCGAGGCGCTCAGATCGTCGCCGCCGCCGACCTGTCGCAGCACCGCACAGCGTCCGGCGGGGATGACGCCGGCGACCACGCCCGCCGCGTTCGGCAGGATCGCGCGCCGGGTTGCGGCGCACAGATCGATGCGATGGGGCGCGGCGGCGTCATCCTCGGGCTCCGTATGGAAGATGTTGAAGGTGGCGCTGATCTTCGGCGGCAGGCCCGCCGCTTTCCGCCAGGCGATGAAACGACGGATCGTGTCGCCGATGTGGGCGGGATCGCCGCTGTGCGTCAGCAGGCCGACGGCGGTTTCCGGGAAGTCGAGAATGCGAACCTCGGCTTCGGTGGGTGTGGTGGGTGTCATGGTCTGGCTCCGGGCTTGGGTGAGCGGCGTCTGGGCCGCAAGCCAGGGCGTCCAGCGGGGCGCTCTTCGGAACTCGGTCGGGCTCTGGTCGAAATGACGTCGGAAGGCGCGGCTGAACGCCTCCGGCCCCTCGAACCCGCTGTCGAGCGCGATCTCCAGCACGCTGGCCCCGTCACGAAAGGCCAGCCGGTAGGAGGCGCGCTTCATCCGCTTCAGTTGGACGTACCGACCGACGCTGATCCCGAACAGCGAAGAGAACTGCCGCTGGAAATGGTGTCTGGAAAAGGCCGACACGTCGCTCAGCAGCTCCACGTTCAGATCCGCCCCCAGGTTTTGGTCGATGAAGACCAGCACCCGGCGCATCCGCGCATGATAGTTGTCGATGACGCTTCGGCTCATCCGCACCTCCCTGGCACGGCTGGAGATAAGGGAAGAGGGGCGGCCGAGCCTGACCCGGAATGCTCAGGTCTCGATCGAGAACCCAAGCGCCCCGTCGGCCTCCACCTCCAGCCGCGCCTGGGCGTAGTCCGCCAGTGTCGGGTGCGGCGTCTCCAGCGGATGGGTCCAGGCGGCGGTGATGACCACGACGTCCGCGCCCGCGGCCTCGCCGGCCGTGATCCCGGCCTCGGCGTCCTCGAACACCAGACAGTCCTTGATATCGACGCCCAGGGTTTGGGCCGCCAGCAGATAACCCGAGGGGTCCGGCTTGCCGCGGTCCACCCGTTCGGCGGTGATCATGACGGCGGGCGGTTCGACCCCGGCGGCGGCCATGCGGGCGCGGGCCAGGGGCACGCTGGCCGAGGTGACCACGGCCCAGCGGTCGGGCGGCAGGCGTTTGAGGAAATCCAGGGCGCCGGGAATGGGGACGACCCCGTCCACATCCTCGATCTCGCCGCGCTCGACCCAGGCGGCCTCCTCGGCAAGGTCGATGTCCGGCAGGTTCTGGCGGCGGATGGTGTCGGGCGCGCGCACGCCGTGGATGGTGGGAATGAAACGCGCCACGTCCAGGCCGTGCCGCTCGGCCCAGCGGGTCCAGACCCGTTCGGCGGCCGCGGTCGAACTGATCAGGGTGCCGTCCAGGTCGAACAGGAAGGCCTGATAGGTCTTGGGCGTGTGGGGAGAAGCCATGCGCCTATCCAGCACGGGTCTGGACCGGGGGCAACCGGACGCCGGCCAGCCCCCGTAATGACGCTCGTTCGCCGCCTGTGTTTTCAACGGCTTGACGAAATCTCGCGGCCTTCGACCTGTCGGTCTTCCAATCCGTGCGATCCTGGCTGGGGTGTGGCCGCCGCAGGGGCGGCCAGAGTTCGGATGAGGGAGATTTCAGACGATTCAGACAATTCAGACTATGTTTTTGTGAGTCTGAAATCGCGGCTCAACCGCCCTGCAGCGAACTCCAGGTCCGGGCCGTGTCCGGCGTCGTCCCGCCCGAAGCCGTCGCGTCGCCCGCCGCATTGCGCGCTTTCAGCCATTGCAGGCTCTGTTCGGCCTGTTCGGGCGGCAGTTCGCGGCGCAGGATCTGTTCGGCCTCGCCCATCTTGCCCTGAAGGCCCACCACCATGGCCAGGTTCTGGCGCACCCGGCTGGAGGCGGCGGGCTGGGCCGCCGCACGCCGCAACAGGGTCTCGGCGCCCGGCGCGTCGCCGCGCGTCAGGGCGGCCGTGGCGGCGTTGGTCAGGACGTCGGGATTGTCGGGCGACAGGACCAGGGCCTGGTTCCAGGCGGCGTGGGCGTCGTCGAACCGACGCACCTGCTCATAGGCCACGCCCAGCAGCGAATAGGCCCGCCAGTCACGCGGCGCCAGGTCGCGCGCCTTCTCCAGCGGAGCGACGCCGTAGAAGGCCTGGCCTCGGGCGATATGGGCGCGACCCAGCTCCAGCAGGGCGTCGAGATTGGCCGGCTGGACGGTCAGCACCCCCTCGGCGGTCTGGACCGCCTGGTCGTACCGCCCCATTTCGCGCAGGGCCTGGGCCAGTTTCACCCCGGCCACGGGATCGGCCGGATTGATCTCCTGCTCCCCGGCCCAGAAGACCGAGCGCGACAGGGCGTCCATCCGTTCATAGGCGGCGCGGGTCTCGGCCGGGGCCGGGGCGCGGCCTTGTTGGGCGGGGGCGGGATCGGCCGCAAGCGCCGGTGCGGCCGAGAGGCTGAGCAGGGCGGCGGTTGCGAGAAGGGCGGGCATGGGCGACATGGGTGGAGTCCTGACGGTCCTCGGTCGCCCCCAGAATCGCCGGTTCGCGTCAACTGTTGGTTAAGATCAGCTATTCGGCTTCATGATCGCATTTCGGCCGACTGGCGCCGGACGGCGGAGCCTTAAATCTTTATGGCTACGACGATCCTTCAAGCAACTCGAGACATGGCGGGATGCAAACCCAAGTTCGAGCTTTCTCCGAGGTATTTCAAACGCACGCCTCCGAACTCGAAAGTTCCCTTACGACCGTCGTTCACGGAGTACAGTCGAAACTCAAGAGGGTGAAGATGATCCACGACGTCAATCTCTAAACTTGGCGCCTTCTTCGCGGTGATAGGCAGGACCAAGGTCTTCATCTCCATCACACCCCGGTCATCGGCGTAGGTGTAGGCGTCCATCTTGATAGCGATCAAACGACCATCGGAGGGCGCTTTGAGAACGGGGCGCATCATCCATCTCCCCACGGGAAGGCACAAGTAGGGGCCGTGAACAAGCAAGCTCGCTTCCCCATTGACGCTCAAGGTTACAGCCCCCCCCCTATCAGTTTCTGGTCCGTTGAACAGGTAAGGGGACCAAAACGTCTCTTCTGAGCGGAAGTCTTTTGGGGCGTGGAAAGGCGCTAGGGCGCCCTCAGCGGCTTTTCGCGCAACGTCTGGCAGGGCCCCGACCCACTTGCCGGATCGGCCATCCCCGAGATGCCCGGGATGCCAATGGGTCGCCATGTCCCATTCCTCTGTGTCGCGAGGTGCGGCTTCTGAAACCCATGTCGAGATCTGTGCTCGAACAGCCTCGGGGGACAAGGCGGCGAAGATAGACTCGCACTGCTCGTCAGTAACGGGAAGCGATAGAAAACTCGCGAGGCGACGAATTGTGTCGCTACGCTCAAAAAATCTATCTTCATATTGAAGGTGCATCGTGTCAAGCGACGTGGGGATCGAAGCAATTGATACTAGGGAGCGTGACAACGAGCCTATTTGATCTCGATACTCGGAATCGAACCGCTCTTTTTGCGAAACTAGAACATCGCGAGGATCTCTAGAAGTAACTATAACCTTGGATGACGATATTCGAGCCAAATTGATAAGATTACTATCCATTCGGTGTGATTTCAAAATGAAGTGGTCAAAGCCTGAGGGCATCATGCCGAGAAATTGGCAACCTTCTTCACTCATCGCGCTTGCGGCGTGAATCTCGTTTACAGAGAATATAGCTCTCACGGCGTTGAAGATCCAAGTCGAAGCGCTCGCTTGCGTTCCTAACGTCAATATCAGCATTGATTGTGTTCAACTCTAATGCGAAGACATATTTTTGTCGTGAAATATCTGACGTGATTGCAACGATTAAACAAGCTCGCTTTGGAAACGGGATTGCAAGCGTCCGCTCCTTGGCTCGACTGTTTCGTGCTTCCCCAGGCTAATTTGGCCTTCTTGGGATGACATTTTTGAACGGCTATGCAGCTCAAATGCTGCTCGACGTGGTGCGGTTCAGAATTCTAGGCTGGTGTGCGGAGAGGCGCGAGACGCGGAGATCTCGCCATTCTATGTCCGTATGAGATAGGCCGGGCTTAGACCATCCGCCGACCTCGATAAGGATTTCCCATGACGGGCGAGTTCCACAGCCTCCTAGAGCTCGCTTCCCAGGGCAGCGCCGCGATTCCAATCCGATTTGTCGACCCGGACAGCGTGCTTGATGCGGCCGCTAGACGCTGGGCCGATCTGCACGGGTTCGAGGGCAAGCCGGGTCAGCTTCTGATCGCGCCCCAGGGCGACGGGATCGGCCAGGTCCTGGTCGGAACGGGGCCGGTCTTCGATCCGATGGCGGCGCGGGGCCTGTCCGCCCGCCTGCCCGGCGGCCTCTATCGTCTGGAGACCGAGCCGCATCAGGCCCAGGCCGCCGCCCTGGCCTTCCTGCTGGGGGCCTATGTCTTCGACCGCTACAAGGCCAGGCCGGACAAGACGCCGGTCCGGCTGGTCGCGCCCGAGGGGCTGGACCTCGCCGAGACAACGCGGATCGTCGCCGCCTGCGCCCTGGCGCGCGAGATGGTCGACACCCCCGCCGCCGACATGGGACCGTTGCAGATCGAGACCATCGCCCGCGAGATCGCCGAGAGCGCCGGGGCCGCGATCACGGTGACCGAGGGCGACGCCCTGCTGGAGGCGAACTATCCCGCCGTCCACGCCGTCGGCCGCGCCGCCGCGCCGCACCGCGCCCCGCGCCTGATCGAGATCGGCTGGAAGCTGGACCAGGCCGATCTGCCCCTGGTGGCCCTGGTCGGCAAGGGGGTGGTGTTCGACACCGGGGGGCTGGACCTGAAGCCGGCCGCCGGGATGCGGAACATGAAGAAGGACATGGGCGGATCGGCCCACGCCTTGGCCCTGGGGCGGCTGGTCATGCAGGCCGATCTGCCGGTGCGGCTGGTGGTCATCGTGGCGGCGGTGGAGAACGCCGTCTCGGCCGACGCCTTTCGGCCGGGGGACATATTGAACAGCCGCAAGGGGCTGACGATCGAGATCGGCAACACCGATGCGGAGGGGCGGCTGATCCTGGCCGACGCCCTGACGCGGGCCGGCGAGCATCGGCCCGACCTGACCCTGGACTTCGCCACCCTGACCGGGGCGGCGCGAATCGCCCTGGGGCCGGACCTGCCGCCCCTCTATACCGACGACGACGCCCTGGCCGAGGGCCTGCTGGCGGCGGCGACCGCGGTGCGCGACCCTCTGTGGCGGATGCCGCTGTGGGCCGGCTATCGCAGCGCTCTGGACACCGAGATCGCCGACCTGAAGAACGACTCCTCGGCCTGGGCCCAGGCGGGGTCGGTGACGGCCGCCCTGTTCCTGCAGCGCTTCGCCCCGACCACCGGCGCGTGGGCGCATATGGACATCTTCGCCTGGAACCCCCGCGCCCGGCCCGGCTATCCCGAAGGCGGCGAGGCTCAGGCCCTAAGGGCTTGTTTCCACTATTTGAAAACGCGGTTCTGTTGATTTCTTTCAGAAAAAAGACGGCTGTTAACGGCCCCTTCGGCATCTGACGATAGGGTTTGGGTTCAACCATGCGAGTCCACGTTTGACCGACGTCCTCGACCTTCTTCCGACCGGCGACCGTCTCGCTCGCCCCGACCTCGCCGAACAGGCGCTGGAAGGGCTGGTGCGCGCGTCCGCCTATCGCAAGACCGAGCCCATGCATTGCCGCGTCGCCGTGGCCGACATCCTGTCGGACCGAGACGACCGCATCGACCAGCTGCTGCACGGCGAGATCTTCGACGTTCTGGACCGGGCCAACGGTCGGGCCTGGGGCCGGGCGCGCCGTGACGGCGTGGTCGGCTGGGTGGTGCTGGACAGTCTGTCGGCCGGGGCGCCCCTGCCGACCCGCCGCGTCGCCGCCGTGGACGCCGCCCTGCCGCTGAACGCCCTGGTGGTCGAGACGGCCGAGGGCCTGGCCGAGACGGATCTGCAACCCGTCGGCGATTTCGAACGCGACCTGGCCGCCGTGGCCGAACGCCTGCTGGGCCGGCCGCACGAGTTGGGCGCCCGCTCCTCCGTCTCCACCGACTGTTCCGGCCTGGTGCAGCAGGCCTTGCTGGCCTGCGGCCTGCCCGGTCCGCGTCGCTCCGACGCCCAGGCCGAACTGGGCCAGGCGGCCCCCGCCGGCCCGCACCTGCGCGGCGACATCGTGGTCTGGCTGGCGCCCGGCGGCGATCAGGACTGGACCGGCCATTCGGCCCTGATGATCGACGCCGAACGGATCATCCATTCCACAGGCGACAAGGGCGGGGTCGTGATCGAGGCCCTGGCCGAGGTCGAGGCGCGCCTGACGGCCGAAGGTTTGGCCTCCGCCGTCTTCCGCCGCCTCTGATTTAATCCCGCATCGTCCGCATCGCCCCCAGCCGCGCGAAGGCCAGGGTCAGGGCCTTGCGTCGCGCCGGCGCCAGCGGACTGACCGGGGCCGTCCGCACGACAGCCCCGCCGAAGCCGTCGGCCACGATCAGCCCGGGCGCCTCCGGCAGGACGTCCTGTGGAAACTCCGGCGCGACCGCAAAATACAGGGCGTCGCAGAACGGCCCGTATTCCTGCCATTTGCGGTCGACGCGATAGTCCTCCACCCCCGACTTGACCTCGCAGATGACGATGTCGCCCTTCGGCCCGACCGCCATGACGTCGGCCCGCCGTCCATTGGGCAGGCAGACCTCCAGCAGGGGCGCATAGCCCATGTCCAGCATCAGCCGCGCCGTCCCCCGTGTGACCGACAGGGTGGTTTCCGGCCGGCTGAAGACCAGTTCGAGCGAGACTGCGGTGGCGGCCATGCCGGATTTATGTTCCGGATATGTTCTGATTGCAAGCTGGGTAGTGGGTCAGTTTAAGTTTGCCGTGTCCAGACCACTCGACCCCGGTCCAGAGGTTCAGGCTACCGAATAACGGCTATGCTCATCACGCTTGAGAGTGCGGTCTTTCGTCAAACGGCTTAGCGCAGCGTAGATCGCTGTAGCTTTGATATAGCTGTGCGTTTGGACCATTATGTCGATGACTTCCGCAGCTTTCAGGGGACCGGAAGCCTCCTTTAGGGTGGCAATTATCGCTTCGGGAGTAGTGTGGGCTTGGTCGTGACCATCTAGCGCACTCAATTCATCGTCGCTGAGAGCCTCATAGAAATTCATCCAGAATACCCGGCCGCCGCGCTTTACAGCCTTATTCTGCGACAAAAGTCGCCCAATCGCGTTGAAAAAGTTGTTAGGTGAGTTTTCTAGTCGCTCTCCGAACCCTGCATCAATAAGGATCTCACGTAGCTCCGGATAAGTGAGGCCGCGAGGGGCATTTTCCAAGGCTTCTTGCAAGACAGATCGAAAAGAGGGTGGGGTCGCGGGTGCGTCGGCAGCGCCTGTGCTGATGGGGCTGATTGCTGAAAATCGGGCCTCTCCGATAAATGCCCGGATCCCCTGAATCTTACGCTCCACATCAGAAAGACGAGCAGTCAATTCTTCACGCTCGCGGAGCGCCGCGAGGATGTCATCTACAGTGACCAGCGTGGTGTCGAGATCGGAACTCATGAGCAACCGATCTCACAACGAACCCCATAATGCAAGTTTATTGTGGGTGGGTTGAACATTGTCCTTAATCAGTCCATAGACGGCGTGCGACCACCCCCAACGCGAGTCGGGGGTGGCTTAACGAGAAAGGAGATGAAGATGCGTTGGCACGCATTCGTTAGGAGGGTCTGATCCGGGCTTGGCGGAAAGGGGGACGGCAATCCCTCTTTCTGCGGCCCGGCTTCAACCGGTACGGCCCCGTAGCTCAATGGATAGAGCGGCTGCCTGCTAAGCTGACGATCCGGGCCCGAATCCCGGCGGGGTCACGCCGAGCCAGTTCTTATAACTCGTATGAAATTGTTCGTCAATTCCTTGCTGCGGCAGCGCAAGGGGTTGACCTGACTCGCATATTCACTGTCCTCAGCGCGGCGGAAGCATATTCAACTCGCGCTCAATTAGGCCGACAGTGAAGGTGGACGTCTCCCAGCGTCCAAATACCAGTTTCCAAAGCCGATATTGCTGGAGACACTATTCCTTGTGAGGTCCGGAGGTTGGGTCTATCCGTCACCGGTCACCGGTGACCGGTCACGAGGCATCGTTCAACTCGCTTTGCGCCTAACAGCTTCTTAGGTTCGCAAACAAGGAATGCATGAAGCGCCCTGTCGTCTGGCGTTGACGGCAGGGCGTGTTTCCAGTGGGCAGTCGGGGGAAGCTTTGCCTCGCCTCAGGCGATCTCCTCGACATCGCCGTCCAGATCCATCAGGGCCAGCTCGACCTCCAGGTGGGGGTGGCGCTGCTTGATCGCGTCGCGCAGGGCGTGAAGCTGCTGAGTGTGGACCGCCAGTTCCTTGTCCGGCGTATCGACGGTCTCGGCGCCCAGAAGGACCTTGTAGGCGCCGCAGTCGCGGTGGTCGATCACCATGACCTTGTGGATGTGGTGGAGGTCGATGGCGACGTCCATGTGGGTCCAGAAGGTCTCGCCCCAGCTGGGGAATTTGTCGGTCAGAGCGCCCAGCGAGGCGCCGGCCAGGACGACGTGGTCGTATTTGTCATGGAGACCGTGGCCTTCCATATAGGCGATGGTGTCATCGGTCAGGCGATAGTCCATGCAGGTCAGCAGCAGGATTTCGGTGTGGCCCCGCGCCCGGGCGACGCCGGGCGCCAGGGTGGACAACAGGCTGACGCCGCCGCCCAGGGCGATCAGACCGAAGGCGCTCCGGCGCGACAGGATGGGGGTGTTGTGGGCGCAGCAGTCGGTCACGATGATCGCTCCGTGGTTGAGGGCGATGTCACGGGTAACTGCGTTCGTCCAGCTTGACTATTCAGTAGTCGTGCGGACCGGGGGGATAATACGGCCTTAAGGCTTGGGGGCGGGCGAGCGCGGCGTGTTGCGACGTCGATCCGGGCCTCTCAGCGCCCCGTGCTGACCACCCGGCTCATGTCCAGGCCCAGGGCGCGGGCGCGGGCCATCAGGCGGCTGCGTTCCGCCGCAGAGACGCTCTGGTCGCGATGCCAGATCCACCAGTCGGACTTGTTCGGCAGGGCCAGGATGGCCCAGCTGTATTCCGGATCATGGTCCCAGACCCAGTAGTTCTGGCCCGCCAGACCGCCGAAGCTGAGCAGGCCGGGCAGGGTGAAGCGGAATTTGGAGTTGGTCGTGGTGTCGGCGATGCGGGCGTTGGCGCGCAGCACCTCGTTGCGCCCGTCGGCGCGGCGGGTGCAGGTGACGACGATGCCGTAGCGGTCGGGTCGATCCTGACGCGTGAAGTCGATCTGGGCCCGGCTGCAGTCCTTCTGGACGTCGTTATGGCTGCGCTCGATCTCGAACCAGCGGCCGTCGAACCGGTCCAGATCGACGGCCCGCGACTGGGCCAGGGCGGCGGAGGGCAGGGCGATCAGGGCGGCGGCGACGAGGGAGGCGGTAATCTGGGCGGCGCGGATCATCGGGCGTATCCTCGTTCGGGTTTGAAAAACGGATACGTTGCAAGCCGGCCTTCGGTTGCCGTCAGGGGTTCAGGCGCGCCCGATTGACGGCCCAGTCGGCGCGCGTCTGACCCCACAGGTCGATGACATGATCCTGCATCGGCTCGGGCAACTGGCCGCGTCCGCGATTGACCGAGCCCAGCCGCGTCGCCACCCGGGCCGAGGGCAGGTTGTCGGGATCGATACAATGGATCACGTCGTCCCAGCCCAGGACGTCGAAGGCGTAGTCCATGGCTGCGGCCGCCGCCTCGACCGCATAGCCCTTGCCGGTGGCGTCGCGGTGCAGGCTCCAGCCCACCTCACGGCCCGGCCAGCCATAGGGGTGGAGGGGGCCGATCCGTCCGACCCAGAGACCGGTCGATTTTTCCAGGATGGAGAACATGCCCTCGCCCGTCAGGGCCCACATGCCGGCGACGGCGCAGAGGGTGCGCCAGACCTGGGGCGGGGGCTGGACGCCGCCGATGAAACGGGCGGTCTCCTCATCGGCCATGAACTCGGCCCAGCGCGGAAAATCCTCGACCGCCGGCGGACGCAGGATCAGCCGCGCCGTCTCCAGCGTCGGACCCAGGGTCACGTGCGGCGGAACGGCGTAGGTCACAGCAGATACTCCCGCTCCAGCGCATACTGGCTGCCGTCGCCGGTCAGGACGCTGGAATAGAGGCCGAAGCGGTCGATGCGGATCGGCGGCGAGTGCAGCAGATTGTGGCCCGCCATCCAGGCGCCGATCCGGTCCGGATTGGTCTGGGGCTTCAGATAGGCCAGGGTGACGTGCGGGCGGTAGTCGCGGGCCTCCAGCGTCAGGCCCGCGCGTTCGCCAGCCTTCTTGCAGCGGCCCGCCAGGACGGCCAGCCGTTCGTTGGGCGTCTCGACCCCGGCCCAGAGGGTGTGGCTGCGGTGGTCGTCGCCGAAGGCGCCGACGCCCTTCAACACGATCTCGAAGGGGCCGCCAGCGACGCGGGCCAGTTCGGAGGCCAGGTCGTCGGCCCGGCGCTCGTCCGTCTCACCGTAGAAGGCCAGGGTGACGTGCAGGGCGTCCAGGGGCCGCCAGCGCGCGCCCGGAAGGCCCGACTGGCGGCGTTTCAGCGTCTCCTCGACGTCCGGCGGCAGGGTCAGGGCGGTGAACAGGCGCAACATGCGACCGAAGGTAGCGGCAGGAACCGCGCCCTCCAAGTCCGGTTTTCCTTGCAGTGGAGCCTGTGGCTCACGATATTCGAGCCCTGTGATCGGAGAAGTCTCTCCGGCCAATCGGAGAAAGCACGTCGCCATGAGCGATTTCAACAACGGCTACGCCCGCCCCCTGCCGCAGACGGCCGACATGTCGGTGGACGCCGGCCTGCGCGGCTTCATGCTGGGCGTCTACAACAAGCTGGCCCTGGGCCTCGTGGTCGCGGCGGCTCTGGCCTATGTCACCGGCAATGTGCCGGCGGTGCAGCAACTGCTGTTCGGCGTGACGCCGGACGGCCGCGTCGGCCTGACCATGCTGGGCATGATCGTCCAGTTCTCGCCCCTGGTGCTGCTGTTCGGCTCGATGTTCTTCATGAAGAACCCGACGGCGAAGGGCGTGAACCTGCTGTACTGGGCCGTGGTGGCCTCGATCGGCGCGGGTCTGGGCGTCCTGTTCCTGCGCTATACGGGCGCCTCGCTGGCCTCGACCTTCCTGGTCACGGCGGCGGCCTTCGGCGGTCTGAGCCTGGTGGGTTACACCACCAAGAAGGACCTGACGGCCATGGGCACCTTCCTGATCTTCGGCGTGATCGGCCTGATCGTCGCGATGATCGTCAACATGTTCATGCAGTCGGGGACCCTGTACCTGATCATCTCGGGCCTGGGCGTGCTGATCTTCGCGGGTCTGATCGCCTATGACACCCAGCGTCTGAAGATGACCTACTACGCCCTGGGCGGCGACCAGAACGCCATGGGCGTGGCCACGGGCTTCGGCGCCCTGAGCCTGTTCATCAACTTCGTGAACCTGTTCCAATTCCTGCTGGCCTTCATGGGCGGCAACCGGAACTAAGACCTGTCGCAAGACGGATACGGAAAGGGCCCCTCGCGGGGCCCTTTCTTTTGGGTCAGTCGATCACCTGGAACTTCCGCCCATCGAACACCCGTAGCGCCTGGGCCAGGTCGCGGCCGCGTTTGAGGATCTGGCCGCCTTCGCCGATGATCGCCCACTGGCCCTGACGCGCCTGGAGCGCCGGGCGTTTCTCGATGCGGTAGAAGGGGGCGTCGCCCGACCGGCGGAAGACGGCGAACTCGGCGAAGTCCTTGTGGCCGACCATGGCGTAGTCGCGCCATTCCCCCTGGGCGACCATGCGGCCATAGACCCGCAGGATCAGGTCCAGCTCGCGCCGTTCGAAGAAGACCGTGCCGGATTGGGACTGGGCCTCGTGCGGGGTCATGCTCATGGTCTGAACTTAGTCGCCCCGGCGAGCGGCGCCAGAGGGGTCTGGCAGGGAAGAAAACGCCCGCGACACCAAATGGCCCTGTTTCGGTCCTTCGCCCGCCCGTTTGGAAGGCGAGATACCGATCATCGGCTCGTCGGAGTTCGGAAGCATCCGGATCCTGAACAGCCCCCCCAGCCCCCTGGATGTTTCCACAAAGGGCTCCGGCGGCCGATGCTTCCTCCAAGCGAGCGCCCGCCTTGCCGATCCCCTCCCCCTCCCAGGCAAGGCGGGTGTTTCTTTCTGGAGCCAGGCTCGGGTCGGATGCGCCACGGTCGGCGCCCGACCCGAAGCCTTTAGGCCGCGCCCTCAGGCCGTAAGAGGGATTTCCAGGTTCACCGTCACCGTATCGCCATTGCGGCGCGCCTCGACCGCGGTCGCGCCCGCCGATCCGCGCAGGGCCTCGGCCGCCGCGCGGGCGTCTGCGACCGGGGCGCCCCCGACTGAAGTGATGATGTCGCCGGCGATCAGTTCGCCCTGGGCCGCCGCCGAGCCGCCCTCGACAGCGACGACCTGAACCTCGCCATCGAGGTCGCGCAGGGTGGCGCCGTAAGCCAGCACCCGGTGCGCGCCGATATGGACCGCGCCCTCGACGGGGGTCGCAACCGTCAGGGCGGTCGTCGCCTCGTGCCCGGCGCGCAGATAGACCACGTTCAGGCTGGACCCCGGCGCGGCGACGCCGACGGTGGCGTTGACCGACCCGGCGTTGGCCACCGGCCGGCCCTGGATGCGGGTGACGACGTCGTCGTCGCGCAGGCCCGCCCGCTCGGCCGGCGAGCCGGGGGCCACGTCGGCGACCACGGCCCCGCGCACGATGCCCAGCCGCATCTCGCGGGCGCGTTCGGCGGTCAGGGAGGCGAAGATGGCCCCGGTCTCGCCGCGCTTGACCTCGCCGTGGGCGCGCAGCTGGTCGGCGACATACAGCATGATCCGCGTCGGCACGGCGAAGGCGATGCCGTCATTGCCCCCGCCCATGCCGCCCGAAAGGATGGAGGTGTTGATCCCGATCAGCCGCCCCCGGCTGTCCAGCAGCGGCCCGCCCGAATTGCCCGAGTTCACGGCCGCGTCGGTCTGGATATAGTCCTCGACGGCGTCGCCCAGGCCCGAACGGTTCAGGCCCGAAATGACCCCCATGGTCAGGGTCTGGTCCAGGCCCAGCGGATATCCGACCGCAAAGGCCAGGTCGCCGGTGCGCAGGGTGTCGGAATCGACCGTCTGGACCTGTTTCAGGTTCAGCGGCCGGCCGTCGGGCACGATCTTCAGCACGGCGATGTCGGTGGCCTTGTCCGCCCCGACCAGGACGGCGTCGAACAGGCGGCCGTCGGTCAGGTCGACGGTGAATTTCCGCCCGTTCTCGACCACGTGGTTGTTGGTGATCAATATGCCCTGGGCCGCGTCGATGATGACGCCCGAGCCCGAGGCGTAGGGTTTGGGATCGTCGGCGTCCGAGCTGGGGCCGCGCGACTGGCCCAGGGTCGTCACCTGGACCACGGCGGGCAGGGAGGCCTCCAGGCCGGCGGCGAAACTGAAGACTCCGCGCCGGCCGTCATAGGGAAGATAGCTGGGGCCGGACTGCGCCGGAGACTGCGCAAGGACCGGACCGGCGAAGGCCAGCAGAGCGGCCGCAAGAGCGAGGGTCGAGGCGGCCGTGGAGCGAAGCGTCATCGAGATTTCCTTGATCGAGACGCGACTCTAGCCCGAGTTCTCGCGCATGACGATGGGCTCGGCGGCGGCTTGTGTCGGGGGTTGCAAAACAAGGCTTGCGTCAGGCCCGCTCCCACATGACCATTGACGTTCGCGAACACCCGGAGCCGCCGCATGAGCCAGACGACGATCGACCGCGCCCGCTCTGGTTCGACGGCGTTCGACCGCCTGTTCCGCGAGCACCCCCGCCAGGTCGGCGAGACCTATCTCCAGCATATGGCCGCTTCGACCGTCTTCGGTTTCCGCCTGCTGCGGCTGGCCGGCGCCGCCTTCGCCCACGCCCTGGTCCCTGGCGTGCACAAGACCACAGTCTCCATCGCCGTTCGCGGCATGGCCCAGGAAATGGGCGGCCGGGCGGAAGAGGCGAAACTGACCCGGATGCGCGATGCTGGGGTGTGGGACGTGGGGCTCTAGTCGGGTCGGGAACCGCCCGGTCATGCAATTGCCGGGGTTCGTGCTATATAGGCCGGCTAAACCGCATCCAGGATCGCCGCCTTGAGCATCACGCTCGATCTTTCCCGTGTCTCGAACGCGCCCGCTTTGAAGGCCCCCGTCAACCTGTCCGGTCTGACGCGCGCAGGCCTGCGCCAGGCGCTGATCGACGCGAATGTCTGTCCGCCCGAAAAGGCCAAGATGCGCGCCAGCCAGGTGTGGAGCTGGATCCATCACTACGGCGTCACCGAGTTTGCGGCCATGAGCAATGTGGCCAAGGACATGCAGGCCAAGCTGGCCGAGCATTTCACCCTGGCTCGGCCCGAGATCGTCGAACGTCAGGTGTCGAAGGACGGCACCCGCAAATGGCTGATCCGCACCGCCCCGGGCATCGAGATCGAGACCGTCTATATCCCCGACGTGGGCCGGGCCGGCGCCCTGTGCGTGTCCAGCCAGGTCGGCTGCACCCTGAACTGCACCTTCTGCCACACCGGAACCCAGAAGCTGGTCCGCAACCTGACCGCCGCCGAGATCGTGGCCCAGGTCCAGGTGGCCCGCGACGACCTGGAGGAATGGCCGTCTCCGAAAGAAGACCGTCGCCTGTCGAACATCGTCTTCATGGGCATGGGCGAGCCGCTCTACAATCTGGACCATGTCGCCGACGCCATCGACATCATCTCTGACAATGAGGGCATCGCCCTGTCGCGTCGGCGGATCACGGTCTCGACTTCGGGCGTGGTGCCGCAGCTCGACGCCCTGGGCACGCGCACGGCGGCCATGCTGGCCATCAGCCTGCACGCCACCAACGACGCCCTGCGCGACGTTCTGGTGCCGCTGAACAAGAAATATCCGCTGGACCAGCTGCTGGCGGGCATCCGGGCCTATCCGGGCCTGTCGAACGCGCGCCGGGTGACGTTCGAATACGTCATGCTGAAGGGCGTCAACGACAGCCCCGATGAGGCGCGGGCCCTGCTGAAGCTGATCGAAGGCATTCCGGCCAAGATCAACCTGATCCCGTTCAACCCCTGGCCGGGCGTCGAATACGAATGCTCGGACTGGAAGACCATCGAACGGTTCGCCGCCATCCTGAACAAGGCCGGCTACGCCAGCCCCATCCGCACCCCCCGCGGCCGCGACATCCTGGCCGCCTGCGGCCAGCTGAAGTCCGAGAGCGAGAAGGTGCGGGCGAGCACGCTCAGGAAGGCGGAGCAGGCGGCGGGGGCGGAAGCGGCTTAATCGGCCGGTTGTAGACCATCCACCAAGCGACATAGCCTGCGGCCGCGCCGGGAAAAATGAGCAGGTATGGCGGAACGATAGGCCAGAGAATCCACTGGGCCAGACTCGCGCTGGGCGCGCCAATCACGGCCCCGACCAAAGGCGAGCGCAGCCCCATTCTGTGCGTCATGGCCCAGGCTGGCCAGCCCACCATCACGATGCCGATGAGAAAGACGGGCGTAGCCGCGCTGAAGAAGAGGATTATCCCAATCAGCCAAGCGAAGAGTTGTGTCGGATAGTCCGTTGCTGAAAGCTGATCCCACATGGCCAAAAAAATGAGTTGACCCGAAAAGCTGGCGCCGCCCGCGACCGCTCCGAAGATGAAGGCGCGAAACAGATGGTCGAAGGGAATGCGCTCGCGGTTCATGCCGAAGCTCGCCCTAACTGAGCCGCCCGCTCCGTCATCGTCTCCGGCGTCCGCACGTCCCAGGCCAGACCCATTCGCTCCAGCAGCTGGATGAACCGGAACCCCCAGTCGCTCTGGCCGGGATAGAGGCCGATCTTCGCCGAGCCGGGATAGGCGTGATGGTTGTTGTGCCAGGCCTCGCCCATGGTCGGGATGGCGGCCCAGGGCACGTCATGGGCCTGGACGCCCGCCTCGCGCACCAGCCAGGTCTGCGGACCGCGACGGTGGGCCTGATGGCCGACGAACCAATGGCCGATGACGCTAGCCGAGACCCGGGCGCATACGCCCCAGACCACGAAGCCCCAGCCGCCCATCAGCCACAGCGCCGCTGCGACAGGAAGCTGTTGCAGCATCCAGGTCCGTTCCAGGAACCGATAGAAGGGATCGCGGCCGATCCGGCCCAGATCGAAACGCGGCGGTCGTTCCAGCACCAGCCGGCAGTGCATCTGCCACCAGGCGTCGACCGCCATAGGCCGCCGGTGGGCCAGATAGTCGTGGCAGTTGGTCTGGCGCTGGGCCCAGTCGCGCATATCGTGGCTGCGGATCATCCAGAAGGGACCGCTCATGCCGACCAGGGTCCCGAACCAGACCAAAACCCGCTCGAGCCACAGCGGGCATTCGAAGCTGCCGTGGATCAGCCGGCGATGGAATCCGACCGAATGGCCCAGCAGCAGGGTCGCCCCCGTCGTGACCACGAAGGCCGCGACAGCGGCCAGGCTGAAGGTCATGGCGCCGAAGATCAGGGTGGCCGCGAGCATGCCGCCGTTCCACAGCGAATGAAGCGGGTCCCAGACCACCCGACCCTCGGTCGGGCTGCAGCCGGGTGTCACGACCAGGCTGTTCACGGCGCAGGGATCATGGTGGTGCATGTCGCGCCTCCCGGTAGGTAGTTAGGTAATCACTTAATCACCGAAATGAGTCGCTGGCAAGCGGTTAGCAAATCGCTTAAATACCGCCCTATGCAACGCGTGTTCGAAGCCCTTTCCAGTCCCGTCCGTCGCAAGATCCTGGCCTATCTTGCCCACGCGGACCTGACCGCTGGCGAGATCGCGGCCAAGTTCGAGATCTCCAAGCCGGCGGTGTCCCAGCATCTGTCGGTGCTGGAGGTCGCGGGTCTGGTGACCAGCGAAAAGAAGGGCCAGTACGTTCACTACAGCCTGGCGCCCGACCAACTGACCAACACCCTGAACGGCTATGTCCAGGAGGTCTGCCCGGTCGCCAAGCCGCTGAAACGCGAGAGCGCGGCCCTGGCCAAGGCGCGCGCGAACACGCCGAAGGACGACGGTCTGTAATCTTTCGTCACAAGGTGTTGCTTCGCCGCGCTTGCGGATTGGGGCGGCAATCGGGCAAGGCGTGTGGATATGGACCCATCACTGTCCGACGTTCTGTCCAGCGCCGAGGTGCAGGCTTTCGCCTCGGGCTTTCCGGTCATGGTCATGCACCTGGCCGTCACCCTGCTGCTGCTCGCAGCGGGGGCGGCGATCTACGCCATGCTGACGCCGTGGAAGGAGATCGCCCTGATCCGCGAGGGCAATCCGGCCGCCGCCGTGGCCTTCGCCGGGATTCTGGTCGGTCTGGCCATTCCGCTGGCGGTGTCCCTGTCGGTCTCGACCTCGGTTCGGGACATCACCATCTGGGGGGTGGCGACCCTGGTGCTACAGTTGCTGGCCTTCCGGGTCGTGGACCTGATGCTGCACGGCCTGCCGCAGCGGATCAAGGACGGCGAGGTCTCGGCCGCCGTGGTCCTGGTGGGGGCCAAGCTCGCCACGGCCGTGATCCTGTCCGCCGCCCTGACCGGCTGATCGGCGGGCTGACTCATGCAATTCCCCCGCCTGCCGGACTGGGCCATCTACAGCGCGGTCGCGGGCGTGCTGCTGGCCGTGTCGCTGGGCCGGCGCGAGAACGCCGACGCTCCGCCTGCGCCGCCGCCGCCGGACGAGATCGAGGGCGCCCTGCTGGGGCCCGTCACCCCCTTCGATGCGGCCGTCACCCTGGACGCGCCGGACACGCCGTTCAGGCCCCGCTCCGGCACCGCCTTTTCCATCGCTGGGCGCGGACGCTGGATCACCGCCCGCCATGTGGTTGAGGGCTGTCGTCGCCCGGCCCTGGTGATCGGCGGCGGCCGGGCCGTGGCCGCCGACGTGCGCCTGGCGCCCCGCGCCGACGTGGCGCTGCTCATTACGGACGGCGGCCCGCCCGCCCTGCCGGTCGCCGCCCAGACGCCGCTGCGCAAGGGCCAGCGCGCCTTCCATCCCGGCTTCCCCCAGGGGCGGGCCGGCGAGGTAACCTCGCGCCTGCTGGGCCGCGAGACCCTGAAGGTGTTCGGGCGCGGTGCCCGTGACGAGCCGGTCCTGGCCTGGGCCGAGGTCGGACGCACCGACGGGCTGGAGGGCACCCTGTCGGGTCTGTCGGGCGCGCCGGTGATGGATGGACGTGGCCGCGTCCTGGGGGTCACCATCGCCGAGGCCCCGCGCCGGGGGCGAATCTACACCACGGCGCCGGAATCCTTCGCTCCCGCCATTCGCGGCGAACAGCGCGCGGACGAGGTGGCGCTGGGCGAGCCGGTGACCATCGACAACTATGGCCGGGTGGCGGATGCCCTGCGGCGGGACCTGCGCGTGGCGCAGGTGGTGTGTCTGTCGGTTTGAGGATTTGAGGCGGCGCCCCTCCCTCCCCGGAACGGGGAGGGAGAGGTCTTCGCGAACCCTACTTCAGCGCGCCGCTGTTCAGGTTCAGGTCCCCGGCCTCGATGACCTCCAGGTTCGGGTGTTTGGCGCGCAGGGCGTCGAGGAACAGCGAACCGTCGCCGACGATCACCAGGCTGGCGCGATTGACCGGCAGGTGGTCGGCGAAGGCGGCCTGGACCTGTTCCGGCGTCACGGCGCGGACCCGGCCGGCGTAGTCGGCCAGATCGCTCATCGGCAGGTCGTACAGGGCCAGGTTGGCGACCAGGGCGCCCAGGCCGTCGACTGTCTCCAGCGAGCGGCCAAAGCCGCCGATCAGGGTGGCCCGGCGCGGGGCCAGGTCGGTCTGGGTCGGGGTTTCGGCGCCCAGTTTGGCGATCTCGGCCAGGATCAGGTCGGCGACCTCGTCGGCGGTCTCGTTCTTGGTCTGGGCTGAGGCGGTGAAGAGACCCGCGTCGGCGCGGACGCCCAGCGAGGATCCGGCGCCGTAGGACAGGCCGCGCTTGATGCGGATTTCCTGGTTCAGCCGCGACGAGAAGCCGCCGCCCAGCAGGGTGTTGCCCACCGTCAGCGGGAAATAGTCGGCGTCGGTGCGCGACACGCCGCGGATGGCGGCGGTGACGGCGGCCTGACCAGCGCCCGGCTGGTTCACCACCACGATGCGCGGGGCCAGGGCCTGACCTGCGGGATTGGCGGCGTTGGCGGGCGCCGTCCCGGCCGGGCGCCAGTCGCCGAACGCCTGTTGCGCCAGGGCGCGGGCGGCGGCGGGGGTGATGTCGCCCGAGAAGACCAGGGTGGCGTCCGACGGCCGATAGCGGGCGGCGTGGAAGGCGGCGACGTCGGCGGGGGTGATGGCCGGCACCGTCTGTGGCGTGAGCGTCGCGCCATAGGGGGCGTCGCCATAGATGACGCGGCCCACGGTCATGCTGGCGATGGAGCTCGGCTGGCTGAGCGCGACGCGCAGGCCGTCCAGGGCCTGGGCCTGCTGACGCTCAAGCTCCTCGGCGGCGAAGGTCGGGTTCTTCACCAGATCGGCCATAAGGGCGACTGTCGCCGGGAAGGCGTTGGCCGGGGCGTTGGCGTAGACATTGGTGAAGTCCACGCCGGCGCCGGCGCCGACCGAGGCGCCCAGTTGTTCGATCTGGGTCGCGATTTCAGGCGCCGTCCTGGTCTTGGTGCCCTGGGTCAGCAGGGCGGCGGTCATGGCGGCGATCCCGGCCTTGCCCGCCGGATCGTCGGCCGAGCCGGCGTCGAAGCTGAGACGGGCCGAGACCAGCGGCAGGCCGTCGGTCGGGGCGACCAGGACGCGCAGGCCGTTGTCCAGACGGAAGTCGGCGACGCTGGGCGTGGCCGGGGCCACTTCGGCTCCCGGCTGCGGCAGGGGCGTGCGTTCGGCCTCGGGCAACAGGACCGCAGGGGTTCCGGCCGGCGCCAGGTCGGCGACCTTGACCGGGGCGTCGACGTTCATCTTCTGAACCGAGGGCGGGTTCTGCTCGTCGGCGGCCAGGTAGCGGATCGTCGCCTGGCGCTGCGGCGTCAGATATTTGCGCGCCACGCGCTGGATGTCGGCGACCGTGACGGCCTGGATCTGGGCGATCTCGCGGTCGGCGGCGGCGGCGTCGCCGGTGTTGATCAGGGCGAAACCGAGCGCGGTGGCGCGGTCGTCCACCGTCTCGCGGCTGCGCAGGGCGTCGGCGACGATCTCGTTCTTGGCCTCGGTCAGTTCAGCGGCGGTGACGGGGGCGTCGCGCAGCTTGGCGATCTCGGCGTTCAGGGCGGCCACGCCCTCTTCGGCCGTATGGCCCTGGGCCATGATGGCCAGGGCGGTCAGGTTGCCGGCCTGCTGGGCGAAGTCGGGGGTCGAGCCGATCTGGGCGGCGATCTGCTGATCATAGACCAGCGACCGGTACAGGCGGCTCGACTCGCCGGTGGACAGGATGCCGTCCAGCACGGTCAGGGCGGCCCGGTCGGCGTCGGCGTATTTGACCGTCGGCCAGCCGACGACGGCGGTGGGCAGGGGCACGTTGGGCGCATAATAGGTGGCGTCGCGCGGGCCGGTCGGCTCGGGCTCGACGACATTATTGGCCGGCAGGGGCGTGGTCGGGTTCTTCAGCGGGGCGAAATACTGGTCGATCCAGCGGTCCAGCTGGGCCTGGTCGAAATTGCCCGCCACGATCAGATAGGCGTTGTCGGGCCGGTAATAGGTGGCGTGGAAGCGCAGCACGTCGTCCAGGGACGAGGCCTCGAGCTCCTCGATCGAGCCGATGCCGGCGCGGCGATAGGGGCTCTCCTGATACAGGGTCTCGGGCACGAACAGGCCGAACAGCCGGCCGTAGGGATTGGCCAGGATGCGCTGGCGGTATTCCTCCTTCACCACGTCGCGCTCGGCGACGAAGGTCGGCTCGTCCACGACCAGGGAGCCCATCCGCTCGGCCTCGGCGAACAGCATCCGTTGCAGGTGGTTGGCGGGAACCGTTTCGAAATAGGCGGTGGTGTCGTCGGCGGTGAAGGCGTTGTTGGACCCGCCCACATCCTCGGTCAGCCGGTCGAAGGTCTCGGGCGGCAGGTTCTTCGTCGCCTTGAACATCAGGTGTTCGAACAGGTGGGCGAAGCCCGAGCGGCCGGCCGGATCGTCCTTGGACCCGACCTTGTACCAGACCTGGACCGTCACGTTCGAGGTGTCGGCGTCGCGCGCCGTATAGACCTCAAGCCCGTTCGGCAGCACGCGCTTGGCGAATCCCAGCGGCGGCACGACCACGCCCTGGGCGGCTTGGACAGCGGCGGGCGCGGGGGCCGGGGCGGCGAAGGCGGGGGCGGCCAGCCCCAGCAGCAGGGCCGAGGCGGCGACGGTAAGGGACAGGCGGAATTTCATGCGGCTCTCCAAGGCCCGGAACGCCGGGCGGCTGGACCGTATCAGCGATTGCCCGCAACGCACCTTACAGAGCTGTAATCTTCAGCGTCCGAACACCTCGACGCCGATATCGCCGGCGGACGTCAGCCAGGCGCGCTTCATGCCCTGGCTGTTGAAGGGGCAGGCGATGTTTCCGGCGGCGTCGAGGGCGATCATTCCGCCGTCGCCCCCCATCCCGCCGATCTCGTCGATGACGGCCTGGGTGGCGGCGGCCAGGGTCTGGCCGGCGGCGACGCGCCAGGCGACCTGGGCGGCGGCGGCGACGCGGATGAAATATTCGCCCTGGCCGGTGCAGGAGGTCGCGGCGTGGCCGTCGGCCCAGGTTCCGGCGGCGGGGATGGGGGTGTCGCCGACGCGGCCCGGCATCTTGCCGAAGACCCCGGCGGTCGAGGTGGCGGCGGCGAGGCGGCCCTGGCTGTCCAGCACACAGGCGCCGACCGTGCCGTGGCTGAGGGTTCCGGGCGGATGATTGTCCTCGCCCTGGCCGGCGCCCGTGTACCAGGCGGCCTCGTCGGCGATGGGCTCAAGCCCCTGATCGTGCGCGAACAGGGCCGCGCCCTCGCCGACCAGCATGACGTGGGGCGTGCGGTCCATGACCGCGCGGGCGGCGACGACGGGGTTGCGGAAGCCTTGCAGGGCGGCGACCGACCCGGCGCGCTTGGTCGATCCGTCCATCAGGCTGGCGTCCAGCTCATAGGCGCCGGCCAGATTGGGCGAGGCGCCCTTGCCGGCGACATAGAGGCCGGAATCCTCCAGCATCACGACGGCGGCGACGGCCACGTCCAGGGCGCTGTCGCCCGCCTCCAGCCGCGCCTTCATGGCCTCGACCACCTGGCGCATGTGCACGACCTCGGCGTCATAGTTGCATTCGCGCCGGGCGCCGGCGCCGCCGTGGAGGATGAGGGCGGTCATGTCGTCTTCCTGAGCCTGTTTCTGTCGCCTCTTTCAATCGGGCGTGGCGCTCTTTAGCGTTGGGATGAAGGCCGCGCCATGTCGGCTTGTCCAATAAACCAACGGCCTCAAGTCGCGCGAAGCGCGCTAGGCCAAGGAGGAATAATGCGCGCTGTCTTGTCCAAGGCTCCTGGCGGTCCCGAAACCCTGGTGATGGAAGACGTGCTCGATCCCACGCCCAAGGCGGGCGAGGTGGTGATCGAGGTCAAGGCCGTGGGGATCAACTATCCCGACACGCTGATCATCGAGGACAAATACCAGTTCCGTCCCGAACGGCCGTTCTCGCCCGGCGCCGAGGTCGCCGGCGTGGTCGAGGCGGTGGGCGAGGGCGTCAAGGGCGTGGCCAAGGGCGACCGGGTCATCGCCGTGCCCGGCTGGGGCGGGCTGGTGGAGCGGCTGGCGGTGCGGGCCGAGACGGTCATTCCGATCCCCGAGGCCATGAGTTTCGAAGAGGCGGCGGCCCTGATCATGACCTATGGCACCAGCTATTACGCCCTGAAGGACCGGGCGAAGCTGCAGGCGGGCGAGACGCTCCTGGTGCTCGGCGCGGCCGGGGGCGTGGGCGCCGCCGCGGTCGAACTGGGCAAGGCCATGGGGGCGCGGGTCGTGGCCGCCGCCTCGACCAACGACAAGGTCCAGTTCGCCCTGGATTTGGGGGCGGACAACGGTCTGATCTATCCGACCGGGCCGATGGACAAGGCGGGGCAGAAGGAACTGTCGGGCGAGTTCAAACTGGCGACGGGTCGCGACGGCGCCGACGTGGTCTATGACGCGGTGGGCGGCGATTACGCCGAACCGGCGCTGCGGGCCATGGACTGGAACGGGCGCTATCTGGTGGTCGGCTTCCCGGCGGGAATCCCGTCCCTGCCGCTGAACCTGACCCTGCTGAAATCGGTGTCGGTGATCGGGGTCTTCTGGGGCGCGGCCGTCGCGCGTGATCCGAAAGGCCACGCCGCCAACATGGCCGAGCTGATGCAGATGTACGCCGAGGGCAGGATCAAGCCGCGCGTGTCGCAGACCTTCCCGCTGGAGAAGGCCGGGGAGGCGATCAAGGCGCTGGGCGACCGTCAGGCCCTGGGCAAGATCGTGGTGACGGTGGGGGATTGAGTCTCCTTCTCCCCTTGCGGGAGAAGGTGGCCCGAAGGGCCGGATGAGGGGTCTGTGCGAAACGGCGAGGCCGGCGCGACCCCTCGCCCGACCGCGCCAGGACGACGGCTGACGCCGTCGTGCGCGGTCTCCCTCTCCCGCAAGGGGAGAGGGGTTGGACTATTTGTCCTTCAACCGCTGAACCGCGTCTTCGGCCTGGTCGCGGTGGCGGCGTTTGATGTTGGCGCCGAGGGTGGCGATCAAAGCCGCGATCACGGCCGCGTCGTCGGTGTAGCCGATGCCGGCGAACAGGTCGGGGATCGCGTCGATCGGCATGATGAAATAGGCCAGGCCGGCGAAGATCATGCCCTTGGCGGGCAGGGGCGTGGCCGGGTCGCGCGCGGCGTACCAGGCGGCCAGGGCCTGATCGGCGAAGGGGATGCGGGCGGCCGTGCGCTGGATCTTGGGCCAGAAGCCCTTGGCGACTCGCACCTCGTTGACCTTGACCACAGAGGGCACGAGGGCCTTTCGCGGATCCAGGGCGTCGACGGGTTTGGCTTTGGCGCTCATGGCCGCTAAATCCTCAAACGAAACTCAGGTTCAGTACAACATAGGAATGACCGGGATGAAACTCGACAGCACCATTTCCGCCGTGGTCACGGGCGGCGCCTCGGGTCTGGGCGAAGGCACGGCGCGCGCCATCGCCGCCACCGGGGCCAAGGTCGCCCTGTTCGACCTGAACGGCGAGAAGGGCGAGGCCATCGCGGCCGAGATCGGCGGCGTCTTCTGCCAGGTGGACGTCACCGACGACGCCTCGGTCGCCGCCGCCTTCGCCAAGGCCCGCGCCGCCCACGGCCAGGAGCGGCTGACCGTCAACTGCGCCGGCATCGCCACCGGCATGAAGACCGTCTCGCGCAAGAAGGACACCGGCGAGATCAAGGCCCACGACATGGCCCAGTTCGAACGCACGGTGCGGGTCAATCTGTTCGGCACCTTCCGCGTCCTCTCGCAGTCGGCGGCGGGCATGGTGACGCTGGAGCCGATGGCGGACGGCGAGCGCGGCCTGATCGTCAATACGGCGTCCGTGGCGGCCCAGGACGGCCAGATCGGCCAGGCGGCCTATTCGGCGTCCAAGGGCGGGGTCTACGCCATGACCCTGCCGATCGCGCGGGATCTGGCTCAGGAAGGCGTCCGCTGCAACACCATCCTGCCGGGCATCATGTGGACGCCGATGATGGCCGGCATGGACCAGAAGATCCAGGACGCCCTGGCCGCCGCCATCCCCTTCCCCAGCCGCCTGGGCACGCCCGCCGACTACGCCTCCCTGGTGCTGGAACTGGCGCGCAACGTCTATATCAACGGCGAGTGCATCCGCCTGGACGGGGCTATCCGCTTGGCGCCGCGCTGACGCGCGGAGGGGCGCTACGCTCGCCGCGCGGCGGCTCGCTGCTTGAGCGCGAAAGCGCTCAGGCGGCGAGAGCACGGGCGTTCCGGCTTCGGCCGTTTAGGCATGAATTCGGCCCAAATAGCGCGAAGCGCGATAGTCGCAAAAAAGAGCTTGCAGGACCGATCAACCCTCCGCTATACGCCCCCTCCTCGACGGGGAGCGCACCTAGCTCCTACGGAGTGCGGGCGTAGCTCAGTGGTAGAGCACAACCTTGCCAAGGTTGGGGTCGAGAGTTCGAATCTCTTCGCCCGCTCCAAGTCGAGACCAAGGTAGACAAGCAGTTAGCCTTCCCCTCCGGGGTCCAAAACTGCTTCCCAGTCGTCCGAGCGCCCCTATGGGAAGCAGTGGGCAGCGCAAAATATCGCATCGTAGAAAGCCACGGCGTGACTCCGGTCACTTCCGGTGATTTTGCGCGTGCGTCGTCGCGTCCGCAAACGGAAACCTGATGGGCTAGAGTGGGTGCCAGAGGGCCTTGGCGACGTGACCAAAGCGACCCGAATGTCTCTCTCTGGTCACGTTCTCGCTCCCCCCTTGGTCGAGCGCATTCTCCACTCGATCAAGCGACGACCTCAGCCAGGGGGCTGCTTCCTGAACACCGTCATCAAAGCCCTGACCCTTGCCGTCAAGGACGCCCGGACGGCCACAGCCCCCCGCGTGGTCTTCAAAGATAGATGTCGCTCCATGTCGGAGCGGATTCCATCGGCGCCGCGAGGGCCTATTGCGACAGATCAGGCGTTTTCCGCTTCCTCTATCGGGACGCCGAACTCGCGCCCTGGACGTTCGCGTGACGGCCCAGGGGCGTGCGGGCCGGGGCGTCCGCCAGCAGGGCCTGGATCTCGTTGAAAAGCAGGGCGAGGGTGAAGGGTTTGCCGAGGTGGCGGTCGGCGCCCGCCAGCCGCGCCGCTTCGACATGTTCGGGCTGGGTGTTGGCGGTCAGCATGATGACCGGGACGTGGGCCCGGCCCGCCGCGCGTTCCGCGTCGCGAATGCGGGCGACCGCCGTGATTCCGTCCATGCGGGGCATCTGGATGTCCATCAGGATGACGTCGAAGGTTTCGCGCCCGGCGGCTTCCACAGCCTCCACGCCGTCTTCGGCCGTCGTGACGTCCGCAACGGACTCCAGCATCATTTCGACGATCCGGCGATTGGTCGGATGGTCGTCGGCGACCAGGACGCGCAACCGGTCAACCGGGTCGGTCGTGACTTCGTCCGTGGTTTGAACCGGCGCGGTGGACAGGGGCAGATCCAGCCAGAAGACCGACCCCCCGTCCTCACGCGGCGCGGCGTCGAGGATCCCGCCGAGCGCCCGCGCGGCTTTCCGCGCTAAGGCCAGACCCAGGCCCATGCCGCCGTATTCGCGGGTCAGGGCGTCGTCCTGTTGCCGGAACGCGGCGAACATGGCCGCCTTCAGGGCGGGATCGAAACCGACGCCCGTGTCCACGCAGGCGAAGCGAACACCCCCGTTCTGGCATGGATCGACGGTCAGGCGGATTTCGCCCCGGTGGGTGAACTTGACCGCATTATTCAGCAAGGGCGTCAGCACCCGCTCTATGCCCGCCGGATCGCCGACGAAGGCTGCGGGAAGAGCGGGGGCGATCTCGACGACGAACGCCAGGCCCTTGGCCCTTGCGGCCTCGCGCGCGGGGCGGACGACCCGCTCGATCAGGTCGCCAAGGGCGAAGGTCTCGACCTCCGGCGGCCCCTCTATCCCGTCCAGGCGAGCGACGGCCAGCAGTTGCTGCAACTGATCCTGCAGCACGGCGGCCGAGGCGCGGATCATCTCGGTGACTTCCTGGATGTCCGGCGCGGTCGAGCGGGCGGCGAGAAGATCGACCCCGGCGATGACGCCGTTCAGGGGGGTGCGAATCTCGTGGCTGATGTTGGTGACGAAGGCGCTGCGGGCGCGGTTGGCCTGTTCGGCCTGTTCCAGCGCCTGATAGAGGGCGTCGGCGTCGCGCTGTTTCTGGGTGATGTCCTCGGTCAGGCCGATCAGATGGCGCACGCCTTCGTCGTCATAGGTCGCGAGCTTGGTGGCGGCCAGATAGCGGAACCCGGCCTCAGCGTGATCCTCGTACACCGTCGACTGGGAGCCCATGCCCGGCACGGCGTCCGCCGCCCATTCAGCGAAGGCGGCGGGCAGGACGTCGGAGGCCCGCAGTCCCGTCAGCCCCTCGAACCGACCGAACAGTTTCTCCGCCGCGCGGTTGGCCAGGATGTAGCGGCCCGTCCGGGCGTCCTTGACGGTCAGGGCCAGGGGCAGGACCTCGATGACGGTGTTCAGGAAGGCGGCGGTCTCGGTCTCCTGGGTGACGTCCTCGGCCTTGACCAGGAGGCGCACGATCCGCCCGGCGTCGTCGCGCACGGCGCTGACCGTCGTATCCAGATAGACCGCCGACGATTGTTCAGTGGTGAATCGCGTGCGGAAGGAGAAGGCCCGACCCGCCTGTGCTTCCTGGACGCCGCGATCGATGGAAAAGCGGCAGTCGACCGGCCAGGCGTCGCGCCAGGCCATGGTATGGGGCGCTGGAGGTTCCGGCTGGAAACGCCGCGCCGCACGGCTGACATGGACGATCCGTCCCTGTGGGTTCAGCAGCCATATATAGGCGGGCGAGGCGTCCGCGATCTGGCCGTGGAAGACGTCGCCCTCATAGCAGGTTTCATCATCTGCATCGACGTAGGTCAATTCGGACCCCCCTGTGTTCAGCGGTTCTGCTGAGGATTCGAATCTAATCCGGGAAGGTGAAGTCGAAGTGAACGACACAGCCTTGCGTTGCTTACGGCCAAGCTAGGTAGATTCACCTATCGCAGTTTTGAAGGCGGTTTAACGCCCATCGTCAACCATGGGGATCAGTTGCATGGCTCGGCGTCATGCGTGGTGGGGATGGGGTATGACGAAACGTGTGCTGATCGACGCTGCTCTCGTAGTGAAGAACGTCGTCGTCCTTCGCCAGTCGATTCTCGACGCCTTCGAGGAAGACGACACCATCAGTCTCGACCTTGCCGATGAGCAGCCCGTCGATCTTTGCGGATTGCAGCTGATCGAGTCTGCGCGGCGCCAGGCCCGGGCGGTCGGCAAGACCCTGGTCCTGGAACGTCCGGCGACGGAATTTCGGCCAGCGCTCGATGCGGCCGGCTTCCTGACGGACGCCACGGCTGACGATCTCCAGTTCTGGCTTCACCAAGGA
The DNA here is from genome assembly GCF_049898245.1 of Brevundimonas sp. TSRC1-1. Lineage (NCBI taxonomy): Bacteria > Pseudomonadati > Pseudomonadota > Alphaproteobacteria > Caulobacterales > Caulobacteraceae > Brevundimonas > Brevundimonas sp. TSRC1-1. Next base: position 798,341 of record NZ_JAFCXI010000002.1, read on the forward strand.
CCCGCCCAATGACCGCTTCTATCCTCACGGTCGATGACTCGCCCAGCATCCGCGTCGCGCTGAAGATCGCGCTGACCAACGCCGGCTATTCGGTAGCCGAAGCGGTCAATGGCGCCGAGGGCATTGAAAAGGCCAAGGCCAGCGCCTTCGACCTGATCATCACCGATCTGAACATGCCCGTCATGGACGGCCTGACCATGATCGAGGAGATGCGCCGGATGCCCGATCAGATGGGCGTGCCGATCGTCTTCCTGACCACGGAATCCGACGAAGGATTCAAGGCGCGGGCCAAGGCCGCAGGCGCCACCGGATGGCTGACCAAGCCCTTCGATCCCGATCAACTGGTGCGTGTGGCCAAGAAGGTGCTGGGACGATGAGCGACGAAGCCATCGCCGTTTTCCAGGTTGAGGCGAGAGAGAACCTGGAGTTGATCGAGCAGGGCCTGCTCGATCTGCTGGACCGACCCGAGGATCGCGATCTGGTGGACGCCGTGTTCCGGGGCCTTCACACCCTGAAGGGATCGGGGTCCATGTTCGGCTTCGACGCCCTGGCCGGTTTCACCCACCACTGCGAGACCGCCTTCGACCGTGTCCGCAAGGGCGAGGTGGCGGCCACGACCGATCTGGTTTCGGCCGTTCTGGCGGCGCGGGATCATATGCGCCGCCTGATGGAGGATCCGACGGGTGATCACGGCGCGGCGGGCGATGTCCTGCTGGCCGACCTGGAACGGGCTGTGCGCGAAGCGGACGGGAATGCGCCCGTCGCCGCCGCCCCCGTCCAGACGGCCTGGCGCATCCGGTTCGATCTGCCGTCCCACGCCTTCAAGAACGGCACCAATCCTCTGGCGCTGCTGGCCGAGCTTCGCGACCTGGGCGAGGCGCGCGTCGTGGCCGACGTCTCGCGCGTGCCGCCGTTGAGCCAGATCGAGCCGACCGACCACTATCTGGCCTGGGACGTGACCTTGACCACCGATCAGGGCCGGGGGGCGATCGAGGATGTCTTCATCTTCGTGATGGACGAGATGAACCTGTCGATCGAGCCCCTGGACGAGTCCAATGCGGACGCGGTCGTTGCGGACCAGACCGGTCCGGCTGAGGTCGTCGCCGAGGGGCCTTCGATCCTGCCCCAGGCCGCCGCACCGGCTCAGGTCGCCGCACCGGTCCAGTCTTCCGCCCCCACCGCTCCGGACGCCGCCGAGGCCGGCGTCGCCAAGACGGCCAAGCCGAGCGAGAGCGTGCGGGTGCCGGCCGATCGCCTGGACGAACTGATGGACCGCGTGGGAGAGCTGGTCATCGCCCAGTCGCGCCTGAGCCAGATCGCCAATTCCGGCGTCGACACAGCCCTGCGCGCCGTCTCGGAAGAGATCGAACGCCTGTCGGGCGAGCTGCGCGACACCATGATGGTGCTGCGCATGGTGCCGGTGGCGACCCTGTTCGGCCGCTTCCGCCGCCTGGTCCACGACCTGGCCCGCGAGACCGGCAAGGTCATCGAACTGTCGACCGACGGCGAAACGACCGAGATCGACAAGACCGTCATCGAACGCCTGGCCGACCCGCTGGTCCACCTGATCCGCAACGCCGCCGACCACGGACTGGAGACCGCCGAGGATCGCGCGGCCGCCGGCAAGCCGGCCACCGGCCGCATCCGCCTGTCGGCCCATCAGTCGGGCGGCGAGGTGGTCATCACCATCCGCGACGACGGTCGAGGCATCGACCGCGACCGCGTCCGCGCCAAGGCGGAGGCGCAGGGCCTGATCGAGCCCGGCGCCGCACTCAGCGACCACGACCTGCTGCAGATGATCTTCCATCCCGGCTTCTCGACGGCGGCGGCGGTGACCAATCTGTCCGGCCGCGGCGTCGGCATGGACGTGGTCAAACGCACCATCGAGGCGCTGCGCGGCTCCATCGACATCGCCAGCCGGCCTGGCGAGGGTTCGGAGGTGTCGCTGCGGATCCCGCTGACCCTGGCCATCATCGACGGCCTGCTGGTCCGCGTCGGCCAGGGCCGCTACGTGATCCCGCTGGGCGCCGTCGAGGAATGCCTGGAACTGTCGCTGGACGAGGATCTGCGCTCGCGCGGCCGCAGCTTCATCTCGCTGCGCAACAGCCTGGTGCCCTATCTGCGCCTGCGCGAGATGTTCGAGACCGGCACCCCGCCCGAACTGCACCAGAAGGTCGTGGTCGTCTCGACCGGGACCGAGCGGATCGGCCTGGTGGTCGATCAGATCATCGGCGACCACCAGACGGTGATCAAGTCGATGTCCAAACTCCATTCCGGCCTGCCGACCTTCTCGGGCGCCACAATCCTGGGCGACGGCGGCGTGGCCCTGATCCTGGACGTCGGCCACCTGGTCGCCAAGGGCCAGCAGCAGGAGGCGCAGATGCGCGAAGCCATATGAGCACCCAGGCCGAAATCACCACCGCGCCGGGTTGGACCGGCGCCGAACAGGTCGAGGTCCTGACCTTCGAACTGAATGGCGAGCTGTTCGCCCTTCACGCCGTCGGCGTGCAGGAGATCATGGACCTGGCGCCCGAGACCGTGGTGCCCGGCGCCGGCGCCTTCGCCGGGGCGGTCATCAACTTCCGCGGCAAGGTCATTCCCTTGTCCGACTTGCGAGTGGCCTTCGGGCTGGAGCGGGGGGCCGCCACCATCGACAGCCGGATCGTGGTCATCGAGATCGAACTGGCCGGCGAACCGACCCTGGTCGGCCTTCGCACCGACAAGGTCCACGAAGTCACCACCCTGGCCCGCGCCGACTCTGAGGCGCCGCCCAGCGTCGGCATGCGCTGGCGGCCCGAGTTCATCCAGTGCCTGGTCAAGCGCGGCGGCGAGTTCATCGTCGTTCCCGACCTCCAGGCCATCTTCAATCAGCAGCAGGACGCCCGCCAGCCGGCCGCGTCCGCCACCCGCCATTAACCGGCTCTTCGAGGGGATAGAGTATGCGTTTCACCATCAAGGCTAAACTGGCCACGGGTTTCGGGATGATGATCATCCTGCTCGTCGGTATCGCCGGTCTGGGCATCTACAGCCTGGGCAGTCTGAACCAAGCGATCACGGACGTGATCGCGGGACCCGCCACGCGGCTCGAGACTTCGCAGGAAGCCAATATTCGTCTTCTCGAGTCGGTCCGCGCTGAAAAGAACCTGATTCTATCACGTTCGACCGATGAGATGACGACGCATATGGCGACGGGCGAAGAGGCGCGCGAGGCCATGGCCGAGCTTCTGGCCAAGGGCGAGGAGAAGGCTGCAGCCCAGGGGAAACCCGATTGGCAGCGACTGCAGACCCTGCTGGCTCGCATGACCGCGCTTGAGAGCCGCATGGCGGAGTTTGTACGGAAGGGGCAGTCGGCGGAAGCTGTAGCGCTTTCGACTGGCGAGGCCCGCAGCGTCGCGAACGAAATGACGGAGTTGTTCCATAAGATCGTGGCGCGTAACCAGGCCGCAATGGTCAAGGCCGATGAGGACACGGGCAAGCAATACGCTGACACACGCAACCTCGTGGTCGTCCTGACCCTGGCGGCCCTGGCCATCGCCGTGGCCTTCGCCCTGTGGATCGCCCTGGGCATCAGCGCCGGCCTGAGCCGCCTGATGACCGTGGCCGACGCCGTCGCCATCGGCGACCTGGACGAGCGGGTCGAGATCAAGTCGAACGACGAGATCAAGGACCTGGTCAACGCCTTCAACAGACTGACAGACAATCTGAAGACCACCGCCACCATGGCGGACGAGATCGCCAACGGGGACCTGACGGTCCAGCCCAAGCCGCTGTCGGACAAGGACACGCTGGGTCTTTCGCTGCAGTCCATGGTGGAACGCCTGCGCGGCGTGGTCGGCGACGCCCTGTC